>JAFXHH010000017.1 GCA_017536475.1 Clostridia bacterium
ATGTGTCAGGAATTACTGCTTAACACCGGAGAGCTTTGCGATCTCTGCTGCGTAGTCTTCCTGCTTCTTCTCGATGCCCTCGCCCTTCTCGAAACGAACGAAGGATGCGATTGCGATGGAGCCGCCCATAGCCTTTGCGCTATTTGCAACGTACTTAGCAACGGTCTCGTGATCGTCTGCCTTAACGTACTCCATGTCTACGAGACAGTTGCCCTCGTAGAACTTACCGAGCTTACCGGTGATAATGCCGTCAAGAACCTTTTCGGGCTTGTTAGCCATCTTGGGATCGTTAGCGAGCTGAGCCTTGATGATGCTCTTCTCGTTCTCAATAACCTCTGCAGGAACTGCTTCTCTGTTGAGGTAAGGAGTGGGGTATGCACCAACCTGAAGTGCGATGTTCTTTGCGAACTCTGCAAAATCAGCGTGGTCTGCACAGTCGGTATCGAACTTAACGATAACACCGATAGAGCCGAGGCCGTGGATGTAGGTGCTGGTTACGCCGTCAACAACTGCGAAACGGCGGATGGTGATCTTCTCACCGATCTGGAATATAAGCTCTTTGAGCTTGGCGTCAACGGTAACACCCTCGTAGTCGGATGCGAGAAGCTCCTCAACGTTTGCAGGGTTGCTAGCGATGATGGTCTTAAGAAGGTTCTTTACGAATGCCTTGAAGGTGTCGTTCTTTGCAACGAAGTCGGTCTCGGTGTTAACCTCAACGATAGCGGTCTTGCCATTCTCGGAAAGAACGTCAACAATACCGTCTGCTGCGATTCTCGTAGCCATCTTTGCCTCTGCCTTAAGCTCACCCTTCTCACGAAGAAGCTTGATAGCAGCTTCCATATCACCGTCAGCTTCAACGAGTGCCTTCTTGCACTCCATCATTCCGATACCGGTCTTTGCTCTGAGAGCAGCAACGTCTTTTGCTGTAATAGTAGCCATTTTGGATTATTCCTTTCTATATTTTACGAATTATTTTTCTCAAAATAAAGCGGTTGGTAAGTTTAGCTTAACAACCGCTGTTTTTCAGCTTAAATTAAGCCTCTGCGTCCTCTTCTGCCTCAGCCTCGGTCTTTTCAACCTCTGCCTCTGCAGTCTGCTCGCCCTGCTTACCCTCGATAACTGCATCTGCAATTACGGAAGAGATGAGCTTGATAGCGCGGATAGCGTCGTCGTTTCCGGGGATAACGTAGTCTGCGTCGTCAGGATCGCAGTTGGTATCTACGATAGCGATTACCGGAATACCAAGCTTCTTTGCTTCGAGAACTGCGTTTCTCTCCTTGCGGGGATCTACGATGAAGATCGCGTCGGGAAGCTGCTCCATGGTCTTGATACCGCCGAGGTTCTTCTCGAGGTCGAAGATCTCCTTCTGAAGCTTTGCTACTTCCTTCTTGGGAAGCATATCAAAGGTGCCGTCCTCTGCCATCTTGTTAAGGCTGTTGAGTCTTGCGATGGATCTCTTGATGGTCTTGAAGTTAGTCATCATACCGCCGGGCCAACGAACGTTTACGTAGTACTGTCCGCAACGTACAGCCTCTTCCTTGATAGCCTCTGCCGCCTGCTTCTTGGTTCCTACGAAAAGAACGGTGCCGTTGTTTGCTGCGAGATCTCGAACGAACATGTAAGCTTCTTCAAACTTCTTAACAGTCTTCTGAAGGTCGATGATGTAGATGCCGTTTCTCTCGGTAAAGATGTACTCCTGCATCTTGGGGTTCCATCTTCTTGTGTGATGTCCGAAATGGACGCCTGCTTCAAGCAGCTGCTTGATAGAAATAATAGACATTTTTATGTCCTCCTTCGGTTTTTCCACCACAGTAGCTTTGGCGGCGCAATCTCCCTTTGTACAAGGATAAAGGAGACACCGACACCGCAATCGTGGTACTGTGTGTGTGATAATATTTTTCTGCCGTGCTTTTTGCACAGCACTACGGATTATACCATATAATATATAAAATTGCAACAGCAAAGGCAAATGTTTACATATTATTTACATTTTCATTTAAAAAATCTTCCCTTTCTGCCCGTTTTGCAGAAGCATTCGCAGTTTGACAGCTCGTTTTGCGTTATTTTGACGAGAATAGCATCTTCTCCGATACATTCTATCTTACACCACGGGATCATCAGCTCATCTTTCTTGCCAAACAAAGAAAATCCGTTGTTTTTCGGCACCGTGAACGACAGTATTCGTCCGTCATCGATATCTATTTCAAATTCGCAGGGATAGCCGAGTCTTTCCCCTCCGCAAAGGTTTATTACCTCTAACTGCCGCAGCTCGTCAGTACTCATCTTTCGCATACAAACACCTCCCAAAAATATCAAGACTGCCCAAAAAGACAGTCTTGATAAAATATATGCTTTTTTTCAGCGTTTATTTCTGTTTCTTGAGATCAAATATACTACAAGAATCGCGATCGCATAGAGCACTATATACGCGGGAATCACGAAATACTCACGCGTGCCCCAACCCATAGGATAAAACTCCGAGCTGAAGACGTTTTGAGTTGAAAATGCACATATCGCTATCGCAACGGTATACGCTATTATGACCTTAAGCCAGCAGTTGCTTCTTCCCTCGCCTTTTTTGGTGAATTTACGATTGATCATAAATACCTCTACGAACACCGTAAGCAACAGACATATAAACACGGGAAGCTTATAGGTAGTGTATGTGCCAAAGATTCCTGCATAATCGAATATTTTTATGAGGATAGCAATTACTGCGGCGACGAGTGCTCGGGAGATAACAGATGGGATGTTTTGCTTGATAAGCTCGATCGGATAGCTTGTAAAATCTCTCGACTGAGCAAGCACCCTGTCGGTCTGCTCGGCACGGCTGAATACCGTGACGGAAAGGAACGCGAACATTGCGGAAAGTGCAACGGTCTGCAAGGGGTCGAGCAGTATATTGCCCGTAAGCACCGTCATTACTGTAAATGATACGAGACCACTCATAAGCAACGTAAAGAGCAACAATGCTTGTGCAAAGGAAACGTAGGCTTTTCTCGACGTTTTGATCGCCTTGAATGCTGCCGCGGCTCCGCCGCCGCTTTCATTGGCACGTCGGACTATGACCTTTGATAACAGTCGAGTCTGCTGTGAGGCGCGCTCGTTTGTATCTCTGCCCTCGGGGGCAACCCTTTCGTAAACCGATTCACGATATTTATCGCTTGAATATTCAATAGTATCACAGCTTATTGCAATATCTGCGCGAGCCAAGATTTCATTATATTCGTTTGCAACGCCGTATGCGGCTATCTTTGCGCCTCTTTTTCTCATCTCTGCTATAAGCTCCGCATACTCGCGCACGCTGAAGCCGACGTAAGCATCATATCTGCCAAGCCCGTCGATCACACTTTTATCATTCTTCTTGAACTCCGACGCGAATGCCGTATTGCCCGACAAAATTCCTTTTTCTATGCAATTTGATACGAGATTTGAGTTGATATCGTTCTCGGCAGTAAGCAAAACGGTGGCCTTTATTCCAAATCGCTTCATTTCCGCGACTGTGGGCTCAAGCGCCTTGTCCTCGGGCTGATAAAGAGTTATAACACCCTCAAGCACCGTGTTTCTGTCCTTTTCGGAGATGCAATAAAGGCATCTGAGTCCGTTTTCTGCGGCGGCTTGGGCGAATTCCTTGATCTCGGCTATATCCCGATCGTTGATAGCTCTTGTATGTGCTCCGTCTTGGATATAATCGCATAAAGTAAGTATCTTGGAATCAGTAATAAGTGAGGTTCTGAATATTTCGTTATCGGTCTCGGCGCAGGCATATTCAAAGCCGTTTTTAGCATCCTTTGCGAAGTAAAGTGATTTTATCGCTAACGACGCACCGCTTATATCGAATTTGCTCGCGCGGAGGTGAGCATAAAGTGCATCAAGACAACCGTCGGCACTCAGATCGTTCTCGATCCCGCCCTCCCTTTGTGCTTTTACATATGTGTGTATGAGAGAAAGTATTCTCGAGCCGTCATTCGTTGAGGTGTCGAGATTTTCAATCACTCCGTTTGCCGTATAGGTTGCGGAAAGCGAGAAGCTTCCGCCGCAAAGTCCTGCCGAGCCAACGAAAACAAGATCGGAGACTGTAGCAAGCGTATCCAAGGCTTTAACGCTTCGAACGTATGCGCGCAAGGCATTTTTGTTTTTGTCGCGTTTTTTCTGTGCAAGCCTCTTTACGTACGACGAGAACACGTATCTTGCACCGCCGCTTAAAAGCTCCGTTGTGACAAGAAAAACCGCCGAGAGCAGCATAGTGAAATTACATACGAATATCTCCTTGCCGTGCAGGGTCATAAGTCCGATAAGAGAGAGGATAAGTATACCCGAGGCACAAAGGAACGATATCTTATAGAGCGTCGGCTTGATCGCTTTAGCCCCTGCAGGCTCGGAGTCCTTACCGCCAAGCTCTCCGTTGCGGATGCGCTCGTGGAGATATACGTCTTCGCCCGTGGCGACTACAAGCGCCGTTGCCTGACCGCTGATGACCGCGCTTCCTGCATAGAGCATATTTGCCGCATCGGGAGTCTCACAGTTTTTTTCGTCGCATACAGCGTCGAAATGCTTGTCTACACGGCGTTTTATGATGCCGTCATTTCTTATAATGAGTTCATCAACCGTCAAGCCCTCACTTCTTATAAGTCGTGCATCACAAGTGAGCAGATCTCCGCCTTTTAATAATATGACGTCGCCCTCGACGAGATTTCTGCCGTCGGTATAAAATACGTTGCCTCCGCGCTTTACCTTGACCATGGGGGAGGCATACTCTCCCATCGATCCAAACGTTTTCTGGGCGTTCAGTATAAGAATTCCGCCCAAAGCGGTCGCCGCAAGCGTTATGGCAAACACAGACCAACCAAGCACGGTCTTTCCAAAAAGTGCCGTCAACAGTGAGGTTGTCAAAAGCAACAGAGCGTATGGCGAGCCCGCAAACGTCAGCAGCGACGTCCAAGCGGGGCGCCTTCGGCTAACGAAAAGTGATTTATTGTCGTGCTTTTTATCTTTTTCAAGTCTTACTCTCGCTTCTCTTGCCGGAAGTCCTTCGGAGAGGCTCGTTCCCAGCTTTTTTTCAAGCGTTGAAAGATCGGGAATATGCGGATCTATCATATTCTCTTTCCTCCTTTGTCAAAATAAGATTTTTACAGGCATTTTGCGGTTATCTCGCCGTTTTCGGTTGAAAGGATCGCCTTCGTATAGCTTCCCGTATAGTCGGATATAAGCTTTTCGGCTAGCTTATCCTCAATGTTCTTTTGTATATATCTGCGCATATTTCTTGCTCCGTATTTTTCTGAGAACGAGCCCTGCGCCACGGTTTTCGCGACGTCGTCGCTATATTTGAGTTCAATTCCCTTTTCTGCGAGCACGTCGGCAAGCTGGGAGAGCATTATCTTTGCGATCTCGCCGAAATCCTCTACGGTAAGACTGCGGAATGTGATTATTTCGTCAACTCTGTTGATAAACTCGGGGCGAAGGAACGCAGAAAGCGCCTTTTCGGTCTTGTCGGCATCGAGCTTTGTCGAATCTGCGGTAAAGCCCACTACTCCGCCGCGGTTCTCCGAGCCTGCGTTGGTGGTCATTACGATGATCGCATTTTCGAAGTTTACGGTCTTGCCGTGAGCGTCGGTGATACGTCCGTCGTCAAGTATCTGAAGAAGTATATTGAGCACGTCGGGATGAGCCTTTTCGATCTCGTCAAAGAGGACGACCGAATAGGGTCTGCGGCGTATCTTTTCGGTGAGCTGTCCCGCGTCGTCGTAGCCAACGTATCCGGGAGGCGAGCCGATGATACGAGAGACCGAATGCTTCTCCATAAATTCGGACATGTCAAGTCTTATAAGCGTTTCAGGGGAGTTGAAAAGGTCGGCGGCGAGCGTTTTTACAAGCTCGGTCTTACCTACTCCTGTAGGACCTGCGAAAATAAAGGAAACGGGTTTTCTCTTATAGGAGATACCTGCTCTGTTCCTCTTTATAGCTCTCGCTACTGCATCGACCGCAACGTCCTGACCGACAAGCTTCTTCTTAAGTCTGTCGGCGAGGCTATCGATTCGCGCGTATTCGTTCTCGGTTATCGAGGTTGCGGGAATTCCAGTCCAGAGCTCGATGACGTCCGCTAAATGCTCCTCGGTCAATACTACCTTTTCACATTCTTCAGTCAGCTCGTCTAGACGGTTGGAAAGGCGCATTTCCTCGGACTGTATCTTGGTGATCTCCTCGTACTTTTTCTGGATCTCCTTGTCGTCCGTGGTCATATATGCCTCGAGTCCCTCTCTGTCGGATTTGAGAGTCAAAAGCTTGTCTCTTATCTCCTGTGACTCATTAAGCTCCGCGGAGGAAAGTGAAAGCTTCGACGCCGCCTCGTCGAGAAGGTCGATCGCCTTATCGGGAAGATATCTGTCGGTTATATAGCGTTCGGAGAGGACTACAGCCTTATTGAGTATGCCCTCGGGAATTCTGATTTTATGGAATTCCTCATAATAGTGGCTGATACCACGAAGCATCTCTACTGCTTCGGATACGGAGGGCTCGTTTACGGTCACGGGTTGAAAACGGCGCTCAAGAGCCGAGTCCTTTTCGATATATTTTCTGTACTCGTTGAGCGTAGTCGCACCAATGATCCTGACCTCTCCGCGAGAAAGTGCGGGCTTCAAGATATTAGCCGCGTTGACGCTTCCCTCTGCATCTCCCGTGCCGACGATGTTATGGACCTCGTCGATAACGAGAATGGCTCTGCCGTGCTCCTTGACCTCTGCAAGCAGTCCGAGAATTCTCGACTCGAACTGTCCGCGGAACTGTGTGCCCGCGACGAGCGCGGTGAGGTCAACGAGGAATATCTCCTTGTCCTTGAGCTTATAGGGCACGTTGCCGTCGGCAATTCGGATGGCAAGTCCTTCTGCGATCGCGGTTTTACCTACTCCGGGCTCACCTATAAGACAGGGATTGTTCTTCTGACGGCGGCAGAGAGTCTGAATGACTCTGTCGGTCTCGCGGTCTCGTCCGACTATTCGGTCAAGCTTACCCTCTCTTGCGCTCTGCGTGAGATTCTTACAGTAAGTCGTGAGAAATTTATATGTCTTGCCCTGCTTATTGCCCTTGGGCGCTTCTTTCTTGCTTTTGCTCGGATTTACGGGAACTATATTGCCTCCCTCGTCCTTCTTGGGCAGATTTTCAGCCGCAGACTTCATCATCTCGGCAAGTCCGCTATCCTTGAAGAGCTTGGGGAGATCTATTGCGGGAGCACCGCCGTCCTCGCCGTCGGGCATCATTTCGGCAAGCTCGTCCTCCATATCCTCGAGCTGATCGGGGGAGATACCCATTTTGTTATAGATATCTCCCATCATATTTTCAATAGGAAGGCCCATGTCCTTTGCACATTTGATGCAAAGTCCCTGCGATGCCTTCTCTCCGTTTTCTACCTTAGTTACGAAAATTACAGCCACTCTCTTGTGGCAATTTGAACACAGTATCATTATTTGATTTCACCCTTTGTCAATCAGATCAATTTTCTTATAAATTCAAAGATCCGCAAATCGTAAATGAATTTGAATACGTGCGAATCCGAATAAATCTTCATAATTTCTTCGCTGTTTTTTATTGCGGATATAAATTCAAGTATCGAATAGATCGCCGTGGCAACAAACGCGACGCCGAGAATTCCAAGTGCAAATCCAAGCGTTATGCCGAGAAGCTTATCTATCTTGGTTATGATCGGGATCCTGATCTTACTGAATCCCTTTATAGCTATACTCAAAACTATATACGCTGCTGCGAATATAACGACGTAAGCGATTATTGCGGAAAGCGTGCGGGATATCGGTCCCGAGATAACGTCAGCCATCTCTTTTATGACCGCCTCACTTCCCTGTGCACTGCCGAACTTAGCTTCCAAAGCTTCAACGTCAGCGCCGAAAAGCTTTACAACCTTTAAAAATCCGTCGGGGATATTGGCAAAAAACTCCGTTAGGCTCTCTCCGCCGTCGAAATAGCCGTAGATCTTATTATAAACGTGATCGGAAACCGCATTTCCCACCACTCCGTTAGCAAGCAATATTCCAACGGGACTTCCAAGCGCGAGGGAGACAAGAAACGCGATTATAAATTTACCCATACCGAGAATTGAACAGATCAATCCCTTGATTCCAAATCTTGCTGTCGAAAACACGATGATAGCCAATAATAAAACGTCAATGAAAATTATCATAACTATCTCCTATTCTCTACCTGCGCCGATTCACTCAAAGCTCACGTAATATGCAAGGCTTGGAGTACATGCCAAAAGCTCGCCGCCCGAAAGCAACGTCAAGCACGCATCTTCCTCTAAAAACGCTACGGTTGAGGTATGTCCGAAGGTCGTGTCTACCCTGATTATTTTATCGTCGCAAAGCAGGTAAATATGATCTTTATTCATTTTTACGTCTGAAACGTTGCCGTCTATCTTGATCGTCAGCTTTAGATCTCCGTTGTCGTCAAATACCACCAGAAGCTCACTTGCGTCGGCTTCACTTTCGTCAAACAAAAGAGCTATTCCTCCGTTTGCGTAAGACATACGCGAAAGCTTGTCAGGATAGACGAAAATGTTTTTACGATTGCCGTTAAGGTCATATACGGACAGGCTTTCCGAGCAAATAAGCGCTATTCGGTCGCCTGACAAAAAAGCGATCCTGTACGGAAGAACGTCGGTTACGGTCGCAGATGACTTTAGGTTACCCTTTTTTGTTTCGAGAACGCTTATATTAACCTTGCTCTCTCCCCCCTCGGCGTCAAGCGACGCTATGGCGGCATATCTGCCGTTTGAAGACAGCTCGGCGGATATTACAAGGTCATTTTTTAAATATTCGGTCTCAAGTTTGAATTTGTTATTATAAATGCGAACCGCAGAGCGATATTCCGCAGATTTCGTCACGATAAGAAAGCTTCCGTTATCCGACATACTCGCCGAGCTGATTGGATAATCGAGAGTTTCGGAATAAACGCAAATAAACGAATTATATACCGCAAAGGAGTTGCTTCCCTGATCGTAGATAAGGACGTAAGAATCCGAGGCGCATATTTGGGGATTAGTATAGTCCGAGCCTGCGGTCATAGTCACTCTGCCCGTTGAGGTAAAGAGCTTTATTTCATTATCACCTGCAACTGCAAGTCCGTTTTTGAACGAGGCAAAAGTCTGATTGCCGACCGACTGCGAATAGCTGAGCGTTTCGGGTCTCGTTTCGCTGAAAGTGCTTATGTAAGAGATGTCCTTGAACATATAATATACGTTCGCGTACGACATTATGCCGCTTCCGAACAAAAGCACCGCTGCCAAGAAAACACAAAGGACTGTGATAACGATCACCTTTGTTATTCCAAAGCCGAAGGATATCTTGGCCTCCACAGGATCATCGGCAGACTCGTAGCCTGCTAAAGCCTTCTGTTTTTTTACTATTTTTTTAGGAAGACGAGTTATCTGATACTTTTCTTCGTGTGAACGGAAAAATAAAATCACTTTACCGAGAAACGATATTTCTTTATCTTTTTTCTTTTTCATATCCCGTCCTCCTTTCTGTTTTTTGATCAATATACTACGCGGTTGAGATAAAGTCCTTCCGCAACGGCGGTCATGCCCGCGCGCTGTCTGTCGCAAGACTCGATGATGCTCGGAATATCCTCGGGATCGATCTTTCCCTGCGCGACTGCGACGAGAGTTCCCATCATTATTCTTACCATATTGTAAAGAAATCCGTCTGCGGCGACCTTGAAGATTATTTCATTGCCGTTTTTGCTGACTTCGGCATAGTTGACCTCTCTTACCGTTGATTCAACGGTCGAGCCGCTTGCCATAAACGCTGAAAAATCGTGTTTGCCGACGTAGAATTGTGACGCGCGGTTCATTTTTTCTATCGCGTAGTCATCTATAGCGTAAGGAATATGCCACGCTCTGCCTTCTTCAAAGGGATTTCGCGTGGGACGATTGCTTATTTTATAAACGTATTCCTTATATTTTACGTCGTATCTCGGGTGGAAGTCATCGTCTACCCACTCGGCGCGGTCTACGGCGATATCGGTGGGCAGATGAGCATTCATTGCCGCGGGGATACGGTCGGCAGAAATATGAGTTTCGAGAAAGCTCTCGCCCTTTTTCGTGACCGTGGCACAGAACATATTGGCGTGAACGCCCGCGTCGGTACGGCTACAGCCGGTAACGTCACAGTCGTATCCGAAAAGCGACCTCGCCGCCGCGTTCAGCTCGCCTTGCACCGTTCTTGCGTTTTTTTGCACCTGATAGCCGCTGAAATTCGTTCCGAGATAGGAAAGTGTAAGAAGTATTTTCATTCCGAGCATCTCCTTACATAGTATATCCAGGGGCGTAGATATTTAACAAAACTATTCCTGTACCGAACGCGATAACCAAGAAAAGTGCAACAAAATCCTTGAATGAAAAGCGCAGGACGTTAAGTCTCGTTCTTCCCTTGCCTCCTCTGTAGCATCGGCAGGTCATTGCGGTAGCAAGCTCTCCCGCACGTCTGAACGACGATATAAACAACGGGATAAGCACAGGGATAAGTGCTTTGGCGCGTTTCACGAGCGAACCGTTTGAAAAATCTGCGCCTCTTGCCTTTTGCGCCGCCATTATTTTTTCGGTCTCCTCGATTATCGTGGGGATAAAGCGGAGCGCGATGGTCATCATCATCGCAAATTCATGCACGGGTACCTTCAGCACCTTCAACGGAGAGAGCAGCTGCTCCAGTCCGTCGGTAAGCTGTATCGGCGTAGTGGTATAGGTCAGGAAAATTCCCGTACCTATGATCATCGACACTATTCTGATGACGATGAACGCGGCGTTATAAAGTCCGCTTGAATAGATGTTGATAAAGCGCCACGAGAGCAAAAGCTCGTAGTCCTCGCCCTTTGTCCAAAAGATGTTGAGTATCGCTGTAAAGATCATAATGAATATTATGGCTTTTATCGATCTGAGGACTATTTTGATCGGAATTTTACTTATGATTATAAGCAGAAGCGCAGAGAGCGCGAGTATTCCGAAGGTGATGACGTTTTTGCACAGAAAACAAGTCACGATATAGAGAATTCCCATAATTATCTTCATTCTCGGGTCGAGTCTGTGCATTATCGAATTGGACGGATAATACTGTCCGAAGGCTATACTTTTCATTTCGCACCTCCGAACAGCTCAATGATCGCCGCTTCAGCGTCGTCAACGGTGAATATGTCCTGAGGCAAATTAATTCCCCTTTGAGCCAATAGGCGCATAAGGTAGGTCATCTGGGGCACGCCGAGACCAATCGCCTCGAGCTCGTCGCCTCTTGAGAAGATCTCGTTTCTCTTTCCAGTCATAGCAACTCTCGAATGAGACATTACGATGATATCCTCGCAGTATTTTGCCATATCGTCCATACTGTGACTTACAATTATAACTGCTGCGCCCGTTGCCTCGGCATATTTTCTTATTCCTTCGAATATCGACTTTTTTCCTGCAGGGTCAAGTCCTGCGGATGGCTCGTCGAGCACGAGGACCTCGGGGCGCATTGCCATAATGCCCGCGATCGCCGCGCGGCGCTTCTGACCGCCCGAGAGATCGAAGGGGGATTTTTTGAGGTCCTGCTCCTCGAGTCCGACGAATTTTGCCGATTCGATTACTCTTTGGGTAATCTCGGCTTCGTCAAGTCCCATATTCTTGGGACCGTATGCGATATCTGCCTCGACGGTCTCCTCAAAAAGCTGATATTCGGGATACTGCATAACGAGACCGACTCTGTAACGAACCGCGGATATTTTCTTTGCATCTGCCCAAATATCCTCGCCATCGAGCAATATTCTGCCCTCGGTGGGACGGATAAGTCCGTTGAACATCTGCACGAGGGTGGACTTGCCCGAGCCTGTGTGTCCGATGATTCCCGTTATTCGATTTGCTTCTATATTCACGCTTACGCCGTCAAGCGCTTTGACCTCAAAGGGCGTACCTGCGCTATAGATGAACGAAACGTTTTCAACTGTTAATTTTGACATTACCTACTCCAAATTTATCGGTTAAGTGCCTGCGCTATCGTTTGTGCGCACTGCTCGGGGGTGTTTATCTCTCCCTCAAGCTTGATTCCCTTTTCTCTCAATCGCAAAAGCAGATCGGCGCACTGAGGAAGATCAAGTCCTGCGCTACGCAAGATCTCTGCCTGCGCAAATATTTTGGACGGCGCGCCGTCAAGAATGATCTTGCCGTCGTTGATGACGATCACTCGGTCAGCTCTGACCGCTTCGTCCATATAGTGCGTGATTGTTATGACGGTCTTGCCCTCTTCCTTGTTGAGCTTTTCGATGGTCTCCACCACGTCCTTGCGACCCATTGGGTCAAGCATTGCGGTGGACTCGTCGAAGATCATGCAGTCGGGCTTCATAGCGATAACTCCTGCGATTGCTATTCTCTGTTTTTGTCCGCCCGAAAGTCTATGCGGCTCGTGGTGAGCGAACTCGGTCATTCCAACGGTCTTGAGGGCGTAGTCCACGCGCTGTCTTATCTCCTCGCGCGGTACGCCGAGATTTTCGGGACCAAACGCGACGTCCTCCTCCACTATCGTTGCGACAAGCTGATTGTCGGGATTCTGGAAGACCATTCCGATCTTTTTACGAAGCTCGTATATATCGTCCTCGGTCATATCCTCGGACGTGATATCAACGCCGTCGACCTCTATGCTTCCTTCGAAGAAATCGTAATCCTCGATCACGAGATTCAAGAGCTTTGCAAGGGTCGATTTTCCCGAGCCGTTATGTCCGAGCACCGCGACGTATTCTCCCTTTTCAATGTCAAGGGATACGTCACGCAGGACGGGGATCGGATTATCGTTATCGTCCTTATATGAGTATTTGAGATTTCTTATCTTGATATAAGACATCGTTTTTTCCTTCTGAAAATAATATTTTGTTCGGCTTTATTTAGCGCTTGTCCAGCGCGTGCTTGCTCCGCAAGGAAGCACCGAGCCCGTTTGCGATACGCGCAGTCCGATCTCGCCTGACTCTACCTTACCTCCGTAGACTGATCTCACCTTCAAGTCAAGGATGTAGCTCATCGTAAGGGGGGAAAGTCCCGTGGTGTAGGAGTTTATGAGGAAGAAAAGCGGCTCGCGCGAGAGGACCTGCGAAGCAAGTCCGATAAGCTCGTCTATGTTATCCTCAAGCTTCCAGACCTCGCCGTTCGGGCCTCTGCCGTATGAGGGAGGATCCATAATAATTCCATCGTATTTATTGCCGCGACGGATCTCACGCTCGATGAATTTCTTACAATCGTCGACTATATAGCGAATGGGGGCGGTTTCGAGTCCCGAAAGCGCCGCGTTTTCCTTTGCCATAGCGACCATTCCTTTTGATGCGTCAACGTGTACGACAGCCGCACCCGCTTTTGCCGCCGCAACGGTTGCGCCGCCCGTATAAGCAAAGAGGTTAAGTACCTTGATCGGTCTGTTTGCGTTCCTTATAAGAGACGAGAACCAATCCCAGTTGGTCGCCTGCTCGGGAAAGAGTCCCGTGTGCTTAAATCCCATGGGTTTTAGACGGAATTTGAGGTCTCCGTAGGAAATATCCCAGGTTTCAGGCATTTTGTGCTTTACCCAGCCGCCGCCACCGCTACTTGAACGGCGGTAAACTCCGTCTGCCTGCTTCCAGGCGTGATGTCTTGCCGCGCCCTTCCAGATTATCTGGGGATCGGGACGGACGAGTATATATTTTCCCCAACGCTCAAGGCGTTCTCCGTCCGATGCGTCGAGTAATTCGTAATCCTGCCATTTATCACTGCACCACATAATTTTTCTCCGTTTTTCTCTGATTTTTACTTGTTGTAATACTGCGCGAGCTTTGAAGCGCCGCTATGACCGTGACAGATCGCTATTGCGAGCGCATCCGCGGTGTCATCGGGCTTGGGGGGCGCGGGCAGGTTCAAAAACGAGGTTACCATCGTTATTACCTGCTTTTTTTCGGCTCTTCCGTATCCTACCACTGCCTGCTTGACCTGCAGAGGCGTATATTCGGCTATCTCAACTCCCTTGAGCCTTGCCGAGAGCAAGATTATACCTCTTGCCTCTGCTACGACGATCGCCGTTTTCGAGTTCGTATTGAAGAAAAGCTCCTCGACTGCCATTTGCTCGGGCTTGTACTTATCTATTATTTCGTTCATACCGATATGGATGCGCTCAAGTCTCTCTATCATTGGCATTCCTGCGGGGGTCTGTATCGAGCCGTATCCGAGCGTTCTGAACTTCGATCCCGAATATTCGATTACTCCCCAACCTACTATCGCGTATCCCGGGTCAATTCCAAGTATTATCATAGCTTCTCCGTTCCTTTGAGCAGCTGCCGTTTTTCGCGCGAAAGCGTCCAAAGGCAACACTAACCCATTATCATAATTCATATTATTATATCACATATCTACTTGTGTGTCAAACCCTTTTTATTAAAAATTATGAATGAATGGAAAATTTTAATAATTTCGGTTTACATTCCCTCACTTGTATGGTATAATGTTATTTGGTGTAAAATTTGAACTTTTAAGGTAACCGTGTATGCAAATTGTTAAAATCGAAGTCGGCGATATGCTCGAATTGAAAAAACCACACCCTTGCGGCGAACGCATCTTCAAAGTCCTCCGTGTTGGTAGCGACGTCAGGATAGTTTGCCAAAATTGCGGACGAGACCTAACGCTTGACCGTATAAAGCTTGAAAAATCCATCAAAAAGTTTCTGAACAAAGATCTTTGAATTCCAAGATAAAGAAAGGATCCCCAAATGAAAAAAAAGCAACTCAACTCAAAAGATCAGTCCCCCGTCCTTCTTTCCGAAGGCGCCACGCTGACGGGAGAAAAGCTGACCTTTATGCAAAAGCTTGCCTCGATAAAAAAAGAATACGGATATATTTCTTTGGCTGCTATCATCCCCGCAGTCATATTCTTCCTCATATATCTCGCCAGAGGTCTTTATCCCTTTGGAAATGAGACCGTTTTAGTCCTCGACCTCAACGGTCAGTACGTTTATTTCTTCGAAGAGCTGAGAAATACCGTTCTCAACGGCGGAAGCCTGCTATACTCGTGGTCGCGTCAGCTTGGCGGTGAATTCCTTGGAATATACGCGTACTATATAGCCAGCCCCTTGTCATATCTTATTCTGCTTTTCCCCGCCGACAAAACCCAGGAATTCCTGCTCGTAATGTTTATGATCAAGGCGGCTATCTGCGGCGGAACGATGGCGTTCTATCTGCACAAGCACTCCGTCAATAAGAACAAGCTTGCGGTCGTCACCTTTGCTATTATGTACGCTTTGTGTGCATACTGCGTAGTACATCAGAACAATACGATGTGGATAGATGCGGTTATGTGGTTGCCCTTGGTAACTTACGGTCTTGAAGAACTTATAAAACACGGCAAATACAAGGTCTTCGTTATTTTCCTCGCACTTACCCTTGCAAGTAACTTCTATATCGGATATATGGTTTGTATATTCGTGCTCCTATACTACTTCTTCTATATGCTTGCTTACAAGGATAATAACGTCAACAATCCCTGCAACGAGAAGAACCATTTCTTTAAGTCTATCGTGCGAGTAGGATTTTTCTCGGCAGTTGCGATAGCTATTGCCGCGGTGATCGTTTTGGGCGCTTATTATTCTCTCCAGTTCGGTAAGAATGAATTTACCGATCCTTCTTGGGATATAAAGTTCAAATTTGATTTCTACGATCTTTTGTTTAAGCTCCTACCCTCTTCTTACGATACCGTAAGAATCGACGGTCTTCCCTTCGTTTACTGCGGTCTGCTTACGGTCCTTCTTGCTCCGTTGTTCTTCTGCTCCAGAAAGTTTACTGCTCGCGAGAAGATAGCAAGCGGCGTGCTTCTTCTTATTTTCGTATTTAGCTTTGCAGTATCCACGCTTGATCTCGTCTGGCACGGCTTCCAGAAGCCACAGTGGCTCAACGCGAGATTCAGCTTTATGTTCTGCTTCTTCCTTATCTTCCTCGCCTTCAGGGCGTTTGAACAGATCAAATCGATACACGCAAGCAGCGTGGCGGCTGTGGCAACGGTCATATTCATGTATTTGATCATTTTGCAGAATTCCGAAGAACAGTTCATTAAAAAGCTTGAAGCCTTGGCATACGGTCCTAAGGACGGAAAATTCTCTATTCACCCGTTTGCCACGGTAACGCTGACGATAGTATGCCTCGTTGCCTACGTTTCGCTTATTGCATTGATGGCAAAAGTTAAAAATAAGGATCTTGTCGCAGCAGTGCTTCTTTGCGTGGTTTGCGGAGAGCTCTTCTTCAGCGGTCTTTCAAACATCAACGATTTCGACAGCGACGTAAGTTACTCAACGCATTCGTCATACAACGATTTCAGCGAAATGATGAATCCTATCGTAGACGTGATCAAGGAATACGACGATTCCTTCTATCGATGCGAAAAGACCTATTACAGAAAGACAAACGACAATATGCTTCTCGGTCTTAAGGGCCTTTCCAACTCCTCCTCCACTCTTAACAAGAGTACGATCGATTTCTTGCATTTGCTTGGATATTATTCAAAATCCAATTTGTCAAAGTATCAGGGAGGAACTGCCGTCACAGATTCGCTTCTCGGCATTAAGTATATAATCTCCGACAGAAATTACTCGTCTGTTTACGGTGAGCCGTTGTTCTCGGGTGAAGATTACGCCGAGCATCTTGGAATTACGGTAGATGAGCTCATAGAGTCTACGACGGCGGGAACTAAATACACGGGCGGTCAGTCCAAATTTTATTCTGCTAACGACTTTTACGTTTACTACAATCCTTACGCTCTTTCGCTCGCCTTCGCAACAACCGATGCCATCCTCGAAGTGAATATGAAGGAAGAAAACTCCTATCTTTCCGAAAAGAATGAAAAATACGAGGAGCTTAATAATCCCGAAGGATATACCTCTCCCTTTACGAGAGTCAATGCTATTCTCAGTGCGATCCTTGGCGAAGACGTCGAGGTATTCAAGGCTGCCGTCCAGAACGGCGAACCCGTTACCTCGGGCTGTACCGCCTCGGTAAGCTCCAAGCATAACAAATACACCGCAACCGGTGATAAGCCTACCGTAACTTATTCCTATACCGTCCCCGAGGATACGTTGCTTTATCTCTACTTCCCCGCTTACTATTCTCGTGCCATCAAGATATCCTCCTCTACTTCTCCCATTATGGATAATACGACTTCTCTTGACAAATGTAACGACAGAATAGTGGAGCTTGGTGCGATCGACGGAACCGAGTACCGCCTCACAGTTACTCCCAACGGTACGAACAAAGACTTCTATACAAAGCTTGACGATTCCTTTATCTACTATATTGATACCGAGGTACTTGCCGACGTATTCGGACGTATTCAGGAAAATCAGCTTGTCATTAACGACGATTACAAGGATGACGATATCCGCGGAACTATAAAGACGGCAAACGATGATCAAATGGTTATGACCACCATTCCTTACGACGAAGGCTGGCAGGTGTACGTTGACGGCGAGAAGGTTGAGACCTTTGAGGTTCTTGATTCACTCATTGCATTCAGAGTCGATGACGCAGGTGATCACACCGTAAGATTCGTTTACCGTTCTAAAGCCTTCGTATTCGGTATCACACTGACACTCGTTGGAATCGCAGGATTCGTGCTTATTATCGTGTTTGAGAAGAGACTCAAAAAGCTCAAGCTCGTAAAAGCGATTTTCGTAGTTGATGATACTCAAAGCGTTGGAACGAAAAACAACAAGGCTATTGAACCAAAGACTTCCCACAAAGAAAAATAAGAATGGCCAATAACATTTCAAATTAAGGAAATATCTATGTTTTACTATATCTCGGGCAAGCTTGCTTACGCTACCCCCACTACCGCGGTCATTGACGCGGGTGGGGTCGGCTACAAGCTGACTATCAGCGAAAACACTTATAATTCTCTCCCCCCGCGCCATACGGTCGACGCTCCTGTAGCAAAGCTTTTCACCTATATGGCGGTGCGCGAGGACGGTATCGAGCTCTTCGGTTTTGCAAGTGAGACCGAGCTCTCCTCCTTCAAAATGCTTTTGTCGGTATCGGGTGTAGGTCCTAAGGCGGCTATATCCATTCTTTCTCTGCTTACCCCCGAAAAGTTTGCTCTTGCGGTATGCACCGAGGACAGAAAAACCATCTCCAAGGCAAACGGCATCGGTCCTAAAACGGCGGCGAGAATTATTCTCGAGCTCAAGGACAAGCTCCTTAAGGAGACCGATCTTAACGAAGTTGCGAACTCGAGTATAGAGAGCGTATCTCCCATTAAGACCAATTCGGGCAAGCTTGCAGAGGCGCAGGACGCACTGCTCGTTCTCGGTTACTCGAGAAGCGAGGCACTCAACGTCCTCAAAAGCATTGATACGCAGACTCTCGAGCTTGAGGAGATCATCAAAAAGGCTCTTAAGCTGCTTATGAAATAATTCTCCACGAAAGGAGCTTTCTGATGCACGAAGAAGAATTTGATTTTGAAAACCGAATAGTTTCTACCTCCTTTTCCGCCGAGGACGCGGACGTTGACGTTTCCCTGCGCCCCAAAACTCTTGACGATTATATCGGTCAGGACAAGGTCAAGGAAAATCTTAAGGTATATATTGACGCGGCAAAGCTGCGCGGAGAATCTCTTGATCACGTGTTATTATACGGCCCTCCCGGACTTGGTAAGACCACGCTTTCCAACATTATCGCGGCAGAAATGGGTGTGAATATCCGAGTTACCTCGGGTCCTGCGATTGAAAAGCAGGGTGATCTTGCGGCACTCCTTACTAATCTTAACGAAGGTGACGTTCTATTTATAGACGAGATACACCGTCTTTCGCGTCAGGTTGAGGAGATACTTTATCCTGCTATGGAGGACTTTGCGCTTGATATTATTATCGGTAAGGGTCCTTCGGCAAGAAGTATCCGCATAGATCTGCCCAAGTTCACGCTTATCGGCGCGACTACCCGCGCGGGTCAGCTTACCACTCCCCTTCGCGATCGCTTTGGAGTAGTGCTCAAGCTTGATCTTTATACTCCCGAGCAGCTGGCTACTATCGTTACCCGAAGCGCAGGTATCCTGGGAATAGACATTACCGAGCAAGGTGCTTACGAGATCGCATCGCGCTCGCGCGGCACTCCCCGTATTGCTAACAGATTACTTAAAAGAGTACGCGATTTTGCACAGGTAAAGGGCAAGAGCGAGATCGACAATGAGATCGCGCAATTTGCTCTCGACAAGCTCGAGATCGACGAGCTCGGTCTTGACAGCACCGACAAGAGAATGCTTGAAGCGATCATAAAATTCTACGACGGTGGTCCCGTTGGACTTGACACTCTCGCCGCAACTATCGGCGAGGAGGCAGTCACTCTTGAGGACGTTTACGAGCCTTATCTTATGCAAATAGGTTACCTCAGCCGCACACCTCGCGGACGCTGTGTTACAAGACTTGCTTACGAGCATCTTGGTATAAGACCGAAGGTCGCTCCTAACAAGGATTCACAGCAGTTGGATATTTTTTCACAAGACGAGCAATAACATAAAAATGGCATAACGCACAAGGCGTTATGCCATTTTTATGTTGGTATTAATTTTCAAACTGACTGTTCCAAAGATCTGCGTAAAATCCTTCGTTTTTAAGAAGCTCTGCATGGTTGCCCTTCTCTACTATCTTTCCGTTATTCATAACGAGAATGACATCCGCTTCTTTGATGGTCGACAGACGGTGGGCGACGACGAATGAGGTCCTTCCCTTCATCATCTTTGCGAAGGCATCCTGGATCTTCATTTCGGTTCGGGTGTCGATGGAGGAGGTCGCTTCATCGAGAATAAGCATGGGCGGCAGGCAAAGCAAAACTCGCGCGATACAAAGCAGCTGCTTTTGTCCCTGCGAAAGTGCTCCTCCGTCCTCTCCGATAACGGTGTCGTATCCCTTGGGCAACTGACGGATAAAGCTATGCGCGTGCGCTTCTTTGGCGGCGGCTTTTATCTCCTCATCGGTAGCGTCGGGCTTACCCATAGCGATATTTTCGCGTATCGTTCCCGTTTTCAGCCAGGTGTCCTGAAGCACCATTCCGTAGGATCGGCGCAAGGACGAGCGCGTAAGATCACGGATATCGTGTCCACTGACCTCTATTTTGCCGCTGTCGACGTCATAAAAGCGCATCAGCAGATTGATCACGGTCGTCTTTCCGCAGCCGGTAGGTCCAACTATCGCAACGCGCTGACCGTTTTCGATCGAAAGGTTAAAGTCTTTTATAAGTTCACGCTCGGGGGTATATGAGAACTCGACGTTTTCGATACGTACGCGTCCGTCGACCTCGTTTGCTTTAAGATCATAGGCATTTTCTGCATCGGGCATCTGCGGCTCGGCGTCTATGAGCTCAAAAACTCTTGCGGCGCAAACGATCGCATTCTGAAGCTCGGTAACTACTCCCGATATCTCGTTAAAGGGCTTGGTATACTGATTTGCGTAGCTGAGCAGGCTCGTGAGAGCTCCCACGGTAAGCGGAAGTCCCGTTATAAAGTCTCCCTTTCCCGACACGCAGATAAGCGCACCGACGAGTGCAACACCCGCGTAGACAAGGTTATTGACGAATCTTGTACAGGGGTTGGTCAATGATGAATAAAAGACTGCCTTAAGCGAGCATTTTGCAAGTCTGCCGTTTATCTCGTCAAACTGCTCTATCGCTTCGTCCTCGTGAGAGAATGCCGCAACAACCTTTTGCTCACCTATCATTTCGTCGATAAAGGCGGTCTGCTCTGCTCTAGTCTTTGATTGCTGTGCAAACAAGGAATGGGTGTTTTTAGCGATAAATGCCGCAACGAAAAGCGACAATGGAGTTACAAGGATAACGACGAGCGTTATGCTGAGATTTATCGACACCATAAAGGCTATCGTGCCGATGATCGTCAAAACACCCGTGAATAGCTGCGAAAAGCCCATAAGTAAGCCGTCCGAGAACTGATCTGCGTCGGATATGACTCGGCTGACCGTATCTCCTACGGGGTGACTGTCAATATAAGACAACGGCAGCTCCTGTATCTTGTTGAAGGCGTCTCTGCGGAGTCTGCGAACGATACCGAAGGTTATTCGGTTGTTGCAGACGTTCATGAGCCATTGAAGGAGCGCGGTGATCGCCGCTACGATGCCAATTTTCAGAAGAATATTATATATTCCTTTGAAATCCACGTTGTTTTTGCCGATCGCGAGGTCTATTGCCTCTCCGACAAGAACGGGGATGTAAAGCGTGAGCGCAACTATTGCTATTGCAAGTATCAGAGATATGGAAAACAGCACTCTGTACTTTTTCAGATATTTGAGCACCTTTTTGCCCGTTTGTGCATAAGTAGCGCCCTGCGGCATTGCCGCTTTTTTGTTGTTTGCGGAGGTTTTTTTCTTTTTGATCATCATTCGTCACCTCCCTTGAACTGCGACTCGTAAATCTCCTTATACACCGAGCAGGTGGCAAGAAGTTCCTCGTGCTTTCCGATACCGACCATTGCGCCGTCGTCGAGCACGATTATCTTATCTGCGTGGCTTATAGACGAGGTTCTTTGAGAGATGATGAAGACCGTAGGATCGTTTTTAAGCTCTTTAAGAGCGTGGCGCAATCTTGCCTCGGTCGCAAAGTCGAGCGCGGAGGCACTATCGTCGAAGATGAGGATAGGCGCATTTTTGACTATCGCGCGGGCGATCGTGAGTCTTTGGCGCTGACCACCCGAGAAGTTTCTGCCAAACTGCGCGACCTCTGCGTCAAGCCCTCCGTCCTTTTCTGCAACGAAGTCTGCCGCTTGGGCAACTTTGAGCGCGTAGTTGAGCTCATCTTCATCTGCATTTTCATTTCCCCACAAGAGATTTGAACGGACAGTGCCCTCGAACAGAACCGCCTTCTGCGGAACTACCGAAACGCTTTCTCGCAGAGCTTCAAGCTCGTATTCCTTGACGTTTTTGCCAAATATGAGGACTTCTCCCTCGCTCGCGTCGTAAAAGCGTGGGATCATATTGACAAGCGAGGTCTTGCCAGAGCCCGTGCCGCCGATGATACCGACGGTCTCGCCGCGCTTTACAGTAAAGCTGATGTTTTCAAGAGTGTTTTCTCCCTCGCCGCTGTAATTGAGGGCGACGTTTCTGAATTCGACCGCAACAGAGGCATCGAAATTCTCTTTGGAGTTGCTTTGCTCTACGGTCATACCAACGGGAGTTTCGAGCACAGACTCTATTCTGTGTGCACAGGCGGTCGCCTTGGTCATCAGAACTATAGTATTCGCAAGCTTTACGAGCTCGACGAGTATTTGCGACATATAGTTATACATTGCAAAGAGGTCGCCCTGACTCATATTGCCCGAATTTATCTCTGCCGACGAAAGATACACAACGGCAACGACTCCGAGGTTTATGATAACGTAGGTCATCGGGTTCATCAGCGCGGTGATCTTGCCAACGAAATTCTGAACGTCGGTGTGCTCGTGATTGGCCTCGCTGAATGCCTTTTTCTCGCTCTCCTCTTTGTTGAAGGCTCGGATAACGCGGACACCGCCGAGATTTTCTCTTGTGAGCGAGGTTACTCTGTCGAGTCTGCTCTGAACCTTTTTATAAAGCGGTATGCCTGCAAGGATTATACTGAATACTACGACAGCCAAAGCAGGAATAACTATTGCAAATATCGGCGCGACCCTATTGCTCTTATCGATGATAAATGCCATTATCATTGCGCCGAAAACGATTATGGGAGAACGCAAAAACAAACGCAGAGCCATATTGACTCCCGATTGGACCTGATTTACGTCGCTCGTCATTCTCGTTATCAGCGAGGAGCGTCCGATCTTGTCCGAATTGGAATAAGAAAGTCCTTGTATGTGTGCAAAAAGGTCGTGGCGAAGACCCGTAGAAGTGCCGACCGCCGCCTTTGCCGCGAAATATTGCGCGATTATCGTGCAGGTAAGGCCTATAACTCCGAGCGCGACGAGCACGAGGCATCCCGACACTATGTAGCTCGTATCGTTATTTTTAATTCCCACGTCCATTATCATCTTTACGACGATAGGCACGAAAAGGTCAAAGCACGCCTCAAGCAGTTTGAAAAGCGGTGCCATAACGCACTCGAGCTTATATTTTTTCAGATATTTTAAAACGAGTTTCATTGATTGCTCCCATATCTTGTTTATCCTCATAATTATATCATCTTTTGTCTTTAATTGCAAGAGGCAAAGCGAAAATTGCAATTTCTTTGCGTTTACACGAAATAATCACGAAAAAATCTTTAAAAAATCATACAAATCGGCTACTTGAAAGCATAACATTAACAATTACTTAACATTATTGTGTTAGAATACAAGATGTATTTTTATGTGAACTTATCATAGGAGGTTTGCCAATGCTGAAATTAAAAGGGATCACAAAGGACTACGTTTCGGGTGATTCAACGGTAAAGGCGCTCAAGGGCATCGATATTGAATTTCGTGAGAATGAATTCGTTTCCATTCTCGGTCCCTCGGGCTGCGGAAAAACTACGCTGCTTAATATCATAGGCGGTCTTGACAGATATACTGACGGCGATCTTATCATCAACGGAAGATCGACAAAGGATTTTAAGGACAGAGATTGGGATACTTACAGAAATCACTCTGTAGGATTCGTTTTCCAAAGCTACAATCTTATTCCCCATCAGTCAGTTCTTGCAAACGTTGAGCTTGCGCTCACGCTTTCGGGTGTTTCCAAGGCAGAACGTCGCCGCAGAGCTATTGAGGCTCTTGAAAAGGTGGGACTTGGAGATCAGCTCAAAAAGCGTCCCTCACAGATGTCGGGCGGTCAGATGCAGAGAGTTGCTATCGCGCGTGCTCTCGTTAACGATCCCGATATTTTGCTCGCCGACGAGCCCACGGGAGCACTTGATACCACGACCAGCGTTCAGATCATGGAGATACTCAAGGACATCTCCAAGGATAAGCTGATAGTTATGGTCACGCACAATCCCGAGCTTGCAGAGACTTATTCTTCAAGAATAATCAAGGTGCTTGACGGTCTTGTTACCGACGACTCCGATCCCTACGCTTCGGTCGCTTCCGATATGGCTGCCGAGGACGTTGGACTTACCAAAAAAGCAAGAGAGATCAAGAAAAACAGCAAGGGCAAGAAAAAACAGACCTCGATGTCCTTCTTCACTGCTCTTTCGCTTTCTCTGAACAATCTCGCAACCAAAAAAGGCCGTACTATCATGACGAGCTTTGCAGGCAGTATCGGTATCATCGGTATTGCGCTGATCCTTGCTCTCTCGACGGGAATCAACGCGTTTATTGCTCAAGTCCAGGAGGACACTCTCTCGACCTATCCTCTCACCATTCAGAAGCAGACTCAGGATATGTCCGCGATGCTTTCTGCTATGACCAGCGTTTCCAATACGGAGGATTACAGAGATTCGGGCAAGATCTACGTTGATGACTCGCTCGGCACGATGATGTCGGCTATGACAAGCACGGTCGAGAACAATCTTGAAGCGTTCAAGGCTCATATTGATGAAAATTACGATGATATCAAGGACTTTGTCAGCGATATTCAGTACACGTACGACTATCAGCTTCAGGTCTTTAGCAGCGACGGAAAGCACAAGGTTGGTATGGAGACCGTATTCGAGCACATGGGTGACGCGTTCTCGGGTATGACCGAGCTTATGGAAATGGGCGGCGGTATGGGAATGAACGTCTTCTCCGAAATGATAGACAACCAGACCCTTCTCAATCAGCAATACGACGTTATCGCGGGTAACTGGCCCGAGGAATACAACGAGGTAGTGCTCGTGGTCAATTCCAACAACCAGATAAGCAAGATGACGCTTTATATGCTCGGAATCCTCGACCCCAACGAGATCGACAAGGAAATGGAAGATCTTATGCAAGGTCAGTACAAGCCCGAGGAGCTTCCGCCTTACACCTACGAGGATATTCTCAATATGAGCTTTAAGCTGCTCACGACGTCGGATTTTTTCGATGTGAGTGGCAAGGTCTACACGGTTGACGGTGTGGAATATCCCGTTTGGAATGACCTGAGAGAAGGATTTTCGTTCGATCAGGAAAAATTCGTTACCGAAAACGGTGTTGAGATAAAGATATCGGGTATCATCCGTCCCAAAGAAAGCGCTGCTGCCACCTCTATATCGGGTGCGGTGGGCTACACCAAGGATCTTACCGACTATATTCTTAAGAAAAATGAGACGAGCAAGGTCATAAATCAGCAAAAGGGAACTCCCAATATCAACGTATTGACGGGTCTTCCCTTTGAGCGAACCAAATATACCCCCGAGACGATCCACGAGCTTGTCAATAAGATCGACGATGCGACTATGGATATGTTCTACGCTTATATGACCCAGCAGATACTCAACAACCCCGATTTCTCCGATAGAATACAGGTTACCGATACACAGTCCTTCATCGGTATGTTTATGCTGCTTCCTGCGGAAAATCAGGCGCAGATATTCAGCGCGGTGCTCGGTGCGGCGCAGGCTAATCCCGCTAACAAGGATACTATCGATGGCTTGTGCTTGATGCTTTCTCAAACCACCGACGGTATTGATATCACAGCTAAAAACTTCGTCAAGCTTCTTCCCGTTCTTGACGTACAGACTCAAGTGCTCGGTGCGTTTATGGGTATTCCTCAAAGTGAGCAGATGCCTTTTCCGATCCCCGGTCTTATCCAAATGGCAGGAGAGGAGGCTATGGGTGTGATATATGAAAAGTTGACCGAAACCATCAAGACGATGACGGTCAACGAGGAGATATTCGTCACTCTGCTCTCTACTCTTACTGAGGACGATCCCGCGTTCATTCAGCTCGAAGAGACCCTCTACGGTATGGCTCCTCAGATCGACGCGACATACGACAGCGTGCTCGATACGCTTGACGATGCCAAGAAGGCTTCTCCCGCGTCTATCAACTTCTATGCAAAGGATTTTGAGTCGAAAGAGGCTATTGAAAAGTTCATCAGCGACTATAACGCTGATGTAAACGAGAAATACGTTGAAGAATATGAGAAGGAGCACGGAGTAAAGCCCGAAGGAAAGGCTCCCGACGAGCTTCAGTACACCGATCTTGTCGGATCTCTTATGTCTTCGGTTACCATTATTATCAATGCGATCTCTTACGTGCTTATCGCGTTCGTTTCGATCTCGCTCGTTGTTTCTTCGATAATGATCGGTATTATTACGAACATTTCGGTTCTTGAGCGAACCAAGGAGATCGGTATTCTCCGTGCTATCGGTGCTTCCAAGAAGGACGTTTCGAGAGTGTTCAACGCGGAGACGCTTATTATCGGTCTCGCGGCGGGTGCTATCGGAATATTGTCAACGGTTCTGCTTTGTATTCCGATATCGGCTATCGTTCAGTACTTCACGGGACTTGACAACATCCGCGCTATTTTGCCTTGGCAGGGCGCTTTGATACTCGTGGTGATCAGCATGGTGCTGACGCTTATCGCGGGTATAATTCCCTCTCGCTCGGCGGCAAAGAAGGATCCCGTTGTGGCGCTTAGAAGTGAATAATTTTTAATGAAAAGGCTTTTGCTCTCGGGCAAAAGCCTTTTTTGACTTCGTTGCGGCATAAAAGCTTTGTGTTATTCATAGTTATAGAACAGTACAAGCTAATCCTGGGAGGCGCTTGCCTGATGGCTTCAAAAACACGAAAATTTTTTCTTAACGCTATTTCTTTGACTCTGACAGCGCTTATTATGCGCGGTGTTGCGGTAATATTCAACGTTTACGTTTCAAATCGCGCGGGAAGCGAGGCGATGGGCCTTTATTCCCTGCTTGGAAGCGTTTACGGCTTTTCAATAACTCTTGCGGCGGCGGGGATAAATCTCGGAACGACGAGGTTGATTTCCGACGCTCTCGGTCTTGGTGATTCTATGCTTGCGAGGCGGTCGGCGCGGCGCGCGCTTATCTGCTGCACCGTCACGGGAGCTATCGCGACGCTTTTGCTCTTTTTCGGGGCTCCCTTGATAGCCGATTTACTGCTTGGCGATGCTCGCGCTGTGACTCCGCTGAGGATATTGTCGTTTTCGCTTTTGCCTGTTGCTATCTGCTCCTGTCTTTCGGGTTATTTTACTGC
This sequence comes from Clostridia bacterium, assembly GCA_017536475.1. Lineage (GTDB taxonomy): Bacteria > Bacillota > Clostridia > Oscillospirales > CAG-272 > SVTX01. The sequence continues at coordinate 27,092 of JAFXHH010000017.1, forward strand.
GGTACGCAGGGTCAGGGTCAACGCCGCGTTTCAGATAGTCGTTCAGCTTTGCAAGATCGCGATAACGGTGGGGCTGCTCGCTCTCCTTGTCGACAAGGGCACGGAGGAGGCATGCATTGCGCTCGTGCTCGGCGGTACGCTTGCGGAATTTATCTCGTTGGCAATAACCTACGTGCTTTACCGAATTGATCTTAAAAATCTCGGCAAGGCTTCACCGAGCGCGAGTGTTGAGGGCGGCGGATTGACCAAAAAGCTTTTGGGAATAACTCTGCCCGTGACCTTCAGCGCATGTATTCGGTCGGCTCTCAGTATGTTTCAGCACGCGCTTATTCCGAAAGGGCTTAAGGCAAGCGGACAAAGCTGGGCGGCGGCGCTCTCCTCATACGGTGCGCTTCACGGAATGGCTCTGCCCGTCGTTCTCTTTCCCTCGGCTTTCGTTTCGGCATTTGCAGGTCTTCTTATTCCCGAGATCAGTGAATGCTGTGTGCAGAATAACAATGAAAGATTGAAACGTGTTTCCTATCGCGCTTTGACGCTATCGTTGATCTTTTCGGTTGGTGTGGCGGGAATTATGCTGTTTTTCTCCAATGAGCTCGGTATGCTGATATATCACAACGAGGAAACCGCGCTTTACATTCGCGTGCTTGCACCGCTTATTCCCGTTATGTACATTGACGGCGCGGTCGATGCGATACTCAAAGGCACGGGACATCAGGTCTATTCGATGAACGTCAACATTGCCGACACTCTGACCGCCTGCATTTTTGCTCTCACTCTGATTCCGATGATCGGTATATGGGGCTACGTGATCTCGATATACGCGACCGAGATACTCAACACGTCGCTCAGCCTCGGGAAAATGATCTCTGTAAGCAGGATCAAGCCGCGAGTGATCCATCAGGTAGCTATGCCGATAATCTGCATAGTCGGGGCAACTAACGCCACAAAGCTGATGCTTATTGCTCTGCCTTGGAATTTTAGTGGCATATTTGAGCTTGTTTTCGGCATTTTGCTTACTCTTGTCTTGTACGTTGGTCTTCTGATTTTAACACGGACTATAGGAACTGACGAGGGCGAGTTTTTGTATGCTTCTCTGCTCAGCGAGAAACGCTACGACAGAAAATTTCGACCGATCCAATAACAAAATCCCCGTAAGCCTTACACTTACGGGGATTTTGTAACTATAATTAAATTGACGAGTATAAACTGAAGTTAAAAGCGCAACTTGTTTACCGTGTCTTTATTACAGTTTTACTGAGCAGAGCGTCTTGCTTCGAAGCACTTACTGCAGTAAACGGGTCTGTCGCTGGAAGGCTGGAAAGTAAGCTTTGCCTCGCCGCCGCACTCGCTGCAAGTAGCGATGAAGTACTGACGCTCGCCTCTTTCGGCATTCTTTTTCTTGTCGCGGCAAGCCTTGCAGCACTTGGGCTGGTTCTTAAAGCCCTTTTCAGCATAGAAAGCCTGTTCACCTGCGGTGAATACGAACTCCTGACCGCAATCTCTGCAGGTAAGGGTGATGTCCTCGTATACTACCTCGGCAACCTCTTCCATACCTTCAACTTTTACTTCGTTTTCGCACATTGTCATTTTACCTCACTTTGATTTGTAAGTTTCCCGTCACTCCGCTTTTACAGTGAGGGGAAAATATATAATAAACTCTCTTTGAGAATTTATTCAAAATTGTTCTGATCGGAGAGCTTTGAGCGCAGCTTTCTTCTGATGCGGTATATCGCGTTCGATACCGATCTCGGATCTGCTTCTCCGATTGCCAAGGCGATCTCTGATGCCGACATTCCCGAAACGTAGAGCCACCATACGCGGTTTTCATAGTCCGAAAGGCTCTTTTTTATGGTTCGCATAAGCTCTTGGGCGTTTTCCTTGTCTACAAGCGATTGCAATGGGTCGCTACCCTCTGCTGCGGAGCCTTCGGCAAGCTCAAGAGGAATTACGGTCTTCTTTTTTCTTCTCAAATAGGAACGGACGAAGGAAACAAGGCCGTTGCCTATACAGATCTTCGCATAAAGCCCGAATTCTACTTCCGCAGTGCAATCGTAATTGCAGACTGCATTTCCGAAAATAGACGTTGCTTCCCCGCGCAGATCCTCTACGTCCTGTGCCGACATATCCGCCAAAGTGTGCTTTGCGATCTGGCTCTCGATAAGGGGGGTGTATCTTCGTTTCAATTCAACGAAGGCATCCTGACTTCCCTCTCTTGCATGTGTTATCAGTTCGATAAGCGTATCTGCGTTCTCAAAAAGGCTGTCCTGACTGTTTTTGTTCATTTTCCCTCTTCAAATCAAATAAAAAAGCCTATACATTGTATTAATTATAACATTAACGGAGATTTAGGTCAACAGTTTTTTTTCGTCAAGGATTTGTACAATTTGACACAATTCGTTTACCTATGGTCAATTTTGCACAAAAAGGTCTTCGCTCTTTTGTGCAGAAAAAGCACATACAAAAAAATAAATGTACCTTTTGCACAATTTTTTAAAAAAAGTTTGTTAAATATTACTTTGAAAACCTTGTAAAATTATCATCGATTAACAAAAAAGCGCCTCCGATCGAGGCGCTTTTTGTGCATAATGTCAATTAAATATAAAGTTAATATTGCCCGACAACAGAGCCATAACTCCCTTATATACCACCTCGGGATGATCGCGGAAGTTATCCTCCATTCGTTGAGCGCGGTTGGCGGTGTCGACGACCGTGCTGTTCTGCATTATCGTGACTCCGTTTTCCTTGATTATGCAAACGACGTTATATCTGCCGTCGTCTCGTTTCTCCACCCTGCTTGAGACCTTGATATTTCTCTTCTTGAAGTCGAGGTAGCGCAGAGCACACTCAAGGCTCTTATCAAGGAGCGACGAAAGGATCTCACTATGAAGCTCGGTCGCCACAATTCTTCCCTTATCGGTTACGGTATACATCGGGTCTCCCGCCTCGTTCCTGCACGCCTCGTTGACGAGCTCTGCATCGAGCATCTCGTGGAACGACTCGGCAAAATCAAGATACATAACGTAGTCGTTTTGCATAACGATGTCGTTGAGTGTGACGTAGTCAAGGGGGTAATTTATATTCTGCATAAGGTAAAGCACAAATATCTTTACGTTTCTTTTATCTCTGATGCGCGCGCCCATTCTGTTCTTTTTCCTCCGAAAATTATGTGACTTATATATTTTACCACACTTTTGTATTTTTTTCAAGAGTAACTGTTGCATTTTTTCAAAAAATATGGTATACTGTCTTTTGTATATTATTTTGTTTCTTCGCAAACAGATCAAGGAATGGTAAAATCATGGTTAACGTAGCAATTCTCGGCTTTGGTGTCGTCGGATCGGGCGTCGCCGAGGTCCTGACACAAAACAAAAGCATAATCGAAAAGAAGCTTGACAAGGAGATCAATATCAAATATATTCTCGATCTGAGAGAATTCCCCGGAAATCCCTTTGAGAGCCTTGTTATTCACGACTTCAATATAATTCTGAACGATCCCGAGGTATCGGTCGTTGCAGAGATGATGGGCGGCTCACACCCCGCTTACGATTTCTCCAAGGCTTGTCTTGAAGCAGGAAAAAGCGTAGTGACCTCCAACAAAGAGGTCGTTGCTAACTTTGGCGCGGAGCTGCTTGAGATCGCAAAGGCACACGGCGTTGCTTATCTTTTCGAGGCGAGCGTGGGTGGCGGTATTCCGATCATTCGCCCTATGTGTAACGATCTTGCATCCAATAATATTACCGAGATCAGCGGTATTCTTAACGGTACTACCAACTATATTCTCACGAAGATGACCACCGAGGGCGCTGCCTTCGCCGACGTACTCAAGGACGCGCAGGACAAGGGCTATGCCGAAAGAAATCCCGCGGCGGACGTTGAGGGTCTTGACGCGGCGAGAAAGATCGTTATCCTAGCCGCCCTTGCCTTTGGTAAGTCGATCTCGCCGAATGACATTTACGTTGAGGGTATTACTAATATTGCAACCTCCGACGTCGAGATGGCTAACGGCTTCGGTTACGCTATAAAGCTTATAGGTCACGCGAAGATGGTGGATGGCAAGATTCTTGCTATGGTCTCTCCCAGACTTGTGCCCCACTCGAATCCTCTTTCGGGAATAAACGGCGTATTCAACGGAATTCTGCTCGGCGCGGATATGGTTGGTGAGGTCATGTTCTACGGTCCCGGCGCAGGCAAGCTTCCCACGGCAAGCGCGGTCTGTGCTGACATCGTTGACGCGATCGCGCACGCTGACGGCTCGATCAAGCTTCCCGAATTCAAGATTGCAGATGCTTCGGATATTGCCGACGTCGAATCTTACTCTTGCAAGAGATTTTTCGTGTTTGACAAGTGCCCCGAGTGCGCGCTTGATTCAAAGATCGCGGAAAAGTGCTTCGGTCCTATTTCCAATTTTGCAATTTACGGCGACAAGGTCGCGCTTATAACCGAGGAAATGAGCGAAAAGAACGCGGCTGCGCTTTGCGCGAAGCTTAACGGCTGTAAGGCTTACCGCCTGTTGTAATATCTGAAAGGCTTGGTAAATATTTTTGAACAAAAAAAATAACAAGGGCTGTGCTTCGGGAATTCTCGGAACGCTTTGTGTAGTTCTCGGAGTTGCGGTTTACGCAATAATATCTTCTCTGCTGAATCGGCTTTTTGTCGGCATAAGATTCGGAGACGAGGTGGCATGTGCGTTGCTGCCTATGACGCTGACGGGGTTGACCGTTGCATTCGTGCTTTACGAGGTGATATTTATAGTCTGGCAGGTCAAGCTCTCGCAGATAGCCTCGAAAAACGGCGACGGCGCGAAGATGGACAAGATATTCAAGCTTGTGGCGGTCGGTTGTATCACCGCTTCTCTGCTCTTTGCGATCTTCAGTGCCAACACGTACACCGAGCTTCGCGAGGATTCGATCTCCAAGGTCTGCTTTGTAACTACCAAGGAGTACAAGTGGAACGAGAAAAACGACGTTATACGCTACTCGTTCGCGTGCGACGAGGAAGGCGGACTTACATTTAAGATAACGATGAAGGACGGCGAGGTTGTTGAGCTTCTCGGATCTGTGACCTCTCTTTCGGACTCGTTCAAGGAGAAATTCAGCACCGACAAGGTCAATTTGCTTGCTTACGCGGCGCATCTCTCGGAGCAATTCGATAATAGCGGATTTATCATTGAGAAAAGCGTCAGTGAGGCAAGTATTAAGAACGCCGAGAGCGTTTACAAGGAAAAGCATCCTGAAATATGGGAGCAGATTGAGATAATTATTTTTGATTAAAATAAAAAGGTTGTTCTTTGCAAATTGCATTGAACAACCTTTTGTTTTGGTTGCAAACAGATTTATTGAGGTTTGTTTTGACGATCCCAAATATAGCCGTTAACCATTCTGGTTGAATAATAAGATGCCTGCCATTCTTCAACGCGCACGGATTGCTCCAAATCATTTATCCATTGATAATAATGAACTATCTCGTGTGCTATTGAACGAAGAATTGTGAAAGCGGCCGATTCAACACCTAACTCACCTGACATCTCATAATAATCTCCTGCGGATACACGGATATACGGCTCTTGCATTTTGTCAAACGGACCTAAAAAAGTTGCGCTGACAAGCTCTCCATCTGAAGCCTTGACGTAGGGTGAGGATTTAACATACAGAGAAACTCTTATCGGGAAAAAGTAATACTGTCGCATCCATTTGCAAAATTTCTTACATTCCGATTTAACAAACGGATCAACATCTTTATCAATTCGAAGCCTTAGTCCTCTTCTTACGTCCTTATCCTCATAAAAATCATATCCTTTGGTAATGTCAAACAAATTCATTTTTCACTCCAAAACAAATCACCGCTTGGGCGATTTCTTCGAAAAAAATTATTTACCCTTTATCTTTTTCCAATATTCCTCTGCCGCTTTTTCGGTTTTATTGTCTCCGTAGAAATAATATTTCTTATTTTTGAGGTCATCGGGCAGGTATTGCTGCTCGACGTAACGGTTCGGGTAGTCGTGGGGGTATTTATAGCCCTTGAAAAGCGGGCTTTGTAGGTGGACGGGAGGGGTCAATCCCTTGCCTGCTCTGACATCCTCTAGCGCGGCGTCGACCGCGAGGTGCTGGGTGTTGGATTTCGGGGCGGTAGCGAGCATTATTGCCGCGTGTCCAAGCGGTATTCTTGCCTCGGGCAGACCGAGCTCGCGCGCAGAGTCACAGCACGCCTTGACTATGACCGGTGCGATCGGGTACGCGAGTCCGATATCCTCGCTTGCGATAACCTGCAATCTGCGGCAGAGCGAGATGATGTCTCCCTGCTCTACCATTTTCGCGACGTAAAATGCCGCCGCATCGGGATCGGAGCCGCGGATAGATTTTTGCAGACAACCGAGCATATCGTAGTGCACGTCGTCGTTATAGTTTCCGACTCCGTAGTTGAACTGATCTGCATCGGCGGGGGTTATCTCGTTCTCTGCTGAAAAATACGCGTTTTCAAAGAGTCCGATGGCGCGGCGCACGTCTCCGCCTGCCGCCTTGGCGATATATTCCGCTGTCTTTTCGGATACGGTCTTTTGCGCCCCGTTTTCGTTATTGAGATAGTCAAGCGCGCGATAAAGCATTTTTGCACACTCGCTTGCCTCGACAGGCTTGAACTCAAAGAGCGACGAGCGAGAGATTATCGCGTTGTATATGTAAAAATGCGGATTTTCGGTCGTTGACGCGATAAGTGTTACTCTGCCGTCCTCGATATATTCGAGCAGAGACTGTTGTTGCTTTCTGTTGAAATACTGGATCTCGTCGATATACAGAAGCGTTCCGTTTGAGCCGAAAAGACTCGCCGAGCCTGCGAGCACCTCCTTTACGTCGGAGAGCGATGCACTCGTGGCGTTCAGGCGGTGAAAGTCCATTCCCGATTGCTTTGCAATTATTGATGCGGCGGTGGTCTTTCCCGTGCCGGGAGGGCCGAAAAAGATCATATTCGTGATCCTGCCGCCGTTCATCATTCTGCGAATGACGCCACGCTCACCGAAAAGGTGCTTCTGACCTGCTATATCGTCTATTGTTTGCGGACGAAGAATATCCGCAAGCTGTGCGTTTCTCATTTCGTTTCTTCCTTTTTTATTCAAATACTCCCGCCGAGAGATATCTTTCTCCCGTGTCGGGCAGGATGACTACTATATTTTTTCCTTTATTTTCGGGATCTGTCGCTATCTTACAAGTTGCCGCAAGTGCCGCCCCAGACGAGATGCCGACGAGCAAGCCGTCGCTCTTGGCTATGTCTCTTGCGCCCTCGTAGGCTTCGTCATCAGTAACGGTCACTACTCTATCAATGACCGACGTATCAAGAGTTTCGGGCAGGAAGCCTGCGCCGATGCCCTGAATTTTATGTACTCCCACTCTACCTTCACTAAGATAAGGCGAAGCGGACGGCTCAACTCCGATAACTTTAATATCGGGTTTTTGCTCCTTTAAAAATCTTCCCGTGCCGCTGATCGTACCACCCGTGCCCACACAAGCGATCAGAATATCTACATTGCCGTCGGTATCCTGCCATATTTCAGGACCCGTGGTCTTATAATGTGCTTCGGGGTTTGAGGGGTTTGTGAATTGACCGACGATCATTGAGCCCTCGATGCTGCTTTCAAGCTCCTCTGCCTTTTGGATCGCACCCTGCATACCGAGTGCGCCGTCCGTGAGCACGAGCCTTGCGCCGTACGCGCTCATAAGTGCTCTGCGCTCTGCCGACATTGTATCGGGCATAACGATGATGAGCTTATATCCCCTTGCGGCGCAAAGGGCGGCAAGTCCGATACCCGTATTTCCCGATGTCGCCTCAATAAGCGTGCTGTTTTTGGTCAACTTGCCTTCTTTTTCGTATTTTTCGATCATTTCCCTTGCAACACGGTCCTTGACCGAGCCTGCCGGGTTAAAAAATTCCACCTTAGCGTATATTTTCGCTGCTGATGAGATTTTTTGTTCAAAATTCGTCAGCTCAAGCAACGGAGTTTTGCCGACGAGTTCAAAGACGGAGCTGTATATCTTCAAAATAACACCCTCTTTCTTACTATCCTATAAATTATATCACATAACCCTGATTTTGTCAATCGCGGTGTTAAAATAGCCGGCATTTTTGTTTTTTCTCGGTTATTTTCCGTAAACTTCTTGATTTTATTGAAGTTATGTGATATAATTGTAAGGTTGATACTTTATGAAAGGAACTTTGAGTATGAAATTTTTTAAAATTATTGCTTTGCTATTAGCCTTGGCTACGTTGTTTGCTTGCGTTTCATGCGACAGTCGGAAGAACAAAAATGACGAAACTACCGTTGGGTCTACCGCTGACACCACCGAGGCTACGACCGAAACGACCGCCGAAGAAACTACCGAGACCGTTGAGGAAGAAACCTTTGAAACCGAGATACGTGAGGATTACGCCAGCTTCTGCAGTTATAAAGCTGACGTTCCCAACTTTAAGCCCATATCTGCATCCTCCTCTTGCGCTATGTCGTTTACCGTCCCCAACGGGTACGTTACCGAGCTTGCGCTGCGCTTGGTTATGGGTGACAAGTACGTAGATACTGACTTCGTTATCAGTATTTATAATTTCACAGGAGATTTCAAGGAAACCATTGCAACCGAGCCTATCCGTTCCGAAAAGGTTGGAACTATCTTCCAGACCTATACCCTTACTTTCGAGGAGGGCGAAATTGGCGAGGGTGATTATCTTGTAGTCGTTACCAGTGAAGCGGAGGATGAATCCGAATCGCTGATCCTCGGTAGCAGCTGGAGCAAAAAAGCCTTGCCCGAGGAGTATGCCGATTATAATTTTATATTCTATGATAACGGAAAACCCACCAAGTCGAGAGCCTTGTACGGAGGATTCAATATCGTGCACGAGGTTCGCAAGGAGGTCGATGATACCCCCGAGGATATCGTGACCGAAAAAGACCCCGAGAACGTTGCAAAGGTGATCATTCTTTCGGGTCAGTCGAATGCAGTGGGAACGTCCACAAGCTATTACCTCCAGCAGAAGCTCGGTAAGGATGAATATTCGAAATATTCGGCAGGATTCCCCAACGTAAAGATACTTTTCTACAACGAATGTCTGAATGCGGACTATCAGATGGTCTTCGCTCAGCAGTCCTCCTCGTTCGTTAACGTAAAGCCGGGTCAGGGCGTTAATCCCACGATGTTCGGTCCTGAGCTTGGTCTTGCAGCCTACCTTTCCGAGACCTACCCCGACGAGACCTTCTACATAATCAAGTATGCCGCAGGCGGCGCTACACTTTACGATCATTACAATCCTACGACCGAAGGAAACAAATCCAACGAATGTCTGACCAAGCTTGATCAGACTATCGAAAAGGGTCTTGGTCTCCTTGAGAAAGAGGGCCTTACTCCCAAAATTGTCGGTATGCTTTGGATGCAGGGAGAGTCTGACTCCAATCTTGCTTCTCAGGCATACAATTACTATGAACTTGAAACTGCTCTGATAGCTCACGTCCGTGAAAAGTACGCAGATTACGCATCCGTACGCGGCATTGCTTTCATCGACGCTGCTATCTCCAATAGCGGAATGTGGAGCAACTATCTGGCGCTGAATTACTCTAAGATACAGATCTCGAGAGATTCACACCTCAACTATTATATAGACACCAACGCTCATGGACTGACTACTCTTGAGGAAAACAACGACTATGCACATTACGATTCCACGTCTATGCTCCTGCTCGGTCAGTTGTTTGGTCAAATGCTTTCACAAGCAATAGATTAATGCGTTAAGATAAATACACAAAAAGCACAAAAAGAAGCTTTGCTCTTTTTGTGCTTTTTGCTATTTTTTTGATTTTTTTGTAAAACTTATTGACTTTTTCCTATATTATGGTATAATTAATTCGGTTAGCAGATGCTAACTTGCGTAATGGTGCGGAAGAAATGAATTTGCTATTTTAACTTCCCCGCCCTTATTAATACGGATCTATCAAGGAGAATGCGGCAATGAAAACTTTGAAGGAAGTCAGAGTCGGTGAAACGGTAAAGGTAGTCAAGATTTACGGCGAAGGTGCACTCAGACGCAGGATCATGGACATGGGCATTACAAAAGGCGTCGAGATCTACGTTCGCAAGGTTGCTCCCTTGGGTGATCCCGTTGAGATCAACGTTCGCGGCTACGAGCTTTCATTGCGTCGCGCTGATGCTGAAATGATCGAGATAGAATAAAATATCCGGGGATCTGTCCCCTGATATTTTTTGGCACAAAGTTAGCGTTCGCTAACTTTAAAAGCAAAAACTTACAGAAAGGCATTTTTACTGTTATGAGTATCAGAATCGCTCTTGCAGGCAACCCCAACTGCGGCAAAACTACCTTGTTCAACGCGCTCACCGGTGCAAACCAATACGTTGGAAACTGGCCCGGTGTTACCGTTGAGAAAAAGGAAGGCAATCTCAAAGGATACGACGGAATTATCGTTACCGATCTTCCCGGTATATATTCCCTCTCTCCTTATACACTTGAGGAGGTAGTTGCAAGAAATTATCTGGTAGGGGAGCGTCCTGATGCCATTCTCAACATTGTTGACGGAACCAATCTTGAGAGAAATCTTTATCTGACCACTCAACTCACTGAACTCGGCATTCCCGTCGTCGTTGCCATAAATATGATGGATATAGTCCGTAAAAAAGGGGATCAGATAAATATCGAGGATCTCAGTAAGGGGCTTGGTTGCAGAGTCGTTGAAATATCTGCGCTTAAGGGTGACGGAACTCTCGTGGCGGCAGAAGAAGCTATAAAAGCTTCTGAAAGTGGCAAGACGTTTCCTATGCACACCTTCTCGGGAGCAGTTGAGCATGCGATAGCTCATATCGAGGAGGCGGCAGTACATTCCCTGCCCGAAGAACAGCAGAGATGGTACGCGATCAAGATCTTTGAAAGAGATGAAAAGGCGGTGGAGTCGCTCGGTCTTTCCGCGGAAATGCTTGCTCACATTGAAAAGGACATTGCTGCCGCCGAGCGCGAGCTTGACGACGACGCAGAGGCAATAATAATCAACGAGCGCTACGCTTATATAGACCGTTTGATCAAAAAATGCTATAAAAAGAAAAACGAAGGCAGACTTTCTACCTCGGACAAGATAGACAAGATCGTCACCAACAGGATACTTGCTCTGCCTATCTTTGCTTTGGCTATGTTTTTGGTCTATTTCCTTTCTATTGGATCTATCGGCAGCTTCACCACCGTTTTTATGAACGACGGATTGTTCGGCTCGTTTTCTGAAGCCGCGGCTGCGGGTGACCTTCCCTCGTGGATGGGCTCGTGGGTCAGTATTCCTGAGCTTCTTGATATGGCGCTCTTGGATCAAGCGGGCGATCCTGTTATCTTCCCCTGGCTCTACTCGCTTATTATGGATGGCATCGTAGGCGGCGTTGGCGCAGTTCTCGGCTTCGTTCCCCAGCTTCTCGTTCTCTTTATTCTTCTTTCCTTGCTCGAGGATTGCGGATATATGGCTCGTGTTGCCTTTATTATGGATCGCCTTTTCCGCAAGTTCGGTCTTTCGGGCAAATCCTTTATTCCTATGCTCGTCGGCACGGGCTGTAGCGTTCCCGGCATCATGGCATCGAGAACTATCGAGCAGGACCGCGACAGAAAAATGACCGTTATGACTACAAGCTTTATGCCCTGCAGCGCAAAAATGCCTATCGTTGCGTTAATCGCCGGTGCATTTTTCAGTGACAGCTGGCTCGGCGGCGCTTGGGTTGCTACTTCGGCGTATTTTATGGGTGTAGCTGCCGTCGTTATTTCCGGCGTGATACTCAAAAAAACGAAGCCCTTTATCGGTGATCCTGCCCCGTTCGTTATGGAGCTACCTGCATATCACGCTCCCGTTGCAAGCAACGTGATGCGATCTACTTGGGATCGCGGTTGGTCATTTATCAAGCGTGCGGGAACGGTTATCCTTGCCGCAAGTATTATTATCTGGACTCTCAACAATCTTTCATTTGAAGGAGGCTTACACTACATTACCGAGGAACTCGGCGGTGCGTCTATCCTTGAGATCATTGGAAGTGCAGTTGCTTGGATCTTTGCTCCTCTCGGATTTGGAACCTGGCAGGCTGCCGTGGCTACTATTCTCGGTCTCGTTGCCAAGGAAGAGGTCGTTGGTGTATTTGGCTCTCTTGGGTATGCCAATTCAGAGCAAGCAATCGTTACGGTGCTTTCGGGCAACGCTCTCGCTGGATTCTCGTTTATGATATTTAACCTTCTCTGTGCTCCCTGCTTCGCGGCTATGGGTGCTATCAAGAGAGAGATGAACAACGGCAAGTGGACGGCATTTGCTATCGGTTATATGTGCGTATTCGCTTACGCTTGCTCGCTCATCGTATATCAGCTCGGCGCTTGGTTTATAGGTGCGGGCAACATCATAGGCACGATCGCAGCCGTTCTCGTGCTCGCATTTATGGTCTATATGCTGGTTCGTCCTGCTAAAAAGGCATTGAACAAATAAATTTTTCTTTTGAAGGAGGATAAAATTATGATGCCCTGGTTATCATATCTTTTGATCGGCGTTATTGCAGCCGCATTTATATCTATAATTGTCGTTGGCGTAATAAATAAGAAAAAAGGCAGATCCTCCTGCTCCTGCGGTGGAAACTGCGGTGCTTGCGGACTTTGCAACACTCAAAAAGAATACGACAAGCAATAATTTTTACAATTACAGAGCCCTTTTCGGAGGGCTCTGTTTTTATTTTGGGAATACTATTAAAGAAATACAGAATATAATTGTTTTACTTGGACAAATATTTTTCACATTTATATAACAAACTATTTTCACATTAAATCGCAAAGCGTTGTTGCTTTTACGATCATTTTATGGTATAATTATGCAAGGAGCCCTTATTTTGACAAAAAAAGGCTTTATTTAAGCTTTCATTTAGTTTAAAAATGAAAAAATTGGAGGAAAATCAATGAAATTTTACTGCGAAGACAAAGAAACTGTCTTGCGTGAGCTTGATGCCTCATCCGATGGTCTGACCTCGGCAGAGGCTGAAAAGCGACTTGCTGAAAACGGCAAGAACAAGCTCGTGGAAGCAAAGAAAGAATCACTAATCGTCAGATTCTTCAAGCAGCTCGCCGAGCCGATGACGATCATCCTTCTCGTTGCGGCGGCTATTTCCGCAGGCGTTGAGATCTACAACGGCTTGCAGCACGGTTTCGAATTCCCTGCTGACGTTGTGATCATTCTCGCCGTCGTGCTTATAAACGCGATTTTGGGCGTTCTTCAGGAAAGCAAGGCAGAAAAGGCTATCGAAGCTCTACAGGCAATGTCAAAGGCGCAGAGCAAGGTGATTCGCGACGGTAAGCAGATAAGCATACCGAGTGAAGACCTTGTAGTCGGAGATATTATAGTTCTTGAAGCGGGCGATGCAGTTCCCGCAGATGCCCGTATTATTGAATGCGCTTCTATGAAGATAGAGGAAGCTGCCCTCACGGGCGAGTCTGTTCCCGTTGACAAGAAGGTCGAAACGCTTGTCCCCGGTCAGAACGGCGACGTTGCACTCGGCGACCGCAAAAATATGGTATTTATGGGCTCCACCGTCGTTTACGGACGCGGAAAGGCTGTCGTTGTTGCAACGGGTATGGATACCGAAATGGGTAAGATCGCTGATGCGCTTGCACAGGCTGAGGAAGGTAAAACTCCCCTTCAGATCAAGCTGGCAGGTCTTTCCAAGATCCTTACGTGGCTCGTTATAGGCATCTGTGTAGTTATCTTCGGTGTTCAGCTCATTCGTGACGGAGTAGGCTTTGAACCCATACTCAACTCCTTTATGATAGCTATTTCTCTTGCGGTTGCGGCTATCCCCGAGGGACTTGCCACCGTCGTTACCATCGTTCTCTCTATCGGTGTAACGAATATGTCCAAGAGGAACGCGATCATTCGTAAGCTTACCGCGGTTGAAACTCTCGGTTGCACACAGATAATCTGCTCCGACAAGACGGGTACTCTCACGCAGAACAAGATGACCGTCGTTGAGCACTACGGTGATAACGAAAAGCTCCTTGCAAACGCTATGTCGCTCTGCTCTGACGCAGAATTTGACGAGGAAGCAAACACCGCAGTCGGTGAGCCTACCGAGGCTGCTCTCGTTAACTACGCAGAAAAGCTTGAGCTTTCCAAGAACGTTCAGAAAAACATCTTCGTCCGTGTAGGCGAGGTTCCCTTCGACTCGGGAAGAAAGATGATGTCAACCGTACACAAGACCGCCGACGGCGCGATCGTTCAGTTCACAAAGGGCGCTCCCGACGAGCTCCTTAAGCGTTGCACGAAGACTCTTGTAAACGGTGAGGTCGTAGAGCTTACCGATGCTCTCCGTCAGGAAATTCTCGCGGCTAACAAGGCTATGGCAGACAAGGCGCTCCGAGTTCTTGCAGCTGCAAAGAAGGATCTTGACAAGGAGCCTGACGAGTACACCAGCGAGGCGGTTGAGAACGACCTCTGCTTCGTAGGTCTTGTTGGTATGATCGACCCCGTTCGTCCCGAGGTAAAGCCCGCTATCGACGAGTGTCGAAGCGCAGGTATACGTCCTATAATGATCACGGGCGACCACAAGGATACCGCTATCGCGATTGCGATGCAGCTTGGTATCATCACAGATCCCTCTCAGGCTATTACGGGCGCCGAGCTTGACGACATTTCCGACGAGGAATTTGAGACCGCAGTTGAAAAATACAGCGTATACGCACGCGTTCAACCCGAGCATAAGACGAGGATCGTTAACGCTTGGCGTAAAAAAGGCATGGTAACCGCTATGACCGGCGACGGCGTAAACGACGCTCCCTCTATAAAGAACGCCGACATCGGTGTTGGAATGGGTATCACGGGTACTGACGTTACGAAGAACGTCGCGGATATGATACTCGCAGACGACAACTTTGCGACCATCGTTTCCGCGGTTGGCGAAGGAAGAAGAATCTACGACAATATCCGTAAGGCAATTCAGTTCCTTCTCGCTTCCAATCTCTCCGAGGTGCTTTCGATATTCTTCGCAACTCTTCTCGGATTTACGATATTCCAGCCCGTACACCTGCTCTGGATAAACCTTATTACAGACTGTTTCCCTGCTCTTGCACTCGGTATGGAAAAGCCCGAGGCTGACGTTATGAAGCGCAAGCCCCGTGACTCCAAGGAAGGCATATTTGCAGGCGGTCTTGGCGTTGCGGTGTTCTATCAGGGCGTCATCGTAACGCTTATCACACTTGCATCTTACCTCATCGGTAGATACGTATTGGTAGCGACCGATCCTCACGCCGCAGGGCTTGTCGGCGAAGCGCTCGATCTGTATGGCGCAAAGGTAGGAACTAGCATGGCGTTCCTCACCCTCTCGCTTTGCGAGATCTGCCACGCCTTCAATATGAGAAGCCTCCACGGCTCTATCTTCAAAATGAAGAAGCAAAATCTCTGGCTTTGGGGCGCAGCGATCCTCTCCTTTATCCTTACAACAGTAGTAATCGAGGTCCCCTTCCTTGCCAAAGCATTTGAGCTTGCTCAGCTCGACCTTGCCGAATACGGTATCGCATTCGGACTTGCAATTCTTATTATCCCGATAGTTGAAATTGCAAAGATGATCCACAGAGCGATCGACAAGCGTCACGGCTGATAACCCAATAAAAAAACCAAACTATATGCACCACCAAAGTCTGACTTTTGGTGGTGCATATTTTTTTCGCAAAAGCGTTGAAAAAGCTTCAAAAATATGGTACAATGTAGAATGAAGTATTGTTTCGATCGAAATTTGAACGGTTTAACGATCAAGAAGGTGAAAAATAATGAAATTGACCAAGATTTTTGAAAAAAACACGCCCCACCTCTCGTTTGAGGTCTTCCCTCCCAAAACAACGACCGCTTTTGAGAGTGTGAAGGTCGCAACTGAGCAGATCGCGGCGCTCAAGCCCTCGTTTATGAGCGTGACTTACGGCGCAGGCGGCGGAACGAGTCAATATACTCTCGACATTGCAAAAAACATAAAGGCGCAATACGGTGTGCCGACTCTCGCGCATCTTACCTGCGTTTCGTCGACAAAGGATACGGTTCGTGAGATGATCGAGCGCATAAAGGCGGTAGGCATCGAGAATATTATGGCGCTTCGCGGCGATATTCCCGCGAATATGCTTGATGCCGATCGAAGCGGATGGGCATACTCTCACGCGGTGGAGCTTGTTCGTGAGCTTAAGGAAAGCGGTGCGGATCTTTGCATCGGCGGAGCTTGCTACCCCGAGATACATCCCGAAAGCGCAAATCAGAAGGAAGACATCAAGTATCTCAAGGAAAAGGTAGACGCGGGCTGTGATTTCCTTACAACGCAGATGTTTTTTGACAACAATCTTTTCTATAATTTTATGTACAAGATACGCGAGGCAGGTATTACCGTCCCGATCGTTCCCGGAATTATGCCGATAACCAATGCCAATATGGTAGAGCGATCGATAAAGATGTCGGGCTCGTTTATGCCCCAACGCTTCAAGGCGCTCGTTGACAAGTTCGGCTCTGATCCCGAGGCGATGAAGCAGGCAGGCATTGCTTACGCCACCGATCAGATAATAGATCTTTACGCTAACGGCATCACCAACGTGCACGTTTACTCTATGAACAAGCCCGAGGTCGCCGAGAGGATACAGAGCAACGTCTCTGCTATAATCGGAAAATGAGCGTGGTTTTATTTGAGGAATTTGCTTTGCCCGAGGCCGATCGGCGCGAAGTGCTTCGATATATGGGCTGCAAGGAGTCTGACAACGAGACCGAGGCGCTTATTGATCGCGCTATTGAGGTTTCAAAGGATGCTTTTTGCGGCAAGGTCTGCTTTTGCGAGCTTCCCTTGTCGGTCTCGGATGGACAGATAAGACTTGGAACAGTACGAACCGAAAGCAAGAATCTTTTGAAAAATCTTGACGGTTGTGAGTCGGTAATTCTTTTCGGCGCGACGGTTGGGATAGAGATAGACCGTCTGATAATGCGCTACGGCAAGGTCTCGCCCTCGTTAGCGGTCTGCCTACAGGCTCTCGGAGCTGAAAGAATAGAGGCTCTGTGCGATATTTTTTGCGCCGATATGGCGCGAAAGCAAGGCTTGTTGGGCAAACGGCTTCGTCCGAGGTTCAGCCCCGGATACGGCGATTTTCCGCTTGATACACAAAAGGAGATATTCGCTATACTTGGTTGTGACAGACGTATCGGTCTTACACTCAACGACAGTCTGATTATGTCGCCGACGAAATCTGTAACCGCTATAATAGGAATTTATTAAACTGAAATGAAAATACTTGATTTTATTAAGAACAATCTGCTTATACTTGACGGGGGTATGGGCACGCTTTTGCAGTCTCACGGGCTTGCAGCTGGTGAGCTACCTGAACGCTGGAATCTTACTCACCCCGAGGTGATTCAGAAAATTCACCGTGATTATTACAATTCGGGTTCAAACGTGGTTTCTACCAACACGTTTGGTGCAAATCTGCTTAAATTTTCTCGCGAGGAGCTTGAGGACATAGTTCGCTCGGCTGTTGAAAACGCCAGGATCGCGAAGGAAACGTCCGATAGCGGCAAGGAAAGGTTTATTGCTCTCGATATCGGTCCTTCGGGCAAGCTTTTAAAGCCTTACGGAGACTTTGATTTTGAGGATGCCGTTTCCCTTTTTGCCGAGACGGTGAAGCTTGGAGTCAAATACGGTGTCGACTTTATCTTCATCGAGACGATGAACGACAGCTACGAGACCAAGGCGGCGCTCCTCGCGGCGAAGGAAAATTGCGATCTACCCGTTTTCGTTTCCAACGCTTACGGATCTGACGGCAGACTTATGACGGGTGCATCGCCTGCGGCAATGGTAGCTATGCTTGAGGGCATGGGCGCGGATGCTATCGGTGCCAACTGCTCGCTTGGCCCAAGTCAGCTTGCTCCCGTGGTCGAGGAGCTTTTGAAATACGCCTCCGTTCCCGTTCTGCTCAAACCCAACGCGGGGCTTCCCGAGATCAAGGACGGCAAGACGGTATATGATATTACGCCTGAGGAGTTTGCGAAAGAGGTCGCTATGCTCGTCGGCAAGGGTGTTAGAATCTGTGGTGGATGCTGCGGTACAACTCCCGATTATATCCGCGCTCTCGCTATTTCGAATCCTAATATCCCTGCCAGAAGTGAGAAGAAAAACGACACCCTTGTGTCGTCTTATACTCACGCACTCAACTTTGCTGACGCGCCGATACTTATTGGCGAGCGTATCAACCCTACGGGCAAAAAACGCTTCAAGCAAGCGCTTCGTGATCACGATATCGATTATATTCTCAAAGAAGGACTTGATCAAGAGGCGGCAGGCGCTCATATTCTTGACGTTAACGTCGGTCTGCCCGAAATCGACGAGTCCGAAACGATCAAAGAAGTCGTTTGTGCACTTCAGGCGGTCTGCAACCTGCCGTTGCAGATAGATACTGCCGACCCTGTCGCTATGGAGGCGGCTTTGCGCCGATACAACGGTAAGGCGATGATCAACTCGGTAAACGGCAAGGCGGAATCTATGCGCGCGGTCTTCCCTCTCGTTAAAAAATACGGAGGTGTGGTCGTGGCGCTTACGCTTGACGAAAACGGCATACCCGACTCGGTCGACGGCAGGCTTGAGATCGCGAAAAAAATTCTCGCCGTTGCAAAGGAATACGGAATTGACAAAAAGGACATAATTTTTGACACTCTGACCTTGACGGTCAGCGCCGAGCCGACGGCGGCTCTCGTTACTCTCGGTGCTCTGCGAAGAATTCGCGAGGAGCTTGGTGCTAACACGGTTCTTGGCGTTTCAAACGTTTCGTTCGGTCTTCCCGCACGCGACGTGCTCAACTCCGCTTTCTTTGTCAGCGCACTTGAAAACGGACTTTCGGCGGCAATAATGAATCCCTACTCCGCCGAGATGATGAAGGCTTATTATTCATTCCGCGCGCTTCACGGTCTTGACGAGAATTGCTCGGATTACGTGGCTCTCGCGGCGCGTTTGTCAGGAAATGAGACGGTTTCTTCGTCCGCTGCTTCTTCTGCTGACAATGGCGCGGAATCCTTGAAGGAGACTATAATAAAGGGACGTTGCGACAAGGCGCGCGAGCTTACGGTCGCGATGCTGGGGGATACTCCTGCTCTCGATATCGTCAAGGAGCATATAATTCCTGCGCTTGACGTGGTCGGCAAGGGCTTTGAGGAGCACACGGTTTATCTGCCCGGTCTTCTTATGAGCGCGGAGGCGGCAAAGGCGGCCTTCGAGCCGATCAGCGAGGCACTTGCGGCAAGCAAGGCAGAGGGTGCGGAGAGATTGACTGTCGTTATGGCTACGGTCAAGGGTGATATTCACGATATTGGAAAGAATATCGTTTGTTTGTTGCTTGAAAATTACGGATTCAGGGTCATTGATCTCGGTCGCGACGTCGCTCCCGAGGTCGTCGTCGAGGCGGCTTTGAGGTACAAGGCAGAGATCGTCGGACTCAGCGCGCTTATGACAACTACTGTTCCCTCAATGGAGAAAACTGTGGCTATGCTTCACGATAAGATTCCCTTCTGCAAGGTCATAGTGGGCGGTGCGGTGCTGACCGAGGAATACGCCAATATGATCGACGCGGACAAGTATGCCGCGGATGCTATGGAGGCGGTAAGATACGCCGAGGCTGTTGAGGCGGGGTTGAAATAATCTAATACACATAAAAAGGCTACCAAGTGCCATTTGACACCCGGTAGCTCTTTTGTTTTATTTTGCGTTTTCTGTAGAAACAACGTATGCTTCCGTTTTCGACATCGGTTCACCCTTGACGGTGACCTGATAGACCTCGACCTTCTCTATCTTGGCAAAATCGAAGAAGGTAGTTTTCTTGGGTATTCTCAGGGTGTTTGAGTCGAGATACTCGGTATCTCTTTCGTCCTCGTCACAGAAGATGACGCTGTACGGCGTGAAATTCTCTCCCTTTACGTAGACGTAATCGCCCTCGACATAGACGTCTTTGATGCTGATATCGCGACTACCCATCGTCATATAGTCGATAGGATCGTATTTGACGTCACCGTATACGTATTTATCACCGTAGAGCACGTCGTATTCGATCTTTGTGAGCTTGTCGGCATAGTCCTCATCCTCGCTGCAAACGCGGTGGAACATATTGATAACGCCCTCATCGTTGCCGATTATATCCATTACTCTCGGGAAAAGCTGATATGCGTAAATATCCTTGTCCGTAAGGGCTTCGGACTCGACCTCAAAATTGGGGATAATGATGTATTCGGTCTGGAAATCATTCATTTCCGAGAGAGTGATGCCGCTATCCTTGACCAAGGTGGGAAGATGGTCTCCGTAGAATACCAGGATCGTATCCTCCTCCAGCGCCATTACTTCTTCGTAAATAGCTTTTACGAACTCGTCGACTGCGTGGAGCTGACTGACGTAATAATTATATCTGCTCAACGTTGAGGCGTTGCTTGCTCCGCCCGTTACGGTAACGTCACCCTGGACGGCAACGTAATCATCGGGATAGTCGCCGTGAGACTGCACCGCTACTGTGAAAACAAAGTCAGATTCCTCGGTCGAGGAAAGGAGATGCAATATCTCGTCGGTAAGCATCGCATCCTCTGCCCAGCCGTACGGATTGTAGGTGGGATTCGGGAAATACTCGATCGAGGTAAAGCTCTCGAATCCGAGGTTCTTGTAGACCTCGTTTCGCTGATAGAAGGTTCCCTCGTTGTTATGTATCGCGTGGGTTCGGTAGCCCGATGCCAAAAGGTCATACGCGATAGTCTCACAGGTATTTTCGGATAATATCGTTCGGTAGGGGTACTCGCCCGCGCCGAAATCTCTTATTCGCATACCCGTAAGAACCTCAAATTCGACGTTTATCGTAGCCGCGCCGATAACCGGCACGGTAAGGAATCCACTCGGGTACTGCTCTTTAAGGGCAGTAAAATTGGGCACAGGATCCTCTGAATAGGTCAGCTCGTTTATATATTTTACGTCAAAGAAGGATTCGAGCTGGACGAAGACCACGTTGGGCTTTTTCTGCTCGTCGTCGGAGTCCTCCCCTTCGTTCTCGCCGTATATCTGATCAAGAATGTCGGTCATCTCATCCTCGCTGTAATCGTTCGGACGATTAACTCCTCTGTCAAACACGCTCAACGAAAAGCAATACGCGAAGCCGTAATCATTATAGGCATCTGCGAGATTCGGGAAGCGTGTGGTGAGGTGGTTGGTCTGAAATCCTATCACAACTGCTACGACAAGCGCAGCGACGGCACTGAAAAAGCTTATAAGGAAGCTTTTGAGCTTAATGCCGTGGGACTTCGTTTTGATAAAGAGCAGTACGATGCCCGCTATTGCCGCGAGGATCGCAAGGATCATCAATGCAAGCTCATAGGGTTTGAAATATACGTCGATGATCGTTATAATACTCAAAAAAATAGAAAAGTCTACCGCCGAAAGAGGTGTTACTCTATTGATCAGCACGAAAAACTGAATTATACCCAATGCAAACAAGAGCGTGGATACGAGTGCTACGCTTGCTATCCGCTTGGGTATCAGCAACGTGGGCAGAAGGAGAACGAGCGCAATGAGGTAATTGACCGCAAAGGCGATCGGATTCTCGATTATAAACGCAAATCCTCCGATAAACGAGCGTCTTGAAAGGCACTCTATCACCAAGGTTAAGATTAACGCCATCAAAAGATGCGCGTGCACACGGTCGAAGTCAAAAAGCTTACGGCCAAGTGCCTTCAAGCGCGATCTTATAGCGCCGCTGCCTCCCTTCTCGGCAGACGAATTGACTGATTTATTCATTATTCCTCACTTCTTTTCAAACAAGCTTATAATTCAACAAATTTCCGAGGTTAATTTTATCACATTTATTGTGCGATGTCAAGCAACTGAAAGGATTTTTAATAATTTTTCACATTAATACACTGATATGTCACACACTTAAAATTCAATTAAAAAACCGAGAACGACCGCTTTGTCAGTTCTCGGTTAAGCTATGATAGGATCAGAGTCCAAAGAGAAAGACCCAAACGTACGCAATTATAACGAACAAATACATTGATGCCAAAATAGTTAGGATAAGTCCGACGATAAAGCCCGCCGTGCTAAGATCGCGTCCTACACGTGAACGGTACTCAACCTGCCCGAATTGACGAACGTACATTTTGACTTTACTCTTGGCAACAAAGGAAAAGATGAAGCCAATAAGTGAGAAAATGAAGGTGCAAGAAAATGCAAGACTCAAAATTCCCCAGGTCAGAATCTGACTTGCCAATCTGTCTTTCGCCTCATCGTATGCAGGATCAAGATTGATGGGCTCTTTTACAGTCTCTGCTGCGGTCTTATGTCCGCAAGCGGAGCAAAAACGCGCGGTATCTTCTATCTGCGCCCCGCAATATCTACAATACATACCGTATCCTCCTTTTATAGAATGCTTTTCAAGGCTTTACTTTGCCAAAATTACGTGCGATAAAGCCTTTTACAGCCTCGTCGTATCTTTCCGTATCGGTCACGCGGAGCATAGAATGTCTGCCGTGCTCGAACCACACTATCTCCTTGCTCTCGCTTGACGCGAGATCATAAAGCTTTTGCGCGTACTCGGGAGTTGAATATATGTCCTCCCTGCTATGTAGCATAAGCAGAGGTTTATTCATTTTGTCGATGACGTTTATCGGGCCGAATTCCATCGTGTGTCCCGTGTAATGCTTCATCCAGAAATTTATCATTCCGTAGACCATAAAGATCGGCTTTTTGCGCTCTATAATGTGATTTTTCATAGATTCGCCGAAATTCGCAAACATTCCCTCTGCAACTAAGCCCTCGACACAGTCGGGGCAAGCTTCGGAGGTGAGGGCAAGCAGCGCCGTGGCAGATCCGATGCAATTTCCGTGATAAAGCACGGATTTGACGTTCAGATCATCGCAAAGGAACTTCGTCCACGCGACAGCATCCTTGCTTTCTTCAAAGCCTACCGTATTGAATTCGCCGTCACTGAGTCCGTGAGCGCGGGAGTCGATGAGAAGCAGATTGTAACCCGACTCGACGTAGGGCTTTGCGAAATAATAGCCGTATCTGAGGCTTTCGGTTCTTCCAGGGAAAATGATGACGCATCGGTCGTTACCGAAATCGTAATACTCGCCCGCAAGCTTAAGTCCGTCGTTTGTGATGCTGACTTCCCTTTTATGCGACGAGTTTTCCTCGTACCAAGCCATTCCTATGCTATCCATCTTCATCGTATTCGCATCGGAATCCGAAGGACCTCTGCCCCACTGCTCCTTGGTCTTGCGGCGAAGGGTCTGGTCGTAGACACAGAACGATGCGACGATTACCGACAAGGGCCACATAAGTATGCCAAGCACGACCGCAACGCCGACTATCCACGCTATTGCTTGCAGCGTTGGCGAGAGGCTGATGTATAAGGAAGTAATCTCTAACATTCCCGTGTGTCCTTTCAGTTTTTCTTTTTTAATGCCGCTTTTTTATCCTCAAGCTCCTGTCGCAAGGACAAGACCTTGGAATAGATTATATCGTTGACCGTCTCGAGTTCCTCTCTGGTGGGGGTTCTTCGGTCTGTTTTTATGTAATCGGAGACGTATATCGGCTTGCCGACGATGATGCTTGCTCTTTTCGTAAAGCCGTAATTTCCGTCGGTGATTATCGGAATGATCGGAGCGTTTGATCTGTGGGCAATAACGATATAACTGTGCTTGAAGGGCTTTATCGTACCGTCGTCGGTTATTTTTGCCTCGGGGAAGATCTGCACCAGCCCTCCCTTTCGGATGATCTCTGCAGCGGTATCCATAAAACGCATGCTTTTCGTTATTCTGTTTGCCTGAATGCCGCCGAAAAATCGCATTCCGAACGCGAGAAGCTTGTTCTTAAAGCCGAGCTCGGATGAAATTACGTTAAGCTTTCTCGGGGTTACGGCAAACATATTCATCATATAGTCGTAAAAGTGGTAGTGATTTGAAATTATCAACGCGCCGCCCTTGATTTTAAGGGACTGGACGCTTTTATCCTCGTAAAATGTCCTGCGCTTGAAAAGCAGGAGCTGATAAGGATAGCCTGTGATAATGCAAAGCCACCAGAAAAGATAGTAGATCATTCTTTATCCTTTTTAGCGGCCTTTCCGAGCAGGGCGATCGATTTGGGCATAAAGAAGGCTATAACCAAAGCCGTTAGGCAAGAGATCGCAACTATAAGGGTGAGCAGGTCGATATGTCCGCTTTGCTTAAGATATACGAGAACAATTCCCGAGGCGAGCCCCGCAGAAATACCCTCGAAAAGTCCTTGTACCGCAAAATACATTGCGTTCGCTCCCTTTTCGCCCGCATCGGTGGCTTCCTTTGCCAACTGCGACGGGATCATATAGGTTACCGAGAAGAATGCTCCGATACCGAACGAGGTCAAAAGGCTACAGAAAATCGCGAATGGCAACAAATAGCTTCCCGTGATCATCTGACAGAAGAACATCAAACCCATGCCGAGCGAGAACATAAACAGCGCATACTGATATGCAACGCGGAGACCGTACTTCTTGATCAGCTTATTGTAAATAATAAGTGTCAGGGGCACGGGAGCGAATGCGGACGCCATAACGAAGGTCATATTCATACCCGTAGTTGAGAAAAACTCATTTATTCCGTTGAGGAAAAGCTGCAATCCGAAGTTCATAACGGAAAGTATAAGCAACCAGAAAAGATATTTTTTATTCTTGAAGGAGAAGGCAAAGGACTTGACAAGGCTTACTCTTTCTCTCTTTGCTACCATTTCGCCGTTTTCGTCCCTTACGCCGTCCTTGGTAGAGCTTTCCTTGATAAGAAACATAGGAATCAGCATAAGGAGCGCGAGAGGCAGGAAAATAAGTGCAACGTAACGAATGTTAACGCCCATACCTACGAATACGGGCACGAGAGCGAAGCTCATCGAAAAATATACGACGTCGCAGATAGACTTTGTGTTGGAAAGGAAAACGCGGTCGGAGTCCTTCTCTACTATCTCACTAAAGGTTGCATAATAGCAAAGCATCGTGAGCGTGTATGCCGAATAGAATACCATCAGAAGAAACGCAAACCAGATCGTATTGAGCAAGGTAGCGCTCTTATCAAGCGGAATAAGGAACAGACAATAAACTGCCATCGTAATTATCATACCGCCGAGGAGCGCAGGGCGGCGACGTCCCCACTTGGTGCGGAGGTTGTCGAGCCAGGATGCAAACGGAATATCGATAACACCATCGACTATCTTGGAAACGAGGATCAAGGTCGCCCAAAGTCCCGCTATAACGAGATCGCGATTAAGATACGTCCAGTTCTCGACATTATCCTCAAAGCCGCCTACAAGCAATGCGCTGCAAAGATATGTGCCGACTATCATTCCCATCATATTGATGCCCAATCCCGAGCATCCGTACAGCACGAGCTGCCATTTTTTAGTTAGCTTCTTTGTCATTTGATGTCCTCCGATTACTCAAAAGAAAGTATAAGATCGTATATATTGTCTTGTGTAGGTATCATATACATCTCTACGCAACGATCGGTCTCTCCCACGGCATCTGCGATACCGTCAAGCTGCTCGCGAGAGACGTTTTTGCCGTAAAACATATTTACTACGCTGCACTCTTTTTTATTCATAACGCCGTTTATGGTTTGGATAACGACACCTTCAAACTTATCGCCCGTTTCGAGAATATCCTCGCCCGACAAAGCAAAATAATCGTTTTTCACGATGTTTTTGTTGCCATATTGGATATTTTTGGACGCGTGAACGATCGCCACCTCGTAAATATTTCCGATGGTATCGTTTACGGTATTTACGGTTGTATTTATATCACTATCAAAGTCGAGGATCGCAAGAGAGGAGTAACACTTTGCAATAGAACGGCAATTCAAGACCGTTATCTTTGCTTTTCTGTAAAGACTTCCCGCCTGCATTGCGCTGAGGATCGAATTCGAGCTGTTCGGGAAGACCAATATCTCATTCTTCTCTATCTTCTCAAATGCTTCTATGAAATCCTGCGACGAGGGTGACTCCGCACTCAAAATAACGACGTCCGCCCCCATTTCGACGAGCATTTTCTGAAGCATAGCATTAGGTGCGACCGCAACTACTGCGTAGCTACCCGAATTTTGCTCCTTGGCGCATAAATATTTCTGCGTTATCTCCGTATGCTGTACGGACATATTTTCGATCTTGACAGACAAAAATTCACCGAAGCGGTGGCAATACGCCAATATTTTTTCGGGGGTAAAGGTATGTATATGAACCTTGACCTTATCCAATTCAAACGAGGTCACTATCGACTCGCCTAACGCGCGAAGCTCTCTTCCAAAACTTGAATGATCGAACTCCTCGACGGTCAGCTGGATCAAAAGCTCGGTGCAATAGCCGTACTCAAAGCGGCTATTTTTGTTAAATGCCGAATAGTCGACATACTGAGTTTGGTTGTTTGACTCAAAGGCTTCGATATCCTCGCCGTTCAGATATTTCTGAACTCCCTCGAAAAAGTATACGATACCCGCGCCGCCGCTATCAACGACACCTGCCTTTTTTAATATCGGTAAGAGCTCGGGGGTGTTTTCAAGCGAACGCTTCGCTTCTGTCAAAAACGCTGACACGAGATCATCTACGCTGTGGATATTAGTAATGTTTGCTCTTATTGCCGTCGTGGCATCCTTGATAACCGTCAATATCGTGCCTTCTACCGGATTTGCGACGGAGGCGTACGCATATTCACAGCCCTTATCCAACGCTTTTGAAAGCGTAAGGCAGTCCGCCTCTCTCGAGTCCTTGAGTCCCTCGCAGATGCCTTTGAAAAACTGCGACACGATAACTCCAGAATTTCCTCGTGCGCCAAACACCGTTGCGTTTGCGAAGCTTCGAGCGATCATTGAAAGCTCGTCAGAGGAATTTTCGATGGAGCTCATTCCGTTCTTCATCGTCATTACCATATTCGTTCCCGTGTCGCCGTCGGGGACAGGAAAAACGTTCAGGTCGTTAACGATCGAACAATGCTTATCCAGATTGTTGATTCCGTATGAGATCATGTTTTTATAACATGAACCGTTTATCTTTTCTAACATATTCTTCCTTTATCAGCAGCTCTCGGTTGCCTTACTCATAAATTCTTTTTCCTTGGAGCCGTCCTCGGATATCAGATCTCCCATAAATGAGGCGCAGACCATTCCCGGTCCGATATTCGTTCCGCTTGCCGCGAAAACGTCGCTTATAAACACCTTTTTTGGATGCAACTCGTTTTCTATCATTTCCTTAAGCTCGGTAGCGTAGGCTTCTCTGTTGCTGTGCGTTATGTAAACGTAGTTGTTCTCAATGTCTGTTGCGGCGTATCTGATATAGGCAACCGTGGTTACAAGAGCCTTTTTTATTCCCTTCACCTTGGTCAGCACGGTAACGTATCCCTCGCTGTTGCAATCGCCCATAGGTTTGACGCCTGCAAAGCTACCCATGATCGCCTTACCCGTCGAAATTTTGCCGCGGCGCGCAACAAACATAAGGTCGTCGATCGGACCCATCTGATGCGCCTTACATCTGTTTTCCTCGAGCCAGGATATAACCTCCTGCATCGACTTGCCCTCGTTTTTCAGCTCGTGGGCATAAACCGTAAGAAGTGCGAACGAGCCTGACATTCTCATAGAATCAAGGCAATATATTTCTCTGTCCGGAAACTCGACCTTTACTCTCTCCGCCGCCTTTTTTGCTGCCTCAAAGGTAGAGCTTACTTTCGAAGATATGGATATGCTGAGAATATCGTAACCCTCGCTTGCATACTTGCTGAAGCACTCGTAATATTCCTCGGGGCTTGCGGGCGCGGTGCTTGCCTTGATGCTCTTTGATGAGAGCGACTTATAGAAGTCCTCGCGGGAAATGTTGCTCCAATCAAGCGTGCTTACAAAGTCGCGGCCATCGCTGAAATGGACGTGACCCGTTACGTAGTCCTTCACACCGAAATATTCTCTTATCTCGCTTGACATATCACACGTTACGTCAGCGAGGATCACATAATCGCTCATAATATGTTCTCCGTTTCAAAATGCATTATTAAAACTTATGCGCGTAATTATCCTATAACCTATTAATTATACTACACCTTTCTACTTTTGTCAATCTTTTTTGACAATAAAGGACTGGTGAGGGTGTGTTTTTATCAGGTAAATGAGGAAAATTTTACACTCAAAAAAATACGGAGCGTTGACAAAATCAATACTCCGTAATAGAATTGCTTATTTATTTTTTCGCCGTCCATCCGCCGTTGCTTATATAGTCTGCGACGAGATCTCGGGCAAATATATTCGGATCGTATTCGGCAACGACCGTGAGATTGTTGGGTGCATAGAACGCGCTGTACGTATCGACTATAACATAGTACGTATCGTTATCGTTTATCTGATCTTTGATCTGCTCGCCGTATTCGCCGAGGTGTATGTAATAGTTATCGTTGTTGGTCTCCAAGAATTTATTTTTGAGATCTCTGCCCTTGATCGAGCACAGAACTATCTGATTGTCGAACGGCAAAAGCGTATTGAGCAAACCGTACGTAACCTCTCCCGTCGGGAGCGAATACGGACTTCTGACCGACATAAATCCGCCGCCAAGCACTATGTCATATTTATCTCCCCACTCGGCAAAGCCCGTTTCGTAATAAAGCTTGGCGACAAGCTGCTTTATCTCGCTGCTGCTTCGGGTGTTGTCATTCATACCAACGACAAGATTTGACTTCGATATATCGTCCGAATATTTTTCAAGCAATTTGTCTACGACCTCATCTTCTTCGAGAGCTGCGTAGTTACTCGACGACACGTACTCCGCCTCGTTGACCCCTGAATTGCCGTTTGCCGCGTTGATCTTCACCTCGACGTGAGAAAGACCGCGATTATCTCCTCCGCCCTGAATATGATATACTCCATGGCTATCTACCATAACGTAATTCTTATGAGTATGAGCCTCAAAAACAAGATCAACGTAGCCCTCCGAGAGTGACAGGTCATAATACGAGGATATAGCGCCCGAGCCTATCTGAACGGTGCTTCCCGAGCTTCGTCCGTATCCGTCGTGTACGGAGTAGACTATGTAATCCGCACCGATGCGGCGAAGTCTTTCGGACTCGTTTTTGATGAGATTGGTCAACTCCGAGCCGACCTTAAAATAAATATCCTCCGTTTTGTCCGAGGAGATCGACGAATAGCAGTCCCCAATCGCGCCAATGATGCCGATCTGAATATATCCGAGATCAACTATGACCGACGGCGAGCAATACTCTACTCGTTCGTTTGTCGCTCGGTCGTATACGTTGATAGCAAGCAAAGGAAATTCGGCAAGAGTGGCATTTTCCTCGATCTTTTCCTCTCCCCAATCAAACTCGTGATTTCCAAGGGTCATAGCCGCAAAATCAAGCTCGTTCATCCAATCGGTGATTATAAGACCGCTTGTCAGGTTGGATTCTGCTCCGCCCTGCCACATATCTCCACTTGACAGCAATACTGCGTGATCGTCGGTCTCCATTGCGTTTTTCAGATAAGTAGTGAGCCCCTCTACGCCGACATTTGTATCCGTCGTGCAGAGCTTGCCGTGCAAGTCGTTGATTGCGTAGAGATCTACGTAAACTATTACCGACAGGTCGCAAACGTCACATTTTCCGTCATCATCGGTGTCGGTATGATTGCCGCAAGCGGCGTTGCTAACCGAATCGTTCTTGTCGGCGCTTTCGCTTCCACTTTCGGTTTCGACATTGAAATCGGGAAGATTGCAGCTTGTCAGCACTACTATGAGCGTTAACAATAGACAAAGTAATTTTCTTTTTATATTCATAGCTACCTCAAATAAGCAAAAGATAATAGGTACACGTCACCTCGGGCAAAAAATCAAGCCGAACGCAAGGACATAACTTGTTTAGAGTCGAGGTGACAAGATTCAGAACGTTTAACTAAATCCTCGCGTGCGAGGATTTAGTTGGGAAGTTCTCTTGGTACACGTCATCTCGGGCAAAAAATCAAGCCGAACGCAAGGATATAACTTGTTTAGAGTCGAGGTGACAAGATTCAGAACGTTTAACTAAATCCTCGCAAGCTCGGATTTAGTTGGGAAGTTCTCTTGGTACACGTCACCTCGGGCAAAAAATCAAGCCGAACGCAAGGTTCGGCTTGATTTTTTGGTCGAGGTGACAAGATTCGAACTTGCGACTTCTACGTCCCGAACGTAGCGCTCTACCAAACTGAGCCACACCTCGATGGTCGAACAGTAATATGCCGCGGATCTTGCGTTTCAAACAAATGTTAGTATACCATAAAGCGATGATTTTGTCAAGCGTTTTGGAAAATTAAATTCAGCATTTTTTCAAAAAGCGGTGGGCATAAGCCCACCGCTTAAGTATTATGCTTTCTGTTTTTTTAGATTCTTAAGAGATTAGTTCAACCCTTCTTGAAAACCGCAAGAAGATCTGCCCAAGTCTTCTTCTTAATAGCAAACCAGAAGAGAGCGAAACCGCCACCGCCTGCTACTGCAACAGAGCCGACAACGATGCCTGCAATAGCACCTGCCCCAAGTTTTCCCTTCTCTTTTTCGGTATCATCGGGAGAATCGGTTTCTGTGCCGAGCGTGATTTCGGAAGAATCGGTCGTTTCAAAGGTTCCCGTGGTTTCCGACTCTTCTGTGGTTTCGGGTTCTTCGGTAGTGCCGGGGACCTCAGTCGTTTCGGGATCCTCGGTTGTTTCGGGATCCTCGGTTGTTTCGGGATCCTCGGTCGTTTCGGGATCCTCAGTTGTTTCGGGATCCTCGGTCGTTTCGGGATCCTCAGTTGTTTCGGGATCCTCGGTTGTTTCAGGTTCCTCGGTTGTTTCGGGATCCTCGGTTGTTTCGGGATCCTCGGTTGTTTCAGGTTCCTCAGTCGTTTCGGGAGCTTCGGTCGTTTCTGAAGATGTGGTATCAACCTCAAATTCAACGGTAATGGTTGCGTTAGCTGCCACGTCGTTAAATGTGTAGGTAGATACTGCGCCTACGCTTGCTCCGTTGACCTTAACGTCCTTGATGTGATAACCGCTATTAGCCGTAATCGTGAAGGTCTTATCTTCACCCTCTGCTACGGTGACTTCACCCGAAGGGGAAATTGTGCCGTTAGCACCTGCGGTTGCGTTGATGGTGTAATTGGTTACGGGAATTTCCTTCCACATAGCAACCGCAATAATGTCTGTTGTAAGCGTGTAAGTTTCATTCGGTCGTTTTTGTGCAACTTCTGTAAGATTATCACCTAAAATACGAATTGACCAATAATCAAACTCGAATCCATCACGAGTATAACCTACTTCTTCACAATCCAAAAATGTAATTGTGTCATTTGCTTCGTATTCATAAGGTTCATTATTTCCGCTTGCTTCTCCGGGTTGATAAATAACTTGGTAGGTAGGAATGGGCAAATCATATCCGCATATATCGCACTTGTGGTCGGCAGTATTATCCTTATGCGCTTCTACTTCTATCTTGCTGTGTGCCTTGTCGGGACAAGCAGGATCGGTGCATTCCTTCCAGTGGTTTGTTTCATCCTTGCCGTTGGGAATTGCGCTATAAACGTGTACGTGTTCGTTGCTCGTCCAAGTGATGGTGAATTCTTTAGACGTATCAATAAGCTCATCGTTTTCCACATATGCCTTGATTCTGAAAGTGACGGACTTTGCGACATCGGACGTGAAATCAAAGCTAAATGCATCCCACTCCTTGCCGGTTGCATCTACTTCCTGATAGAGCTTCCATACACCGCCGTCATTGTACTCGATCTCATATTTAGCAATATAACAATTCTTATCTGCCGTAACAGTAACGGTTTCTCCTACAACGACCATATCGCCTTGAGGCTGTGTGGTGAATTGCTTAGCCGCCCAAGTAACTGTAAAGTTTTCACTAATTGCTACCTTCGTGCTACCTTGTATTGCGTAAAGGCGGAATGTAAATTCTCCAACTGCATCGGATGAGAAAATAATAAACTGTTGTCCATAGTTTTCAATGATTCCGTTTCCTGCGGAAACTTCGGCAGTAGCTGTTGTCCATTCACCTGATTCAGAGTCGTAAATTTGAGCGATTACATTTTCATAGGTAATGGACGGGTCAACAGTAAAGTTATCCACCGAATATTGAATTTGCATTCCCACAATATTTGATGCATCGGATGGCTGTTTTGTGAAGCCATGAGGCGCATCATAATCATTCGTGTCTTTCCATTTTGCATCAAGATATGTGTTTTCCGTTACGGTAATAACATCTCCGACTTGTTTTAGCAAGCCTTTTACAAGCCAGCCTTCAAAAACATATCCTGTATTAGGGGTGTATGTAGGCTCGGGAAGTGTATATGCACCTTCTTCGATCTGCACAGGTTGCATAGTCCCCGATGCATAACCCCCAATGTTATTGAAATTAACAAACCATTTTGGTTTTTCAGGCTTCGGGAAGGTGTAGCTTACTCTTATCTCTGTTTCGCTGATTACGTTTACATTTGCGTTATTTGCATTGATAGTTGCTGTAACATTGTTTGCAAAGGTATATCCGTCTTGTGCGACGAGCTTGATGCTTACGATATAATCGTTTTCATTATCAAATTTTGAGCCTACTACTGCAAGCTCACCCGATTCACCCGTCCACTTAATGCCGTTCTGAACGGTTGCGGAGTTCTCGGATTTGAGAATATAGCAGTTTGAGTCGGTTGTTACCGTATATTGAGGTGAATAACCGTTCGTAGGCGCGGTAACGCCAAGGAGCACACTATCAATCACGGGATTGAGGCACGCCCAGGAGATCTCAAAGGGCTCG
>JAFXHH010000018.1 GCA_017536475.1 Clostridia bacterium
AATGCTATCGGCGGCAAGCTTCCCGACGCGGTAGGCATCCCCGAGGAGCAGCTCAGAAAGGCAGCTTCGATGGCAGTTTGCAAGATCAACATCGACTCCGATATCCGTCTTGCTATGACCGCAGGAATCCGCCGTGTGCTGACCGAAAAGCCCGACGTATTTGACCCCAGAGCATACCTCACCGTTGCAAGAGCAGAGGTCAAGAAGATGGTCGCTCACAAGATCCAGAACGTTCTCGGTTCCGCGAACACTCTTTAATCTTAAAATTTCAAAAAAGGCTAAGTACATCACTCAGCCTTTTTTGGCTTATAGCACCTTAAACAATCTGTCCGCTCCGTTGCGGAAATATAACATTGATTGGAGTATTACATGTTTAAACTCACTCAAGAGGCTCTGTTGGCCGCGAAGCAAAAGCTCGTGGACGAAAAGGTCTCTCCTCTGAAAACCCCGTCCAACAGTGAATATTATTATCTTTCAGAGCTGGGAGAGAGCGATATTTATCTGAAGCTTGAGTTCGTCCATTACAGTAAGCCCATCGTTGAATACAAGGTGGAGGGACATTACAACTCGACGCTTGGCAAGAACAGCCAGGGCAGCACCACGTATAAATCAACCGTAAATGTGGGCGATTTGTCCGGATATGTGGTCAATGAAAGCGAAAATTGGCAATCGATCCCCGAGCGACATCTTTCCACTATTCCCACCTGGGTATTCAACAACGAGAACAATTCGCACGACGCGGATCACTTTATAATTCAGGATGCAACGCCCAAGCTTCGCGGCAAGATCCGTCGCAGCGGCGACCCGATCAAGCCCGAGGACCTTTACAGCGTTAAGGTCCTGTCCAAGCAGATCCCCGAGCGCGCGGTCGCATACGGTGTAGAATGGGCGCAAATAATCCGACGCGACAATGGTGAGATAATAGGCGAGGCATATTGCTACAACAACGATGCTCCCGTGTTCGATTTTCTTTGCGACGAATCGAAAATAGGTCTCGACCATTCTCTGAGCAAGGCAACTCTTGCGGCTCAAAAGGAAGCGGCTCGCGAGGCGGAAAAGGTGCAGAAGCAAAAGGAAGCCGATGTCCAAAAGGCAAAGAAGGATGCCTCGGCGGCAAAAAAGAAGACAGCCAAAAAGAAGAAAAGGTCCAAGATCTCCTTTATGGATGCTTTGGCGCAGGTCATCGCGGGAATTCTCATCGCCGCTGTTATTCTCGCAGCGGAGTTTGTTGTCATACTTATGGTAAATAAGGGCGTTATCGATAAGAGGGACCCCGGAATCTACTCGATAGACGTCGAAAACTGGGACGATTATTTCTTCTTCACAGCAAGCAACCATACAAATCAGTACAGAGAAAAGGCCAAGGAGGGCAAAAAGCGAACCGCTTCCGGACGCTTCTACGACTGCCTGTCCGGCGAGGTTCCGTTGCTTGCGGTTGCTCCAAGAGCGTCAAAATTCTACATTTTTGACATTTCTGAAACCCGAGGCAAAATGCCCAAATACACTATAACTGACCTCTACGTCAAGGTCAAGGTAACCTATTCCTTCAACGGCGTTGAAAATTACGCAATTGAGGAAAAGTACATAGAATCGCTCTCGTCAAACTCCGACTTCATTACCTTCCCTCTGCCCCCTGAATCAATACAGCAGAGCACGTTTATGGGCGAGCCGTCGGGAAGCTTCTATGCAGATCTTGATTATTGGTATTTTGAAGTCCTCGAGGTTTCAGGCACGGTTGAAGTAAAGGAGGGAACGAAATAATGAGCAACTCTTCTTCAAATAATGGCGTAAAGCTTTCCGAGGTTGGCATAACGTTTCTGACGATGTTCCTTGTTATCGCTCTGGTAAACTGCGCTTTCTTCTTCAGAAACGTCGGTCAGAAAACCGCGATCAAGGTAGACAATGTCGGAAATACGGTTTATCTGCAATATGCAAATCAAAAGGAAAGCTACTCAATCGACGGTATAGATAATTCCGAATTCAACAGTTCAAACGGCATCTTCTCGTTCTTTGATATCAATTACGAGGTATCCGACGAGGGACAACCGTATTGCATAGTTAACTCAAAGGGCAAAACGGTAGGCACGGTCAGACTTGCAAAGCGCAACCCTATGGAATCAAGCGTATATATGATAGACGTTGCAAATCTTGAAAACTTCTTCGTATCGGTTTCCGGCGACTATGACACCGTATACGTATATTCCTCCGTGGCGGATATGAGCTTCCCCGTATCGATCCGGATCGAGCAGAGAAACCGTCCAATCGAGGTGATCTTCGAGGACGTTCGTATTCACGCGCCTGAGCTATCCCCCGTTCTGTACTGTGTTCACGACGTTGACGTCAACGTCGAAGCAAAGGGCACAGTCTGGCTTGAGGCGGGATCGAATTCCTACACAACTCAGCACGTCTCGGAAATTGAAAACCTCTTTTCCACCATCAACGTAGCCGCAAACGCGTACTACGTCTGTATGATTTCCGCGATTGGAACGACGGCATCGATAATGTACGGAGTGGACTACTATGCCGATATGTTTATGGGCGTGACCGCTCTGCAGCTCAACGTGATGGAGAACGCATGGGGCAAGGTTGAAAACCTTTTCAACGGTCAGGACGGCGCGGACGGACTTGACGGCGTACCCGCAATCCAGATTGCCGGTGGTCTCAACCTCGTGGTAGCAGAAAACGCCAGCGTTGCAATCGTTGGCGGCTCGGGATCGGACGGCGGCGACGGAACGAACGCGCCGACAATGAAAAACAACGGCGGCGACGGCGGCGACGGAGCCTCCGCGATCGTTTGCGGAAGCCTCGCAACTCACTCCTACGGAACGCTGACGCTTTATGCAGGCGCAGGTGGACAGGGCGGCGAGCCCGGATACACTCCGCTCGGAGACCACGGAAATCAAGGCAACCGTGGCGGTCAGAAGGAACCCAAAGTCGTTCTTGACGTAGAAATTACCGAATAACTAAAAATAAAAATATATGCCGTGACTTCACGGCATATATTTACGGTCAACAGGAATAGTATGAAATTCATAAACAAAATCAAAACCAACTGGCACGATACGGATGCTCACCGAAACGTGCGCGCCAGTAAAATAATCGAATATATGCAGGAAACCGCCAACGCGCAGTGCGAGTCCTCGGGGCTTCCGCTCGAAAAGCTTCGCGACGAAAAAAAGCTTGCCTTCATTCTCGGCGCACTTTCGGTCAACATTTACTCTCCCCTGCACGCGTATGAGGACATCGAGGTAAGGACCTGGTGCAAGGAGGCAAAAAGCTATATCTTCAACCGTTATTTCGAGATATACCGCGGAGACGAGAGGATAGCCGAGGCGGCTACGACCTGGGTGCTCATTGACCTGAGCACAAAGAGCATGGTCCGCGCAAGCAACTACGAATTTATGTTGGGATGCTTCTATTACGACGAGCCCGTCGATCCTTCAAGCTTGCTTCCAAAGCCGAGGATCCCCAAGGACGCT
This sequence comes from Clostridia bacterium, assembly GCA_017536475.1. Classification (GTDB taxonomy): domain Bacteria; phylum Bacillota; class Clostridia; order Oscillospirales; family CAG-272; genus SVTX01. The sequence goes on from JAFXHH010000018.1 coordinate 3,480, forward strand.
CCGCTGTACGAGGTTGGACAAAGAAAGATCGTATATTCGGATATAGACTACAATATGCACATGAACAATACGCATTATCCCGATATGATATGCGATTTTCTTTCCGAAATGACCTATGAAAATACCTCTTACAGAGTTTGCTCTATGTCACTTTCTTACGTGAAGGAATCTCATCTCGGCGCAACGCTTACGGTCACTCGCAGCGATATGTCTGATGACGGTCAGATAGAGGTGCGCACTCTTAACGAAAACGGCGAACCCTGCCTTGATGCAATAGTAAAGCTGCAAAAAATTTAAATAAGGATCAAAAAAGTTCATAAAAGCTATTGACAAACGAAAAGCTCGGTGGTATACTGTCTAATTGTTTGGGCTTTAAATACTATCTGCCTTATATAAATTTATGTAAAGGAGCTTTTATGAACAGATCTCCGGCGGCACATCGCCATCATATCTCCGCCTCGCATCTTCGCGCGCTTTTACATCACTCGGCGGCTTCGATAAGATCCTTTGTGGCAAAAAACACCGTGCTTGTGATAGCCGCTACTCTTGCGATAATTTCTTGCTTCTTCGTCGCACCCGACGCCGAGTACATTGGATATTTCGACTTCAAGACGCTGACCTGTCTGTTCTGCACTCTGGCGGTCATTTGTGCACTCAAAAACCTCAGATTTTTCACCATAGTCGCGCGCAAAATCGTTAAAACCGCAGGAAATACGAGAACCCTTGCCATTTCTCTGGTATATATAACCTTTATCGGCTCTATGTTCCTCGCCAACGATATGGCACTTTTGACGTTCCTGCCTCTTGGCTATATATCCTTGACCGCAACGGGCAAGGATAAGTATATGGCGGTGATCTTTATTCTGCAAAATATTGCCGCAAATCTCGGCGGTATGCTGACACCCTTCGGCAATCCGCAAAATCTCTATATATACACCAAGTTCGATATTCCCACGGGAGAATTTATGAGCGTTATGCTCATTCCTTTCGTCCTGTCGATACTTCTCTTCACGGGATGCTGTCTGTTTATACCCAAGGAAAGTCTCGAATTGAACGGTGCTGATGAGGACAAAATAAACACAAAGCGCACCGCGTTCAATCTTATTCTTTTCGTTATCGCGATACTCACCGTATTCAGAATAGTTCCCTACTATATCTGTCTGCCCGTGGTTCTCTTTTCCGTGCTCTTTACAGACCGCGACGCACTCAAAAAGGTAGACTATCCCCTTCTTCTGACCTTCGTTTCCTTCTTTTTACTCGCGGGCAACGTATCAAGGATCGATGCGGTCAACAGCTTTTTCTCGAACCTGCTTCAAAAGGATGCTCTGCTCACCAGCGTGCTGTCCTGCCAGATCATGAGCAACGTTCCCTCGGCAATATTGCTTTCGGAATTCACTGAAAACTGGAGAGAGCTGCTTGTAGGCGTAAACATCGGAGGAGTCGGAACCCTGATCTCCTCGCTTGCCAGCCTTATTACCTTCAGAGAATACACTTCTCACGTCAAGGGAAAAACGCTTCAATACGTCGGTCTGTTCTCGGCTTTTAACTTCGGATTTTTGATAATTTTGACCGCCGTTATGATGATAATAAGATAACAAGAAACGATCTCTGCGACATATCCGCAGAGATCGTTTCCGTTTAAAAGATGGTGAAAGAATTTATCTAATAAATATTCGTTTTTTTGTTGACTTTTCATCAGATATGTGCTACAATGTTCGTTGCAATAAAATTTTTAAGGAGGATAATATGACTTTAGAAGAATTTCTCACTAATCTGGTTACCAATATAGTAAACTGGGCAACAAATACGGGAATCAAGATCATAATCGCTTTGATCGTGATGTTTATCTCGTTCAAGATCATCAACGCCGTAGGCAAAAAGATCGCTAAGATCGGCGAAAAGAAAAACGCGGACAAGACCATTATGAACGTTCTGGTATACGCATTTAAGCTCGCGCTTAAGTGTCTTGTAGCCGTTTGTCTTATCGGCTACCTCGGCATCGACACAAGCGCTGTTTCCGCGCTTATTGCATCCTTGGGTGTATGCATCGGCCTTGCCGTAAACGGAACACTCTCCAACCTCGCGGGTGGAGTGCTTATTCTCGTTACTCGTCCCTTCAAGGTCGATGATTTCATCGAGGCTCAGGGCGTTTCGGGCACGGTTTCGGATATCCGTATCACCAGCACCAAGATCATCTCCCCCGACAACAAAGTTATCTACGTTCCCAACGGCACTCTTGCTAACGGAAATATCATCAACTATTCCGAAAAGGAAACCCGCCGCGTAGATATCGACTTCTGCATAAGCTATGCTTCCGATGCAGAGAAGGCAAAGGCTATTATCACCGAGATCTGCGAAAAGCACGAGCTTGTTCTCAAGGATCCTGCCGTTTTCGTAAGAGTTGGAGCACACAGCACATCGGGACTCCAGATCAAAGCTCGCGCTTGGGTAAACGGCGCTGATTATTGGACGGTTTTCTTTGATCTTACCGAAGCCGTTAAGGCCGAATTTGACAAGAACGGAATCGAAATTCCTTTCAATCATCTCGACGTACATATCAAAAACAAATAATTATCCAAAGTAAAAACACGGAGTTTTTCAACTCCGTGTTTTTATTTTCTTAAAGCTCAAGCATCGAATCGGATTCCTTCAATTCTCCGCCCTTATAAATAAGCGTCTTGACCTCGTAGCGCCCAAACGTCAGCAAGAGAGTCTTATCAAACACTCTGCACTCGCATTCAGCGCCTTCTTTATAGTTGTTTATAAGACGGATCATATAACAATCGTCTGCAACCATTCTGAACGCGGTAAGCGTGACATTGTTGTCCGAAAGCTCGATAGGGCTATGCTCTTTTTTCTCTCCCTTGCCGTGAGGATACGCGTTGAGCGTATATGGCTTCTGGATAAACTCGGTTGCCATTCTCTCAAGCTCTCTTTCCTTGCAAACGGCGAGTCTGAATGAAAATTCGTGTCTGCCCGTGTCGAGATAATAATTAAATCTTTCCTCGTCGATGATCGGCAGGTTTCCTACGGGGTGAGCGCAGTATACCGAGCCGTTCAGCAGCGTCAGATAGAGCTTTCCGTTTTCAACCGAGCAGCCGTAGGTGCCGTCCTTGAATACCGCAAGCACCTTGCCGTCGGACTCAAGTCCGCAGAATCTGTGCGAGCACTGCTCAAGGTCGTGCTCGTATTCCTGCGTTCCGAAGGAGGTCTGACCGATAAAGCGGTGAGCGTCGGTCGCGGGGATCTCGAGCTTAAGTCCCTTGCCCGCGTCGTTCCAGCAAACGTTGACAGTGACGTCAACGTAATCGTAGTCCTTATAAAGCTTGTAAGCCACACGGACCTCGCTCTTGCCCGTGTCGTAAATGCTCTCAACTGTCGTTAAAAGGTCTCCGCGCTCGACAACGCGCAGAGAGGTTTTGACATCGGCATACTTGTAATTCTTGCCGACGGTCTTCATGTGCCAGCCCCACGGGTCTGCGTTGTCCTCGAACATCACGGGAGCGAACGCGCCACCCGCGAGATATTCCTTGCCGTCAACCACAAAGGAAATAAGGCAGCCGGTTTCCTTGTCAAACTTCGCGGTGACACCGCGTCCGAGATCGAATTCGGTCTGGGGGGTTCTGTCGAGGAAGGTCTTTTCCTTTTTGCTGATCACAACGTCAAATCTCGTAAGCGACATAGGATTGAGCTCTGACTTGATAGCAAAGCGCTTTCTTCTGTCCATATTGATGGTCGAGCCTTCCTTTACAGTCTGATAGGGGACCTCCTTGCCATCCTTTATGATCTTGAAGTCGTAAGCCTCGGTGTCGGAAACGATGCCGTTCAAAAGGAAGATCTCGCACTCGAATATGCCGTCCACCTTGTAGGGCATCGGGTTGTAGACGAACACGGGATAGTCTCCGGGCGCTGCCTTTTCGTATCCCGAGAAAAGATCGAAGAATGCCTTGGTAAACTGCTTATCAAGTATCTCCATAGCATAATCTGCCTTGCGCAGACTGCTCTGCTCTCCGTCGAGAATACTGGTTCCCGACAAAACGTCGTGGAACTGCACTGCGCTCATATTCTTCTGCGCTTCGGCAAATGCCTTGCGGTCGTACTTCGTTCCGCACTCGCTTGCCGCATAAGCGCAGATCTTCTCGGTCACGATAAGCTTGTTTTCAAGCTCGGCATACTTGAACTTGATCCTGCTGTCAGAGGAATAGCACTTGACGAAGCAGGGCTCAAGCGCCTTGTTGAACTCTGCCGTCGGATCAACTCTCGAGAAGAATGTCTCGGGAGTACTATGGACAACGGTGACACCGTTTTTCTTGCTTTCCTCGATATACTCTTTTATATCGCCAAGGTCCTTTCTCGAAGCGCCGCCGCCGTGGTTGCCAACACCCCAGAGAGCGAATGCAACGTCGCTTTCTTGCCAAGGGATGAGCTTGCGCTTGATATCCTCAACCGCGCTTCCAAGCTCTGAACAATATATGGTCATATCCTCAAAACGTGACGCCTTGACCGTGCTTCCGTCAAATCCCATCCAGTTGAAGACTCTGTCGGGCAGCTCCATCAGCCCGGGCATTGGTCTGCAGAAGATATATCCCTCGTATCCACACTTTTTGAGTATCTGCACAAGACCCTGCGTGTGACCGAAGGAGTCAAAGTTTACGGCGACCGTCGGTCTTACGCCAAATTTTTCTTTGAAATATGAAAGTCCAGATTCGATCTGACGAACGAAGCCCTCGCCCGAGGGCACGGTGCAGTCGGGTTGAACGTACCAGCCGCCCATAATATGCCATTTGCCTGCCTTTACAAGCTCGCGGATGCGCTCAAAGAGCGCAGGATCGTGCTCTTCGATCCACTCGTACAGAAGTGCCTCGTTGTGACAGAAGATGTAATCGTATTCGTCTGCCAGCTGAGCCGCGGAATAGAAGGTTGCCAGCGCCGCTGTTGCTCCCTCGTTCCAATCCCACTGCCATACGGGATCGAGATGTGCGTTACAGATTAAATGTAATTCTTTCATTTGGGTTCTCCTTTGTGAGTTGATATATCATTATATTATCAGACGTTTTTCGCGAGCTTATGTCCGATAAGCGCCAGCTCTCGCTCAAGGCGGTCTCGCTCGTCGCCGTGCGGAATATCCCAAGAAACCATAGTTTCAAAGTTAAGCACTCCGTCAAAGCCGATCTCGGCAAGCGCGTCGGAAAAATCGTTCCAATCTATCGTTCCCTGCCCGGGAATTCGGTGAGAATCTGCCGTGCCGTCGTTGTCATGGACGTGCAGCGTTCCGAGATAAGAGCCAAGCATTCTGACCGCGTCCGCGGGTCTTTCTCCGCAGAAATTACTATGTCCCGTGTCGAGACAAACGCGGAATATATCGCTGTTCGTTTCCTTGTTCATCCTCTTGATAAAATCAAGGCACTGAGCCGTGTGATTGATGGGAAGCTGAGGAAAAGGCAGATTTTCGATATTTATATGCTTAACACCGTATTCCTTCGCAACCTCGGCAAGCTTGCCCATAAACTCCGCGTTGAGATCGCGCATAAGCTCGGGGTTCTCGGGGCTGTTCTCTCCAAACGGCATGATCGCGTGAATAACGAGATCGGTCGCGCCGATGTATGCCGTTCCTCTCATCGCCTTCGACGCTTTCTCAAGCATTATTGCTCTCGCCTCGGGAGTGTCGCACTTCACGGGCATTTCCCAGGGCGCGTGCGATTGATTTACACGTATTCCCTCTGCTTCTATAAGCGTTCGCTGCCTTGTCAGCTCTTTTTTAAATTCGGTTTCGGACAGATTGAAAAAATCTGTGTCCGTGTGGATGAAATTTGAATAATCGAAGCAATCGAATCCGTGCTCCCTTGCCCGCCTTGCGCCTTCGGCAACTCCGTACTGCAGATATGCGGGGGATTCTATTCCTATTCTCATATCATGTCTCCTTACTAAAGCAGTTTTTCATAAGCGACTCTTTTATCGCCGTCCTTAAGAAATATCGTACCGCAATGAACGAAGCCGTTTTTCTCAAGCATCCGCCTCATAACAACGTTGCCCTCGTGCGTGTCTATTCTCAAGGATCTTTTGCCGAGAGATGTGGCAAGCTCGGAGGCGTAAGAGATAATTTTTCCCGAAATTCCGTTTCCTCGGCTCGCAACCGCGATCGCAACGCGATGGATCGCAAGATACTGTCCCTTTTCGTCGCCTGTCAGCCATTTCCCGTCGAAAATTTCATCGTAAGTCGGCTCGCCGTGCAAAAGTATGGCGAACGTCGCACAGATTTTTTCGCCGACAATAACGCAATAGGACTGCTCTTTATCTATGTCTTGCTCGATGACCGTTTGTGACGGATAGCCATTCTGCCATTGGTCGATCCCAAGCAAAGCAATCGTTTTTCTCGCCTCGGAAAATATCGGCATAATGCTATCAAGGTCTTTTGTCTCTGTTTTTCTGACGACTGTCACACCGTTATCCTCCACACATAAAAGCTGTTTTGCTTTGCTGAATTAATTGTACTATAAAGATAAATTTATGTCAATAAATATTGAAAATAAAAAATTTTAATTATTTTTCGAAAACCTATTGAATTTTGAATTGGTTTATGGTATAATGTTATGGTCGTAATAAAAACGGCATAATACAGGGGTATAGCTCAGTTGGTAGAGTACTGGTCTCCAAAACCAAGGGTCGTGGGTTCAAGTCCTTCTGCCCCTGCCAAAAATATCGGATAGCCTTTCGGCTATCCGATATTTTTCGTTTAAGGGCAGAGGGCAACGCGGAAATCACGGCGAGCGGCACAAGGGTCGCGAGCCGCGGCGACGTTTGCGAAGCAAACTCGCGCTGAGTCTTGCCGAAGGCAAGCGAAGCAAGGTTCTAAGTCCTTCTTTCCTCGCCTTTTGGGTTCCGTAGAGCCGGCTTTGATATTTCGAGAGATACGAAGAAACGGGTTGAAATATTAATAAATTTGTGATACAATCAAATTATGAAACAGAAAGGCGGTGCCATCATGACAAAACAAGAAGTTTTACAGTATGCGCTTGCATTGAACAGTAGTGATAAAAATTATACTGTGACTGTTGAAGGCGATAAAATAATACTTGAAGCAAAATATCGCGGCAAACACTTGAGAGAGTCAACGTTTCGCTGTGTCGCACAGTTAAAGGATGATAAAACCTATACTGAAAAAACTTATGCCTTTGACGGATACCGCAGACAATACGGAGTCCGAAAAAAAGCCGTTTCATACTGCTCGGATGGGTCAGAAGAGGAGTTTGACTCGGAAAAGGTAATGCAAATCTTGCATAACTATCTTGAAAGCTGCGGATACAAAAGATCCAAAAACGGTTTAGTTATTGCCCTGTGCATTACCATTCCCGTAGTTGTTACATTTTTAATTGCGCTCGCCGTTATCATTCCGTTGGCATCGGAATCCGACTTTGTTGACACAAACGGACCTGATAATTATGCCCTGACTGAAATAACGCGTGACGACATTTTGAGCAAAGGTAACAACTACAGAAGCTATATGTCATCGCAAAGGTATTCGGGATACCATACAAACATCGTCGGAACAAGGCTTAGGGATTATGATTACGATCATATCAGCAGGTCGTTTGGAAAATTACACGGTATTGTAATTCTTCAAGCAACCAAAATATCGGGAAATACCCTTACTCTTAACATCGACAGCTCCGTGGAATCAGGAAATGCCGAAATAGTAATTATTATCGACGGAGAATACTATTGCTCGGTTGACGTTAACCAGGCTCAATCTATTACTCTGAAAGATATTTCCAATAAGGAAATCATCGTTAAACTCGCAGGCGAAGGCGCGAAAATGAAAATTGATGTGACACGCGTCTACTAATTATGCACAACCCTTGTTTGCAAGCATGGTGCAGCGTGTTTTACGCCAAACGCCTTTGCCAAAAGAGGCTTAAGATTCAAGTCCCTTTGTACAACCGTTTTTCTGATTTTCTCCCGTATTTGCTGCTTTGGCAAAAAAAGATTTCTTTTTTCTGCACATTTGTTGCAATTTGACTCTTGACAAAAGCGTCGTTTTATGGGATAATATAGGGGAAGGGATCACTCTCTTCCCCTGTTAAATTTAATAACGTTTGCAGAACTGACGGAATACGCGGAGCACCGCGGGGGACTGCAAATGAAAAGCGACTCGTTTTGAGAGCTGCTTGTGCCGACCGTCTGGGCAAAACTGTTTTTTCTCAAAACAGCTTTGTCTTTTTTTATTATCTATCAAAGAATTCATACGTATAGGAGGAATAAACCGTGAAACACACAAATTGGGAGGGATTTAATCCCGGTGTATGGCAGGACGAGATCAACGTCCGCGATTTTATCCAATCCAACTATAAAGCCTACGAGGGCGATGCTGCTTTTTTGACTGCGGCTACCCCTCGCACCCAAGCATTGATGAAAAAGATCCAGGGACTTTTTGCCCTCGAAAGACAGTTTGGAGGCGTTTTGGATATCGACACCGCTACGGTATCTTCTCTTACCAGCTTCTCCCCCGGATATATCGACAAGGACAATGAAATAATCGTTGGAATGCAGACCAACCGTCCCCTTAAGCGCAGCGTTAATCCCTTCGGAGGCATAAGAATGGTTCGCCAGGCCTGCGAGGCATACGGCTATAAGCTCAGCCCCAAGGTAGAAGAGGAATTCCGATTCCGTACCACCCACAACGACGGAGTTTTCCGCGCGTATACCGACGAGATGCGCGCCGCAAGAAAGTGCCATATCATCACCGGTCTTCCCGATGCTTACGGCAGAGGTCGTATTATAGGCGACTACCGCCGCGTAGCTCTTTACGGCGTAGACCGTCTTATCGAGGAAAAGGCCAAGGACAAGCATAAGCTTGCCGAGAACGCATTTAACACCGACGAGATCCGTCTTGACGAGGAGCTGTATCAGCAGATCGCATTCCTTGGATATATGAAGGAAATGGCAAAGATGTACGGATTTGACATCAGCCAGCCCGCAAAGAACACCCGAGAAGCGATCCAATGGACTTACTTCGGTTATCTCGCCGCGATCAAGGAGCAGAACGGTGCCGCGATGTCTTTGGGTCGTGTCAGCACCTTCTTCGACATCTACATGGAAAGAGATCTTGCCAACGGCACTCTCACCGAGGAGGGCGCGCAGGAGCTGATGGATGATTTCGTTATGAAGCTCCGTATCGCTCGCCATCTCCGAACCCCCGAATATAACGAGCTGTTTGGCGGAGACCCCATGTGGATCACCGAGGTCGTCGGCGGAATGGGCGAGGACGGAAGAACGCTGGTCACAAAAAACAGCTTCCGTATGCTCCATACCCTCTACACACTTGGTTCCTCTCCCGAGCCCAATCTCACAGTGCTCTGGTCTACCAAGCTCCCTGAAAACTTCAAAAAATTCTGCGCAAAGGTTTCGGCAGATACCGACTCCATTCAGTATGAGAGCGACGATCTCATGCGCCCCATTTACGGCGACGACTACGCCATCGCTTGCTGCGTTTCTGCCATGAAGGTGGGCAAGCAGATGCAGTTCTTCGGCGCAAGATGCAACCTTGCCAAGCTGCTTCTCCTTGCTATCAACGGCGGATACGATACCTCCAGCGGTATGCATATCGGCCCCCAGATGCCCGTTATGGACGGAGAGAAGCTTGACTATGACGAGGTCATGGCGCGTATGGATATCTATATGCCGTGGCTGAGCCGACTCTACGTCAATACGATGAACATAATCCACTATATGCACGACAAATACGCCTATGAGAAGAGCCAGATGGCTCTGCACGACACCTACGTTGATCGCTTTATGGCGTTTGGTATCGCGGGCCTTTCCGTAGTTGCCGACTCTTTGAGCGCCATCAAGTATGCAAACGTTGCGCCCATAAAGGACTCGAACGGCTTTATCGTGGACTTCAACACCACGGGCGATTTCCCCAAGTTCGGCAACGACGACGACAGGGTTGACCTCATCGCAAAGGATATGACTCACAAAATGATCGTCGAGCTTCGCAAGACCCCCACCTACCGAAATGCGATCCATACGCTGTCGGTGCTGACGATCACCTCCAACGTTATGTACGGCAAAAACACGGGCGCAACTCCCGACGGCAGACGCGCATGCGCGCCCTTCGCCCCCGGAGCTAACCCCATGCACAACCGCGAGGAGAACGGCGCTCTGGCATCGCTCAACTCGGTAGCAAAGATCAGCTACGACGATTGCCGCGACGGCATCTCCAACACCTTCTCGATCACCCCCGAAGCACTTGGAAGAACAGAAAACGAAAGAATAGACAACCTCGTCCACATTCTTGACGGCTACTTTGCAAAGGGAGCTCATCACATCAACGTCAACGTTCTCAACCGTGAAACTCTTATGAAGGCATACGAGAATCCCGAGGATTATCCCAATCTGACCATTCGCGTATCAGGCTATGCGGTCAACTTCAACAAGCTCTCCCGCGAACAGCAGCGCGAGGTCATCAGCCGCACGTTCCACGAAACTATATGATAAATCAAAACGAAAAGCAAGAAAAAGGTGCTGTGGGGCGGATCCATTCTATACAAAGCATGGGAACGCTCGACGGCCCCGGCGTAAGATTCGTGATCTTTACTCAGGGCTGTCCTCTCCGATGCAAATGCTGCCATAATCCTGACACGTGGGATACAATGGGTGGGACTCTTTACAGACCCGAAGATCTCGTCTCCCGCGCGCTCCGTTTCCGTGAATATTTCGGGAAAGACGGAGGAGTTACGGTGTCGGGCGGTGAGCCGCTTTTGCAACCCGAGTTCGTCAGTAACCTTTTTGAGCTTTGCCACGACAACGGCATAAACACCTGCCTTGACACGTCTGGGTGTATTCTTACCGAAGAGGTCAAGACCCTGCTTAACCATACCGATCGGGTGTTGCTTGATATAAAATACACCTCCGACGCCGATTACCGCGATTACGTGGGCTGTGGCATCTCCGCCCCTTTGGCTTTTCTCGACTATCTGGAGACCGCAAGTATACCCACCACGCTCCGACAGGTGATCATTCCATCTCTCAACGATACGGAAGCACAGGTGTTAAAGCTCAAGCAGCTTGCAAACACTCATACCAACGTAGACAAGGTAGAGCTATTGCCGTTCCGAAAGATATGTCAAGTCAAATACGATAACTTGGGAACGGAATTCCCTCTTTCTCACGTTCCCGAGCCCTCGAGAGCACAGATGTATCGCTTGGAGCAGATCTTGAGATCTGAAAACTGAAAATATACGAAACGGCGATCCGATTTGAGTCGGATCGCCGTCGCTTTTCCAAAACCACTCTCTTCGCTCATCTTGCTGTGAAAATCTCTTGATTTTTTCATCAGCTTGTGTTAAAATATAACATATAATACACTAACGAAAAATTTTTCTGTAAGAAGGTTGGACCTATGATAGTTGAAAGCATTTTCGTATCAAAGAATGAAATAAAAATAAACGTTCCCGAGCTTGAACAAGACAGCTCGGCGGTAGTAAGGGCATTCGTGCCGCTTGTTTGCGGCACGAATGCCAATGGCAAAGTTGCGGGAAGATGCGTTTTTGAAAGCGCGAAGGCGCAAAACGGGGGTTTTATTCTCCCGCGTTACATAGATCGGTACGACCTTCTTATCTGCCGCTTTGAGATAGAAGTCGAAGGAAACAAGCTTGACGGCGTTCGTTATGCCACTGACCTTTCCGACGATTTTTCAAAAGATCGCTTCGAATTCACGGTCAAAAAGCCCGTGGGCACGTGGGTGACCTCCACCGAGGAGGACATGGATCTGCTCGGATTCGGCTGTATGATGAACGAATTCAACACCGCTTGGATACAGACGGTCTCCCCCAAGGAAGACGACATCGCGCACGAATGGAACGGCAAGACCTACTATTTTGACCGCGAATTTATGCAGCTTTACGATGAGCTCATGATCCCCTGCGTAAAGCGCAAGATCCCTTGCCTGATAAGACTTATCAACCGATTTAGTTATCGACTCTGCGGCTCGGACGACGCTCTCGTGGGAGTCATCGGTCACCCGGACTACGAGCCGACGGGATTTAACGAGCAGATGAGCGCGTTCAATATCCGTACAGAAGAAGGACTTGATATGTACTGCGCCTGCATTGATTTTCTTTGCGCGCGCTACGCCGACCCCAAAAGTCCTCTGTTCTGCTCCACCGTAATGGATATCGGAAACGAAATAAACGCACAGAACACCTGGCACAACTGCGGCAGAATGTCTTGTGCCGATTATATGGAGGAATACACCGAGCAGCTTCGTTTAGCGCATCTGATCGCGCGAAAATACAACGCAAGCTTCCGAGTTGACGTCTCCTTTGATCACAATTTTGCCGACCATATTCTCGAGCCCGACCGTATGCGCCACTATCCCTCGCGCGACTGTCTTGCTTATCTCGCGGCCTATTGCAAACGGGACGGAGATTTTGACTGGGGTATTTCGGCACACCCCTATCCCGAGGATCTCTCCCGCCCCGACTTTTACCATGATAAGACTGCTACGTTCTCGTTCGATTCGACAAGAATAACGATGAAAAATCTCGAGGTGTGGCAAGAGCTGGTCGAGCTTCCTGAGCTTACCTATCGCGGTAAGCCTCGCCGCGTAGTCTTCGACGAGCAGGGATTCCACACGAACGGTGACGACCCCGAGGCTGAAAACAAGGGCGCGTACGCCTTCGTTCTCGCATACCTCAAGCTCCGCAAATGCGAAAATATCGATTGGTTTATAATAAATCGTTATGCCGATATGCCGCTTGACGACGAAAGCGGTCTGCACCTCGGCATTCGTTACGAAAAGGGTTATGCCGATCCGCGACACATTCTCATCACCCCCGGAGATTATAAAAAGATCTGTTACGCCATACGCGATATGGAGACTGCGGACGAGAAAAAGTGGATCGCAGAAGCAAGAGAATACGTCGGAGAAGAGCTTTTTGACTTTCTGCTCTCTCCCCCTGCGCCCGAGAAGATCGATTATTTTAAAAACATATCAAATAGCATCTGATAACACAAAGCGGTGGATTTTTCCGCCGCTTTGTTGTTTTGAAAGGCGGGAAAGCAGTAATTTTTCACAAAAATTATAATTTGACGATAAATAATTTCGTAACGGTCAATTATTTCAAAAATATTGACAAACAATATACAGAGTGATATAATTCACTTTGTTAAGATGCTTATGACCGATTTTTACAAAAAAACGCGTGTTTTTTCAAAAAATATCTTGAATATTTCGTTGAAATTTGATATAATGGAATGTAAATTGATCTTTCGCCCCGTGCGACGTCAGATTTACCTCAGATTTCTTTTTGATTCTATATGATTTAGGAGTATAAAATTATGGAACAGAAAACAAGAAAAGTAGGTACCGTATCAAGAGGTATTCGTTGCCCCATATTCCGAGAGGGTGACGATCTTGCAACTATCGTTACCGACACCGTGCTTGAAGCGGCGGAGTCCGAGGGCTTTGAGCTCCGTGACCGCGACGTTATCTCTATCACAGAGTCCGTCGTAGCGCGCGTTCAGGGTAACTACGCGTCGGTCGACGACATCGCAACCGACGTAAAAGCAAAGCTTGGCGGAGGCACTGTCGGTGTTATTTTCCCGATCCTTTCGCGTAACCGCTTCGCGATCTGCTTGCGCGGAATCGCAAAGGGCTGCAAAAAGATCGTCCTTATGCTCAGCTATCCCTCCGACGAGGTCGGAAACCACCTTGTCAGCATGGACAAGATCGACGAGGCGGGCGTCAACCCCTACTCCGACGTTCTTTCCCTCGAGAAATACAGAGAGCTCTTCGGCTACGAAAAGCACGAGTTCACGGGCGTTGACTACGTAGAATATTACGGCGATCTTATAAAGGAATGCGGCGCCGAGGTCGAGATCGTATTCGCTAATCAGGCAAAGGCGATCCTTGACTATTGCGACCACATAATCAACTGTGACATACACACACGCGCACGCACCAAGAGAATTCTTCTTGCAAACGGCGCAAAGGTCGTTTGCAGTCTCGACGATATTATGACCGAATCGATAAACGGCAGCGGCTATAACGAAAAGTACGGTCTGCTCGGCTCTAACAAGTCCACCGAGGACACCGTAAAGCTCTTCCCCCGCGAGTGCAAGGATCTTGTTCTCGACATTCAGAAGAGAGTTTTCGACAGAACGGGCAAGCACGTTGAGGTCATGGTCTACGGCGACGGCGCGTTCAAGGATCCTCAGGGTAAGATCTGGGAGCTTGCAGACCCCGTAGTTTCCCCCGCTTTCACGGACGGTCTTATCGGTACTCCCAACGAGCTTAAGCTCAAGTACCTCGCAGATAACGATTTCAAGGATCTTTCGGGCGAGGAGCTCAAAAAGGCGATCTCCGAAAGCATCAAGGCAAAGGACGGCTCCAGCCTTGTTGGTAATATGGCGGCTCAGGGCACTACCCCCCGTCAGCTCACCGATCTTATCGGCTCGCTTTGCGACCTGACAAGCGGCTCGGGCGATAAGGGCACTCCCGTAGTTCTCGTTCAGGGTTATTTCGACAACTATACGAACTAAAAAGGATGCGTGCGAGAACCTTTCTTGAAAGAAAGCGTTCTTGCGCTCTCCAAAGAACTTCCCCAAGGAAAGCAAAAGATAAAAACGGTTTGGGTTTTAAAAGGGTGATGAGCTCTCTTAAGACTCGTGATCGATCAATGATTATCTATCCTTAAGTTTTTAGCGAATTGCAGGGTATCCCCTGCCAAAACAAGAAAGGAAAACATATGCAAAATTCTATTCGTCCCGAATCTATGGCACGCATCACAACTCCCGAGCTTGCGCACGCTTTCATCGAAGAGCAGATCAAAGAGGTTCGCGCTCAGGTTGGCAATAAAAAGGTTCTTTTGGCTCTCTCGGGCGGTGTGGACTCCTCGGTAGTGGCAGCGCTCCTTATCAAAGCTATCGGCAAGCAGCTCGTTTGCGTTCACGTTAATCACGGTCTTATGCGTAAGAACGAGTCCGAAAACGTTATCGAAGTCTTCAGAAATCAGCTCGACGCAAATCTTATATACGTAGACGCAACCGACCGTTTCCTTGATCTTCTTGCAGGTGTCAGCGACCCCGAAAGCAAGAGAAAGATCATTGGAAAGGAGTTTATAGAGGTCTTTGCCGACGAGGCAAGAAAGCTTGAGGGCGTTGAGTTTTTGGCTCAGGGCACTATATACCCCGACATTCTCGAGAGCATCAAGCAGGCAGAGGGCAAAAAGGCAGTTAAGTCCCACCACAACGTCGGTGGACTTCCCGACGACCTTCAGTTTGAGCTCGTTGAACCCGTAAAGCTTCTCTTTAAGGACGAGGTCAGAGTTGTTGGCGAGGCGCTTGGCCTGCCTCACGCTATGGTTTACCGTCAGCCCTTCCCCGGCCCCGGTCTTGGAGTAAGATGCCTTGGCGCGATCACCCGCGACCGTCTCCACGCGCTCCGCGAGGCAGACGCGATTCTCCGCGAGGAATTCGACAACTGCGGACTTGCCGAGAAGGTTTGGCAGTATTTCATCGCTATTCCCGACATCAAGAGCGTCGGCGTAAAGGACGAAAGCAGATACGAGGGCTGGCCCGCGATAATCCGCGCCGTCAACACCAAGGATGCTATGACTGCAACCATTGAGGAGATACCCTACGAGGTGCTTCATAAGATCGTTGCCCGCATCACCAACGAGGTGGAAGGAATTAACCGCGTTCTTTTCGATTTGACTCCCAAGCCCACGGGAACTATTGAGTGGGAATAATCAAATGAGGTTTTAAAGTGGCTTGGAAGCCTTATTCCAAGCCGCTTTTTGCAAAATAAAAAAAGGAAAAAACGATGAAAAATAATACTGCAAAAAGAGCGATTGCATCATACTATATTTTGTCGCTCCTTCTAACGCTTCCTTTTCTGATACCGATTTGGCTGATCAAGGAATCCCTTTGGATGATAGTTTATTTTGTATGTTTTCTGCTATATATAAGAATAGCTATCAATTTTGCTGTGCGAGCAACGGTTATGCCGTCGCTGTGGAAAGAGCTCGACGCTGAAAAATATGCAGCTATAATTAACGCCAAGCCTTTTTGGGTTCATTATTCTTATAAACTGAATTTGTATTTTGCTATCGGTGATTATCAATCTGCCCACAACATCGTTTCTTCTATTTTGATACATCACAAAAACGTTCAGCAAAGGGTTTACGGACATCTTTTGCTCTGCCGCGTTTGCTTTGAGCGTGAGGATTACGAAGGATTAAAAGAAAATATTGATCAAATTGATAGCTATCTTAAATACAATCCAGGCTTAAAGCTCTCAAAGCAAAATAAAGGGGCTTACGAATTTTACCGCAATTTTTCAGATGCTGACTATGTGTCTGTCTGCGATCTTTTGGAAAAAGGCATTGCAAAATATTCAAAAAAGAGAAACGGCGCCTATTTCTCTCTTATTCGCCAATATCAGTTAGCCGTTACCAAGCGGATGATGGGGGACATTGATGAAGCGATTGTGCTTTTTGAAAATATTAATGAAAAAGCCCCAAAGATTGTCCTTTCAACACTTGCTCAACAACAACTCGAATATATTTCCGGCACGCTTGAAGAAAAAGCACCGGAAAGATTAGAGGTCACAGAATTTGAGACTGTGAAATCACGCCGCAAAACAAAAATTGTTTACATCATTGCTTTTGTTACAATATGTATCGGTTGCCTTCTCATACTTATAAGTAAAATACTTACGGGGTTAGATGCTCCCAAACAAGAAAATAAGGATTTGAACTACATCGCTCAAATTGAAAATACCGTAGAAGATGATTATAACAAGCATCAGATTTTAGGATATTTTAATATTTATACCGATTACGCAGATGAAACCTACATGATGAGCGTTGATTCTCTATTTTTAGTTGAGGCAAACGGAAAACTTGATCTGCACACTGTGTACCAATTAAACGGAGAATATCAAAACCATTTGAATGTGACAGATATTCAGGTTGATAGGCTTTATGAGTACGAGATATATTTTGTACCGCGGAAGGTAGAATTCGTTTTAACGGAAAAGAAACGTAATATTCCTGAGAATACATTATATTATTACGAAATCGACGGATATTATTTTTGTGTTATAAGCATATCCGATATTTGATTATTTTGTGATGATATTTCTACACCCCTCTTGTATTTTCCCGACTTTTATGTTATAATAAAACCAGATACAAATTAAAATTTATGCCGCCGCAGGCGGCGGAATGGAGGCTAATATGAACCGTTTACAAGACAAAGTAGCAATCATCACGGGTGGAAACTCGGGCGTTGGCGCGGCAACCGCCGTTAAATTTGCCGCAGAGGGCGCAAAGGTAGTTATTACCGGTCGCCGCGAAGCTCCCCTTCTTGACGTTGCCGAAAAGATCCGCGCGGCAGGCGGAGAGGTACTCCCCGTTGTCAGTGATATCTCCAAGGTCGAGGACGCAAAGAGAGTTCTTGATGCAACTCTTGAAGCGTTCGGCAAGGTCGATATCCTTATCAACAACGCAGGCGTTCTTGACGAGGGTCTCAAGGCGATCGATAGCTTCACCGACGACGACATGAACCGCGTTATAGACATCAACACCAAAGGTACTATGTGCATGATGCGCGAGATCAGCGCAGAGATGGCAAAGACGGGCTACGGCTCTATAGTTAACGTAGCTTCCGTAGCTGGCGTTATGGGCTGCGGCGGCGCGGCTTACGTTGCATCCAAGGCGGCTGTTATCGGTATTACCCGTCACACCGCGCTCCGTTTCGCAGGCACCAACGTGCGCTGCAACGCGATCTGTCCCGGCACTATCGTGACCCCCATGGTTGCGGGAATGAATCCCTCCAACATGGATATGAACATCTTCGGTCAAATGATGAAGCACAACGACCTCAAGGTTCAGCCCTGCATGCCCGACGACGTGGCAAATATGCTTCTCTTCTTCGCCTCCGACGAGTCAAGAGCGATCACGGGTCAGACCATCGTCACCGATTTCGGATCTACTCTGTAATATCAAATTGCATTGTGACAAGCGGCAACGGCCGCTTGTCACTTTTTTGTTTTCAAAAATCTACAAAAAGGTATTGACAAAACCAATACTTCGTGATATGATGTATTACGTAAGGAGGGGTATAGCGTAAAAGTTACTTCTTTATAACGGTTACGCACGCTTTTTCTCGCGCGAATTTTGCCTTCGCAGCAAAATTCATCGATTGCTATTTGTGCTGTCGCCGGCGGCGGAATGGAGATTTATATGGATATTCAATTAAAACGCGGAATACTCGACATTTGCGTATTGGCTGCTATCAAGGACGAGGATTCATACGGCTATAAGATCATAAAAGATATGAAGCCATATACGGAAATGTCTGAATCCACTCTATATACGATCTTAAAACGATTGGAAACGGCGAAAATGCTGACCGTCCGAACCGCAGAACATAACGGAAGATTACGAAAATATTATCATATTACAAAGGCAGGTCTTGAGCGTATCGAGGAATTCAAGAACGAATGGCGCGAGGTCATGTCGATTTACCAATTCATAACCAAGGAGGACACGGAAAATGCTTAAACAAGAATTTCTCGACAAGCTTCGCACAGATCTCGTCGGACTGCCGAAGCAAGAGCTTGAAGAACGTCTTGCCTTTTACAGCGAAATGATCGACGACCGCATCGAAGACGGTTTGAGCGAGGAGGACGCCGTTGCGGGCGTTGGGTCTGTGGACGAGATCTCGGCGCAGATAATATCGGATATTCCCTTTGCAAAGATCGCAAAGGAAAGGATCAAGCCGAAAAGAAGAATGAAGGCTTGGGAGATCGTGCTTTTGATACTCGGTTCTCCGATATGGCTCTCTCTTGCTGTTGCCGCATTCGTAGTGATCCTATCGCTCTACGTGGTGCTCTGGTCTCTGATCGTTTCTGTCTGGGTAATCTTCGCTGCACTTGCCGCATCCGCCCTTGGAGTCGCGTTTGCCGGCATTGCGTTTGCTATATTCAACAACGCTCTTGTAGGTGTTGCCATGATCGGTGCTGCTATCGTCTGCGCGGGACTTGCGATCTTTATGTTTTTCGGCTGCCACGCGGCAACAAAAGGCATTATATTGCTTACCAAAAAGCTTGCTTTAGGTGTTAAAAAATGTTTTGTAAGAAAGGAGAAAGCAGAATGAGCAAGGCAATGAAGATCTGGCTTGTCATAGCCGCTTCTCTCGTACTGATAGGCGCTCTCGTTTTTGGAGGCGTGATGGCAATGCTGAAATGGGATTTTACAAAATTATCTACAAATAAATACGTAACGAACGAATACGAAATCAACGAAAGCTTCTCTGCTATCTCGATCGACGTCGACACTACCGACGTTAAATTCGTTCCTTCCGAAGATTCAAAATGCTCGGTCACCTGCTACGAGCAAACCAACATGAAGCACTCGGTCACGGTAAAGGACGGTACGCTCACAATAAAGGTAATCGACACGAGAAAATGGTACGAGCATATAGGCATCGGTTTTAACTCGCCAAGTATAACCGTTTACATTCCGAAAGGCGAATACGGTCAGCTTTTGCTGAAATCGGATACGGGTGACGTTGAAATACCCAAGGAGCTCAAATTTGAAAAGATCGACATCTCCACGGATACGGGTGACGTGAAAAACTACGCTTCCGCCTCGGGATCAATCAAGATCAAGACAGACACGGGCGACGTTTGCGTTGAAAATATATCTGCAGCGGAGTTTGACGTTTCTGTTTCAACGGGCGACATCGTTGCTTCTCACGTAAAATGCGACGGCGAGATCAAGCTCGCGGTAAGCACGGGAAAAACGACCCTTACCGACGTAGTTTGCGAAAATCTCTCGTCAAGAGGCAGCACGGGCAATATGATTCTAAAGAACGTGATCGTAGGCGAAGTGCTCTCCGTTGAGAGAAGCACGGGGGACGTAAAGCTTGACGGATGTGACGCCGCCCAGCTCTTTATTATGACCGACACTGGCGACGTTAAGGGCTCTCTGCTCTCGGAAAAAGTATTCATATACCATACTGACACGGGTGACGTTGATCTTCCTCACACGACTACGGGCGGTATATGCGAGATATATACCGACACGGGCGATATAAAAATTAATATCGATTAAATCTTTAAAAAAGATCATATTATCCAAACGGCAGAATCGTAAGTTTCTGCCGTTTCTGCGTTATTTTGCTATTGCTCGGTACAAAAGAAGTATATCTTGACAACCTTTCTCGCCGGTGATAAAATAATGTTGTAATATTTTTGCGGAAAATGGCAGATTTTTCAAAAAAAACATACTTATAGTATATCGGATACTATATCTACGATCTCATCACAACACAGAAAGGATGCTTCGTATGCAGAAAAACACCCCCGAACGCGATCCCGTCACGCTCTCCGACGAGCAGATAGTTGCTCTTTATTGGGCGCGCGACGAGAAAGCAATAGACGAAACGGACAAAAAATATAACCGTTATCTCTATACCGTAGCTTATAACATTCTCCACAACGACCCCGACTGCGAGGAATGCCTCAACGACACGTATCTGGGCACGTGGAACGCCATTCCGCCCGCAAGACCCTCGATATTTCAGATATTTATATCGAAAATAATGCGAAACACAGCGATCGTGCGCTATAAAAAGAACCGCGCCGATAAGCGAGTGCCCTCGGAGCTGACCGTTTCGATGGAGGAGCTTGACAAATACGTCGTTTACAACGAATATGAGTCTCCCGTGGAACAGGACTACCAAACGCGACGCCTCGCCCGACTTTTGAGCGACTATCTTCGCACGCTCTCGGACAAGCAAAGATTTATCTTTATCTGCCGATACTATTGCAGTGACCGCATCTCCGACATCGCGGAGATGCTCCACATAAGCGACAGGACCGTATTCCGTGAGCTGACCGCTATCAAAAACGGTCTTAAGGAATTTCTCGCAAAGGAGGGCTATTACGATGAGCAAAAATAAAAAAGAAGATCTCATAATAGACGCCGTTTCGGGTATTGACGAGGACATCGTCGACAAAAATCTCAAAAAACGCTTCGAGCTTTGGTGCAAAAAGGGCGCAAAGCGCTTCTCTATGCTCAAGATCGCGGCGATCGCCGCCTGTGTTGCTCTTTTAGCAACCTTCATCGTCGTCATACTCCCCCTTATTCCGACGGGACAGATCCCCGTATATCAGGGAATGACGGTGTCGAATGAAGCGCCCGTGATAAATACCGAGAGCGCCGACGCTCGCCCGTTTACTAACAACAAAACTATCTCGCTGCTTGGCAAGCATAGCGGCAAGGACGACCAAAAGAACCGCCGTCCCGTCGTCGATATAGTCAAGGATTCCCTGACCGTAGACGCAGAGTCCGAATATCTCTACTATTCCAAGCCCAACGAGGATATCTACATAACCGTTCACGTAAATAACCCCGGAGAGTTTGAGATCCTTTCGTTCACGCTCAACGGAGTCAAATA
>JAFXHH010000006.1 GCA_017536475.1 Clostridia bacterium
CTTTGCCTGCTCTGCGAGAGCTGCGAAAGCTGCCTTGTCGGATACTGCAAGCTCTGCGAGCATCTTTCTGTTAAGAGTGATGCCTGCCTTCTTGAGTCCGTTCATAAAGGTAGAGTAGTTCATACCGCATACCTTTGCCTGTGCGGAGATTCTGGTGATCCAGAGTCTTCTCATATCTCTCTTCTTGAGCTTACGGCCTGCAAACGCATAGTTGCCACTCTTCATTACGGCTTGCTTAGCCATCTTAAAGTGCTTGGATTTTGCACCCCAGTAGCCCTTTGCTGCCTTCAATACTTTATTTCTTCTCTTGCGCGTCATCATCGCGCCCTTAACTCTTGCCATTTTTTCTCTTTCCTTTCTCGATTACACTAAAATTACTTCTGGATCAGTACTCTGATGTTGGGTGCCATTGCTTCGCTCATGATAGCGCCGCTGCGAAGGTGTCTCTTTCTCTTCTGTGTCTTAAGACCCAGGTTGTGACGGTGGTGGCAGTGGTTCATTTTTACCTTTCCTGTGCCGGTAACCGAAAATCTCTTGGCAGAAGCCTTATGTGTCTTGACTTTTCCCATTTTTATATACTCCTTATACTAAAAAATTTACAAATATTATTTGGATGATTTGGTGTTGATGGGGGTAATTACCATACTCATGATACGTCCGTCAACCGCGGGCTTTTTATCAACCGTTCCCACCTCAGAGCAGAAATCTGCAAATCTGTCGATGATCTCGCGTCCGATCGCCATATGGCTCATTTCTCTTCCGCGGAATCTCATAACTACGCGGACCTTGTTGCCTGCCTCGAGGAACTTACGTGCCTGCTTTGCCTTGGTTTCAAAGTCGTGAGTATCGATACGGGGAGATAACTGGATCTCCTTGAGCTCGACTGTCTGCTGCTTCTTCTTAGCTTCCTTCTCGCGCTTTTCACGCTCGAAACGGAATTTTCCGAAGTCCATGATCTTACACACGGGGGGATTTGCCTGTGCGGACATAAGACAAAGGTCAAGACCCTTATCGTACGCCATTTTGAGTGCGTTGTCGGAACTCATGATTCCAAGCTGCTCGCCGTCGGAGCCGATCACTCTGACCTGGGGGAAGTTTATCGCCTCGTTGATAAGAGTGTCTTTTGAGTTGTTTGCTGCTATGGTTACACACCTCCATTTAGTTTGAATATGTATGTTTTTTATAATATTTGTCGTTTTTGGGGCAAAAAAATCGCCGGACGAAAAGTCCCGCGAGCATAGTTTTCCGACAGTTATGGGTCGGAATCAAAACTATTGACCGAGCGCGCTCTTGCGGCTGGGTGGAAGCGGTACTTCTCTTTGTTCCCGAGTATTATAGCACAAAAGATCGGGGTTGTCAATAGGGTTTTGAAAAAATTTTTCGCTTTTTTAAAAAAAGCTTTGTAAAAAGAAAGCACAACCTGCGTTTTCATTGCGTCAAGGATATCATAAGATTGATATTTCGCAGAAAACATGCACGGTTGTGCAGGATAAATAAAGCGTCGGCGCGGATCCGACACTTTACTCGGGACTCTTATTATACACTCTTTCGCCCGATTTGTAAATAGCCATTTTGTACGATTTTTCGTCGAATTTTTCGTTAAAAAGCATAAGTGTGAGAATTTCGGGCGTTTTGTCGTAGTCCTTTTTGGCTATTTTTACATATCGCCTATGTCGTAGTACGTTTCCCTCTCCGATCCTCCCGATCGGTCGTGACTCCTAATTTTTGTTAAACATATAATTAAATTGTAAAAATTCTTTGAAACGTATGGCTTTTTTGCGATTTTTATGTTATAATGAATAATAATTATGCTATCTTCACCGTATTCTCGCCAAACGCGAGTCTTACGGTAGTTCAAAACATATATAAACGAGGTCCATAAATGTCACAATATACAGTCAAAGCACAGAATCTTTCGCTTCCCTTGGTCGCGCTTACCTCCACGGTCGCGTTCCCCGGGGAGATCATAAATCTCGAGGTCAGTGATAACAGCTTCGATTCCTGCGAGGCGCTCCGCGAGGCCTTTGAGGGATCGAAATACGCGCTGGCTATCCCGATCGTGTCCGAGGAGGGCGAGGAGCCCAGACTCTTTGAGGTCGGCACGGTCATCAAGATCAAGCAGCTGATAAACGCGGGCGAAAAGACCCTGCGCTGCATCGCCGAGGGAATGTCTCGCGCAACTCTGACGTCCTACCGTCGCACAGGCAAGTTCAACACCGCAGAGGTCATCTGCAAAACCGTAGCTATGCCCGACGGCCCCGGCATTAAAAATCAGGCTTACACGCGCCGTCTTACAGATGCGGCAACACAGATGGCAAAGCTGCTTCCTCCCCCCGCGGAGAGCATTCTGCCTACGTTTAAGTCGATCAAAAATCCCGCACTTTTAGCCGACGTTATCGCGTCCAACCTTTTTATAAAATTTGAGGATAAGCTCGAGGTGCTCGGCGTATTCGAGCCATACCGCCGCATCGAGACCGTTCTCGCCATCGCCGAGGACGAGCTTGACGTACTGCAGCTTGAGTCCGATCTTCATAAAAAGACTCGCGAGAGGATCAGCCGCGGTCAGCGCGAATACTATCTGCGCGAGGAGATGAAGTCGATCCAGGAGGAGCTTGGCGACGGCGTTTCCGACACCGAGGAATATTACAATAAAATAATGTCCGCGGGTCTGCCCGAGGAGGTTCAGAAAAAGCTTCTCAAGGAAAACGACAGATTGGCTCGTTCGCCCTTCGGCTCTGCCGAGGCGACGGTCATCTCCAACTATCTTGACGTATGCCTTGAGCTTCCTTGGAAAAAGACTACCAAGGACAGAACCGACGTCAAGGCGGCAAGGAAAATACTCGACGCAGACCACGAGGGTCTTGAGGACGTCAAGGAACGACTCCTTGAATACCTTGCGGTCAAGCAGCTCAATCCCGAGCTTAAGGGACAGATAATCTGTCTTTACGGCCCTCCCGGAGTCGGAAAGACCTCTATCGCGTCGTCCTTGGCAAGAGCTATGAAGCGTGAATACGTGCGCGTTTCTCTCGGCGGAGTCCGCGACGAAGCAGACATTCGCGGCCACAGAAAGACCTACGTCGGAGCTATGCCCGGACGTATTATTGCCGCGCTCTCGCAGGTCGGAGTCAAAAATCCTCTGATCTTGCTTGACGAGATAGACAAGATGGCAAACGACGGCAGGGGCGACCCCGCGAGCGCTATGCTTGAAGTGCTCGATCCTGAGCAGAACAAGTTCTTCAGAGATCATTTCGTGGAGCTTCCCTTTGATCTCTCGGACTGCATATTCATCGCAACCGCCAACACGCTCGACACCGTGCCTCGCCCGCTTATCGACCGTATGGAGATAATCGAGCTGCACACCTACACCAAGAGCCAGAAGATCGGAATTGCGAAAAATCACCTTATCCCCAAGCAGCTAAAGCGTCACGGTCTTACCAAGCGTACGCTCAGGATAACCGACGCGGCGCTCTCAGAGATCATTGATTGCTACACTCGCGAGTCGGGTGTGCGTAATCTCGAGCGCGAGCTTGCATCGGTCTGCAGAAAGGCGGCAAAGCTCATCGTTGAGGGCGGAGTTTCAAGAGTTGTTGTCGACGCCGACGATCTCAAGTCCTTCCTTGGACCGAAGAAGATAATTCCCGAGACCATCAGCGCGCTCGACGAGGTCGGCGTGGTCAACGGAATGGCATACACGCAGTCGGGCGGCGATCTGCTTAAGGTCGAAGCCGCAGTTATGGACGGAAGCGGAAAGCTCGAGCTTACGGGCTCGCTTGGCGACGTCATGAAGGAATCGGCTCACGCCGCGATCACATATACACGTCAGATAGCCGAAAAATACGGCATTTCACCCGATTTCTATTCCAAAAAGGATATACATATCCATTTCCCCGAAGGAGCCGTTCCCAAAGACGGTCCCTCGGCGGGTATCACAACGCTCACCGCACTTGTCAGTGCGCTTTCGGGTATTCCCGTGCGCCGAGATATCTCGATGACGGGTGAGATCACCATTCGCGGAAACGTACTTGCGATCGGCGGTCTTCGCGAGAAGACTATGGCGGCTTACAGCGCAGGCGTTCGCACGATAATCATTCCTGCGGATAATCTTAAGGATCTTGGCGAGCTTGATCCTCTCGTGCGCGAAAACGTTACCTTTATCCCCTGCCGCAGAGCTTGTGAGGTGCTTGCAAACGCACTGGTCGACGTGGGCGTTGACTGCCAAAAGGTCGACAAGATCGTGACCGAGGATATCTCCGAGATCGCTCTTGCGCCGACAGAGGTCGCCGTGCCCAAGACTCCCTCGCGCAAGCGTGCAAGCTCAGGCAAATAATTACACCGATCAAGCAATTTTGCTTGTGTGTCTCTTTTAACGAAAGGCTGATTTATGGGACTTAACACTCAAAACGTAAATCTCAGGATGACCGCGGGCTTCGCGTCGCAATTTCCGACCGATCCCATTCCACAGGTCGCGCTCTCGGGCAGATCAAACGTGGGAAAAAGCTCGCTGATCAATACTCTGCTCGGCAGAAAGAGTCTTGCGCGCGTCTCCTCTACCCCCGGCAAGACTATTACGGTCAACTTCTACGAGGTCGACAAAAAGCTCTTTTTGGTCGACCTGCCCGGCTACGGCTTCGCGGCTCGCAAGCCCGAGGACCGAGATAAATGGGCGGCTCTGACCGACGGTTATTTTACCAAAAACAAAAATATCGATCTTGTTAAGGGCGTGGTACAGCTTATCGACTGCCGCGCAGGCATCACCAAGGACGACGCAATGATGCTTGATTGGATGAACCAATCGGGGATATACTATATCGTAGTTATCACAAAGATCGACAAGCTCAACAAGACCGAGCGCGCCGCGAGTATCGAAAAGATCTCGAGCGACTCTCTGATCGCCGAGGGCACGCCTATAATCCCCTTCTCCTCGCTCAAGGGAGAGGGCAAGCAGGAGCTTTGGCGCGCCATTGCCGACTGCGCTGACATCAGGCTTTGATCGAAATTCACGATCCGGAGGCATATTATGCTTTTATCCTTACTTTCGGGCGGCAATTTCAGAGAAGTTCTTATCTCTCTCTTGCTTTCGCTCCCCGTTATAATCCTTGCGCTTTCCGCACACGAGGCAGCGCACGGATACGTAGCTTACAAAATGGGAGACCGCACCGCGTATAATCTCGGCCGCGTCACTCTCAATCCGATCAAGCACCTCGACCTTATGGGTACGCTTTGGATGCTCGTTTTCGGATACGGCTGGGCAAAGCCCGTGCCGATCAACGCAAGAAATTTCAAAAATCCCAAATACGGTATGGCATTCACCGCGATCGCAGGTCCTGCGACAAATCTTCTGCTCGGCATAATCGGCGTTATCGGTTATTGCATAACCTCGTTCTTTTTCGCGGTCAATATTGCTGAAATCAGTCAGAACGAGATGCTGTTCAACGTGATGTTCATACTGCTCAACTTCTTCTATCTGTTCGGAATGATGAACCTTATATTTATGGTGTTCAATCTCATTCCCGTGCCCCCGTTCGACGGCTCGAGATTTTTTGGAATGTTCTTGCCCACGAAGACCTATTTTCAGATAATGAGATACGAGCGCTATATTCTCATAGGCGTGCTCGTAGTCACCTTCCTGTGCTCGAGATTCTTTGGATTTTCTCCTGCAGCCTGGCTTGCCGAAAAGCTCTTTGATCTTATCTCAAAGCCGATATTCTCTCTGCTGAACGCAATCTATTTTTGATATTACTCTAAATTTGAGAAAGGAGGTCCTTTATGGACGCTATAAGCTACCGTCTTGAAACCTTTGAGGGTCCTTTGGATCTTCTGCTCTCACTGATACAGAAAAACAAAATGTCCATCGAGGACATTCAGATAAACGTCATCTGCGAGCAATATATCGGATACATTGAGGAGGCGCAGAGTCTTGATATGGAGCTTGCCAGCGAATTTATCGTTATGGCGAGCGAGCTGATGCTGATCAAATCCAAGCTTCTTCTTCCCAAGCCCGAGGCCGAGGAGGAGGACCCGAGAGCCGCCCTCGCAGACGCCCTGCTTAAATATCAGCAGGCAAAGGAGGCGGCAAAGAAAATGGCGCTTCTTTATCCCCGCTTCAGCGGCAGACTTGAAAAAGACACCGACGAGATCTCGATCGACCGTTCCTTCGTGCTCGATCAGGAGGTCGAATCGCTTTGCGCGGCTGTGCGCCGAATTATTACCTACAATGAAAACCGTCCCAAGCTTGAGAGATCGGTGTTCACACCTATGATCAGCTCGCCTATCGTTCCCGTCGAGGTCAAGATAATGGGAATTCTCAACCGTATGGCTAAAAAGGAAAGAACTACTCTTCGCGAGCTGCTTGAGGATTCGGCCTCGCTTCCCGATATGATCGCTATTTTCCTTGGTGTTCTTGAGCTGATCAAGATAAGAAAGATCCTTATTTGCGACACAGAAAGCACGATACTGTCAGACGAGGCCATGTTCTCTATCAATACGAACACCGACGATATTGAAAAGGACGCTGACGGAAATGAACTTTACTCAAGCGACTTTGATAAGTCGGTTGAGGATATCCAAATGATTTTTGATAACACAGGAGACGACTGATGAGCACAGAAGTTCAAAATCAAATTGAGAGCATCTCTCCCCAAAAGATCACCGCCGCTATCGAGGCGATACTCTACGCCGCGGGACATCCCGTGGAATATTCCAAGCTCTCCGAGGTGCTCGGTCTTTCGATCCGCGACGTAAAAAATATGATCGAGGCGATGAGCTCTGAATACAATTCCGAAAAGTCCAAGCGCGGAGTTATGCTTCTGATGTATCCCGAGACCTGTCAATTCGCGACCAAGGAGGAGTTTCTTCCCTACATACGCGAGGCGCTTGGGATCAAGCGAGGCGGAAATCTCTCGGCGTCTACAATGGAGGCGCTTGCGGTAGTCGCCTACAATCAGCCCGTTACGAGATCGTACGTTGACGCGGTGCGCGGAGTTGATTCCTCTTACGCTATGACCTCTCTTATCGACAAGGGACTTATCGAATCCCTCTCGCGTCTCGATGCGCCCGGTCGTCCTATGCTTTACACCACGACCGATAAATTTTTGCGAGTTTTCGGGTTAAGATCGCTTGAGGATCTTCCCAAGACCGAGCTTTCGCCCTCCGATATCCCTGCCCCCGAGGCTGTGGCTGTCGAGGAGGTCGGATTTACCGCGGGACTTGCCGCGATTGCAGAAAGCACGGAAGAATGATCAACACTTGTTTTAGATTTGATAGAAAGGAGTGATAGATACGGATATTTTCTGGATAATTTTAGCTGCTATCGTTGCGGTGTTCGTGGCTTTATTTACCATACGCGTAAGAGTCGATCTTGAAATGGCAGAGGAATTGAAGCTTTCCGTCCTCGCCTTTGGCGTAAGGATCGGTATACTGCCCAAGAAGCCCAAAAAGTATAATATCCGCAACTACACGCTCAAAAAGATAGCAAAGCGCGACCAAAAGGCTGCAAAAAAAGCCGCCAAAAAGGCTGAAGCGGCAAAAAAGAAGGCTGCTGCCAAGAAGCAAAAGAAAGAACAAGAGGCGAAGCTGACAAAAGAGGAAAAGAAGGCGATCAAAGCGCAAAAGCGTGCGAAAATGCCCCGCGTTCCCGATATGATCCCTCTGTTTTTGCAGGTGCTTAAAACCTTCTTCTCGGGATTCTTGGGCAAATTCCATTTCCGAGTTATGCGTATCAAGATAGCGGTCGGATCGGCTGACGCCGCAACGACGGCTATGATGTACAGCGGCATCTGCACCGCTATGAAGCCCGTGCTCAAATTTTTGGACAAGCACTCCAATCTTCACGGAATGAAAAACGCCGTGATCGAGGTCACTCCCGATTTTCTTTCCGACTCTATCAAGGCTGACGTTAAAATGAGCTTTTCGATGAGCATCGGAGGACTTCTCGGCGTAGTCTTCAAGACCGCGTTCAAGTTCCTGTTCGGTTGGATGAAGATAACACCGAAATCGAATGCAAGCGCGGCAAGCACAAGATCCAACAAGCCCACCCCGACGACCAACGCAGCAGAAAAGCAGAGTTCGGGTAACAAGACCGAATCCTCGGGCAACGTCGTTGAAAACTCCGCGAGCAACTCACCGAGTAAGCAATCAAAAAACACCTGATTACCAAGAAACCTTCCGCGGCATCCGTCGCGGTCAGAATAAAAAAGAACAACATATATAAAGAAAGGATTTTATCATGGCATCTGAAAACAAACTTCAAGGCGTAGTACAGGCAACTCTTTCCGAGATCCGCAATCTCATCGACGCTGACACAGTAATGGGCACTCCCGTTGAGACTTCCTCGGGCACCACTCTTATCCCGATCTCCAAGGTTGCTGTCGGATACGCTACCGGCGGTATGGACTTCAACGACAAGAACGGCGCGCAGGGCAAGCCCCAGAACTTCGGTGCGGGCGGCGGCACGGGTATTTCCGTACAGCCCATCGGTATTCTCTGCATCTCCAAGGACGGTGCAGTTGAGCTTATCAACATAGGCGTAAAGAGCCCCTCCGACCCCGTTGAGCAGCTTTCCGATCTTATCGATCGCGCTCCCGAGATCATAGCAAAGGTCAAGGCTCTCTTCGCAAAGGACAGCTCCGAGGATGAGACCGAGGAAAAGACTGAGGGCTGATCCCCAAAGTCGCGATTGAATTTACATTCAATTTCAGAATAAATATTTTTCCGGACAAATATAATGCTTGTAAGTAAGCTTGGTTTGTCCGGAGGGATATTTATGTCTTTTTTTAAAATAAAGAAGCTTTTATGGAACGCCGCCCGTATCGTGACGGCGATATCGTTATGTTTTGCGCTTTTTTCGGGTTGCTCGCAGCCCGTATCAAAATCCGAGCACGAGTCGCAGTCTCGGGTGTCGCAGCTCTCCTTCCCCGTCAATTATCCAACCGATATCTCGGCAAAAGCAGCCGTACTTATCGAGGCTTCGACGGGCAGAGTCATAAGTGCAAAAAACGCCGATATGAGATTGCCGATGGCTTCTACCACAAAAATAATGACCGCGCTCGTTGCGATCGAAAATTGCGACGTTTCGACCGTGGTCACTATATCTCCCGACGCGGTTGGGGTCGAGGGCTCGTCGATATATCTTTTCGAGGGCGAGC
The DNA here is from genome assembly GCA_017536475.1 of Clostridia bacterium. Classification (GTDB taxonomy): domain Bacteria; phylum Bacillota; class Clostridia; order Oscillospirales; family CAG-272; genus SVTX01. The sequence continues at coordinate 9,144 of JAFXHH010000006.1, forward strand.
AGTTGACTCTTGAGGACCTGCTTTACGCTCTGTTGCTTGCATCGGCAAACGATGCCGCAGCCGCTATCGCGATAGAGGTTGGAGGCAGCATCGAGGGATTTGCCGAGATGATGAACGAAAAGGCACGTGAGATCGGGCTCTCGAATACTCATTTTACCAACCCACACGGTCTTGACGATCCCGAGCATTACACGACCGCGGCGGAACTTGCGAAGATCGCATCAGTTGCGATGAAAAACGAGGTATTCAGGACGATCGTTTCTACTCGCAAAAGGACGATTCCGCAGAACGACGGCGAGGGCGTGCGGCTGCTTGTAAATCACAATAAGCTGTTGAATAGCTACGAGGGCTGTATCGGCATCAAGACGGGATTTACAAAGCAAAGCGGTCGCTGTCTTGTCAGCGCGGCTGAACGCGACGAAATCGAGCTTATCGCGGTCACTCTCTCTGCGCCTGACGATTGGAACGACCACAAAAATATGCTTGACTACGGCTTTTCGCTCTACGAGTCGCGAACTCTTTGCGGAGAGGGAGAATTTCGGTATACAATGCCCGTGATCAACGGCAACATGGACTACGTTATCTTAAAAAACGAAGACACCGTCGCTCTGGCACTGCCGAAAAACGCGCCGAAGGTCGAGTGCACGGCCGAGCTTCCTTCATTTATATATGCTCCTGTGAGTCAGGGTGAGCAGGTCGGCAGTCTTATCTACACCGTTGACGGCAAGATCGTTGCAGAGGTGCCTTTGGTCGCCTCTTATTCGGTTGATAGGATAGTTTATAAAAAGAGTCTTTGGGAGAGGCTCTCCTCTCTGTTTTACAAATAACGGTCGGGCAAAAAAGGATACGGATATGGAAAAAATCAGACTTTCTAAATATTTTACCGATTGCGGTGTGATGTCGCGCCGTGCCGCCGAGGAGGAGATCAGAAACGGCAAGATCACGGTCAACGGTCATATTGCCGAGCTTGGCGAAAAGATAGATCCCGAGGTCGACGAGGTGATCTATAAGGGGCGCAAGATCGAGGCAACGGCTGACGAAAAGATCTGCATTATGCTCAATAAGCCGCGCGGCATCGTCTGCACGGCGGCTGACGAAAAAGGCAGACGTAACGTGACCGAGCTTTGCCGTGACGTCAAGAACGCACACGGAGATCGCGTCAGGCTCTACCCTATCGGTCGGCTTGATATGGATTCGGACGGACTTTTACTTCTCACCAACGACGGCGAGCTTGCCAACAAGCTGATGCATCCGCGCCATTCTGTGCCGAAGATATATCACGTCACGCTCAAGGGCGCTTTTGATGCCGAGGCATTAAAGGTGCTCGGCGAGCCGATAGATCTTGACGGTCGGCTTACTATGAGGGTCAGAGTTCGCAGAGTCGGCGGAGATGCAACCGTAACGGTTGCGGAATTCGAGTTGTTTGAGGGACGAAACCGCCAGATAAGACGAATGTGCGAGGCGCACGGAGTCAAGATCGAACGGTTGCAAAGAGTCGCTATCGGAAAATTGAAGCTTGGCACACTCGAGATCGGCAAATGGAGAAGGCTTGACAAAAATGAGATAGAATATCTGAAGGCGATACCGTAAGGTGTCGCTTTTTTGATTCGCTTGGTGATTGTCGGAAAATGGCGTTTTTTATATTATTCTGCGGTGGTTTTTTTCGATGATTTTCCTGCTTTTTCGACACAATTTTAGCTTTTACTCTTTTTTTTCGTGATAAAAGACAAATCGCTTTGGAAAATTTTGGTAATTTCGACCATTGGAAATTTTTGGAAATATATTGCATTTTCTCCTAATTTATGGTAAAATCATACTGTAATCAATAACTTAATTTTACCGGAGGATACAGAAAAATGGAATACACAACAAAAATACTGATCGCTGACGAAAATGCGTCACAACGCGCGCTCTTAAAGGACTGTTTTTTGCACGCAGGCTGCCGATACATAGAGGAGGCTGTCAACGGAGAGGATGCCTTGACGAAGATAGGTCGAATCCATCCCGATCTGGTCGTTATCGACATCTGGATGTCAAAGGTCGACGGACTCAGCGTAGTGAGGAGCGCAAAGGCTCTCTCCTACGGACAAGACAAGCCGCCCGTTATAATTATGACCTCTCCCATCTCAAATCAGAATATTTTCGTGCAGGCGCTTCAGTCGGGCGCGGAGCTTTGTCTTATCAAGCCGATCAATCAGTCAAATCTCATTGAGTATGCCGAAAATATGCTAAAGAACCGCAACTCAAAGAGCGAGGGGTCGGACGTTCAATCCTCAGACGACAGCACTCCCGATATCGAGGCGCAGGTAACAAGAATTATTCATCAGATCGGAGTCCCCGCGCACATCAAGGGATATCAATATCTGCGGACGGCTATTCTCCTCACCGTAAAGGACTCCGACATCATCAACAGCGTCACCAAGGTTCTCTACCCTTCAGTTGCAAAGAAATATCAGACCACCACAAGCCGCGTTGAGAGAGCAATCAGACACGCCATTGAGGTCGCGTGGGATAGAGGCGACGTGGACACGCTGAATTCCTATTTCGGTTATACCATTCAGAATAACAGAGGAAAGCCGACAAATAGCGAGTTTATCGCTATGATCGCGGACAATCTCCGTTTGAAGTATAAATTATATTAAGCGACATCCCAAACAAAAAATTCTCTTCCGTATTGATTTTCGGCGTTTTTTATGTTACAATAAATACGATGAGGCACAAATTCATCGAATTACGCCTATACGGGAGGATTGGATATGTCACAGACCACTATCGGAATTCTTTATGATTTTGACAAGACTCTATGCACCACCGACATGCAGGAATATGATTTTATCAAAAACCTTGGTATGACGTCGGACGAATTCTGGGGCGAGGCCGCCGAGATCACGTCCAAATACGAGGTGGAAAAGATACTTTCCTATATGCTCGTTATGATCAGACAATGCAAAAAGCACGGGATCGCGCTGACCGAGGAGTATCTGAATCAATGCGGAGCAAACGTTGAGCTTTTCGACGGGGTGCTCACCTGGTTTGACAGAATAAACGCTTACGGCGAGTCATTGGGAGTCAAGATCGAGCACTATATCATTTCGTCGGGTACTTACGAGATCATTCAGGGCACTCCTATCGCAAAGTATTTCAAGCGCATTTACGCATGCAAATATATGTACGACGAGAACGGCGAGGCTACCTGGCCTGCGCTTGCTATCAACTACACGCTCAAAACGCAGTACATTTACCGTATTTCCAAGGGAATCCTAGACGTTACCGACGATTATAATCTCAACCGTCTGCAAGACGAGAGTCTGCGCCGCATATCGTACCACAATATGATATACATTGGCGACGGAATGACCGATATTCCCTGCATGAAGCTGGTTAAGGAGCGCGGAGGCAAGTCGATCGCGCTGTATGCATACGGTCACGACGAGAGTGTCAAGCCGCTTGTAGAGGATGCCCGAATCAACTACGTTTGCGTGGCGGACTACTCCCCCGATTCCCCGCTTGAGAAGATCGTTAAGCTTATGATCGAGAATATGGCGGTGCTTGAGCGCCTTAAGGCTCAGGAGATCGCTCAGCTTTCTCAATATAAGCAGTTTGTTGAGGAAAAATAAATTATTTCGCGTTTTTGCGAGAGATAAAAATCTCCCATGCGCCGTCAAAGCACGGTGTAATGGGAGATTTTTTTGATTTTGGGGTTTACAAATGGGGGAAACTGTGATAACGTGAAAATAAAATTAATATAGTATTGAAAAGAACATCACGATCCTTTAATATAGACAAAAGCCGCCTTACACCAGGCGGCTTTTACTGTTCTACTTCTAAATTTTCCGAACGAAAAATCTCGTCATCTAAAAACTCTGTAAGAGGCATATCGAAACCTCTCGCAAGCATAATTACGGTACTCAAAGTTACCGTTTTGTTTCGTCCGTTCATAATGCATTGCATACTTCCATGTTGTATTCCCGATTCCTGCTCTAAGCGGTATTGGGACATTCCTTTTTCACGCAACAACTTGGAAATACGCTTTGCAACAGCGTCATTGACTGTCAAGTTGATCGCCCCCTTGATAAGAAGATTGGACTCTGTAGATTCACCTACATATATATTCTATCAAGAAAAAGCAAAAATTATAAGAAGGTGTACCTACACATATTGACTTTTTTGAAAAAGCGTGATAAAATATGTAGGCACACCTACCTAAAGGAGAATTGAAATATGATTGTGACGTTTTGCGGACACACTCGATTTCCGAAATCAAGTGAATACGAGCAAAAATTGCTTACTTTTTTAGAAAAAGAAATAGGAGATCAATACGCTGAAATGTATTTAGGCGGTTACGGCGAATTTGATAATTTTGCATACGATTGTTGCAAGAAATATCAAAAAACGCATCCAAACGTATCTCTTGTGTTCGTTACTCCTTACCTAACGATCGCTTATCAACGCAATCAATTACAATATCAAGAAACAAAGTATGATTCTATTCTCTATCCTGAAATTGAGGATAAACCCAAACGGTATGCGATTACATACCGTAACAAATATATGGTAGAAAAAGCTGATTATGTTGTGGCTTACGTTTCGCACGATTGGGGCGGTGCATACACGACATATAAGCACGCAAAAAGAAAAGACAAGAAAATCTTTAATCTTGCCGAATTTTAAGAACAAAATATTTAGGACAGGAGAAACAGATTCACCATAATATAGGTATCATCAACGCCAACACACAATAATTTCACGTGAGCAACAATAGTGCGTTCGCAACATCGGCAGAAACGATGATAAAAGTCAGAACAACAGTCTATTGTTTCAGCCACAGTACAAATATTACAAATATAAAATTGGCGTTAGTTGATATAGGCGCAGGTTGTCACCTGCGCCTGATTTTGTTACACCTACATTCCAAAGAAATAAAATTACCGCCGCGTTCAAAAGAACTCGGCGGTGTTTTTATCAATATTGTTCCCTTTTCCCCTTTTAAAAGTTTTTTGGAAGAAAGGGGGTGCGGGGGAAGGAAACCGATTTTTCAAAAACGGTTCCCTTCCCCCGCAAATTATATCAACTTAAATCAATCCCGTATTTACGAAGCTATACTTATCGGTATAGTAGCCTGTCTGGAAGCCGTTCCAGATGCAGCGCTCCTTATAGAAGTGTGCGGGAGCGACCGCGAGTAGCTCGCCTGCGGCGTGGTGGTGCGGACCGAGGAGGTTACGCAGGTTATTGACCAGCGTCAGCTCGACGGTGTTCTCGCCGACCGTGAGGTATTCGGAAAGGTCGACCTCATAGGGTGCCCACATTACAGTATCAAGCTTCTTTCCGTTCACCTTGATACGAACCGCGTTTACTCCGTTCTTGACGAACGCGAGCTTATAGTCGGTGCTGTCGAGGTCAAACTTGCGGCTGACGGTCAGCTCGCCCGAGAAGAATGTATAGCCGTTCTGCTCGAGGTTCTTGAGAGTGACCTCTGCTTCGGGCTTAACTACGGTAAAGCCGCCGTCGCAGAAATAAGCGTTATTGGGAATAGGCTCGAATGGAGCAGCGCACTTGACTGCAAAGTCACCGACGAGGTACATCGATTCGATCTCCATATCGTAGGTCAGCTTATTCTTTTCCGACTCAAACATCTTGGATTTTTCAATATTCTCGTAGGTCTGCTCGGACTGAACTATGGTAGCTTCAAGCTCAATGGTGTTCTCGCCGACCTTGGCATATTTCTGAATGTCAAGCATTCTGAACGCCTGATCGCGGAAGCTGCCGCAATCGGTCTTGTCAATCTCGACTCCGTTTACCTTGATATTGAAGATCTCGGGGGTCTCACAAGCGAGGTAGAGCTTATCCGAGACGTATTCCATATTTGCCTTGAAGAGACAGCGAACGTCGACCGCGCGCTTGAGATCGGTGGTTCTCGGGAGGATATTGAGGACGTAGCCGTTCTCCTCCTGAAGCTCGCCGTCGAACCAATAGTCGCACTTGTCGAGCGTGAGGGAGTTGTAGGTGCAGTTCTCTACTGTCCACTTGCCGCTGATATCGAGAGCTTTAAGCTCCTTCTCTGCCTTCTTCTCTGCGCAAGGTGTGCCGTCGTCGATTACAAGCAGGCTTCCGTAGGGTGCGAAGGTATATTCGCCGCAGAAGTCGATCTTCTCGCCCGTTGCGATGTCGATCGCGTAGCTTCCGCGAGAGATGGTTGCCTTCTCCTCGGTATCGTTGGAGTTGACGAAGTAATGCGCGGTGCAGTCACCGAGGTCGCGCCAGGTGTACGTGATCTTTTCGTTATCAATTACCGTGTTGGGCGCGAGCTGATCCACAGTGGTTATGATACCGCCGTTTGCCTTGAACTCGGCAAGCAGCTTTTCGGTGTTCTCCATGAACGCGATGTGCTCGGGGATAACTACGGTCGAATACGCCATATTGCCGATGATGAGCTTGTTGCCCTCGACTCTGCCGTGTCTTTCCATCATGATCTCGTCGCCGAGGTGGAAAGGAATATGCTTTGCCTCAAGCGCAAGGGTAGTTCCGACGAGCGCGCCGTTGTAATATTCGATATCCTTGCCGTTGGTGTAGAGGTTGTTGCCGCAGTTGAAGCAGACCCAACCCGACGTCATATTGTGAAGCACGAGGGTGTCAAACTTGATCTCTCCCTCGGCAAGAATCATGCCAACGCGCGACATAGCGTCATTGAAGACCTTGTAGTCTGCCCACCAGGGCTGCTGTATGTACATTGCGGGGGGATAGTCTCTCTTACGGATTCCTCTGTTGGAGTATCCCTCGAGGTGCTGGCACATAAGGTTTATGCCGCGGACCATCATCCACTCGTAGTTTCTCTTGAGCTCGTCGTGGCCTACGTTGTGTCCGCAGAGCGCGAAGGTCTCGGAGAGGATCTGCTTCTTGCCCGTCTGTGCCGCCGTGCTGGCAAGCTGATGATGGGTAAGGCAGGGGTAGATAGGTCTGCAGAGCCAGTCCATGCCGGGAATATGGAAATATTCGTAGTGAGGCATGCAGGCACCGTTGGAGATAAGCTGATGGAACAAGGTCTCCTCAAGAACGAGGTGGCCTGTGAGCTTGAGTCCGTGATCCTCACACCAGTCGTAGATCTGCTTCATAAAGTTCTTCGAGAAAAGCTCGGTTACCATCTTCCAGAACTTGATACGGACGGTCTCAAAGCCTTCTTCCTCATAGAACAGCTTGGCAAGAACGGAACAAAGATCCTCGCCGTAGGCAAGCTTATACTGCTCGGGCATAGTCAGACTCCACGGGATTCCGTTACGCGAGATCTGGGGCTCGTCGGTGAAGAATCCGTCGAAGGTCTTACCGTACTTTTCGTAGTAGGGAACGTAAATTTCGTTTATAAAGTCTGCGATGACCTCGCCGTCGAGCGTGTCAACGTAGAAGGGATTGACCTCGTAAAAGAAGCAATATTTGTCGTTCTCGGCGATGATGCGGTGCTCGGGTATCGAGCTTCTGTCGGCATCTGCGGGCTGTACGCGCAGATACTTCTGCCAATATTTTTCTCCCTTACCGTTGACCTTGCCTCCGCCGAAGCCAGAGGGCCAGCCGTTTTCGTCGTATGCCCAGGCGTGCATTCCGCGCTTATTGCACTCGTCGATGCAAGCGCCGACGTTTTCAAACCATTCCTCGCCCATATATTCGGTCTGCAGACCTCCGCGGGCGTGCATAAAATATCCTCCCATTCCCGCTTCGTCCATAAGGGCGGTCTGGCGGAGGGATTCCGCGACGTTAAGCTTTTCGTTCCACGACCAGAACGGCACGGGACGGTATTTTTTGTCGATGTTTTTGAAATCCATGATTTGCTCCTTTATTCGAGGTTAGATTTTCTTTTTTGTGAGTGAAAATGCGGCAAATTTTTCTGCTCGTATTTCCTCTTTAATTATAAAATGAAAAGCGGCTTTTGTCAATGACTTTAAGGCAAATTATACCTAAAATTTCATCGCGCAGCCGCTTTTTTTATTTATTTTTTCAGTGCAAGGTCAACTATTTTGCAGCAAAGCTTTCCGTATGTGATCCCGACCGCCGCCGCCATCTGCGGAAGCAGGCTTGTGGGGGTCATTCCAGGGAGTGTGTTTGCCTCGAGGCACCAGGGCTTGCCGTCCTTATCGACTATGTAATCAAAGCGCGAATATCCCGAGAGTCTGAGCGCATCAAATGCAAGCTTGGTCTGCTCGGCAAGGATCGACATAAGATTGTCGTCGATAGGTGCGGGGCAAAGCTCGACCGTTTTGCCTGCCTGATATTTGTTTGTGTAGTCGTAAAAACCCTCGGTGGGAATGATCTCAACGGCAGGAAGCACCTCTCCGTCGAGGATACCTACCGTGAATTCCCTTCCGTTGATCTTTTTCTCGACAAGTATGCTATCCTCGTATTTTTCGGCTTCCTTAAGCGCATTTTCAAGCTCCTCTCGGTTTTCGGGTATAGAAATGCCCACGCTTGAGCCGCAACAGCAGGGCTTGACGACGCAGGGATATCCTATTCTCTGCTCGATCTCGTCAATATCGGCCTGCTTTGCCGAAATATACATCCATTCGGGTGTGTTTACGCCCGCGCCGACGAACATTTTTTTGGAAATGTCCTTATCCATCGCCAAAAGGCTACCGACGTAACCCGAGCCCGTATACTTGATGCCGTAGCTGTCGAGCGTTGCCTGAAGCTGACCGTTCTCGCCCATAGCGCCGTGGAGCGCCAAAAAGACTACGTCTGCTTCGCGACAAAGGTCAACAATTCCCTTTCCTATCAAGGCATCTCCGTTGCCGCTGCTCGCCTTGAGCGCGTCGAGATCGGGAACGCTGTGCGTGACCTTATATATCGGTTTTTTCTCTTTATTGAAAAGATTTGAGAGCTCATCGGTACCGTCTATTCCAAGGTAGACGTCGGCAAGGCAGACGTTATGCCCCTCGTCGATGAGCGCATTTGCTATGAGGCTGCCCGACGTGAGCGACACGTCTCTTTCGGGAGAATATCCGCCCGCTAAAACTGCTATATTCATATCTATGCTCCGTTTTTCGTTGATTTCTGTTTAAGTTTATGCTGAATCGGCAGTACTCGTCAATCGTTTTTGCGAAGTATTGCCACGCGGTCGCATCCGCCGAGGTCTTTTTTGATCTCGCAGGATAAGCCCGACTGATCGGCTATTTTTTTTAGGTCATCGGCTTGGTAGTAACCGATCTCGAAGATGAAAACACCGTTTTCGTCGAGATTTTTCGCAAAATTATTTACTATCGCGCGATAGAAGATAAGCCCGTCCTCGCCTCCGTCAAGCGCCGCGCGCGGCTCTTGCTTGACCTCTGGTTCGAGTGTATCAATGACTTCGGTTCTGATATACGGGGGGTTTGAGATGATCGCCGCATATTTTTTATCCCCAAGCAGATTGGGAGAGAGAACGTCGCCAAGAATTCCCGAAAAACGTTCCGAGACCTTGTTTTTTGCGGCGTTTTTCTCTGCCAGCTCAAGAGTTTTCGGATAAAGCTCATAAGCATCTGCTTTCGTGTCTGATCGCATATCGAGGATCGAGATCGCTATGCACCCACTTCCCGTGCAGAGATCGGCAAAGCTTGCGTTTTGGGGCAGCAGCTTTACTGCGGTCTCGACCGTAAGCTCGGTGTCGGGTCTTGGAACGAGGCAATTTTCATCGACCGCGAATTCGCATCGGCAAAACCACCATTTCCCGATGATATACTGCAGAGGATAGCGAGCGCATCTTTTTTCGACCGCTTCGGCAAGGCGAGGGGAGTCGTAGTCCTTGTCTTCGGAATATTCGCCGCAGAGCTCCTCTATAAGCAGCTTGGCCTCTATATAGTCATTCTCTATTCCGTTTTCTTTAAGCCTTGCTCTTATTTCCTCAGCGGTCATATTCCTCTTTCCTCTCCTTGCAATACTACTATACAGTATAGCAGAAAATCGTGTTTTTGGAAAGAGGTTTTTATAATTTTTTTGCTCTTTTTTATAAAAAAACACGCGAAATCTTTCGATTCCGCGCATTTTTTAAGCCGTATATTTTTTTATGGTCTCGTCTATTTGAGATTTCACCATATCGGATATCTCTGCGGTCTTCATATCACTATACTCCGCATACGGTATCGAAGGAAGAAAGACGACCTTTGTCGTAACTCTCTTAAGCGAATTGACTCCAAACGGTTTATATGAATCTATAATAGCAACGGGCACTATAGGGCATTTTGCCCTTTGAGCGCACAGAAAGCAACCACGCTTAAATTCATTGGTCACGTTATCCTGATCTTTTCTGTACCCACCCTCGGGGAAAACGAGGTAAACTCTTTTATCCTCTGCAACCTCTCGTGCCATATCCTTCAGAGTTTTGACCTGCATTATGGGATTCGTTCTCGATATACGCTGACCGCGCAGAAGATCCACGAACTGCTTGGAGATAAACACCTTCGAACGTTTTTCGTCCATAAGCACAGTACAAGGTCGCTTGTGTCCGTTCAATATTCCCACCGCGTCATATTTTCCCTGATGGTTTGAGAACATAATGTAGCCCTCATCGCCCTCGGGAAGATTTTCAAGCCCATAGTATTCGGTCGTTACCCTTGCGGTCTTTTTCACCTTGCCTACGACCGTACGGGCAAGCGCGTAGCAATCCTCCTCCGAATATTTTTCGGGATGCTTTGCGTAGTACGCCATTTTCGGAACGAAATACATTATTGAAAATATACGAAGTATTATAACGTATATAAACCGTATCATTTTCCTAAATCCTTTTCAGCGTATGATCTTTGCGCTGATTAAAGCCTTTCTGCCATATAGTATATGAATCTTTCGGTATCGTCCCAGCCAAGACAAGCATCGGTGATCGACTTGCCGTAAATACCCTCACCGATCTTCTGATTGCCCTCCTCAATGTAGCTTTCTATCATAAAGCCCTTGAAGATCCCCGCGATCTCGGGATTGAGCGCGCAGGAATGAAGTACCTCCTTCGCTATTCTCACCTGCTCTTTATACTTCTTGCCCGAATTTGCGTGGTTACAGTCGACGATGAGCGCGGGATTGACGAGCGCTCTCTTGTCATATTCCTTGCACAAATGCTCGATGTCCTCGTAGTGATAGTTGGGCAGAGATTCGCCGTGCTTATTTACGTATCCGCGCAATATCGCGTGGGCGTAGGGATTGCCCGACGACTTGACCTCCCAGCCGCGATAGAGGAAGGTGTGGGGGTGCTGTGCCGCCATTATCGAGTTGAGCATGACCGAAATATCACCGCCCGTGGGATTTTTCATGCCGACGGGGATCTCTATTCCGCTTGACACGAGTCTGTGCTGCTGATTTTCAACCGAACGCGCACCGATAGCAACGTAGGAAAGCAGATCGTAAAGGTACTGATAGTTCTCGGGATAGAGCATCTCGTCGGCGGTGAACATTCCCGTCTGCTCGATAACTCTCTTATGGAGATGTCTTATCGCGATAATGCCCGCGAGCATATCCGAATCCTTATTGGGATCGGGCTGATGGAGCATTCCCTTATAGCCGTCGCCCGTGGTTCTCGGCTTATTCGTGTAAACTCGGGGGATAACAACGATCTTATCAGACACCTTTTCGCTGACACGCGCAAGTCGGGTAACGTAGTCCATTACCGAATCCTCATTGTCTGCCGAGCAGGGACCGATGACAAGCAGCTTTTTGCTTGATTCGCCGCTGAAGATCTTGGCGACCTCGCGGTCAAATTCTATTTTTTTCTTTACATACTCGGCACTCAGGGGATATTGCTCTCTTATCTCCTTGGGCAGAGGTAATTTTCTTACAAATTCCATAATTTTCTCCTGAATTATGCGATAGGAGTTTGCTCCAAGCGCATTTCCATTATAATCTCGTATTTTAGCACCAATATGTGAACTGCATATTAATTTAGCAAGCTAAATTGACAAAAATATCAAAAAACGTCGTCTTCGGGATTGTCGCCCGACTCTTTCTCTCGGAGGAAGATTTTTACACGGTCATCCTATTCATCGTATTGACATTTACGGCGGTTTGTGGTAAAATCTATATGTAGTCTTCACGAAAGGAAGTTGAACAAATGATCTACAAGCACATAAACCACGTCGAGCAGTTCCCTGACGCGAGAATTGAGGCGTATATTCACGATTATCACGACGAGCTTACCATTGGAAAAAGAAAGGCAATAGTCGTCTGCCCCGGAGGCGGATACGGATTTCTGTCGGAAAGAGAGGCCGAGCCGATAGCCCTGCAGTATTTCGCGGCGGGACTCAACGTTTTCGTTCTCCGCTACTCTATCCTTCAGAATGCGGCAAACAACTATTCTCCTCTCATAGAGGCTTGTCTTGCGATCAAATACATCCGAGAGCACTGCGACGAGCTTTACGTCGACCCCAAGTACGTTTCTATAATCGGATTTTCCGCAGGAGGTCATCTTGCCGCTTGGACGGGCTGTGCTTGGCATTCTCCCGAGGTCGTGGCTCATCTTGGCGGTGCCGATCCTGAGATCTGCAAGCCGACCTCAACCATTCTCTGCTACGCCGTGCTGACCAGCGATGCAAAATACAGACACACGGGAACTATGTGGGTGCTCAACGGTATGCCGACCGAGTCCGACGTTTTCCCCAAGGACGAAAACGGAATGGTGCTTGACGAGGAGGGCATGTCCCGCTTTTCGCCCGAAAGTATGGTGGACGAAAGAACTTCCCCCGCGTTTCTCTGGCACACGGTACAGGATGATTGCGTAAACGTTCAAAATTCCCTGATCTATTCAAGCAAGCTTCACCAATATAAGATACCTTTTGAAATGCATATTTACAACAACGGTCCTCACGGCATGTCCCTTTGCAACAAGGAGACCTGGTCTCAAAGAGACGACCTTGTCGATCCCTATGCTGCAGATTGGCTTCGTATGTCTATCAACTGGCTGCTTGAATGCCCCTTTGAAAAGAAATAAAACAGAACACCGCGCGGAAAAATCCGCGCGGTGTTTTTTTGTTATTCTTCTATTTTTGCCTTTTGGGTCAGGACGGAACGGAAGAATTCGCAATCAAATTTTGCCTTTCGGTCGTATGCATAGAAGCCGTTTTGCTCCTGCTCGACGTCGGTCAGCTGGGTGTAGCAAAGTCCACCCATCTTCGAGTTAAAGAGCAAAGCCTCGGTAAGACCCTTGAAGCGAGCCTTGAAATCCTCCTCGGTTTCGGGCGGCAGACCGTATCCCCAACCGTCCGGCACGCCGTTCTCAAACCAGAAGATACCGCCGTACTCGCTGACAAAGGTAGGAGTCGACCAATAATCGTGCTCCTTGTCGTTGTATACGTAGTGGATATTATACTGCTCGCCCCTTTCAAGAACGTCGAACTTCGCCTTGAATTTTTCGGGATCCTGCTCGTAATCGTGGCAATCCATTATATCGGTGACGCCGGGATAATGATACCAGCCCGACGCATCTATGTACATACGGGTATTATCGTACGCTCTCGTAAGTGCGGCAAGCTTTTCGGAAAAGCGGCGATCAAAATGATCGGAAAGCGGAGTTTCGTTGAGAGGACACCAACCGATAATAGCGGGGTGGTTGAAATCTCTTTCCAATACCTCCTGCCACTCCATCATAAAGTCGGCAAACGGAAAATCTCCGACGTGCGTCATACCCCAGTTGGCGTGCTCACCCCAGACGATATATCCGCGTCTGTCACAATGCTCAAGGAAAAGCGGCTCGAAGACCTTTTCGTGAAGTCTTGCGCCGTTGAAGCCGAGCGCCATCGACATATCGACGTCGTTTTTCAAAGCCTCAAGCGTGGGCGCGGTGTAGATTCCGTCGGGATAGAAGCCCTGATCGAGAATAAGGCGCTGGAATACCGCCTTGCCGTTGAGGTACATGATTCCGTCTCTGCACTCGACCTCGCGCATACCGAAATACGAGGTGACCTTATCGTCGCCGAGCGTAAGCTCGATATCGTAAAGTCTTCCCTCTCCGACCTCCCAGAGATGAAGCTCGTCGAGCTTGATCTCAAGCCTTGCAACGTGATTTTTAACGGGCGCGCTTGCCTCTCCCATAAATTTACCGTTGTAGCTTGCCTTTGCATGAACTACTCTGCCGCTTGCGACTCCCTCCGAGTAGATCTCGGCGAAAAGAGTCTGCTTTTCAAGACAGGGATAATATTTCATATTCGAAATTCTGATCTTGGGAACGGATTCGAGCCATACGGTCTGCCAGATGCCCGTGGTACGCGTATACAAGCAACCGAAGGACTCGTGTCTGAAGCTTTGCTTGCCCGTAGGCTGTCTTTCGTCACGGGTATCGTCCTCGGCCTTGATAACGATAGTATTTTCTCCGCTTGTAAGCGCTTCGGTTATTACAAATGAGAAAGAAACGTATCCGCCGCGGTGGTTGCCGATATGCTGACCGTTTACCCAGACGTCAGTATTATAATCGCAGGCACCGATATTGAGAACGACGTCCTTTTTCTCGTCAAGCCAGCCGTCAGGCAGGGTGATCTGCTTTTTATACCAGACCGCTGCACAAAAATCCTTATCGCCGATGCCCGAAAGCTCACTTTCGCGGCAGAAAGGAACTATGATCTTTTCGTCGAAGCCTACACCGTTGAAGAGGTTTCTATCCATACCCGACTTGGACTTGTCGGTTGAATAATCCCATTCGCCGTTGAGGTTTATCCACTCGGCGCGCTTCATCTGAGGGCGCGGATATTCGGGACGCGGAATACTGTTATTGAACATTCTTGTTACTCCTTTATCGGTTTGATTTGTTACTGATTTTATTGTATCACAGCCAATCGTATTTGTCAATAAGAGTGGGGGCAAAATTCCTTTTTCGCGCAATCATTTTAGTGAAAAACAGGATAAAAAACGAGGAAAGGTTGTCCACGCCCTTCCTCGTTTTATGCTTTCAAGACTGTTTTCTGACTATTTCATGTGCGGCGCGGATATCTGCCGCAGAATATCCCATTCGGGATAAGGACGCGCACATAAGCTCTCTTTCGTGTCGGTCATCGGGGATATTGCCAAATTTCCGCTTTATCAAGGCGGCGCAATTCTCTGCAAAATTGACCGTGGCGAGAAATTTTCTTGCTTCTCCGAGCGAATCCTCGTCAAAGCCCTCCTCGCGAAGCTTCATCAAGACGCGCGATCTGCCCCACTTTTTATCGACACAAAGCTGTGCGCGGCGCAGGGCGATCTGCCCCTCGTCGACAAATCCGCGAGACTTGACCGAGGCTATTGCATCGGACGCTACGTCCTTGGAAAAGCCCTTCTGTATCAGCTTTTTTCGGAGTGTGGAGAGCGAGGACGGAGTGTACGCAAAGGACGAGCACGCCGAAAAGTACGCCCGTGCGACCTCTGACCAATATTCAAGCTCGGGCATAGCCTCCGCGTCAAGCATGCCGACCGACAGATTCATTTCCCGAAAATGCTCGGTCAGGAGCACCATTTCGGTCTCCTCGCTACCCGAGGGATTGCTGACCGATATTGTGAGAATCACTCTTTCGTCGCCTGACGGCTTTGCCGAAAGCAAGCAGATGCCGTATTGGTCGGCACTCTCGGAAGCGCCGCCATTGACGGCGGGAGTGCCGTGCGCCCTTAAAAACTCGTTTATATCTCTGCCGAAGGTGAGCTTATCACTCATCGTCTTCCATCGTACGAATGTCGAAATCGTCCTCGTCGTTATCGAGCTCGAATTCCTCTTCATTCATAACGCCGCCCTCGTTCAATTCCCTTACCTTTGCCTCGATCTCGGCACAGAATTCGGGATTGTCCTCGAGGAGCTTCTTGACGTTTTCCTTGCCCTGCGCGAGTCTGTTGCCGTCGTAGGAGAACCAAGAGCCACTCTTCTTGATAATATCAAACATGATAGCGAAGTCAAGCACCTCGCCAACTCGCGAGATTCCCTTGCCGTAAAGGATGTCGAATTCGGCTACGCGGAAAGGAGGAGCGACCTTGTTCTTGACGATCTTGCATTTGACTCTGTTTCCGTAGATATCGGTGCCGTTCTTGAGCTGCTCGGTCTTTCTGATGTCGATTCTGACCGATGCGTAGAACTTGAGTGCGCGGCCGCCCGTGGTGGTCTCGGGGTTTCCGTATATAACGCCGACCTTCTCACGAAGCTGGTTGATGAACACGACTACGCAGTTGCTCTTGGAAATTACCGCCGCGAGCTTTCTCATTGCCTGCGACATAAGGCGAGCCTGCACGCCGACGTTGGACTGACCCATATCGCCGTCGATCTCCTGCTTGGGAACGAGCGCGGCTACCGAGTCGACTACGACCACGTCGATAGCCCCCGAGCGCACGAGCGACTCGGTGATAGAGAGCGCGTCCTCACCGCAATCGGGCTGGGAAACGAGCAGGTTTGCGATATCAACGCCGAGAGCCTTGGCGTAAACGGGGTCGAGCGCATGCTCCGCGTCGATAAACGCCGCTTCTCCGCCCGCCTTCTGAACCTCTGCGATGATATGCAGAGCAACGGTAGTTTTACCCGAGGATTCGGGACCAAATATTTCGATTATTCTTCCTCTCGGAACTCCGCCGATGCCAAGCGCGAGGTCGAGGGAAAGTGATCCCGTAGACACTGCCTGGACCTCCATGTGAGAGTTCTCGCCGAGCTTCATAATTGCGCCTGCGCCGAATTCACGCTCGATCTGCGCCATAGCGGTGCTCAGCGCCCTTTTTTTATCTTCCTTATCCTGAATTTCGCTTACCTTGGGAAGTGCTTTTTTCGTTGCCATAATATTCTCCATTCCTCCGCCGCGGCGGAACAAATTGTAATTGATGAATTTTGCTTCGGCAAAATTCGCGTGAAGCAGTTGATTTTCCTGTAAAAAAGAAGTTGACTTCACGCTGCTCTTCTTTTTGGGATCTGTATGCGTATGTTATCTTATGGAACTATTATACACCGCGCGGAAGTGATTGTCAAGAGGTTTTTGAATATTTTTTTCTTAAATCGGAAAAATTTTGTTTATTGCGTCGCCGTTTCGAGATTTTAAGACGAGTATTTTGTTCCGAGATGGGAATTATTTTTGAGACGGCGATGTGTGGATTTTTTCGTTGCTGTGGCAACGGCACTTCAAGAGATTTAATAACTTTTTTATAATTATCAGTTTAAAAGCGAGACCCCCGATAGACTTTAAAATCTATCGGGGAGTTCTCATAAGAGTAACCTATTATTTTCACACAGTATTAGAAATAACCACGCTTCCATCCAAGCAATATACGGTTATATCGGCAAACAATCCACACCATCCTTCAAGCTCACTTGTGGCTTCATTCCATTGCTCAATCGTTCCGTTAAAGTATACGCTCGACAGAATGGGACAGTCTTCAAAAATCATTCCCATCGGTCGCGGCCGATACGTTCCCGTGACAGGATCATATATACCCGGATAGCTGGGTTTTATTTTTACCGAGTTGCTTTCAATGTATACCGCACGAAGATCATCGCAACCCCAAAATACGTCTCCGTCCAGAATTGTTACGCTTGTGGGAATAACTATCTCCACAAGGGAAGTGCAATGTGCAAATGCCCCACCACTTATGTTTGTTACAGTCTGCGGCAAGCTCACACTTGTCAAGTCGTGGCAGCCTGCAAATGCACCCAGTCCTATGCTCGTTAACCCTTTCGAAAATGAAATCTCCGTCAAGGAAACACACGACGAAAAGGCGTGCTCGCCGATAAACGTAACTCCGCTATCGAAATATACTCTTTCAATATATTTGTTATTAACAAAAGCCGAATCTGCAACAGGCATACTTATATAAAGAGTTGTATCGGTACAGCTTCCTATGTCAGTTATGATGCCGTTTATCACGGTGAGTCCCTCGGAGCTCTTGGGGGAGTAGATCGTTTTATAGGCCTCGTACTGCGTGCCGTTATAGGTATAGGTCGCGACCAGTGTGAATTCCTTATCAAAGGGCAGGTCTGCGATGCGATCGGCAGTCACTTCGAGGTCGAAAAGCTTGTTTTCTCCATCGTAAAGTGCGAGAGCGTCAAGCGTTTGATTGCCCGTATGACTTTCGTGCCAGGTGATGTCGAAGCAAACGTCCGCGCCGTCAAGATAGGAGTCGCCGATGCTGACGAGCGATTGCGTAGTAAATTCTTCCTCGTGGATCACGTGGATACACTTGCCCTCACCGTCGATGGCATCGTAAACGCCGATTATCGCATAACGGTAGGTCGTATCGGGATCAAGACCCGTGAAGCTTATCGGGGTCTTATCCTTGGAGCTGATGATCTGTTTATCCACTATCGTGTCGTTATTACAGATCACGGCGAAATAGTCTTCACCTGAGGTGTTGACAAGATTCTTTTCGTCGTTAAGAGAGGTGTTGAAGCTGATATCCGAAATGCCAATATTTACGTCGGTGACATCGGCTATGGGCGCGTCGGGAGTGATTGCAACGCTGACAGTCTTATCGCCCTCCATAAGCACGTCCTTGATCTTCGTACCCTCTACGTACTTGATAGCATCGATGGTGTACTCAACTACTCCCTCGGCATCGCCGACGTTGATCTTGAGCACGAGATTTTCAAGGTCCGAGCCCTCCTCGAACATATACGAGGAATATTTGACTCCGTTGAGCGTGAACGAAAGGATCTCAAACTCTCCGGGGTTATTTACGTGAACGGTTATGTAGATATCCTCGTTGGGCTTGGAATAGTAGAGATATTCGGACTCTGCGTCTACGGTCAAGGAATCCTTGACTATATCGACGACGGGACGGCGGTTCTTTGGGTCGTCCTTGCCGTTATGCTTGCCAAGCAGCGAGATAGTTTTGTTATTGGTAAACGGGCGAGCGTCGGCGCTCTCGGTATTTATCACGGGTGCTTCATTCGACACCGTCATTCCCTGATATACGGGGATCTGTCCCGTCGGAATAAGGGGGAGAATGACGACGATGAAGGAGGCTAACATTGCAAGACAAGCCGCAAAGGCAATTATCGCCGCGATCGTTTTTCTCTTTCTGCCAAAGCCCTTACCACTCATCAGATCAAATCTTTTCTTGGTATGCTTTTCGATTATTTCATCGTCAATGCTTGACATTATGTCTATTTTGAGGTCGTCCTTCTTACTCATAGTAACAGCCCTCCTTTTCAAGCTCTTTTTTCAGTTCGCTTCGCATATCCTTTAGCTTTCGGTATACGGTATTGTCACTCGTTCCAAGCATTTTTGCAATAGCCGCAACCGAGTCGGAATAATAATACCGACAGACAAAGATAAAGGAATCCCTATCGGAAAGCGCGCGCAAAAATCTGTTGAGCACGACGCTTATCGTTCTTATCATATATTCCTCTTCCACCGTGCTTCCGCCTCCGATACACTCGTCAAGCTCGTCAAGCGAGACCATAAGCTCGGACGGGATGCGTCTTGCCGCGGTCTGTTTTCTGAATTTTTGGAGTGCGAAGTTTCTCGTTATCTTCGCCAAAAAGACCTGAAACGCGCTCGGGCGCTTGGGCGGGATCGAATTCCACGTGCCAAGATAGGTATCGTTGAGGCACTCCTCGCTGTCCATATCGTCACGCAGGATGTTGTAGGAGATCGTGTACAGATATCTTCTGTACTTTACGTCGGTCTCCTTGATAGCTTGCTCGTTTCTGTCCCAATAAAGAGCGATGATCTCCTCGTCAGTCAGAATCTTCATTGGATTTTTCGTTTTGTTTTCGCTCATTTTAATTTCCATTCCGCCGCCATCGGCGGCACAAATATTAATTGAAGATTTTTGCCCAAAGGTCAAATTTCACGCGTGTTACCGCACAGGCGGTATAGTAAGCTTCCTTTCTACGTCTTGCGGTATATCTCACCGTCAGATGGGAGTAACCTTCACGCAGCTCTCCGTTGAGTTTTTATTCTTCCTCACAATATAAGATGCATTTTTTTGGCATTTGTGTCACGTTTTATATTAATTTTATCACATTTATTTCTAAAAAACAATCTTTTTTCCCAAAAGCGTGATTTTTGTCGAAAAGTGCATAGGCGCGCGGTGGGAAAGCCTTGACACATCGGCGCTTCCGTGATATACTGATATCATTAAAGTTATATCTTCGAAAGGAAAAGAAATATGAACACAACCGAAGCTCTCGAGCTGTTTTACAACTGGCAGGCAAAGCTCAGCGCGTATAATCACGCTATGTCCTTGATATATTACGACGGCGCAACGACCGCCCCCAAGGGCACGGCTCAAAATCGCGCCCGCGCACTCTCCGTGCTCAGTGAGGAGACCTACAAGCTCTCAACGAGCGAAGACACTCTCTCCCTGCTCTCTTATCTTGACGAGCACCGCGACGAGCTGGGAGAAAAGGACGCGCGTGCGGTCTATCTTGCGCTCAAAGACATAAAGGAAATGAAAAAGATCCCGATGGACGAATATATCGCGTATCAGGAGCTTATGGTCGAAGCGGACGACGTCTGGCACAGAGCCAAGGATGAGAGCAACTTTGAGCTCTTCCGCCCCGTGCTTGAAAAAATATTCGACACGCAGAAAAGATTTGCTAATTACTGCGCCCCCGAAAAGCACCCCTACAACTATTGTCTCGACAAATACGAGGAGGGCTTGACGATGGACGAATGTGACAGGTTCTTCTCTGCCCTCAAGGAAAAGATCATTCCTCTCATAAATAAGATATCCTCTGCAAAACAGGTCGACGACTCCTGCATAAAAGGAAACTTCAGCGAGCTTGATCAGGAAAAGTTCTCGTACGAGCTGATGAAGATAATGGGCATCGATCTCGATCACTGCGGTCTTGGCACGACCGAGCACCCCTTTACGACGAGCATTGGCTCTCACCACGACGTTCGAATTACCACGAATTACGACCCGTCGAACCTTTCGTCTTCTATGTTCAGCGTCATTCACGAGGGCGGTCACGCGCTCTACGATATGAACTCCGCCGACGATCTCGCCTACACTCTGCTTGACGGCGGCGTTTCGATGGGTATTCACGAAAGTCAGAGCCGTTTTTACGAAAATCTGCTTGGCAGAAGCCGCGAATTCGTTGGATACGTTTTCCCCAAGGCGCAGGGGTGCTTCCCCGAGCAGCTTAAAGATTATACTGCGGACGATTTTTACAAGGCGATCAATCTCGTCACCCCCTCGCTTATCAGAACAGAGGCGGACGAGGTCACCTACTGCCTGCACGTTATGGTCCGCTACGAGCTTGAAAAGAGAGTGATGTCGGGCGAGCTTGAGGTCAAGGATCTTCCCCTCGAGTGGAACAGACTCTACAGGGAATATCTCGGAGTTGACGTTCCCGACGACAAGCGCGGCGTACTTCAGGACAGTCACTGGTCGGGAGGCGGCATCGGATACTTCCCCTCTTACGCACTCGGCAGCGCGTACGGCGCGCATCTGCTTCACAAGATGAAAGAGACCGTGGACGTTGAAAAGTGCCTCTCCGAAGGCAACTTTGCTCCCATTAACGAATGGAATCGCGAACACATCTGGAAGTTCGGCTGTCTTAAGGGCTCGTCTGCCCTCTTGCGCGATGCTCTCGGAGAGGAATTCGACCCGAGCTACTATACGGACTATCTTGAGAAAAAGTATTCGGAGATATACTCTCTCTAAAAATATTGAAAATAAACAAACGAAATTCCTCTCACTTGCATATTTTTATACAAAGTGCTTTCGCAAAAATTATAAATTTCTATTGAAATGAAAAGGCATTTGTGTTATAATTAATTATTATTTTAGCTAACTAAATCGCCGCAGGCGGCGGAATGGAGATTATTATGGAAAAGATGAAGGTCGGCGTCGTTGGCGCCACGGGTATGGTAGGTCAGAGATTCCTCTCTCTGCTTGCAGATCACCCTTATTTTGAAGTTATCAAGCTTGCTGCTTCTAAAAACAGCGCAGGCAAGACCTATGCAGAGGCTCTCGGAGGACGCTGGAAGCTTGCTACTCCCATGCCCGAGAAATATGCGGATATGGTCGTTATTGACGCGGAAAACATCGACGAGATGAAGGATTGTCAGTTCGTTTTCTGCGCGGTAAATATGAAAAAGGACGAGATCAAGGCACTCGAAGAAAAATACGCAAAGGCAGAGATTCCCGTTGTTTCCAACAACTCGGCTCACCGTTGGACTCCCGACGTGCCCATGGTCATTCCCGAGATAAACCCCGAGCATCTTGAGGTCATTAAGGCGCAAAGAGAGAGACTTGGAACAAAGCGCGGATTTATCGCCGTTAAGCCCAACTGCTCTATTCAGGCTTACGTTCCCGAGCTGACTCCCCTTCGCAAGTACGGCATCAAGGAGGTAGTTGCGACCACTTATCAGGCAATTTCGGGTGCGGGCAAGACCTTTAACGAGTGGCCCGAGATGATCGACAACGTCATTCCCTACATCGGCGGCGAGGAAGAAAAGAGCGAGCAGGAGCCCCTGCGCGTTTGGGGCAAGGTCGAAAACGGCGAGATCGTCAAGGCTGACGGCCCTGTGATCACCACCCAGTGCATTCGCGTTCCCGTTACCGACGGTCACACGGCGGCGGTCTTTGTAAAGTTTGAAAACAAGCCCACCAAGGAGCAGATCCTTGAGGATTGGAAGAACTTTAAGGGACTTCCCCAGGAGCTTGGTCTTCCCAGCGCTCCCGCGCAGTTCGTTACTTATTTTGAGGAGGACAATCGTCCTCAGGCAAAGCTCGACCGCGACATTTACGGTGGTATGGGCGTAACTGCAGGCAGACTTCGCGAGGACGTTATCTACGACTATAAATTCGTCGGTCTTTCGCACAACACCCTTCGTGGCGCGGCAGGCGGCGCGGTGCTTATCGCAGAGCTGCTTTACAGACTCGGTTATTTTGATTAAGTATATATAGATTGCAGGGGGAGGAAACCATTTTTTAGAAAAATAGGTTTCCTCCCCCTGCACCCTCACCTTCCAAAAAACTTTTAAAAAATGGGGGAATTTATGGTGACGCAATCTGCGTTGCCGTTTTTTATTTATTAGCGCTCTTTTTAATTATAGTATATTTACCATCTCCGATAAATTCGAAGGTGTCGGCATCGAGGTCGTAAATTATCTCGGCGACGGTGTCGAGCGACTCACAAAAGACCGAAAAATGCTTGGTGACAAGGTAGCCAAGAACCGCCATTCTTCCCTTTCTCGCGATCTCGACGGGCTTTGGGTGATTTTCTCTGTTTTCCTTCGAGAGTCGGTCGATAAGCTGCATATCGGCTTCGGTTGCGTTCTGCCAATGCTCAAAGCCTCCGATGCCGCGAAGCTCGGTGTATTTAACAAGTTCGGTCTTGCCCTGTCTTTCGACCTCCTTCATATAATTTCTCGCGTGATACACGGGCACGCGCTCGTCGGTCTCGCCGTGGATTATGACCATTGGCGAGCAGAGATTTTTAACTCCGTAAATACCGCTTCGCGAGGCATAAGCCTCGTTATAAGAGTCCTTCTCTCCGCGCTCTCCTATCCAAACGGAAAGCTCGTCCTGAAATTCGCCGATCGGGTCGTTATCATACCAGACCGCATAGTCGGACGGACCGCACATACTCGTGATAGCGGCAAAATAGTCGGGAAATTTTGCGGCGAGCGCATAGGCATTTCCGCCGCCTCCGCTTCCGCCCTCAAAATAGACGACCTCGGGGTCGGATATATATTCGGCGTAATGCTTCTTGACGTATTCGCAGGCGTCTATAACGTCGTAGATCTCAAAACCGTTGCAATCCGCCTTGCCGTCCGAGAGCGCCCTGCCGCGCATATCTACGTGGACGGCAAGACAGCTTGACGCTCCCGTAACACTCTCGACGCTATGGCTCGGTATGCTCATGTGCCAGCCGTGAGTTGTGACGAAAATATGTGTGGGCTTGTCGGGCTTATAGACCATCATAGCGAGCTCGATACCCGGAGTTACGCTCGAAGGGTAATAAATGAGGTCGCAATATTTCGAATACCTGCTCTGTCGCTCGCTTGTCTTCTCTCTTCTTTCTATATCTTCAAAAATGCTTTTTTCCATAATATTAAAATGGGGAAAACCCTTTAAAAGTTTTCCCCATACTCCTTTTCACAAAGATCAATCCTCGGATTCGGACTCGTCGTCATCGTCCTTATCCTTGAGCTTCTTTTTCTTTTTCTTGTCCTCGTCGTCATCGTCCTCATCCTCGTCGTCATCGTCGTCTGCTACGCGCTCCTTGACGGTAACAACAGTCGATTCGATGTGGTGGTCGACCACGGACTCGGTTTTTATAATAAGATCGTCGGTTTCGGTCACGATCTCAAGACCTGTTCCGTCGTCGGGAACCTCTCCGAGAAGTCCGAAAATGTATCCTCCGAAGGTATCACATTCCTCGGTGTCGAATTCGACTCCGAGCGCCTCGGTGACCTTTTCAAGCGACGCAGAGCCGAGTATATTCCACTCGTTTTCACCGACGTTGACTATCTCCTCGACCTTGACGTCTTCCTTGTCACCCATATCTCCCACGAGCAGCTCAAGCAGGTCGTGGATCGTGATAACTCCACTCGTTCCGCCGTATTCGTCGACGACGACCGCGAAGTAGGTTCTCGATTCCTTCATATTGGTGAAAAGCACGTCTGCCTTCATGTTTTCGGGCACGAAATAAGGCTTTTCCGCCGCCTTTGCGATCGCATCCTCGATGCTTTCGCACTCTGCACGGAAGAATTTTTTGATATTCAGAACGCCCACGATATCGTCGGCATCCTCACCGCAGATGGGGTAAAATCCGTGTCTTGACTGAATGATCTTCTCTCTCCACTCCTCGAGCGAGTCCTCTTTATAGAGCATATCGACCTCGCGTCGATGCGTGCAGACCTCGGAGATCGATATATCGTCGAACTCGAAGATGTTCTGTATCATCTCGTTCTCCATACTGTCGATGGTTCCCTTTTCACTACTGGTGTCAAGGATGATTCGGATCTCCTCCTCGCTTGCGGCCTCCTCCTCCTCGTGAGGATTGATGCCAAACATACGGAGTATTCCGTTTGTGGTCTTTGTAAGCACCCATACGAACGGAGCAAAGATGCAGGACGTGAAGCGTATAAAGCCCGAAAGTGCAAGCGACACCTTTTCGGCATTCTTCATTGCCATTCTCTTGGGCACGAGCTCTCCGAGCACTATGCTGAAGAAGGACAGAACCAGCGTGATCACTATTACGCACGCAGGCTCGATCTGACCCGCGGTGATTCCGTGTGCCGCGATCCAATCGATCTTTACAATAAGAGCCGAAAGCGGCTCAGAGAAGGTGTCTGCAGCAAACGCAGATCCCAAAAATCCCGCGAGGGTTATTGCTACCTGTATAGTTGATAAAAATTTGGAAGAATCCTTGGTAAGCTTCTGGAGCTTTTTGGCTTTCTTTTTAGTCTTTTTGTCGCCTTCTTCCACCATTTTTTCGATCCTTGCCGAATTTATCGACAAGAACGCAGTTTCAGCGCATGCGAATATCGCATTCAACGCTATAAGACAAACCTGCAATAATAAAGGCCCTATGTAATCCATGATAATATGTTCTCCTGATAGTTTCATTTATATTTTTCGAAAAAACGCAAAAAAGCACAACCTACACCGATACTCCCTATCATTTCAGGCTATATCGCTTAGGCTATGCCGCACATTTTATGAAATATAATGAAACGCACGTACAACAGTTAAGGCATTACACATACAAGTAGTGTCCGTACTATCGCCGTCATCCATTTCCTCTTACCTTCCTTTTTTAGTCATTTGCTATATAATATCACACGTGCGTGGAAAAGTCAACGAAAAGCAGGTGTTATTAACGGTTTATTTACAGTTTGATAACAAACATTCCCCTTTTTTCGCCATCGTGGCCGATTTATAGAAAAAAACCGCCTCCAAGGAGGCGGTTTTTGATCAAAATTATTTGTTAAGAATAACAGGCATAAGCATTGCGAAGGTCTCTGCATCGAAGGGACTTGCCAGACCCGATCTCTCAACGGCAGACATAAATGTCTCGTTCTCCTCGGTCTCCTCAATGAGAATTCTGTATATCTCTCTTGCTGCCGCCTCGTCCTCATCCGCGGTTGCAAAGAGGCTGAGCGACGATACGATCGATACCGCGTAGCTGATATAATATACGGGGTTGTTCGTTGCTACCGATCTCCAATAATTGTTGATATCAACTATATTTTCGTTGAGATATGCAATTCCTCCGTACTTCTGACAGATATCCTCCATAATAGCGTCGAAGTCTGCCGAGGTATATCCCTCGGTGCTCTCAAGAGCGTATACTCTCTGCTCAAACTCATCGATGATAACGCAAACAACAGCCATAACCGCGAAGTTATACATGTTGTAGCCCTTGATTACTCCGTAAACCTCAGTACTCATCTTGCTTTCGAGATACTTCAGGAACAGAAGCTCGTTAGACTGCGACTGGGTCTCCGCAAGGTCGTAGGATGATACGTCGGAGTTGTAAAGGGACGCATAATAGTGACCCATCTCGTGTACTATCGTGGATGCGGTCTGTCCGTTCGAGCCGTACAGACAGAAGGGTGTTTCAAGATCGTAAAGATACAGCTGGAACGCAGACTGGTGGGAATTGGGCGAATCTGCAAACAGAATGTTCTTGTTGTCAAGCATATGTCTGAAGCCCTCGTGGGTGCTTGTACCCTCGAACGAGCTTATGTAACCCTCAACGTGATTCTTGGGCATATGGTCGAACGCTCCGTACAGGAAATTATATACCGTGTTGGAGTTCATCAGGGACATATTGTAGTAGTCGTTGAGCCAGCCGTTGAGCAGTGTGTCGGCGTTAAGGAAGAAGTTTTCTCTTACAAGCTCACGGAAGGTGGCAATATCCTCACGGTCGTAGTCTCTGCCGTAGATCTCCGCAGAGGCATAGTCGTAATAGTTATCGTAGCCGTTAAGCTCGGCGATCTTATTATTGTTCATTACGATCTCTGCGTATATTTCTGCAGCTCGGTCGTAAAATCCCGGCTCCTCAAGGCCGTTGAGCTCAACGAGCAACTCCTCGTTTCTCTGGCTGAGATCCTGAATCTCGGGCGAATAATCGAACAATTCCTTGAGGTCTTCCTCGGTCCAGTCGGCAAAGAGCTCGTCTCTTATCGGAGAGTTCTCATACACCTTCTTGCAGCACTCAACGTAAGCATTGTACATATCACCGTATTTTTCATTTGCGTTAAGGTACTGAGTATTTGTTTCCTCAACGGTGGTGTCGTAATAATAAATCAGGGTAGCTATACTGACCTGCGTTGCAATATGGTAGAACATATCCTCGAACTCGTCGTAGAGGGCATCGACCTGTTCGGAATCCTCGCCAAGTATTGCCTTTTCCTCAAACTCGGCAAGCTTCGCGAGAGCTTCGTCGAAATACTCATCGGTCAGAGTGTACATCTCCTTGATCTCCTTGATACTCTTGGAGATGCTTGCGCGATACTCGGAAAGCTCCTCCTCAGTTGTTTCCTCTTCCTTGGTCGTTTCCTCTTCCTTGGTCGTTTCCTCGGTTTTTTCTGTCGTTGTTTCTGCGCTCGTTTGGGTTGTGTTATCTTCGCCCGCCGTGGTTCCATCGGCAACGGTGGACTCGACGGTGGACTGCTCGGTTTCGCCCGTAGAATTACCGCCTATGTCACACGCGCTAAGGGTAATTACGATGGCAAGCAACAGAGCAAGCATTTGTAACCAGCTTCTTGTTTTCATAATTTTGGTCTCCTTTTCAGTGTTTAATATGCTTAAAATAAATCACAATTTAATGAATTCTTTAATTTCGGGCCAGACGACCTCGGGCACCCACATATGTCCCTCGGGTGTGGCAACGAGCTTGCAGTTGTCCTCTGCTCCCTCGCGAGCGTATATCTTCTTGACCGTTTCAAACGCGCGCTTGGTACCCTCAAATAAAAAGATATCGTCTTTCTCGCCGTTTACGACAAGAAGCTTTCTCGGAGCGATCAGGCAAGCAAGGTCCTCCATATCGAAATATCTGAAGGCGCTCGGAATGTAATTGCATCCGCAATGAAGCATAGCCATGATCGATTCGGTATAGGGACAGAAGGAGCAGCCGGGGATCGCCGCCTTTATCCTCTTGTCGAGACAAGCCGCGTAAAAGCTTGCCGTACCACCGCCCGAATTGCCTGTGATACCTACTCTTTCGGTGTCGATCTGTGCAAACTCGGTCATAAGGTCAAGCGCCCTGCTTACGTCCCACGCGCGCTCGCCGATCGTGGTTCTTCCGAGCATAAACGCGTTATGTGCCTGATAGCAACAGTTGTGACCTCTGTCTGCAGGGTTGGGAGGTCTGCGCTCACCCATTGATCTCTGCTCTATGCAGAGCGCGGCAAAGCCGTTCTCTACCGCCTGAAGCGCAAACGCGGAGTTGGTTGAATACACCTCATCACCCGGATATTTTTCAAGTCCAAGGGAGATGTGCATTCCCGAGGTGTGTCCCTGCAAAGTGATCATAAGCGGGTACTTTTCTTTATTGGTATCGGGAATAAGAAGATAGCAAGGCACCATTGCGTCGATCTCGCTGTAAAATACAAAGCGTATTCTGCGGTAGCCGTCCATATGGATATCTTCCTCAATAGTCAGCTGAGGCTCACACACGTTTTCTTCTATGAGATCTATTCCCGTAAGCTCGCGAAGCTTTGCTTCTATCTGCGCTTTCCATTCCTCATAGTCCGCGCTCTCGTTATAGGCAAGTGACGGGGTGATTTTCTTCATGAGTGTGGAGTGACACTTATCGCCGTTTATTTCGATCATTTTTTGTCCTCCTTTAAGGTGCGACTTCCTTGTTGACAATGTATGAGCCGTTGTGGGTTTGTTTTTTAAAGCTCCTTTGCCACGTCCTGCATTCCCATCAGCACGACGAGGTCTCCGTAGCTTTTATTATACTGCGCTTGCGTTATCGCTCCGTTTGCCAGAAAGATATCGAGAGTGCGTTTCTGCTCGAGAAAAAGCTGTTTCTTTTTTTCGTCGTGCGCGGTGATTCGAGTTTGGTTTGATTCGTTTTGTTTCATGATCAGAAAATAATTTGAAATCAAGTTAGTAATGCCGATTTTTGCGCAGTTTTGGTTGTTCTTCGCGCAAAAAGGACTTATGTGATTATTATATCACAGACAATACTGAATTTCAAGAGCGTTTTTACGAAAAGTTCAATAAGCACAAGAAAAAAAATAATTTTTGATAATGTCGACAACGTAATAACGGTTATGCAAAAAACACGGTGCTCGCGTATATTCGTCAAAAACCGATATTCGCTGCCCCAATCTGCGAAAAGTATATCGTACCCAAAAGCGCACTCGTGGAGTTTCTCGTCGGGGATTTTGCCTTCGAGATTATCCACAAATCAACGTGGCATATCAATACTATCCTAACGTTCACTAAGAAGAAATAAAGCAAAACACAGCCTCACCATCGTGGTGGGGCTGTGCTTTTTACAAATATATCCCATTATTATGAGATGTTAACATTGAAAATTTAGACAATTTATGCTATAATGAGTTATGTACGATAGATAACATCTTTTGCATGGCTATTATACATTGGTTGATGTAATATTTTTTTAGGAGCGAAAAGAAAATGATAGTGATTGAATCTTTTAAATTAAGAACTAAACGCTTTTGCTTATTTTATCAATTTGAAAAAATGTGGATATTACTAACCGCTATAAATGTTATTGCCACTTTTTTTATCATAAGAGGTTCACTCCCACCATCATTATTTGATAATGCTATACTTAAATTTTTATTTTGTGCGGACGATAATATTGATACAACCTTGTACAATATAGCAATAAGCTATTTTGCAGCATATATTTTCTATTTAATCCAAATATATTATCCAGAACGAAAGAAAACACTGAACGCACTGTTGAGCACACGAACTTCTGTGCGAAATATGAGTATGTGGATATATAGATTTCTTTTCGTTTGGGATATGTATAAGCAAGATGATAACGATAAAGAAACAATAACTGGAGCAAAATTTGAAACGGTTTATTTGAAAGATGATACTGGATTTGTTTACAAAGTAGACAGAGAAAATTTCAAAGATATGGTTTCCAGAATTAGCGAATCTTACTATGATATAATTAACTGTCCTGATTTTCAAAATTGCGATTATTCATTAAGAAGATTGCTTTTAAGCCAAGATATAGCGCGGTCTATAGAACGTATGTATGAAATAATAGTAGAAGCTGAGGCGTTAGACGATTCAGGTGCACTACAAATATGTTATTCAAAAACAAAAATTTGCGCTTTGAAACACGATCTTGAGTATTTGGAAAAACTATTCGATATAAGTGTTAGTAAAAATTATAAAATAACTACTGATAAAGAGGATATCGAAAAAATTGAGGAACGCGATAAAAAAATAGCGGAAGTATTCCGCCAAAATCGCACTTGGGTTAAAGTGTTATCTCAAAACAAAGGGAACTAATACAACATTGCTATATCTGAGAAATGGAATTTGAAATTTAACGATAAAATAACAGGGCGCTGCCTAAAGCAGCGCCCTGCTATTTTGTGGCGGAGGCAGATGGATTCGAACCCCCGTGGGCTTGCGCCCAAACGGTTTTCAAGAAGTCTACCAAAGAATACCGTTTCAGCTTAGTTCGGTGCAGTTCAGGCTAAAACAATTCCCGAAAATCCTTATTTTACAAGGCTTTTCGGGACTGTTTGGAACTGTACTGAACTAAAACGAATTGATCGGAATCGATACAGACCCCTCGTTTTTTGAGTAATTTTTTGCACTTTGGAGAGAATTTGGAGAGAATTCGCGAGAGAAGAATTGCGACTGCAGTACATCGAGATTTTTCTTTTTTTGGAGAGAATTTTTCACGATTTAGGAGAGAACTTTTTATGCGTTACGATTTAGACGAAATTCAACGCTTGCCGGATGTCTTATCCTTGGCAGACCTTTGCCGCGCCTGCCATTTAAGCCATTTGGATGCGCGGTACTATCTCAAAAGCGGACTCATTCCCTACGAGACGACCGGGAAGAAAACGCGGTGTTATCGGGTCAAAAAAACCGCCCTGCTGAGAGCCATTGAAGACTACAGTGAAAATCCCGAGAAATACAAAATCCCGGGAATTTGGAGAGAAAAACAACACTTAAACGGAATCCGCAAAAGCCCCATCATATACCTCCCAACGCAGGATCTCGCGTCGGATATAGCGGTCGAATACTACCGAAATAAGCTTGCCGATGCCTCCGAGCTGATCTGTGTTGCCGACCTTGTGCGCGTCACGGGATACCGCTCCCCAACCATCACGCGGTGGTGCAAGCAAAAGAAGCTGATTGCCCACGCGAAAACCAACCGCCTATGGATCGCAAAGGCAGACGCCATAAGGTTTTTGACCTCTTTTACCTACAACGATATCAACGTAAAATCGCCCCAGCATATTGCCGACATACGAGCGATTTATGACCTGATACACACGACGAAGGAGGGAGAAAAATGATATACGATCTGAACGAAATCGCCAATCTTCCCGACACCTTCTCCCTTGAGGATTTACGGGTGGTTTGTCACATCAGTAAACGAACCGCAAGATACTACCT
>JAFXHH010000019.1 GCA_017536475.1 Clostridia bacterium
AACAACCCATTGACAAAACATATATTTTATGGTATAATCTTTATTCGGTACGGCTTGTGATGCCCACAGCCGTCTCTCTACCGCACAAAAAGACACAGTGCGGTCGATTAAAGTCCATAGGGAGGTAATAAAACATGGAAAAAATCATCAATTCTTATGAAACTCTGTTCATCACCGATCTTTCTAACGGTGAGGAGGCTGCAAAGGCAACAGTAAACAAGTTCACAGGTTTGATCGGTTCCAACGGAGAGATCGTTGAGGTCGCAGAGTGGGGCAAGCGCCGTCTTGCATATCCCATCAACGACATGAACGAGGGCTACTACGTTGTTGTAACCCACAAGTCTGTTCCTTCTTTCCTTGCAGAGCTTGATCGTCTTTTCAACATCGACGAGACCATCATGCGTTCCTTGACAGTTAAGCTCGATTTCGAGCCTGTTGCAAGTGTTAAGGAAGAAGTTGTAGCTGAAGAAGTTGTTGTAGCTGAAGAAACAGTTGAAGCTACCGACGCTGAATAATCCAAACTTAACTTAGGAGAGGACTATTATGGCAAATTTTAACTTTAACAAGGTCATTCTCGGCGGAAGACTTACTGCAGACCCCGAGCTCAAGCAGACACAGAGTGGCATCGCTGTCGTTTCCTTCAGCATCGCGGTAAACCGCAGATACACTAAGAACTCCGGCCAGCAGAGTGAAACAGACTTCTTTAACGTAACCGCTTGGAGACAGACCGCAGAGTTCGTTTCCCGTTACTTTAAGAAAGGCTCGTCCATTTGCGTAGTTGGTACTATCCAGAACAGCACTTGGACAGATCAGCAGGGCGCAAAGCACTACAGAACCGACATCGTTGCAGACGAGGTTATGTTTGTAGACAGTCGCTCTGAGTCGGGTAACTCCTTCGGTGGAGACGATTCCGACACATTCGGTGGTTCAACCCCGTCTTTCTCCACACCTTCGGGAGCAGCTCCCAAGTTTGAGGAGATCAAGACAGACGACGATCTTCCTTTCTGATAAGACGTCGTAGAAAATAATAATTGGAGGATTTCATAAGATGACTGAGAATACTCGTCCCGCACGTCCCGCAGTTCGTGCGAAGAGAAAAAAGGTATGTATCTTCTGCGCTGATAAGGTTTCCTACATCGACTACAAGGATGCAGGCAAGCTCCGCAAGTTCATCAGCGAGCGCGGCAAAATTCTTCCCAGAAGAATTTCCGGCACCTGCGCAGAGCATCAGAGAGCACTCAACACCGCTATCAAGCGTGCTCGTCAGGCTGCTCTTCTGCCTTACATCACTGACTAATCAGTAAGATGTCGACCCTCGGGTAAACCCCGAGGGTCTTTTGTTTTTCGCGGATACATTGTCTCTTTACGCAAGCAAAGCTTGCTGTCCTCAAAAGCAGCTCGACTTACGTAATGTAAGCATACGCAAGCTTTGCTTGCTGATGCGGGTTTGCAAGCAAACCTCGCCATCGCTTTGCTTTTTCCGGTGCGCCTTGTCTCCACAAAAACGCGGTGGTTTTATTTTATGTCGACCCTCGGGTAACCCCCGAGGGTCTTTTTTATTTCTTTTTCAAAAAATCTATAGACAAATAAAAAAATGTATGGTATTATATTCTTGTGGGAATAATATCCACTAAACAATAAATAAAACAAGGAGATACCAACATGAAAGAGACTAAATATGCAGGCACAAAGACAGAACAGAACCTCAGAGCCGCTTTTTCGGGCGAGAGCGAGGCAAGAAACAAATATACCTACTTTGCTTCTGTTGCTAAAAAGCAGGGATTTGAGCAGATCGCGGCACTTTTCTTAAAGACCGCAGAGAACGAAAAAGAGCACGCAAAGCTTTGGTTCAAGGAGCTTAACGGCATCGGCGACACCGCTGAAAATCTTCTTTCTGCGGCAGAGGGCGAAAACTACGAGTGGACCGATATGTACGACGGCTTTGCAAAGACCGCCGAGGAGGAGGGATTTGTCGAGCTTGCGGCAAAGTTCCGTCTTGTTGCGGCTGTTGAAAAGCACCATGAGGAGAGATATCGCGCTCTCTTGAAGAACGTTGAGCTTGCAGAGGTCTTTGAAAAGAGCGATGTCAAGGTTTGGGAATGCCGCAACTGCGGTCACATCATGGTTGGAACGAAGGCTCCTCAGGTATGTCCCACCTGCGCACATCCTCAGAGCTATTTTGAGATACACGCTGAAAACTATTGATTATCAATTGAACAAGCAAACGGGATGCCTTGTTTAAGGCATCCCATTTTTTATAGGTGAGAAAATGAACAAAATTTATCTTATCGGAAACGCCCATCTTGACCCCGTCTGGCTATGGCAATGGCAGGAGGGCTTTGCCGAGATCAAGGCTACCTTCAAAAGCGCGCTCGACAGAATGAAGCAGTTTGACGACTTCAAATTCACGTCGGCGTGCGGCGCTTACTATATGTGGATCGAGCAGAGCGACCCGAAAATGTTTCGCGAGATCCAGCAAAGAGTCCGCGAGGGACGTTGGATATTGGTCGGCGGTTGGTTTATCCAGCCAGACTGTAACGTGCCCACGGGAGAGTCGTATGCAAGGCATTCACTGATCACACAACGCTATTTTTACGAAAAGTTCGGCAAGATAGCTACCACGGGATATAACGTGGACTCCTTTGGTCATAACGGGAATCTGCCGCAGATACTCCGCTTGGGCAGAATGGAGAATTACGTCTTTATGCGCCCCGGCGCTCACGAAAAAACGTTGCCTCAGCACCTCTTTTTGTGGGAAGGACGCGACGGAAGTCAGGTCAAAGCATACAGAATACATAACCTCTATAACGTAGCTCTCCATAGCGAGGATACCTTTGCCGAAATAGAGAGAATAGACGAGGGCACCGATCAGATGGCATTTTACGGAGTCGGAAACCACGGCGGCGGACCGACCGTGGAGCTGCTCGAGTGGATGCACAAAAATCTCTCGGACAGATTCGTTTATTCCGATCCCGACGAGTTTTTCACCAATCAGAAGACCAACGGTCTGCCCGTGGTGCACGATGATCTCCAATTTCACGCCAAGGGCTGCTACAGTGCGGTCAGTGAGATCAAAAAGAACAACAGATACGCCGAAAATTCGCTTCTGATGGCAGAAAAGCTGATGACTCTGTCAGAAAAGCTCACGGGCACTCCGTATCCCGCGAACGATCTCAAATACGCGTGGGAGCGAGTCCTTTTCAATCAATTCCACGACATAATGGGCGGTTGCTGTATTCGCGAGGCAGTTGACGACTCAAGATGGGTCTACGGCGAGGCAATATCGATAGCCGACCGCGTCATCAATTTTGCAATTCAGCAGATATCCTGGAATATCGATACCGTGAGTGACGGCGGAGCTGACGATTACGTTTCGTCAGAGCGCGCGGAGAAAATGGGCTACCCGATCGTGATATTCAACCCACTTGACCACGAGGTCACGGCGGCGGTTCACGTGCGCTATTTCAATCCCTTCGAGGGTAGAGCAGACGTTGACGAGAGCCTTAGAAATAAGTATATGAGCGTTACCGACAACGACGGAAACCCGTTGCCCATACAGACCGTCAGAGACTCCAAGACAGACGAGGGAAAGAAATACGCGCGCCTTGTCAGCGTAAGAGTTCCTGCGCTCGGTTATACGGTTTGCCGTATGCACAACACGAAGGGCGAGGCGGTCGACAATCCCTTTACGTTTACCGAAAATTCGATCGCAAACGGTAAAATTAAAGTTTCCTTTGCCGAGAGCGGAGAAATAAGCTCTATCGTCGATCTTACGCGAGGCAGAGAGCTGCTGAGCGCTCCATCATCGCTCGGTCTTTACGACGACGAAAAGAACGACACCTGGGCGCACAATATCAAATCTTTCAAGGACAAGCTGCCCGAGGAAGCAAGGGGAAGCTTTAAGATCACAGAGCGGGGTCCTGTTCGCGCAACCGTTCGCACGGAGCAGACCATCGGCACAAGCACCGTGATAAGAGACTATTCAATCTACGCTGACAGCGACGCGATCGACGTTAAGGTCAAGATCGACTTCAACGAAAAATTCCGCATTCTCAAGCTCTCATACCCCGTGGCTTGCAATAGCCCGAAAGCGTACTGCAAGATCCCGTTTGGCGTGGTCGAGCGCTCGACAGACGGCAGCGAGCACCCTTGCGGCGATTGGGTGAGTATGAGCGACGATATGGGCGGAATAACGGTCGCAACCGACTCCAAGCATAGCTTCGATGCCGACGGTAACGTACTGTCGATAACGGTTCTCCGTAGCTGCATCTTTGCGGACCATTACGGCGAGCGCGACGAATTCTGCGAATTTACCGAGCAGGGAGAGCATTTCTTCAAATATCGAATCTCTCCGTTTACCTCGTTTGCGGATGCGGAGCGCAACGCAGCGGAGCTTCAACAGCAGCCCTTTGCTATTGCCGAGACCTTCCACCACGGAGATCTTCCGTCGTCTTATAGCGGAATCACAGTTTCAAAGAGCAACGTGTCGGTTACCGCAATCAAGCAGAGCGAGGACGGCAACGGCATAATTTTGCGTTGCTATGAGACCGACGGCAAGGATACCGACGTTGAGATCTCTGTTTTTGGCAACAAGCTTGCTTTCCATATTCCGCACGATTCCATCAAGACCTACCTTGTAGGCGACGGTTTTGTAAAAGAAGTCGATTTTCTTGAATGGGAAGTATAAAACAAGAGCACTTACGATGAGTCGTAAGTGCTCTTAATTTGTTATTGTATAAAAAACAGCGTTCCAACGTCCTGCAATACTCCGTCGCAGAGCGAAATAGCGGCCATGCCGTGCTTTTCGCAAAACTTCTTTATCCTCTCGCCGTCGGGGTGTCTGTCAAGCGAGCCGCAAAAATATACCTTGTCATCATAAAAGCCGCTTGATCCACCGATAAATCCGTAATCGTAGGGAGGCAGGGAAATATGACCCTCGCAAATGGTCAGAACGTCGATTCCGAGAGAGCTACACGCACTCCCAATCGATTTGTCCGCCGTGATGACGGCATTTTCCGAAACCACCGCCACCGAGCATTTAGTATACCCTTGATTTACATTGATTATTTCATATCCGAGACCTTCCGCGGCGGCCAGAATAAGCTTTGAGACAGTGTTTTTATTGCAGATAAGCCTCTTGCCTAAAAGACACGCGTTAAAAAGCACGTCGCGCGGGTAGTCTGCGCCGATAGGCTCGTCGGAAAGAACTAATTCAACGCCACAAAGCGACGCTATGCGATCGATAAGCTCGCGGTTAGCTACGTAATATTTTTCATGGCAAAAAAGCTTGCCAAAGCCGATAAATATCAGCATATCGGCGTGTGACGCCACGCCCGACTGTAAATAATCCGCGGGCGGCATGGGTATTGTTTCATATCCGAGCCGATCAAGCGAGCAGAGGATCTGCGGATCGGTTCGGCAGTCGGTTAAAGCAAACATATATCTCCTGAGATCAATGATAATTTCTTCATAAAAACATACAGGGTGCGTCAATTAACGCACCCTATCTGCAAAATTATGAACTCCGAACTGCGCTATTAAACGCGAGTTACCTTGCCTGAACGAAGGCAACGGGAGCAAACCGCAACGGTCTTATGAGAACCGTCAACGACTGCCTTTACCTTACGGATATTGGGCTTCCAAGTTCTGTTAGTCTTACGGTTAGAGTGAGAAACGTTCTGACCGAAAACAACGCCTTTTCCACAAACACTGCACTTTGCCATGACAATTTACCTCCTTGCAAACACTTGCATCTATAATCAAGATTTTTTTATACATTATGCAACTTCGCTATTATACCATACTTTTTTCAAAAATGCAATAGTTTTTTGAAAAATATTTTCAATTTTTTTGAAATTATCGAAAACTCATTATATAATAGGCGATTATTCCACCAAAACACCCTCGCAAGCGTCGCCGTCGTGCGAGATAAGCTTGACAGAGCGGAAAACTCCGTGCAGCTTTTTGTCGGTCTTGACCTTTACCTCGATAAAGTCGGCGGTGTGACCGTGAGCGTAGCCGTCCGCGCAGGTCTCAAAAAGCACCTCGCAGACCGTGCCACCTTGCACCTTTTCTTCAAGAATCTCCGAGCGTATCTCGCGACTTATCCTTGAAAGCTCAAGCACTCGCTCGTGCTTTACCTGCTCGGGAATCTGATCCTTCATCGCCGCCGCGACTGTGCCCTTGCGCTTGGAATAGGGGAATACGTGGATCATCAGAAAGCCCGCTTTTTTTGCAAACTCACAGCTCTTTGCAAAGTCCTCCTCACTCTCCTCGGGGAAGCCGACGATAACGTCTGTGGTGAACTGAACCTCGGGCAAGGCGGAGCGCAAAAGCTTGATACTGCGTAGCGCTTGATCGGCATTGTATTTGCGCCTCATAAGCGCGAGGATCCTGCTGCTGCCGCTTTGCAGAGAAAGATGGAAGTGCGGAGCCAAGGATTTAAGATCCTTTATTTTTTCAACAAATGAAGGCTTTATGACCGTAGGATCAAGCGAGCCGAGACGAACTCTGCCGATCCCCTCGATCTTATCAATAGCGCAGAGCAGAGAAGCGAAGTCCTCACCTTCGGGCAGATCCTTGCCGTAAGATCCCGTTTCGATTCCCGTGAGCACTACCTCACGGCAACCTCCGTCAACCAACGCTCTAACCTCGTCGATAACCTCTCCGAACGGCTTTGATCGTATCGGACCGCGCGATGCGGGTATAGTGCAGTACGCGCATTTTGACTCACATCCGTCCTCGATCTTGACGTAAGCGCGTGTGCGATCAAATTTTCGGATGCTCATCGCCTCAAAATCCGATTTGTCGAGGTCGGGTACGCAGATCTCGGCACTTTCATTCTTGTGTCCGCGCAGGGCAAACTCACAAAGCTTTGTTACAACCGTCATTTTGTTGGAGCTGCCGCAAACGTAGTCGACTCCGTCTATCGCAGCTATCTCCTCGGGGGAGACCTGCGCGTAGCAACCGGTTATCAGAATATAAGCCGCGGGATTCTTCGATATCATGCGGCGGATCGTCTGCCGCGCCTTTCGATCGGATTCGGCAGTGACCGTGCAGGTATTGATAACGTAAGCGTCGCAGATCCCAACGCACGAGGCTATCTTAAAGCCTTTTTCGGTGAGCGCCTCGGCAATTGCCTCGGACTCGTATTGATTGACCTTGCATCCAAGCGTGTATATACCCACAGTCAGCATAATATCATCGGCTCCTTTCTAAAAATTGATTATCCGCATACTATTTTATCACGAAAACGCGATTTTGTAAATAGTATCTCTCATCTTTTTTGTTTATTTTGAAAATAGGGGTTGAAAAAGAGTGAAAAAAGGAGTATAATTATCTATGACAAAATAATCTGCACTGACAGAAAGGATATAATGATTATGAGTAAGCTTCACGTAGTAGACCATCCCCTGATCGCGCACAAGCTCTCCATTATGAGAAACAAAAAGACAGGCTCCAAGGATTTCCGCGAGCTTCTTAATGAGATCGCAATGCTTATGGGATATGAGCTGACCCGCGACCTTCCTCTTGAAGAGATCACTATCGAGACCCCCATCTGCAAGACCAAGGCATACACGATATCGGGTAAAAAGCTTGCTATCGTTCCGATCCTCAGAGCAGGTATCGGTATGGTGGACGGACTTCTCGATCTCGTTCCCGTTGCAAAGGTAGGACACATCGGTCTTTACCGTGATCCCGAAACTCACCTTCCCGTAACATATTATTGTAAGCTTCCCGCGGATATCGACCAGAGAATAGTCATCCTCGTCGATCCTATGCTTGCCACGGGCGGCTCTGCAAGCGACGCTCTGACCAAGCTCAAGGAGCACGGCTGTAAGCACATCAAGTTTATGTGCCTCGTTGCCGCACCCGAAGGCGTTGCAAAGGTTCAGGAGGATCACCCCGACGTTGATATCTATACCGCGGCACTTGACGACTGCCTTAACGACCACGCCTATATCGTTCCGGGTCTCGGTGACGCAGGCGACAGAATCTTCGGTACCATTTAATCTGAGTATGGATTGTGGAACCTTTTTTGCAAAAAAGGTTCCACACCTCCAAAAAACTCCGATAAGGATAGATAAAAATACAGACAGCTTGGTTTTTGGAATCGCGAAAAAACGTTACAAAATTCATTTTTCACTATCCTCGGGGAAGCTTTTTGGGCACCTTTTTCTCGAAAAAGGTGCGAAAAAATCTAATCATAAGGCTAACTATGCAAATATTGAAGATAAACAAAAACGACGCGGGACAGCGGCTTGATAAATTTCTTACGAAAGCGATCAAGGGTCTTCCTGCGTCGCTTATGTATAAATACATAAGAACGAAAAAGATAAAGGTCAACCGCAAAAGAACGGAGCAAAAATACGTTCTGCAGGAGGGTGACGAGATACAGCTCTTTATTCGTGACGAGTTTTTTGACTCGCCCGAAAAGGACGACGGAGCTCTGTCGCGCATAACGCCAAAGCTCGATATCGTCTACGAGGACGACAATATTCTTCTTTGCAACAAGCGTCCCGGAGTGCTCGTCCACGAGGACGACAGTGCCTCGGACAATACACTCATAATGCATATAAAGGCATATCTTTATCAGAAGGGCGAGTACGATCCCGATGAGGAGCAGTCCTTTGCGCCCGCGCTTTGTAACCGTATCGATAGAAATACGGGCGGTATAGTTATCGCGGCGAAGAACGCCGAGGCTCTCCGCGTGATGAACGAAAAGATCAAAAACGACGAGATCCGCAAGTTCTATCTCTGCGCGGTCCACGGAAAGCTTCCAAAGCGCGCCGACACCCTTACGGGATATCTCAAAAAGAACAGTGCCAACAACCTTGTGACCATATCCGACAAGAAAAAGGACGGATATAAGAATATCATCACGAAATACAAGGTCATAATGGAAAAAAGAGATCAGAGTCTTGTAGAGGTGGAGCTCGTTACGGGCAGAACACACCAGATAAGAGCTCACATGGCGCACATAGGTCACGCTCTGCTTGGCGACGGCAAATACGGAGTCAACCGCGACGACAGAGCGCAGGGATACAAATATCAGGCACTTTACGCCTACCGCCTCGTGTTCGACTTCGGAGAAGACAACGGCTATCTCGGCTATCTGTCGGGTAAACAGGTAAATCTCAACGCCTCTGACGTTTGGTTCGTTTCGGACTTCATCGGCGCGGAGGAAAAAATCGAAAAATTGATTTCGGCAGGGAAATAAGCATCCTACCGATAAGAAAGGAGAGAACGAAGTGAAAAAAATCTTAAATAAATGCCCGCCGATGCTGATGCTTGCGGTCAGTGCCTTTTTCACCGCGCTCCCCTTGGTGATCACAGAGCTTGGATTTTTGCAGTGGATATCAGTTATCCCCACTGCGTTAGTATTGCTAGAATGTATAAGCGATAAGGAAATCAAACTCAAAAAAATGTACGGCAGAGGACTTGTTTTCTTCTGGATCTACTACGCCGTGGTTTTCCATTGGTTTTTCTATATGTATCCGCTTGATTTTGCGGGACTTTCCAACGGTGCGTCGCTTGTAGTGGTTTTCGTGGCGTGCCTTGGCTTGTCGTTTATACAAGCACTTATCAGTGCGGTTGCTTTCGTTCTGATCACTGCGATCTCAAGAACAAAAATAGTTGAAAAAAGGCCTTTGCTGATTCCGTTTGTCGCGGCTGCGGCATGGACGGTTGCAGAGTGGTTTCAGACGGTCGGCTGGTGGGGCGTTCCTTGGGGCAGATTGCCGCTGGGGCAGATAGATGCGACTCTGCTCGTGCGAAGTTCCGCGCTTTTTGGATCATATTTTGTGACTTTTACGATAATTGCCGTCAATTTTTTGTTGGCAATGGCTTTAATGAAGACCGATGCAAGAAAATTGGGTGTTTCTTTGGCTGTGGCGCTTTTCTGTACCAATCTTGCACTTGGCGTTGCTGTGACCGTTAGTTATAAGGATAACGGCGATATCGTACGCGTTGCGGCGGCACAGGGCAACGTTTCTTCAAGCGACAAGTGGAACTCCGACAGGCTTGATAACACCAAAAAAATATATGCCGAGCTGACCGAAAACGCGGCAGATGACGGCGCGGATATAGTGGTCTGGCCCGAGACCGCACTGCCGTATGTGCTTTTCCGCAATGAAAGTCTTCGTACCTATGTCAGCGATCTTGCCAAACAAAATCAAGTGACCATATTGGTTTCCGCATTTACTGAGGATGATGAGAGTGGCCTGCTTCTTAACTCCTTGATCGAGGTCAGACCCGACGGTAGCTTCGGAGAAACTGTCTATTCAAAGCAAAGACTTGTTCCTTTCGGAGAATTCGTGCCTATGCGTGAGCTTATTATGTTTCTTATCCCTCCGCTTGCCAACGTGGGCATGCTTGACGACGATCTGCTTGCGGGCTCGGAGAGTATTGTGATAAAAACCGAATCGGGTAATATAGGATGTGGCATTTGCTTCGACTCTATCTACGAAGTGCTTATACTCGACTCGGTGCGTAGCGGTGCAGAGTTGATCGCCATCTCTACAAATGACTCTTGGTTCAGCGATTCTGCGGCGCTCGATATGCACAATTCGCAGTCAAGACTCCGCGCGATAGAAACGGGAAGATACGTCGTTCGTTCTGCAAATACGGGAATATCCTCGGTGATAGATCCGCTTGGAAACGTGAAAGAAAAGCTTGGTGCACTTAAGAGTGGATATGTGATATCCGACGTGCGCTTGAGAAACGATGTTACACTTTACACCATTATTGGAAATGTGTTTGTATATTTGTGTATCGCTTTTTTGGCGGCAATGCCTATTGTTGATTTTTGTCAAAAATTACAGAATAATAAGTTTGTTAAAAAAATTTAAATTGACCTTTAATGTGATGATTTTGTGAAAAAACTATTGACAAAAAATTCATGCGGTGGTATAATAATGATACAGTTTTAGAAAGGAGATTTTTTGAAATGAAAAAATCTATTGTAAAAATTCTTGCTCTCTCTATCGTAGCAGTTATGATGTGCGTAGTACTTGTATCCTGTGGTGCTCCCAACTCCGATCCTGACAAGGCACTTGCTAGCCTTAAGGATAACGATTATGCAGCAGCAGAGGATAAGATCCTTGTACCCACCGCGCTTCGTCTGCTTGGAGTTGAGGATATTGACACCGTTATCTCCGGCACTAACAAGGATGGCGATCACGTAACCGTTATCTACTTCGAGGATAAGGCTGCTGCAAACGACGCTTGGGAAGATGTTAAGGAGTATTTCGATGACGAAAAGGACGACGACTGGACCATCAAGAAGTCCGGCGCTATGATCTACTGGGGAACCTCCGCAGGCATCAAGGCTGCAAAGTAATTTAAAAACATAAAAA
The DNA here is from genome assembly GCA_017536475.1 of Clostridia bacterium. Lineage (GTDB taxonomy): Bacteria > Bacillota > Clostridia > Oscillospirales > CAG-272 > SVTX01. Next base: position 11,358 of record JAFXHH010000019.1, read on the forward strand.
AAGAACCGCCACGGCGGTTCTTTTTTTATGTTTTGGAGCAATGCCGCTGTAACAGAGGTTGAATTTTCGCAAACTACTTTACAAAAGCTCGAAAAAGTGGTATACTATATGTGTCTGTGTGTACGATTTTGTCGAAAGGAGAGTTGACCTATGGAAAAGGAATACAAATATCTCGGTAGAGTTAATTCTCCCGAGGACGTAAAAAAGCTGGATAAAGTTGAGGCAGAGGCGCTTTGCACGGAGCTGCGCGAGCATATAATCTCCGTAACCGAAAGAAACGGTGGACATCTTGCTTCGAATCTTGGCGTAATTGAACTGACCGTTGCGATACATAAGGTCTTCGACTGTCCGCGCGACCACGTTATATTTGACGTAGGACATCAGAGCTACGCACATAAGATATTGACGGGACGCTTTGACCGATTTGATACCCTAAGACAGTCGGGTGGAGTTACGGGCTTTACCAACCGAGGAGAAAGCGAATACGACTGCTTCGGAGCAGGACACAGCTCAACCTCACTGTCGGCGGCGCTTGGATTTGCAAAAGCCGATCAGCTCAGCGGTAATGATGCTTATACGGTGGCAGTTCTCGGTGACGGCGCGTTTACGGGCGGAATGATACACGAGGCGCTCAATAATTGCGATAAGGATCTCAAGCTCATCATCATTCTCAACGAAAACGAGATGTCGATATCGAAAAATATCGGAAGGTTCGCGTCAAGCCTTGCCAAGCTCCGCCGTAAAAGCGGATATTTTAAGGCAAAGCGCCGCACGGTGTCGTTTGTCAAAAAGATCCCCCTTATCGGCGAATGGCTTTTCAATGCAATAAAGGGACTCAAAAAATCTATCAAAAACTCTTTGTACGGCAGTAATTATTTCGAGGATATGGGACTTTATTATATAGGTCCTGCCGACGGAAACAATTACGAAGACGTTGAGGCGCTGCTTACCGCCGCAAAAAATGCGGGAGAGAGCGTGCTTGTTCACTTGAAGACCAAAAAGGGTAAGGGCTACGCTCCCGCGGAGACCGATCCAAATAAATATCACGGACTTCGTCCCTTGGGCTCGATCAACCCGACGGGCACTGATTTTTCAAGCGAGTTTGGCAAGGCAATTTGCTCGCTCGCAGAGAGTGACGATAGAATATGTGCAATAACCGCCGCTATGAGCTCGGGCACGGGACTTGACGGCTTCGCAGAAGCTTATCCCGAAAGATTTTTCGACGTTGGAATAGCTGAGGAGCACGCAGTGACCTTTGCCGCAGGACTTTCGGCGAACGGCTATAAGCCCGTGTTTGCGGTCTACTCCTCCTTCCTGCAAAGAGGCTACGACCAGATGATACACGACGTTGCGCTCCAAAGGCTTCCCGTAGTATTCTGTGTCGACCGAGCAGGCTTCAACAATGCCGACGGTGCGACTCATCACGGAATTTTCGACGTAGCGTTTGCTTCGCAGATGAATGGAATGAGAATATACTCTCCTGTGACCTATAAGGGCTTGTATGCATCTCTGAAAACTGCATTGTCAGACGAATATCCGTCGGTCATCCGTTATCCAAGCGGATACGAGAGCGAGATCGCTTCGGAAGTCTTTTATAAAGATGGATTTGACGGAAAAATCTCGGTCAGACGTGATTTTTCACCCGAAAATATGCCTGATAATATAATAGTGACTCACGGTCGCATCGTGACCGAGTGTATAAAGGCTAAAAAGATACTTGAGGATAGCGGGGAGAGCGTTGGGATCATACTTTGCGAATACGTCGCTCCGTATGACAATCTTTCCGATGAGATCGCAGAGATTTTCAAGGACAAAATGCCCCGAAAGCTGATTTTTGTCGAAGAAGAGATCAAAAACGGAGGCTTCGGCATGACACTTTCCGGGCACTTGAAGAATAAAATAAATTATGAAAAGGTAAGATCAGATATTCTCGCGGCAGAGGATGCCTTCGTCGAAAGAAAGGTCGGAGAGTCCTATCTTGAGGCTTCGGGACTTGATGCAGAGGCTATTGCCGAGAGGATCAGATCGATCTGACTATTACTATTAGATTTAAGAAAAATGAGCTTTAACGAAAAAACATTAAGATCACTTGAATTCGATAAAATATGTGATATGCTGGCGACCTATGCGCCCACCGACGGCTCAAAAACGGCAGCAAGGCTTCTTATGCCCGCAGACGACGTCGACACGGTGCTCAAAAGACAGAGAAGGACCACGGACGCGAAGCGCCTTTGCGATGCAAAGGGAATGCCCACGTTTGGTATGGTCAAGGACGTCTCCGAGTCTTGCGAGCGCGCGGACAAGGGCGCGGTGCTGTCTCCGGGGGAGCTTTTATCGATAGCGGGCGTTCTTCGCACGGCAAGAATGCTTATCGATTATTGCCACGGAAACCACCTGTTTGACACCGTTCTCGACGAGATATTCGACCGCCTGATGCCCAACAGAACGCTGGAGGAGAAGATCAGCCGTTCGATCATATCCGAGGAGCTGATAGCAGACGAGGCATCCGACACGCTTGCCAATATCCGCAGACAGATAAGAATTACCAATAATAAGATCAAGGAAACTCTCCAAAAATACGTTCAGGGAGGATCTCATTCGAAGTATCTGCAGGAAAATATCGTTACTACGAGAAACGGCAGATACGTCATACCCGTAAAAGCCGAGTGCAAAAACGAGGTAAAGGGACTTATCCACGACACCTCGTCGTCGGGTGCGACTATATTTGTCGAGCCCGTTGCAGTGGTAGAGGCGAATAATGAGCTTCGCGTGCTTGAATCCAAGGAGCAAAGAGAGATAGAAAAGATCCTTGCGGCACTGTCGGCGGCAGTCTCCGAGATCTCCGACGCGATATGGCTCAACTATCGCAATATCACCGAGCTTGCGTTTTGCTTCGCCTGCGCGCAGATGTCGATAGCTATGAATGCGTCTGCCCCCACGGTTACCGACGCAAGATCGATAGACCTGAAAAGAGCAAGACACCCCCTGATAGATAAATCCCGAGTCGTACCCATAAACGTCCGTATAGGCGACGGCTACGATACGATGATAATCACGGGACCCAACACGGGAGGAAAGACCGTTACTCTGAAGACGCTTGGACTCTTTACCCTTATGGCGCAGGCTGGACTTCATATCCCTGCCGACGAGGGAAGCGTAGTCACGGTCTGCGACAATATTCTCGTTGATATCGGTGACGAGCAGAGCATCGAGCAGTCGCTCTCCACCTTCTCGTCGCATATGGTCAATATAGTATCGTTTATGGATGCCGTAAACAATCGATCCCTCGTCCTTTTCGACGAGCTGGGTGTTGGAACGGACCCCGTCGAGGGCGCGGCTCTCGCGGTCTCCATAATTGATTTTGTCAGAAGCAAGGGAGCGATGTGCGCGGCGACGACACACTATGCCGAGCTTAAGGCGTACGCTCTTGACACCGAGGGCGTTTGTAATGCCTCGTGCGAGTTTGACGTTGAGACACTCAAGCCCACGTATAAGCTTATTATCGGCACTCCGGGTAAATCGAACGCCTTTGCGATTTCCGAAAAGCTGGGTCTGCCAAAGAGCATAATCGAGAGCGCAGAAAACTATATAAGCACCGATAACCGCAAGTTTGAGGACATTATCGGTCAGCTCGAGCGCACCAGAATTGAAATGGAGCGCAACCGAGAAGAGACCGAGAATATGCGCGCCGATTACGAGCGCTTTAAGACCGAGTCGGAGAGACAGATAAAGAAAAGACTTGAGGAATCCGAAAAAGAGCTTGAAAAGGCAAGACAAAAGGCGACGAGCATGGTTGCAAGCGCCAAGGCGTCGAGCGACTTTATCCTTGAACAGATGGATAAGGTCAGAAAAGCCAAGGATTCCGAAAGGCTTGGAAGCGAGCTGGACAGCGCGCGCCGCGCGGTGCGTGAGCATCTGCGCGAAAACTCGTCTAAATATGACCCTGTCGAAAAGCCGAAGCGAGATGAAAACTACGTCTTGCCCAGAAAGCTCAAGAAAGGCGACGAGGTCACGATCATAACGCTTGGAACCGATGCAACGCTTCTTGAAGAGCCCGACAAGTCGGGTAACGTTCGCGTTCAGGCGGGAATACTTCAGACAAGAGTCAATATAAAAGACTTGCGTTTAAAGGAAAATGAAGTCACCGTAACAAGTGGAGATAAGAAGGTAAAGGCATCGACCTATACGGTTAGCAGAGCCACCTCGTTCAAGGGCGAGATAGACCTGCGCGGTATGACGGGCGATGAAGCTTGGCTCGCGGTCGACAAGTATTTTGATGAAGCGAATTTAGCAAACGTCCGAACCGTTAGACTAATTCACGGAAAGGGAACGGGAGCGCTGAAAACTGCGCTTTGGAAATTCCTTAAGGGAGATAAACGAATCTCCAATTTCCGCATAGGTCAGTGGGGCGAGGGCGACGGCGGAGTTACCGTAGTTGAATTGAAATAAATTGCCCTGAACATAAGGATGAAAGGATTTTTATGGTAAAAACTGTTGATCTCTATGATCTTTCACACTCTCTTGCGAAAGAGTATCTTTCCAATTACACATATCCGTGGGAGGCTCTTGCTGATATCAAGGAAATAGTAATTGGCCTTGGGAACACCCTTGACGGTGAGCTTTACGACAAGGTAGGCGATAACGTTTGGATATCCAAAAGCGCAAAGATATATCCCAACAACTATATCGAGGGTCCCTGCATTATAGGGCATAATACCGAGGTGCGTCCCGGAGCTTTTATTCGAGGTAGCGTACTTGTAGGCGAGAATTGTGTTGTCGGCAACTCTACGGAGCTTAAAAACTGCATACTTTTCGATAACGTTCAGGTACCCCACTATAATTACGTGGGAGACAGTATCCTCGGATATAAATCTCACATGGGTGCAGGCTCGATCACAAGTAACGTAAAGAGCGACAAAACTCTCGTAGTGATAAAGAGTCAAGACGGTTCAAGGATCGAAACGGGCAGAAAAAAGGTCGGCGCGATGCTTGGAGATCACGTGGAGATCGGATGCGGTTCGGTACTAAATCCGGGAACTGTCATAGGTCGCGGCTCGTCGGTCTATCCGCTTTCCTCGGTAAGAGGAGTCATTCCCGAGGGCTCGATATATAAGTCCGCGGGAAATATAGTCAAGCGTATCTGAAAAAACAATTAGGGAGTTACTTATGGGAAAATATTTTGGAACAGATGGTTTCAGAGGCGAAGCAAACGTAAATCTGACAGTAGAGCACGCTTTTAAGATAGGTCGTTTTATTGGATGGTATTACGGACAGGATCACAAAAATGATGACGAGGGCGCACGGATAGTTATCGGTAAGGATACCAGACGCTCCTCGTATATGTTTGAATACGCGCTTGCCGCAGGAATTACCGCCTCTGGCGCGGATGCCTGCCTTATGCACGTTACCACAACGCCATCAGTGGCGTATATTGCAAAAGTGGATTCATTTGACTGCGGAATAATGATCTCCGCAAGTCACAATCCTTACTACGACAATGGGATAAAGCTCATAAACTCCTTGGGCGAGAAAATGGAGGACGATGTCATCGAGAAGATCGAGGATTATCTCGACGGCAAGATCGGCGAGATACCTATGGCGATCAAGGACAAAATAGGCCGCACGGTCGACTACGTTGCGGGAAGGAACCGCTACGTAGGATATCTTATCTCGCTCGGGCTCTATTCCTTCAAAAAATATAAGGTCGCTCTCGACTGTGCAAACGGCGCGTCGTGGAATATTGCCAAGGCGGTGTTTGACGCGCTCGGAGCAAAAACCTACGTTATAAACGCCGACCCCGACGGAACGAATATCAATCGCGATGCGGGAAGCACGCATATTGAAAATCTCTGCAAATACGTCGTTGAAAACGGAATGGACGTCGGATTTGCGTACGACGGAGATGCCGACCGTTGTCTTTGCGTTGACGAAAACGGCAACGTGGTCGACGGCGATAAGATCCTTTATATCTACGCCCGCTATCTGAAAGAGCAGGGAGATCTGACAAACAATACCGTCGTGGCTACGGTTATGTCAAACCTCGGATTTTTCAAGGCTCTCGAGGAATTTGGAATTGACTATGCCCAGACCGCCGTGGGAGACAAGAACGTCCACGACTATATGTCGGAGCACAACAACTGCATCGGCGGTGAGCAGTCGGGGCATATCATATTCAGTCAGTACGCTTCCACGGGTGACGGAATTCTTACGAGTCTTAAGATGATGGAAGTAATGATAGCGAAAAAATCGACGCTATCGAAGCTTGCCGAGCCCGTGATCCTCTATCCTCAGATTACCGTTAACGTCCGTGTGCGCGAGGAAGATAAAAGCAAGGTCGTGAGCGATCCCGAGGTACTTGACGCTGTTAAGACTGCAGAAGCAGCACTTGACGGAAAGGGAAGAATACTTCTTCGCAAGTCGGGAACCGAGCCGCTTATTCGAGTTATGGCAGAGGCGGCAGACGACGATACTTGCCGCAAGTGTATAAAAATCGTGACCGATGTGATTGAAAAACTCGGATATACCATTTAATTTACATTCCGAGGCAGACAAAAGTCTGCCTCGGAGTATTTTTGTGTTTGAGGCGAACAAAGCTACAGTTGTTTGTTTTTATGTTGACAATAAATGAAAATAGTGTTATAATTATACTGTCACACAATTAAATATCGAGGTCACCTATTTACTGTACGTGTTTTTATCATATTCAAAATGGTAAAAACACATACTCTTTTTTCGCGTACTGTTAAAAGTGATTCGAAGGTTGTGTGGAAGCAATGGAGCTATGTATTTTTCGTTTGTAGCTTCGTCAGTGCACTTTTATATTTTTCATTTTGAGGAGGAAAAGAAGATGAAAAAAAGGTTGATGTCTTTTTTGTTGGTCATGATTTTTTGCGTAAACGCGATGTCGGTGATCGTGTTTGCGGAAGATGAAAGCACAAATTTAGAGCATTACGCTTTGTCAAATCGATGTTACATTGAATATGACAGCGAAGTATTCGGGCATATTCCAAGTCAAACATTTTATGTTGACGGAAATAAATATAAACAATATACTGTGTTAACGGAATATGAGGGTTTAACCGTAGGAGACATTATTTACGTTGATTCGGAGGGATATTTGGTAACCGATACCAATCTTCTTCAAAAATTAGTATATACGGCTATAATTAGGAGTAGTGTTTGTGTTGGAGGTGACTTGGAAAATATCCTTACTCTTACTAACACTGTAAAGTCATCACTTGACATTATTGACGATTTAGGTAACGATTTAATAGAGAAAACTATAGCGTCAGCTATTGCATGTAATTTTAAAGGGATAATTGCAGCCGCCAAAGGAGATTTAGTAGATTACGCAGAAGAATACGCAGATTTTATTAGTTCGGCTGGAATTGAAGGAACTCTCTATCTGTCGTATTTGATGAATTTGGATTCCTTAACTAACTTATGCATAAACAACTTGAACGATTTGTTAGATTTTAATGATACTGTCAAACAACAAGTAGATCGGAATGGTATTTCATATGAAGATGCAAAAAGATATGAACATATAATAAAAAATTGTGTTGGTACATTACAAGCGACATCAGAATACCTTGTATATTTGGCACAATGCGTTTCTGGAAATCGTGTTAATGATAGTGTTGATGCAATAGGTGTATTGAGCAATATGGGTATGGACTTTGTTGGAGATGCGTTTGGAAAGGGAATTTCACTTGCATTTACCGAAGATATAGCAAGTTTGTTAGACTATTGTTCTGGCTTCGATGAATTGTTTAAGACTACGTATGATTCCCTTGGAATTGATGAAAAAATAAACGATTATTATAATGCATACAAATTATATGATAGTGGAACGCCCTATTTCATTGACATCAATGATGTTGTAAATAATGTTGCAATATTGACTAAAGAAGAAATACCGTATGATTCTGTTGAGCAAGAATTTATAACCAAAATTGAATCATTGAAAAATGAGTATCCTCATGGGAAATATTGGAGTAATAAAAATGGGCAAGTGTCTTCTGGTATTTATAGGGGATCATCCGCTGTGGGAGATTATTCGTGTAGCAAATCATATACGTGGTGTAGTTCATGTGGCACATTTAAATTAAATGGAAGCGATATTGCATGGCAATGCCATGGATATGCCCTTTTATTAGCGCATAAACTGTTTGGCAGCAATGCAAACAAGTGGACTAAATATACAGATAAAAATAGACAAATATATGCTGGAGATGTGATAAGAATAGATATGGATGGTGATGGAATAAATGATGACTATGATCATACAATATTTGTCTATAAAGTAACATCGACTCATATCTATTATACGGATTGTAATAATATCGGTCCATGTAAAATAAATTGGCAAGGGAAAATGACCTTTGCAGATTTAAAATCTGTCTTGTTATACGTGAGACACTTGGAGGGAAACACCTTGACGGGAACTGGAGAAATAATCCCTACCCTTACAGTAAACTATAACGCTAATGGTGGAATGATTCCCGAAGCTCAGGCCATCGGAGAAACCTACAAGATAACTACTTCGGCTGGACTTAATATAAGATCAACTGCAAGTACTGGTGGTACAGTTTTAGGCGCTATTCCGCAAAATATAATAGTAAATGTCGTTGAGAAAAAAGCGGGAGGTACATATACGTGGGGAAGAGTTTCCTATAACGGCAAAGAGGGTTGGATAGCTCTTGACAGTAGTTATGTAACAAAAGTTGGAGTCACGTGGAATCAAAAATACTACGTGAACTCCTCTATGGTATATAAAACGAGCACTTCAAAAACACATTCCCAAGTTTTAACGTATGGGGTAACAGCACCTGATGGCTTGTACAATGCTACCACTTTTGGCCTTTACAGAGACGGATATACATTTAAAGGATGGTCTTTATCAGCATCCGGTGATACTATAATCGACCAAAATACTTCATTTAAGCCCGAAGAACTTGTCCCCACGCTTGTCAATGGCGATCAAACTGTAACCGTGTATGCAGTTTGGGAGAAAAATGACCCAATAATCACAGATCATACAGTTGAAAGTATTTATATTTCCTCAATTCCTAAAAATGAAGTTTATTACGTTGGCGATTCTTTGGATACGTCCGATATCAGTATATTGGTTGAGCATACGGATGGATATATTCAGAAGATAACTAAAGGATTTGCTTGTTCACCCTCGGTTCTTTCTACTGAAGGGGAGCAGGAAATCGTGGTAACGTATCAGGGTAAAACTGCTAAATTCAGCATTCAGGTTACAAAATCTAAGAACATGGTAAATAATGCTACGGCCATTAAAAATTCAATGGGATATTTAATGCCAAATTCATCTGCGGAAACGATAAAAGGCCAAGGAGTGTGGAAGAATGACACATTACAGGTCCTTTGTAAAGATGGCGACTATTATCTCTGCTTGATTCCGTGGGGCGCAACGACTACAACTAAGAGCAACGGCGTATTGCTGTACATAAGTGTAGACGATATACAGCTGAATTCCAATGTTCCCGATGCAGCTGAGTTCTATTCCATGAATCCAACTGGCAAAAACAATGCGACAGTGATAGAGGATACGAAAATATATTATAGGCCTGACGGCGGAGCAACTCCTGTAATATATGCTAATGCAGCTGTTGCTGAAAATACAGTAACCAAAGACAGTCAAGTTAGAATTCTGTTTGAAATGGAAGATTATTATTGTATTCAAACTGATAAATATACCGGCTTTGTTAGTAAGAGTGCTGTTAAACTGACTACGTATATCCGAGAAATATATGTGGAGAATCAAATTACAGATGTCTTAGTGGGCGACGAATTTTCTTTGGAAGATGTAAAGATAAAAGGCGTCCTGAATGACGGATCCGTAATAGAACTTACAGAATTTACAACCATTTTGCCAGAAACCGATAGTTCCGGTGAAAAATATGGAGTGGTTACATATGGTGAATTTTCAGCTATATTAAATATATCGGTAAATGAAGTAAAGATTTCTGGTATTTCTGTTGACCAAATGCCCGAAAAGTTGATTTATCTTATTGGCGAAGAATTTGATGCTGCGGGGTTAGCTTTGAGTTTGATTTATGAAAATGGAAATACAGAGGATATTAGCGAGGCAGCTGATTTCAATTATGATTTCAGTGAATCAGGACCGTCGTTTGTTGAGGTGAGGTATGATAACTATGTTGCCTATGTTCCTGTAACGATCTATGAGAAACCCGAAATTGAAATACTAGACGTTGTTGGATATTCGGGTCAACATATTTGTATACCCATTTACTATTTTAGTGGTTGCGACAGTGTTTTACCAATTTCATTTAATATGACATTGTCATATAATTATGAGAAAATCAAGTATATCGGTCTTGATAGCTCTTGGGCAGGAGACACTACTGGTCTTACAATCAACCGTGTAGATGCTGACACGATATCTTTGAAATATATTGGCACTGAAGTTATATCCACTGATTATGTTTTGTCGAGTCTCGAGTTTGAAATCTTAGAGTCAGGTAAAGATGTCAATTATGAAGATGCGGATATATGGATAGAAAGCGTCGAACTGTTTGATAGCTTTGGAAATGCAATTGATGTATCACTGGTAGATGGATTAGTCTTGAATCTTGGTAAATTGCTCGTTACTTTTTCAACACCATCGGATGAGGAATTCGGTATATATGCCGTTAATTACGGCGAAACCGTTCAAATATCTGATGACGTTCCTACAAGGGAAGGGTATGATTTTGTTGGATGGTCTACCGTAGAAGGTTCTAAGCAAGCAGAATATGGAATTGGGGATTCGTTTGAATGTACTGAGAATATATGTTTGTTTGCCGTATGGTGCGAAAAGACGCAGCATGAACCCGATGAAAGTGAAACTGCTGAATTGACGGAAGAAGATACAAGTGACCGCACTGAAACTGCTGAGAAGAGTGAAACAACGACGAAAGAATCACAAAGCGAAACTGCCGAATTGACGGAAGAAACCTCGAAAGAGTCAGAAAGCGAAAGTGCTGAATTGACAGAAGAAGATACAGGCAATCGTACTGAAACCACTGAAGAGAGCAATACAACTTCAAAAGAATCGGGAAGCGAAACTACCGAGCAAGTAGAAGAGGATATCTCCGACAACACGGAAACCACTGAGCAGGTTGAAATAACATCTAAGGAACCGACAAACGGAAAAAAGAAAGGGTTATTTGGATGTAAATCAAGTGTGATGAATAATGGCTGCTGGTTTATTATGATAATAGTGGGTTTTGTAAGTACCGCGTTTGTATACAAAAAGAGAAATAATTATAATTAAATTCATAGGTGTATAATACTACGTCAGAGTATCAAAGGAACTTGACGTCGACAAGCCGAGGAATTTAGCAAAAAGCATTACGATTGAGTAAAAAATATTGACAATATTTTCGCAAAGTGGTATAATTGGTTTAGGTAGAATTCAAAACACTGCAAAGGACCCTGATATATGAACAATAATCCTTACGATCAGAATCAGCAAAACGCAACCTCTGAAAATCAGCAGAGCTTTAATAATAACCCTTACGCGCAAGCCGGCGAAAATAACCCTTACGCGCAGTACGAAAACAACAACTATGCGCCGAAAGAACCAATTACGAGCGAGCCGCCCAAAATGAACGGCCTTGCTATCGCTTCGATGGTCTTGGGAATAGTGTCGCTTGGTTGCTGCTGCTCGAGTTACATTTGCGGAATTCTTGCAATCGTATTCGGTATTGTGGCAAGATCGTGCGGGAACAGATCGGGCAAGAGCACGACAGGTATTATCTGCGGAGCAATTTCTCTGGGTCTGACGACGTTGATGTTTATTTTTTATTTCGTTATGGGAATGCTCACTGCTTCCGAGGCTACAGAAATGGCGCTCCTTATCCCGAGAATGCTTTTTTGAGGCGGACTTGAAATAACAAGATAACTTCAAGTGGAGGCAGGATATGGATAGAAAGAAAATTCGTTTGATTTCCTTGTGTGTCGCAATATTTGGTGCTTTGCTGATGTGCACGGCGATGATAGCTTACGGATTTGCGTTTTATCGGCTTGTCGAGTCCATGCAGACAAACGGTGGCGGTATAATCGGTGGAGCAGGTGTTCCTACTATGTCTTTGGTACTAAGAAATAATGAAGCGATACCCGTCCTGTTCCTTTTCGGTGCGGCAACCGCCATCGGTGGTATAATTGCCTTGATATTGACTAAAAACAGCACGAAGTAAATAAAAAAACAAGCGGCCGCCGCGGCGGTCGCTTGTTTTTTTGTTTATAATCAAGCTCTCTTGGAGAGAACTTCCTTTTCGTAGGTTTCGATTTCCTTGAGCCAGCAAGAGCCGCCGCAAACGCCGTTTCTCTCGCAGAATTCCATCCAAACGTCACCCATAGGCAGAGTCTTGATCTCTTCCTGCATAGCAAGCATCATAGTGAAGTTGCCTTCATCCTGATACTTCTTGATCTCTGCATTAGGAGTAAGAAGAGCGTTGAGAAGAGCCTTCTGAACGTTTCTCATACCGATAACGAGAGCAGCTACACGGTTGATGGAAGCGTCGAAGTAGTCGGTAGCGAGGAATACTCTGTCAAGAGCATCGCAACGAACGACCTCCTTCATCATCTCGCGGGTCTCATCGTCGTAAGCAACAACGTGGTCGGAGTCCCAACGGATAGGACGGGTGATGTGAAGTGCGATCTTGTCGGAGAAGACGAGAAGCGCGGGGATCTTATCGGAAACTACCTCGGTAGGATGATAGTGACCGTTATCCATAAGAGGAGTGATGCCTCTGGTAAGAGCGTATGCGAGAGAGAACTCACCGCTGCCTACGGTGTAAGCCTCAACACCGATACCGAACACCTTGGACTCAACGGTAACGTAGACCTTGCTCTTGTCGTAGCCGCAGCCGATGATCTGGTCGATGGAGTCGGCATATCTCTGACGGGGACCCATTCTGTCGCCGGGAATGTCCTTTGTACCGTCGCCGGTCCATACGTTCATAACGCAGGGATAGCCGGTCTCATTAGCGAAATACTCGGAGATCTTAACACATGCGATACCGTGTCTGATCCAGAAGTTTCTGATCTCGTCGTCGGGGCTGGAAAGGGTAAGACCGTTAGCCTTGGGGTGAGAGAAGAAGGTGGGGTTGAAGTCGAGACCGCAGTTATGAGCCTTTGCGAACTCTACCCATCTCTTGAAGTGACGGGGCTCGATGGTGTCTCTGTCGATAACCTCGCCGTCCTCTGCGATAGCATAGTTAGCGTGAACGTTGATCTTGTGAGTTCCGGGGATGAGGGAGAGAGCCTTGTCAAGGTCTGCAAAAACCTCGTCGGGAGTTCTTGCACGTCCGGGATAGTTACCCGTGGTCTGAATGCCTCCGGAAAGTGCGCCGGTGCCCTCGAAACCGAGAACGTCGTCTGCCTGCCAGCAGTGCATGCAAATGCGAACGTCGGAAAGCTTTGCGATAGCCGCTTCGGTGTCAATACCGTACTTTGCGTATATTTCCTTAGCGGACTCGTATCTTGCGTTTGCCATAATGACCTCCTGTTATTATGTACTTTTAATTTTTTACTGTTTGATGGCAATATTTGTATACCAAATTATATTATACAATAAAATAAAGCCGTTTTCAAGAGGTTTAGCGAAAATAATTGTAAATTTCTATTGAAAAAGCGACAATAAAATGCTATAATCAATATAAACAATCATAAGATCGGAGACGGAATATGAAAAAGGTCGTTATTACAGGCGGATCAAGAGGCATAGGACGCGCGTGCGTGGAGCTTTTTTCCGAAAACGGTTGTGCCGTTGCGTTTATTTACTGTTCAAACGACGATGCGGCAGAGGACTGCGCCGAGCAGACGGGGGCATACGCGATAAAAGCGGATCTTTCCGATCCTGAGGAGGCACAGTGGGCTTATGACAGAGCCGTTGAATACCTTGGAGGCATCGACGTTCTCGTAAATAACGCGGGAATCAGCGAATCGGGGCTTGTAACCGATATGACCGACGACACCTGGCAAAAGGTGATGAATACCAATCTTTCGGGGGCGTTTTATATGAGCCGTGCCGCCGCAAAGACCTTTGTAGGTAAGCAAAGCGGCGTTATAGTTAACGTGGGCTCGGTCTGGGGAAGATGCGGCGCATCCTGCGAGGCGGCGTATTCAGCATCTAAAGCTGGTCTGCGAGGACTCACTCTGTCGATGGCAAAGGAGCTTGGACCCTCGGGAATAAGAGTCAACTGTGTCGAGCCGGGCGTTATCGATACCGATATGAACGCCTGCTACGATGACGACGACATCGACGCGCTTTGCGAGGAAACGCCTCTGTATAGAATCGGAGATCCCGCCGAGGTCGCGGAGCTTGTATACTTCTTGGCAAGCGAAAAGGCATCCTTTATTACCGCACAGATAATCGGAGTCGACGGAGGCTTTGGCATTTAATACCATGGAAGACAAAAAATTTTTAACCGTGATGGCGGTTCTTGACAACCGTACACAAAGAGCAATGGGTGATATTCAGAGCGCATTGATCGCAAAGGTCGGGGATGGAACGCAAACTATGGGTATACCGTTTCACATCACCCTCGGGAGCTACTCCACAGATGAGCTTGACTCGGTGATGGAGCGTGTAAGAGAGGCCGCAAATGTTACGAAGCCCTTTGATATACGCATTCTCGGTCAGGATAGCTTTGGAGATAAGGTCTTGTTTTTAAAGCCCGAGAAAAGCGAGGAGCTTTTGAGGCTACGCGCCTATTTTGAAAATGACTATGCCCTCGGTTACGAGTGGACCCCTCATGCAACGCTGATTTGCGGAGAGGCAGAGCAGGTGCGGAGTGCCCGTGAGCTTGTATGTACCCTTGACCTACCCCCAAAAGCTACGGTAGTCGGGATCGAGCTTGGCGAGTTTTTCCCTCCCAAAAAGGTAATACGAATTGATTTTACAAACTGAAGGTTTTTTATGAAACATATCCTTTTAATAACCACAGGCGGTACGATCGCCTCCGCGGAGAGCGAAAACGGCCTTGTGCCCGCACTTGCATCTGAGCAGCTGCTTTCCCACGTGCCCGAGGTCAGAAATATCTGCAAGGTCTCAACGGTCCAGCTTTATAATCTGGATAGCACCAATATGCGACCTGAATATTGGCTCGAGGTGGCGCGATATATCCGCAAGGTTTATGATGAATATGACGGCTTTGTCATAACTCACGGTACCGATACGATGGCGTATGCCGCGGCTATGCTGTATTATCTCATACAAAACAGCAAAAAACCGATAGTCCTGACGGGCGCACAGATACCGATAGAAAAAAGAGACACCGACGCCAGAGAGAATCTGACCGATGCCTTTCTTTTCGCATCCGACGATGACGCGTGCGGTGTTCATATTGTCTTTGGAGATAAAATTATCGCGGCTACGAGAGCGAGAAAGACGAGAACAAAGAGCTTTAACGCCTTTTCAAGCATAGATTATCCCGAAATCGGCTTCATCCGAGGCGGTGTCGTACGCTATTATATCAAGGAGAAATATACAGAGCCCGTGACCTTCTGTGACGAGATAGATACTTCGGTAATCGTGGTCAAGCTCATACCCGGTATGAGCGCGGATATTTTTGACTTTATTGCCGACAGATACCATGCAGTCATCATCGAAAGCTTCGGAGTCGGCGGCTTGCCGTACTACGACAACGACGAATTCGTTGAAAAGATCGAAAAGCTGATCGCCAAGGGTGTCAGAATTGTCATCACCACACAGGTGCCGCACGAGGGAAGTGATATGGGAGTTTATCAGGTGGGCTTACGTATAAAGCAGAAATACGAGCTGCCCGAGGCATACGATATGACCACCGAGGCAGTCGTCGCCAAGGTTATGTGGGCACTTCCGCAGTGCAAGACCTCGTCCGAGTTTGCAAGGCTTTTCCATACACCCGTAGGGAATGATACAATTTAAGATTTAAAAACAAGAGCCTCGTTGCATCGCAACGAGGCTCTTGTTTTTAAAATCAGTTTTCAGACAAAAACTTCTCGTACCAGAAAATTCCGTAGTTGAACGCCTCAAACATGCCTTCCTTATCGGCCTGCTTAAGAATCTTTCCACTCTCGGATTCGATAATCTGAATAAATATCTTTCCGGGCACCTTAACGCCTTCCTTCTCAACGTACGACATTATCTCAAAGATCAAAACGCATCTCTCGGTAAAATCTCCGTAGCAGATGGTGTCCTTTTCTCTTACAAGGGGCCTGTTTTTGTAATAAAGGATGTTGCCCTTGACCTGTTCGCGTGTTTCAGCCATTTATATCACCTTGTCCGATTTCTCGAACCGTCCTTTCATCAGTTTTCAATACATTATATCAATTATACATTATAACACACTAAAGCCGTCAAGTCAATAACAATTCAGTAATGTTTTCGTTTAATTTACAATTATTGGCTCAAAAACGGGTGTTTTTTCAGAAAATGATCGGTTTGTATGTCGTCCGACATTGCGCGAGCATATAGAGCGTCGGATGCTCGGAGTATTTTGGTAAGACAACCGTCGGGAGCATCGGCAGGCTTGGTTATTATCGGGAAAGCCGAGCTTTTCCTGATTTTTGCAAGGTGAGTTCTGCCTTTCTCGCTTGCCGCCAAAAGAGTGGTGTACTCGGGAACTGCCTTTGAGAAACGGTTTGATACACCGAGCAGGGCGAACAATGCCACGCGGTTGATTCTCGCGTCGGTATATCTTGAATTATATGCTTTCTTTAAAAACTCATTTAAACCGCGCGTGTTTTTCGTAGCGTTGCAAAGTCGATCGACTATGCCGCAGCCGTCCTCGGCAACAAAGTCACCGCCGCCCGACCTCGAGATCGCGCGAGAAATTATTTCCGCGGGAGTTAAAAGACTGAAGAAGCTGATTATCTCCTTGCCGATCCCGTCGCTGAATACGGGGGCTTTTCCTTCGTTCTGCGCAGCCTGAAGCGCTGTCAAGGCCTCCTTGGGCATACTGCTTGACGAAATCGAGAAAAATCCGCTTTCATTATCTTTGACCGCACCGCGAAGAGCGGTTGCCGAAGGATTTTCGGTATC
The DNA here is from genome assembly GCA_017536475.1 of Clostridia bacterium. Lineage (GTDB taxonomy): Bacteria > Bacillota > Clostridia > Oscillospirales > CAG-272 > SVTX01. The sequence goes on from JAFXHH010000019.1 coordinate 28,420, forward strand.
CGACAGAGTACGCTCGTTGTAGCTCGCGCCCTCGCGCTTTATCGGGAAAACGTCCATTTTTACGCCGAGATCCTTTATCGCGGAAAGGTAGGATATTCCAAGAATGTCGTTTGAGAGAGGCGAGAGATCGCCCTCAACAAAGCGGGAAAGCGTATCAAAATACGCCCTCGCTGCTCCCACGCCCTTGTCTGCTTTGGAGTAAGCCGAGATGAACTCGTCCGAGCAAGCCGCATCGGCAGCCCTTGATAAAAGCGTAAGATCCGCGCTCTCACTGCCAAAGCTCAACGTGTCAACGCCAAGCGACGACAAAATATGAACTCCCGCGCGTGAAAATCCCTCTGCGGAAAAAGAAGAAAAGGGAAAAGGGAGCTCGACGACGATATCCGCACCGCATCTGACTGCGCTCTCGGCTCTCGTGTATTTGTCTGCGATCGCAAGCTCGCCGCGTTGAGTGAAATTGCCGCTCATAGCGCACACGACAAGCTCAAAGCCGTTTTGACGCAAAAGCTCTATCTGATGCGCGTGACCGTTATGAAACGGATTGTATTCGCAAACGATGCCAACGGTTTTCAAGATCTGTGCACTCCTTTCCCAAAAAAACTGTTCTTTTGGTAAAGTATATCATTTTTTTGCCCGAATGTCAAGAAAAATTGACCTATCAGTGCCAAATGCTAAATTTTTTATGAAAAAAATGAGAAAAATCTCCTCGAAAATAAAAAAAACTCTTGACAAAATGTGTTTTCTTATGTATAATAATTAAAGTCGCGTTTTGTGTCTTGAAGAAGGGAGTGAATGTGTATGATTTTGGACGTCGGTCCGCTCCTGCGAGGAGAGAAAAATCGGATTACGTTTGAATATATGCTTGCCCCCATTCCCATGGACAGAGTAAAGTTTCAAAGTGACGCGCACGTCACGGGAGAGATAACCGACAGTGCCGGTTATATGCAGCTGAAGGCTCAGGCTCATCTTGCGTATGAGACCGAGTGCGATAGATGTCTCGATACCGTAACGGGCGAGTTCGTCCTTGACTTCGAGCGTGTCGTTGCCGACGAGGGAACGCTCACGGAGGAGCAGATAGAGGATAACGTCGACGAGTACGTGATAGTCGAGAACGGAAAGCTCGACATCGACGAACAGCTCGCCGAGGCGCTCCTGCTTGATTTCCCGAGAAAGATCCTTTGTACCGACGATTGCCCCGGACTGTGTCATAAATGTGGAAAATCTCTCAAGTATGGCGATTGCGGTTGTCAGAAAAAGGAGATAGATCCTCGTTTGGCAGTCTTGGCTCAGCTTCTGAACAAGGAAGACGAGACTTAAGCGACGAATAAATCAGTAAAAAATAAAATTAATTATAAATCGGAGGCGCACGTAAGTGCGTACCGAGAGGAGGTTTCAATATGGCAGTACCGAAGAAGAAAGTGTCGAAAGCACGCAGAGATAAGAGAAGATCCAACAATTCCAAGCTCACTATGCCCGGACTTGTTAAGTGCTCCAATCCCGCTTGCTCCGAAATGGTCGCACCTCACTGCGTATGCAAGGTTTGCGGATACTACGGCGGTAAGAAGGTTCTCAACGTAAAAGAGGCTTAATCGACGAAAAAGTAAATAAAAAGGGATTCCTGTGAGGAGTTCCTTTTTATTTTTTGTAAAAAGGAAATAATTTTCAGAGATTTATCAAATACTCTTGCATTTTCTTCGATTTAGTTGTATAATAATTGTCGATATAATATAGCGTAGTTATGAAAGGATCAGTTTAAAATGGCAGAAGGATGTACTCACGACTGTTCGTCGTGTTCACTTAATTGTCCGTCGAAGAACGGAGGAGTTCCCAAGGATGAGGCGAACCCCAAAAGCAACGTAAAGCATATAATCGCGGTTGTCAGCGGAAAGGGCGGAGTAGGTAAATCGCTCGTTACCTCGATGCTTGCGGTTCATTTGAGCCGTGAAGGCTATGCGGTCGGTATTCTTGACGCCGACGTTACGGGTCCGTCTATTCCCAAGGCGTTTGGCTTGAAGGAGGACGTCGAGGGAGACGGAGAGGGCGCTATGCTTCCTCCTATGACCGCTACGGGAATCAAGATGATGTCGGTCAATCTTATGCTTGACGACGAGACCAGACCTGTCGTATGGCGTGGCTCGATCATCTCGTCAACAGTCCGTCAGTTCTGGAAGGACACCGCGTGGGGCGACCTCGACTATCTTATCATAGATTGCCCTCCCGGTACGGGCGACGTTCCGCTTACCGTGTTCCAGAGCCTCCCGATAGACGGCTGTGTTATCGTTTCCAGCCCTCAGGAGCTTGTTTCCATGATCGTCAAAAAGGCGGCGAATATGGCTGATATGATGAACGTTTCCGTGCTCGGTCTCGTTGAGAATATGAGCTATATCAAGTGCCCTGATTGCGGCAAGGAGATCAAGGTCTTCGGCGAGAGCCATATCGAAGAGATAGCCGACGAGTTTGGCTACGAGCTGCTTGCCAAGGTTCCGATCGACCCCGAGATCGCGTCTTACGTGGACAAGGGATGGATCGAGACTGTCAAGTGCAACTATCTTGAAGCGGCGGCAAAGAGAATAGCCGAAAAGTGCGAAAATAAATAATGAACTATATGGGGAAAAGACTTTTATCCGAGGTCTTTTCCCCAAAAGTTGTTGTTGCGGCGATAAAACGTCGTTGCGAATGTCGGACGAGGCAAAAATTCATAAATAATACTTGAAAAATCTGCCGATATGGTGTACAATATACTAAATATGTAATTTGAAAGGATCCTGCCGTCAAAATGGCGCGCATAGGAAGTAAATGACAGAAAAGATCATAAAAAAGGACGGGGCATTGCGCTTCCACGTTATAAATACCGATAAATTTAAAATGTCGCGTCTATCGTTTAATTTCATTCTGCCCGCGGATAAGGAAAGGTCGCCTCTGACCCGCATAATGCTTGCGGTTATGATGAGAGGCTGTGAAAAATATCCGTCGATAGTGAGCATAAATAAAAGACTTGACGAGCTTTACGGCGCAACTGTAAGCTGGCGCGCGGTCTCTGTGGGAGAGCGACATATTTTCAGAATATCCTGCGAAATACTGAGCAATAAATATCGTCTGCCCGAGGATAAAACAGACATTCTTTGCGAGGTGGCAAAGGTCATCCTCGAGATACTTTTCAATCCTCTCTTGGATGAAAACGGACTCCTTTCGGGGTCGAATTTTGAAAGCGAGAAAAAGCTTGCTATTGATGCTATCAAAGCCAGGATAAACGATCAGAAGGCATATTCGGCATCGCAATGCAGAAAGATAATGTTCGAGGGATCGCCCGCAGGAATATCCACAGAGGGAAGCATAGAGCAGATAAAGGGCTTTACGCTGGAGCAGATTAGTGAAAATATTGAATATTTTTTGAATAATTCTGCACTCGAGTGCTACTATATCGGCAGCGACGATGCGGATAGAGTTATATCTCTGGTCAGTGATGCTTTCTCAAATCTTAAGAGAAGCGATAAGGACTTTGTCGGTGGCGAAAAGCCCTTGATCAGAGGTGAGGATGAGCCGCTTCGCTCCGTCACCGAGAAAATGAACGTCTCGCAGGGAAGACTGAATATAGGCTATACCTGCGGAGTCATAATGAGTGACGCGGATTACCCCGCGATGAGCCTTTTTAACGAGATATTCGGCGGATCGTCGGTGGCGAAGCTCTTTATAAACGTGAGAGAAAAGCAGAGTCTTTGTTATTATTGTTATTCGTCATATCACTCGGCTACGGGAACGGTTATGATCGGGTGCGGTATCAAGCCCGAAAATCGCGAAAAGGCTTATGCAGAAATAGAAAACCAGCTCATTGCAATGCAATCGGGTGATTTTACCGATGAGGAGATCGAGACTGCAAAGCGCACGATTATTTCGGGCGCAAGACAGATATATGACAACCCGTCGGCACTTGAGGCGTTTGACTTCAGACGCATATTGGCAGGAATTTCGGAAACCTCCGAGGAGCTTATCGAAAAGATTAAAGCGGTGACAAGGGAAGATGTAGTCAAGATGGCGAAAAAGGTTCGGCTTGACACGGTCTATTTCCTTTACGGAGACGGAGAGGAGGAGTGCGACGATGAGTGAGATAATTCGTTTTGAGTCGGCGCTTCTCGGCGAAAAATACTACAAGATCAAGCACGACAGCGGTCTTAACGTATTCGTTTTTCCTAAGGATATGACCTCTACATACGGTGTCTTTTCGGTCAGCTTTGGAGGCAACGTAAATGAATATTTATGCAACGGCGAAAGGGTGACTATCCCGCAGGGGTGCGCGCATTTCTTGGAGCACAAGCTGTTTGAGAACGAGGACGGAAGCAACGCGGACGATGTTTTTGCGTCCTTGGGTGCATACGACAATGCATATACGTCTAACGAGAGGACCGCGTATTTGTTCTCGGCAACCGACAAGGTGGACGAGGCTATCAGTCAGCTTTTATATTTCGTGACTCATCCGTATTTCACCAAGAAAACGGTCAAAAAGGAGATAGGTATCATCGCCGAGGAGATCCGCGGATGCGTGGACGACCCCTACGACAGATGCTATATGAATATGCTTGGTGCGATGTATTTTGAAAATCCCGTCCGTAACGAGATATGCGGCAGTGAGGAGTCGATATCTCAGATCACACCCAAGGTGCTCTATCGGTGTTGCGAGGATTTTTACACGCCCGAAAATATGGTGCTTGCTCTTTGCGGCAACGTCACTCCCGAGGCAGTCCTTGAGATAGTGGACAGGGAGATAGGAAAAGAACGCAGGCGCTTTGCGTCAACGCTTGAGAGCTTTGACGAGCCCAAGTCGGTAAAGTGCGGCTTTGTGGAGAAGAGAATGCCTGTCGGCAAGCCGCTTTTCTGTATTGGAATCAAGGACTGCGCGATACCCGCGTCGGCTTTTGAAAGATACAGACGCATAGAGGGAATGAACATACTTTTGCATATGATGTTCTCCGAAGCGGGTGAATTTTATCTCCAAATGCTTGAATCGGGCATTGTTTCGCCCGGATTTGACAGCGGATATTCGTCAAGCGCGAAAACGGCGTACGTTATGATGTCGGGAGAGAGCGACTCTCCCGAGACTCTGCTTGAAAGAATCAAGGAGCACATCGCGAAATGCCGACGCGATGGACTTGACAGAAGTGATTTCGAGCGCGAAAAGAGATGTGTTTACGCATCCTACATATCGGATTTTGATTCGACCGAGGATATCGCGTTTGCATTGACCTCATACGCTTACGACGGCATGGATCTGTTCGAATATCCCAAAATAATCGATTCGGTTACGTTTGAATACGTGTGTGAATTGCTTGATACGGTCTTTTGCGACGAGTATTTTACCTTGTCAGTGGTAAGACCGGAAAATAAATGAAAGAGGTGATCTTATGTTATTGGCAAAAAATTTGATTTCTTTTCCCGGACTCGGAATCGGAGAATTTTCGCTTGACAACGTTGCTTTTACTTTCGGTGAAAGCTTTTCGGTGTATTGGTATGGAATCATTATAACCTGCGGAATTATTTTTGCGTATCTCTACGCCGTTTATCGCGGAAAATACGAGAGCGTTTGCTTTGACGACACTATTGATATCGTGATATGGACGGTGATCCTCGGAGTTATCGGAGCGAGACTTTACTACGTTCTGACTTCGCTTGATAAGTATATAGACGGCACGTTTTTAGGCACTTTGAAAAATATGCTCAATCTGCGCGGCGGCGGTCTTGCCATTTACGGCGGAATCATCGGCGGTATATTGGGCATCGTTATTTCGACGCGCTTCAAAAAGATCAACACTATCAAGGTGTTCGATATGGCGGCACCAGGCGTTATGATCGGTCAGCTTCTCGGCCGTTGGGGCAACTTTTTCAACGGTGAAGCGTTCGGCGGGATCGTAAGCGAGAAAAATCCGCTTTACTTTATGCGTATGGGCATAATATCGAGAAACTCGATATCGGATTTCGGCACGACCGAGATGGTTTACGTTCATCCCACGTTTTTGTATGAGTCGCTCTGGAATCTGACGGGATTTATTATCATAAACGCTTTGTACAAAAAGAAAAAGTTTAACGGTCAGATCGCGTGCATGTATCTTTCGTGGTACGGTTTTGGCAGAATGTTTATCGAGGGCTTGCGTACCGACAGTCTTTACCTTGGAAACACGGGAATAAGAATTTCGCAGCTTGTCGGACTCATTTGCTTTGTCGTTTTCGGCGCTTTGCTTGTCGTTGGTCTTATCTACTCGAAGAAATTTGACGGTGACGAGAGCAAGCTGACTGCGTTTGATAAGATTCTTGTGCCTTCGCTTATTCAAAACCCTGTATTCTTCGCGAAAAAGGCGGCTGTAGCCGAGGGAGCAGAGCAGACAGTTGAGACTGTTGAGGTTGAGGCTGAGGACGCTGTGATCGAGCAGACCGAGGACGAGGCGGAGATTGAATCGGACGGAGAAAATTCCAACATTGAAGATAGCGAAAAGGAGATCGAAAATGGCGAAGATAATTGACGGAAAAGCTATATCCAAGCAGGTAAGAGAGGAGATCGCGGCAGAGGTCGTGCAGTATAAGGAGAAGTACGGCACAGCACCCGGTCTTGCGGTAATAATCGTGGGCAGTGACCCTGCTTCGCAGGTCTACGTTCGCAACAAGAAAAGAGCTTGCGAGGAGGTCGGATTTTATTCGGTCGGATACGAGCTGCCCGAAAGCACCACGCAAGAAGAGCTTATCGCTCTTATAGAAAATCTTAACAATGACGACAAGATCCACGGAATTCTCGTTCAGCTTCCTTTGCCGAAGCACCTTGACGAGACCGAGGTCTTGCTTAAAATAAGACCCGAAAAGGACGTTGACGCCTTCCACCCCTACAACGTGGGAAAGATAATGATAGGGAATCACGATCTGCTGCCTTGCACGCCTGCGGGTGTTATGGTGCTGCTTGAAAAGTCGGGAATCGACGTTTCGGGCAAGAAGTGCGTGGTTATAGGTCGCTCGAATATTGTGGGTAAGCCTATGGCGATGCTTCTGCTTCACGCTAACGGAACGGTGACTATCTGTCATAGCAGAACGAAGGATCTTGCCGAGATCTGCCGTGAGGCTGATATTCTTGTTGCATCTATCGGCAAGCCCGAGTTTGTGCGCGGCGATATGGTCAAGGAGGGAGCTGTCGTTGTTGACGTGGGAATTAACCGTCTTGAAAACGGCAAGCTTGTCGGTGACGTGTGTTTTGCCGAGGTTGAGCCGAAGGCGGCTTATATCACCCCCGTGCCCGGCGGCGTTGGCCCTATGACGATCACTATGCTTTTGAAGAATACCTTGACCGCGGCAAGCATCGCGAGAGGGGAATAAAACATATAAAGAAAAAGGTCGCTTGACGGCCTTTTTCTTTATACAAGCATACTACGACAAAATCTCTGCAAAACGCTTGACATCTACGGGGAAATATAGTATAATAATATATTATCTATAATTATCAAAAAACGGTGAAAAATAATGAAAGAATACAGAATTTTGCCCGATGCGGAAATGCAAAAGCAAAATGAATATATAGCGAAGATAAGAGCCTTGGTGCTTGGCGCAAAAGAGACGGCGGGAGAGGTAAAATACGCCTTCGTTCAGACCTTCGGTTGCCAGCAGAATGAAGCCGACAGCGAAAAGATCGCGGGAATGTGCTTATCTATGGGCTATGAGATCTGCTCCGAGCCCGCCCTTGCCGATCTTATTATGGTCAACACCTGCGCGGTGCGAGAGCATGCCGAGCAAAAGGCGCTCTCGATAATCGGTCAGTACAAGCATCTAAAGGCGGCGAAGCCAGATATGCTTATCGGTGTTTGCGGATGTATGGTAACGCAGGAGCACCGCAAGGAGAATATCAAGCACAGCTATCCTTACGTCGATTTTGTGCTTGGAACCTCATCCTTGCACCGATTGCCCGAGCTTATCTACACGAAAATGAAAAAGGGTAAGAGGCTCTACTGTCCCGAGGAAAAGGAATACCTCGTTGCAGAGGGCTTGCCGATATACCGCGAGTCGAGCTATCGCGCGTGGGTCTCGATAATGTACGGCTGCAATAATTTCTGCACGTACTGTATTGTTCCTTACGTTCGCGGTCGCGAGAGAAGCCGTCGACCCGAGGACATAATTGCCGAGGTGAAGGGCTTGGTTGAAGCAGGATACAAGGATATAACACTGCTCGGTCAGAACGTCAACAGCTACGGCAAGGATGCAAAGAGCGACGACGGCGAGATTTACGATTTTGC
>JAFXHH010000007.1 GCA_017536475.1 Clostridia bacterium
ATACGCCGAGCTGATCTATATCATCCGCGACCACGACAGAGCGAAATTTGAAGAAAAGAAAGCACTCCTTTCTGAAATCTCCAAAAAGATAGAAGAAAAATACGGCGCAAACTCCTGCACCGTAGCGATCAAGGACTCCTACTACAACATGAAGGAGATCATCGACCAAAATATGTACACCGTCGAGCGTGCAATTGCCGCAATGAAGGCGGTCGGAGTCGAGCCCGAGATCGTGCCGATAAGAGGAGGCACCGACGGAGCGCGCCTCTCCTTTATGGGCTTGCCCTGCCCCAATATCTGCACGGGTGGCGAGAATTTCCATTCAAGATTCGAGTATATCCCGATAGAATCTCTTGAAAAGGTCGTAGATATCGTCGAAAGACTTATTCTCGACACTGCAAAGTTCTGATAATTCAAGCGACTTGACAAAATAACCTCAAAAGTGTATAATAAAGTTAATCAACTCGGAAAAGAGGACGAAAATATGCCTTTTACTAACGTAAAAAAGAATTTTGGATTCGGCTGTATGCGCCTGCCCATGAACGGCGATGAGGTCGATTACGCCGAGTTTACCCGTATGGTAGACACGTTTATTGAAAACGGATTTAACTATTTCGACACCGCGCACGGCTATCTTCGCGGAGCAAGTGAGATCGCGCTTAAAAAATGCCTCACCTCCCGCTATCCCAGAGATAGCTATATCCTAACCAATAAGCTCTCGGTCAACTATTTCGACTCGAATGAGGAAATAAGACCCCTCTTCGAAGAGCAGCTCAAAATATGCGGCGTCGACTATTTTGACTTCTATCTTATGCACGCGCAGAACCGCGGCTCTTACGAAAAATACAAGAGATGCCGCGCGTATGAGACCGCATTTGAGCTTAAGGCAGAGGGCAAGGTCAAGCACGTAGGACTTTCCTTCCACGATACCGCCGACGTTCTCGATCAGATCCTCACCGAATACCCTGAGCTCGAGGTCGTTCAGATACAGTTCAATTACCTCGACTACGACGATGCCGCAGTACAGTCGCGTCTCTGCCTCGAGGTCTGCCAAAAGCACGGCAAGCCCGTCATAGTTATGGAGCCCGTAAAGGGCGGTAGCCTCGTCAATCTCCCCGACGATGCAAAGGCAGTGCTCGACGCACTCGAGGGTGGCAGCTATGCAAGCTACGCGATCAGATTTGCCGCAAGCTTCGACGGAATAAAGATGGTTCTTTCGGGCATGGGCGATATGAATATGATGAACGACAACCTCAGCTACATGAAGGACTTCAAGCCCCTCGACGAGCGCGAGCGCAAAGCCATCGACAAGGTCTGCGCTATCCTCCGCGGCAAAGGACTTATCGCCTGCACGGGATGTAGCTACTGCACCGAGGGTTGCCCCAAGCAGATCCCGATACCCAACCTTTTCGCGTGTATGAACGACAAAAAGATCTGGCAGAACTGGAACTCCGATTATTATTACGGCATACATACCGAAAACAAGGGCAAGGCAAGTGACTGCATCGGCTGCGGCAAGTGCGAAAGGATCTGCCCTCAGGGCCTCCCCATCAGAGAGCTCTTGGTTCAGGTCGCCGAGGAGTTTGAGAAGAAAGAATAAACCGCTTGACATTATGTCTGAAAATCAACGGTAAAACGCAATCAAATAACGAAAGGCGGGATCCATTTTGCTTGTAAATGAAATCCCGCCTTTTTTAAAATTTTTTTATTATCTTTTGTTTTTATCTTGACATTGACGCCGCGTCAAGTGATATGATATAGAGGGGGTGAGTAAATGAACCAAAACCGTCTTTACGATATAACAGAGGTGTGCACTATGCTTGGAACAACCTCAAGAACGCTTCGTTTTTACGAGGAAAAAGGCCTTATACAAAGCACGACGGAGGGAATTTCTTCTCGCCGTAAGTACACAGACGATCAATTATTTCATATTAAAAATGTTTTGATACTCCGAGCTCTTGGATTATCTATCAGGTCAATTGTGGAATTGCAAAACCAAGAAACAGATCTAAAAAATGCAGTTTTATCAAAGCGCGCCGAAATATATGCACACATTGATGCCCGCATTCAAGAAATTAATCTTATCAATGAAGCTCTTTCCGCAATAGAGTCCGGCAAAGATATATTCAATCACGATTGGCAGCACTCGCCTGAAGTTAAATCTAATGAGAAAGAAATTGCAAGGATCTGCACTGATGCAATTCTTCTCAATGATAGCGATACACTTTACCGTTATTTGAGTCCGAGGTTAGCGGAATATATGCCTAAAGACGTTTTTACCACTGTCAGAAAAGACACCATGTTCCCTCTTGGTTCATTCGTTGAGATCGATAAAACAGTAATTGATGAAAAATATAAAAATCAAATATTTTATTTCATTAAATTCTCAAAATTGGGGCTAAAAATAACCTTTGTCTTTCACGGTGGACAAATTGACGGCCTTTGGCTCGGCTATTATGATATTAAAACGAGGTGATCAAAATGAAAAAGAAAATTTTTCTCATAGCTGTTCTGATATGCATAATGATTCTTTCATTAACCTCGTGCCAAGTGAATTGGTTTGATCGCCATTACGACGTTCCTTGGTGGATGATCGCCATTCCCGTAGTTATATTTTCTTTAATCGTCTGGATCGTTGCAGGCAAATGTATCGCGTCCAAAAAATATATCTGCCCTAAATGTAATAAAACATTCTATCCAGAGTGGTGGTCGGCGGCAGTGTCTATTCACATCAATAATAACCGCGTTTTCAAATGCCCTAATTGCAAAACAAAAGGCTTTTGCCGTATTTCAAAAGAAGATAAGTAAAAATGATAAGCCCACCGCGAATTTTTCGCGGTGGGCTTCGTTTACCATATATAAAAATTTAAACCTTATTCCTTCCTCACCGACCGCTTCTCTGCCCTTACGATCTTATAAAGCTCCTCTGCGGCAAGACGCGTCTTCGCAACCACGTCACCGCAATCCTTCGGGAAGCAGTAATAAAGCATCTTCTTGTCGCCAATGCAGATTATATCGCCAAGCTTGTACCAATAATAATCGGCATATAAGCTGTACGACGAAAGCGGCGACTGAATATAATCAAGCTCACCGTCACATCCGACAAGGTGGAATCCCTCGCGGTTGTGCGTCTGTCTGCCCTCTCCAACCGAATAAATGCAATCGGTATCCACCATAGCGTAAATATCCACCGCTACGTCGAGCGAATAAGTGCCGTCCACAAGCTCGCGTCTTACGTTCTCGCGCTCCCAGGCGTACCAATCGGGAATGTGATCGAATTCGGTCTCGCCCTCAATAGCGCGCATAAATCCATCCTCGGTAAGCTCGTATTGCTTGCCGCAGGCGTGGCAGGTCAAGGTAGTTCCCTTGCCCTCGGTCTGACCCTCGGCAAGACAGTGAGGACACTTGTAAAGCACACGGTTGAGATGATCAGCACGGAAATCCTCGTCTATCTTAACACCCTTTTGCTGCTGGGCGCGGAAGTTGTCAAACGAGAACTTCTCGCGCAACAGCTCGTTGATCTGACGGGGCGTCATTTCCTTTATCTGCTCGGGAGACAAAAGATACTCAACCTCAGCCGTCACCTGAGTTTTGCGAAGCTGAAGATTATTGTAAAGCGGATCGCGCAAAAAAGCGCCGTCCGTCCTGATAGTCACCACGGGAAGACCAAACATCTTCACGCACCGTCCAAGACTCTCGGGCAGAGGCGTAGCGGTTCCGTCAAAGCTGTAGCTCGCCTCGGGGTACATAAGTATCGACGAATTGTATCGCTTCACGGCATAGAGCATATCGTGAAGCAACGACACCTCGCTGACAAATTTCTTCGTAGGTATACAGCCGATCTGTCTCATAAGCCAATTCTTGCCTATAAAGCCGTCGGAGGTGCAAACGATATTATATTTTCTCGGGTAAAGTATCCTCGAGGCTATCTTCAGATCGATAAAGCTCGAGTGATTCATCAAAATAAAGCAGGGCTCCTTTTTTGAGAGCTTCTCCATTCCGATAGAGGTATATTTGAATTTTGTCGCGACAAGATCGGGGATCGAGAGCGTGCGAATAAGCGTGCGGAAGAAAAAGCTCGGCCTGCTCGGCTTTTTTTGCTTCTTTTCGGGCTTTTCCAAAAGCTCCTTGTAACTGACACCGTATTTTATCTTCATAAGATACTCTCCCGTAAAAACTTCACAATATTAACTGAATTTTAACTATATATACATTTTACCACACCTATATACTAAATGTCAATACGTAAACAGTATATAAAAATCGAAAAATCCCGCCCTGACCTATTGACTAAAAAACGATATTATGTTACAATTAATTAGTTGATATCAAATATTGTCAAAAAGGAGATCAGCGTGAAAGTTGCTTTCATTTAAACGTGAGGCGAACTGTTTCACGCATGAATTTCGCCGAGGGCAAAATTCATCGACTATTATTTATGCCGCCACGGGGTTCCCCGAAGCGAATTAAGTGAGCTTTGGGGGTTTCCGTCTGCGGCGGAATGGAGATTAATATATGGATTTCACCGTTGAACTTTTAAAGTACCCCACCGAAGAGGATTGGATGCTGTGCAAGCTCTGCACTCTCAACACCGTTGGCAAGACCAGCACGAAGCTTCCCACAGAGGAATGGAGAAAAAAGCTTCTTCTGAGTGAGCATAGCCCGATAAGAACTCTCAATTTCTGCATCAAAATGGTAATTCCCTACTACGTTTCGGTCCATTTTTGCCGTCATTTCATCGGAGTGACCCACTTCGTGCAGAGCCAGAGAAACGACCGTCAGGAGAACTACGACCGCACCAAAGCGCCGCAGGATTCACCTGTCTCCCACATGATGTACATAAACGCGCAGGAGCTTATGTTTATGGCTCGCCGCCGTCTGTGCATGCAGGCAGACCCCTACACCCGTAAGGTAATGAACGAGATCAAGCGCGTCGTTGAGGCGCAGTGCCCCGAATTTATCGGCACTCTCGAGCCTATGTGCTCCTATCGCGGAGGCAGATGCACCGAATTCACCTCTTGCGGACTTAACAAGCAGTTCCTGACAGGTAAGAAAGACTAAAATAAGATAAAGAAACGGCAACGCACTCGCGTTGCCGCTTCTTTATCTCCGCTTCAGATCCTTGTTCGCAGGATTATTGATTACCCTGCCATTTTCATCAAATCGCGAGCCGTGACAAGCACAATCCCAACTCTTTTCGGCACTGTTCCACTTAAGCGCACACCCAAGATGAGAGCACCGTGGCGCCGTCGGGCGAAGAATATTAGTCAATGTCTCAAAAGCATTTACAAAAAGCTGACCGTGCAAAATACTTCTCGAAGGATTCAGCACCTCACAAAGCTCGTTTTTCTCACCGCATATCATGTCGCAAAGCAGCGTTGCCGCCATCATAGAACCAACCATTCCCCACTTGTTAAAGCCAGTAGCCACGTAAAGATGGGGCGCGCTTGCCGAATACCGCCCAACGTAAGGGATCCCGTCAAGCGTAATACAGTCCTGCGTTGCCCACGCGAATTTTTCTCTTGCATCGGGATAATTATTTCTCGCAAAATCACGCAAGCAGGCGTATCCTCCGCCGCGCTTTCCCGTTCTATGACCTCCTCCGCCCAACAGCAAAAGATTCTCATAGCTTCTGAACGACAACCCATCTCCGCTTTCGTCAACGTACATTCCGTCGAGCTTCCCTGCTCCCTCGAGTGCAGTCACGTAAGAGCGATGCTGATACATTTTGAGAAAAAAGCCACCGTATCGGTCAATAAACGGAAAATGCGCCGCCATAACTATTATTTTGGCATCAACGTGATATTTATCGGTAAAAGCGCGCGAGCCGTCAACGTCTATAACCTGCGTATACTCGTAAATATTAAGATCCTTTGCGATCTCCGAGATAAACTTCAAGGGATGAAACTGCGCCTGATCACGACATCTCACCGCACCGACGGTATCTATCGGCAAAGGTAATTTTTCGCAAAGATCAGCATCAAATCCAAGCCTTTCAAGCGTCGATACTTCATTCTCAAGCTTTTGCCGATCGTCAAGAGAATAAACGTAATTATCCCTTACCTCGTAATCGCAATCGATACCTCGGCAAAGCGTCGCGTATTTGTCAAGTGCCTCTGAGCAGCCGCGCAGATATGCAGCCGCAGCATCAACCCCGTATTTCTTAATTATTTTACTGTAAATCAATCCGTGCGACAGGGTCAGCTTTGCCGTGGTATATCCCGTCACACCGCTACAAATACTATCCTTTTCAACCAGAATGTAAGGAATATTTCTCTCTTTCAAAAAATATGCCGTCAATATACCTGCCATACCGCCGCCGACGATCAGAACGTCGGTCTTTTTATTTTCATTAAGCGACGAAAAAACGGGCAGCTCTGATCCGTCATACCAAAGTGAACTCATAAAATAACCTCTCAAAACCTATTTTAAGAATTATTTTCTCACAAATTCAACTTTTAATACAGAATCAAAGCTGCCCTGCATTTTTTATTGACACAAAGAGACACCAATCGTCAGCATCCCGTCATGATCTCAATGATCTTGCGGTCTGTTTCCTTCATTCCGTCGTGACCGAGAATCGAAATGTTGCGAATCGTATTCTCCACACCCTTGCTCACAAGACCGTCGCCGCCGTAGAATTGACAGCCCTCCGAGAACATCTCAAAGCCCATAATACCTGCATCGACCGCCATAGCGATCTTTGCCGCACAGCTCGCCTTCGCACCGTCGCAAACGATACCGCTCGAAATAGCCAATGCATTAACTAGAGTATGATTGATCGCGCGAAGATCGTGAGTAAGCAGATATGCAATTCCCGCCCCTGCGCCCGCGCCCGCGCTGACCGCACCGCAGTATGCAGACAATCTGCCGATTCCACTCTTGAGGTGAAGCGTGACCAGATTCGACAAAGTCAAAGCGCGCAACAACTCCTCGCGGCTCTTTTCGTGATATTCCGCGTAGGCGATAACGGGCAAGCTCGCCGTCATACCCTGATTTCCGCTTCCCGAGTTAATAACGACAGGCATATCGCAGCCACTCATTCTCGCATCCGAGCCTGCCGCCGCGTAAGCCTTTGCGCGAGTGCGGATACTGTCGTCTTGCTTCATAAGAAGCTGACCGATCCGCGCACCGTAATTATTCGTCAATCCCTCGCGGGATATGGCGGTATTGTAATCGATCTGCCTTTGCAGAACAGCCTCCACGTCGGCGATCTCAACAGTCTCGGCAAAATCGAAAATATCCGCTATGCAAAGCAGACTGTGATCGGGCTTCGCTTTATCCTCGCAAGCTTTTTCTCTTTCGAAGAATACACACTTGCCGTTGTTGATTATCTCCGTGATATTGGTGTGCTCGTCCTCAATATGCACAGACACCGAGCACTCGCCCTTAGTGACCGTTATGACAAGATCGAGCAGGTGTATACTGTCAAGCGGCGAGACCTTGATATCAAGCTCCTTCATTCTCTCGGCAAGAGAGCATTCCTGCTCTGCCGTCACCGACGAGATCACCTCAAGCTGCTTGCAAGAGTCACCGAACAAAATACCGACCGCCGCGGCCGCTTCAAGACCGCGCAAGCCGTTAGTGTGAGGGACAATAACGCTTTTTACGTTCTTTATAATATTTCCACTCGCCTGAATATGCACGCGCTCGGGCAAATCCCCCAAGACCTCTCTTGCTTTAGCCGCACAAAAAGCGACCGCGATCGGCTCGGTGCAACCCATAGCAGGCACAAGCTCACTTTTGAGTATCTCAACGTAGGTTTTATATATTTTTGACTCTTTTTTCATACAAACCGTCTGCCTTTACGTATTATGACATTATTATACTAAAAAATTCAGGAAATGTCAAGAAATATCGATTTAAGATACACTGCAATTGGTAAAAAAGCCCACCCCAATTTGTCAGAGACGAGGTGCACCGGAAAAAGCAAGGCGAAGGCTTACTTAAGTAAGTCGAGCCGCTTTTGAGGAGCAACGACGTATCTGGTAAATTCGGGTGGGCTACGTCTATTCAATTACTTTATAGCTGTCTTATCCTTCTGGATAACGTCGTGTGCGCCGCCCTCAACGATACTCGTTGCCGAAACGAGAGTGAGAGTTGCCTTTTCCTGAAGCTCGGGAATAGTCAAAGCACCGCAGTTACACATCGTGGACTTGACCTTTGCGAGAGTCATAGCAACGTTGTCCTTAAGGCTTCCGGCATAGGGTACGTAGGAGTCAACGCCCTCCTCAAAGGAAAGCTTCTTGTCTCCTCCGAGGTCGTATCTCTGCCAGTTACGAGCACGAGCCGAGCCCTCGCCCCAATATTCCTTGTAATAAGTGCCGCCAATGCTCACCTTATTCGTGGGCGACTCATCAAAGCGCGCAAAATATCTGCCAAGCATAACAAAATCAGCACCCATAGCGAGAGAGAGTGTGATGTGGTGGTCGTAAACGATACCGCCGTCAGAGCAAACGGGCACGTAAACGCCTGTCTCCTCGAAATATCTGTCTCTTTCAGCACAGACCTCGATAAGCGCGGTTGCCTGACCGCGACCGATGCCCTTGGTCTCACGGGTAATGCAGATCGAACCGCCGCCGATACCGACCTTAATAAAGTCAGCACCGCAATCAGCGAGGAATCTGAAGCCTGCCGCGTCAACGACGTTTCCTGCGCCGACCTTTACGCTATCACCGTATCTTTCACGGATCCAAGCAATAGTTCTCTGCTGCCACTCGGAAAATCCTTCGGACGAGTCGATACAAACGACGTCAACGCCCGCCTCAACGAGTGCAGGAACTCTCTCTGCGTAGTCACGGGTATTGATACCTGCACCGACTACGTATCTCTTGTGCTGGTCGAGCAGCTCGTTGGGATTCTGCTTGTGCTGGTCATAGTCCTTGCGGAAAACGAAATAGCAGAGCTTCTGCTCGTCGTCTATAATGGGAAGACTGTTGAGCTTGTTGTCCCAGATAATATCGTTAGCTTCCTTAAGGGTAGTTCCCTCGGGAGCAGTGATAAGCTTTTCAAAGGGAGTCATAAAGTCAGCTACCTTGGTGTCTACAGACATACGGCTGACACGGTAGTCACGTCCGGTAACGATACCGACGAGCTTGCCGTCGGGTGTGCCGTCCTCGGTAACCGCAACGGTCGAGTGACCCGTCTTCTCCTTGAGCGCGATAATGTCCGCGAGAGTCGACTCGGGGCTTACGTTGGAATCGCTGCGAACGAATCCCGCCTTGTGCATCTTTGCACGCTTCACCATAGCCGCCTGATTCTCGATGGACTGAGAGCCGTATATAAAGGATACACCGCCCTCGGTAGCAAGAGCAACTGCGAGTCTATCACCCGATACCGACTGCATAATAGCCGATACCATAGGAATATTCATCGTAATTGCAGGAGTTTCACCCTTTTTGTATTTTACCAACGGAGTTTTAAGGCTTACGTTAGCGGGAATACATTCACTTGACGAATATCCGGGAATAAGCAAATATTCGTTAAAAGTATGCGAGGGTTCATTGATAAACTTTGCCATAATTTATTTCTCCTTTATTTCAATATTATTCGTATATCGGGAACTTCTTGCAGAGCGCTTCGACCTCTGCCTTTATCTGATCCTTGTTAGCTTCAAAATCAGTAGCAACAAGCTTCATCCACTTTGCGATAAGAAGCATCTCGTCCTTGCCAAACCCGCGGGAGGTGACCGCAGGAGTACCAACGCGGATACCGCTGGTTACGAAGGGCTTTTCGGGGTCGTTGGGAATAGCGTTCTTGTTGACGGTGATGTTTACCTCGTCAAGACGGTGCTCCATATCCTTACCCGTAACGCCGAAGGGGCGAAGGTCGATAAGCATCAGATGGTTGTCGGTGTCGCCCGATACGATGTTAAAGCCCTCTGCCTTAAGCGCATCGCAAAGCACCTTTGCATTCTCAACGATATTCTTCTGATATTCCTTGAATTCGGGAGTAAGAGCCTCGCCAAGCGCAACTGCCTTTGCGGCAATAATGTGCATAAGAGGACCACCCTGAGTTCCGGGGAAAACCGCCTTATCTATCTGCTTTGCAAGCTCCTCGCGGCAAAGGATCAAGCCACCGCGAGGACCGCGGAGAGTCTTGTGAGTCGTGGTAGTAACTACGTCTGCATAAGGTACGGGGCTGGGATGAAGTCCTGCGGCAACGAGACCAGCGATATGAGCCATATCGACCATAAAGAATGCGCCGACTTCCTTTGCGATCTGACCGATTTTTTCGAAATCAATGGTTCTCGAATAAGCGCTTGCACCCGCAATGATCATCTTGGGCTTGCACTCGAGCGCAGTCGCTCTGATAGCCTCGTAATCAAGCATAGCGTCATCATCCGAAACGCTGTAAGGAACGATATTGAAATACTTACCCGAAATATTTACGGGCGAGCCGTGAGAAAGGTGGCCGCCGTGCGCGAGATTGAGTCCCATGACCGTATCTCCGGGGTTCAAAAGTGCAAAAAATACCGCGAGATTAGCGGACGCGCCACTGTGAGGCTGAACGTTAGCATGCTCTGCTCCGAAAAGCTTCTTTGCACGCTCTCGCGCGATGTCTTCTACGACGTCAACGCACTGACAGCCACCGTAATAGCGTTTACCGGGAAATCCCTCGGCATATTTATTGGTCAGAACAGTTCCCGCAGCAAGCAGAACTGCCTTTGATACGATGTTTTCAGAAGCAATAAGCTCGATGTTGTGTCTCTGACGCGCAAGCTCAAGCGAGCAGGCATCGTACACTTCCTTGTCATAGTTAACAAGCTCGTCAAAAAAATTCATTTTTCCGTTTCCTTTCTCATAATAATCAAGAGATAAACAATACCCTATTTTATTAAACTTAATTATACTATAATTAGCCTCGGTTGTCAAGCGATATTCTTCATTTTTCAACCAAAATTCGCATTTTCGTGGTTTTTCACCAAAGCGAGATACGAAGACTATCTCTTGGTAGCTTTTCCGCACAAAATCCGAATACAAACGGCATAAAAGCGCCGATTTTCAAATAGAATTTCAACGAAAGATCTTATTTGAAAGGAGCAATTATGAAGCTCGGTTTTTCCATAAAGCTCTTGCTGTTTTTTATAGCGTCATCTCTTTTTGTTGGCGCCGCAACATACCTTTTGAGCGATTTCAGGCTTCCCTTTCTCAACTGCGGCGGCTCGGTAAACACAAACACCGACACACCTAAGTATAAAACGGTAATAATCGACGCAGGACACGGCGGTGAAGACGGTGGTGCGTCAAGCGCGAAAGGACTTGTCGAAAAGGATGTAAACCTTGAAATATCCAAGCTTCTCTGCGAAATGCTGCACGAAAACGGCATCAACGTAATTATGACCAGAGAGGACGACCGCCTGCTCTACGACCGCAATTCCAACTATCAGGGCAGAAAGAAAAAGCTCGACCTCGCCGCCCGACTCACGATCGCCGACACGACCCCCAACGCCATATTCATAAGCATACACATGAACTCATTCACCAACCCAAAATACTCGGGACTGCAGGTATGGTATTCGCCCAACGACCCCGATTCGTCCACTCTCGCAGGTCTTATCCAAAGCAACAACAAAGCAACCCTCCAGCCCGAAAACACAAGAAAAACCAAGGTCGCCACAAGCTCGATATTCCTGCTTGAAAACGCCACCTGCCCTGCCGTCCTCGTTGAATGCGGCTTTCTATCCAACCCTACCGAAGCCTCACTTTTCGAGACCGACGAATATAAGCAAAAGGTCGCCTCTATGCTTTTCGACTCGATAACCGAGTTTTTAGAAAAATCCACCGACGTATAGTGGCGTATAGTAATAATTAAAAACCAAAGCCGCCCAAAAGGGCGGCTTTGATATTAAGAATTATCGCATTACTTTTCCAACAAGTAATCGTACATATTCACCGCCAACAGATTCCAGCTCTGGAAGCCGAGATTATGTACACCCTCGCAGGTGTCGGGATCGTAATACTCGTGCATTTTGCCGTATTTTTCTATATCCTTGCCGAACATTAAAACGGTCTTCTCGGCAAGCTCTCGAGCCTCATTCTCATAGCCGTAATTTATAAGTCCGACAAACGTCATATAGTTTGCAATTCCCCAAATGGGACCCGTCCAGCACGACGGATTACCCGATTTTATTACGCGGTACATTTTTTCAGCCTTGGACAGCGAACGCACACCACCCGCAGAATAGAAGGTCTTTTCGTTCAGATAATTTTCCTTTACCATTCTCTCGGCTTGCTCGGGAGTTGCAATATTTGCCCACATTGCCATAAATCCCGACCATACGTCGATCTTCTGCAGCAAGAAGCTGTAATTTCTCGGGCAACCCTTGTGCATCTTCTCGTCACTGTCTATCGGACGGAGATTGAGGTCTGCACTGTAGAAAAATCCGTTTCTCTCGTCCCAAAGACCGTCGCGGATACATATCTTCAGATCCTCTGCCCTTTCGGCATACTTTGCAGCCACGTCCTCAAGACCCAAGAGTCGCGCGATTTCCGAAACTGCACAAATTTCCTTATACATCAAGCAATTCAAGTAAATCGTAGCCGAGCTTTTTTCGGGACGGTAAAATACGCAGGGATCGTTGTCGATACCAATAGCAACGTCGTTAAGCCAAAAATACAAGCCCGATTCGTGACGGCAATGATCATAGTAAAAATCAACAAACCTTGTCATGCATGAAAATTTATCACGAAGCCACTCGAAATCCCCGTTCTGCTCGCATATAAAAAGTGCATGCTGTGCAAGGCAGGGCTTATGTACGTTCATATTGATCTTTTCGTTGTATCCGGGACTTGCGCCGCCGGGAGTTATCAAGATCGGGATCCTTCCGATAGCATCGGTTTTATCCAAAAAGTTCAGAACACATCCCTTTTCATATTCTCCGATATCCTCGCTTGAAGCTACCGCGCGCAGAGCAATATTAGTCGTCCAGCTGTCCCAATCCCAAAGCGACTCATAGACGCTTCCGGGAACGATGTACTTGTGCTGCATAACACCCGCAGGCTCACGGAACACCTTTTTATAGTTTTCCTTAACGTAGGACTTGATCAGCTCGCCGTACTTTTCAATCTGCTTATTCATAAGAACCTCCATTTATGCTATCTTTTTTGCTAATTTTCTCTTCTATTGAAAACAAAGACCACGGATAACAGTCTTCGGGAAAGCATTCACAAGCAATCACCTTTTTTGTGATCGGATGTGTAAACTCAACCCTATGCGACCAAAGCGCGCAGCTTGCCTTGTTGTCACGGCTGCCGTACTTTCCGTCCCCGACAAGCGGCATTTTGCGGGATGCGAACTGTACGCGTATCTGATGAGTCCTTCCCGTAATCAGCCCGACTTCAACAAGAGAGAGCCTTTCCCCTTCGCTTTTCTCAACAGTCTCAAGCAAACGGTAATTCGCCACCGCCTCCTTGACTCCCTGTCGCTTTTTGTCACAAACGTAAGACTTGTTCTTTTTCTTGTCGTGGTATAAAAGATCACGCATCTCGCCCTCAGGCTCGACGGGCTCTCCGTGAACGGCGGCAAGATAGGTCTTTTTATAGTCACCCGATTGCACGAGCGCCGACAGCTTCCCCGTCATATCCTCCCTTTTGGAGTATATCATCGCTCCGCCCGTCGCCACGTCAAGACGGTGAACGAGCCCGACGTAGCTATCCTCGCCTTTCTCGACTCTGTATCGCGACAGAAGCGTCAGCATATCTTCTTTTCCCGAGCTGCTCCTCTGCGACTCAACCCCCACGGGCTTCTCGCAAACTATCAGGTATTTATCCTCGTAAAGTATTTTCATAAATACTCCTATTTTCCTTGATACCCTATTTTATCACAAATCAACACAAAAAACAAGACCTTTTTGATATTCGCTAACATCATTAAACCCATAAAAAAGACAAGACCTTCGAATTTTGCCATAGACAAGGCGCACCGGAGTGGGCAAAGCGCAGGCGTAGTTTGTCTACGTCAAGCTGCACGCGAGGAGCAACGATGTATATGGGAAAATTCAAAGGTCGCGAGCAAATAGATAAGGGGTGCGTTTTTCGCACCCCTTATCTATCTCACAGAAGATTAGTCAGCGTATACGCTAACCTGCTTTCTTCCGCCTGCCTTATGCTCAAACTTAACTCTACCGTCGATAAGAGCAAAAAGAGTATCATCCTTACCGATACCAACGTTGTTACCGGGATGGATAGCTGTTCCTCTCTGTCTTACGAGGATGTTGCCGGCAACAACTGCCTGACCGTCAGCTCTCTTAACGCCAAGGCGCTTGGATTCGCTATCACGGCCGTTCTTAGTAGAACCGACACCCTTCTTATGAGCAAAGAACTGTAAACTGAGTCTTACCATAATATTATCCTCCTAAAAAATTTCTTTTGCACCGCAGTGCATTCCCACAAGGAATCAATCGTCCTCGTAGGGTCTGTCCACAACAGACACATCAAGATAGTCGTAATATTCCTCAAGCATATCCTCGATCTGCTTATAGTATGCGAGAAAGATTCCCGACACTGCATATCTTTTCAGCTCGTCCTCCTCATATTCGGGGAGCGCGGCCTTGGATCTCACTTTGATATTAGTAGTTTCTTCATCGATCGTGAAATCAATGGAGGAAGCGTAAGCCACCTCAACGGTATTGATGATCAGCATCGTCATCGCAGACAACGCGGCACAAAGAACGTCATCGCCCTCTTCGCCGTAACCCGTGTGACCCTGCTCCTCAAATCCGTAAAAAACACCGCCTGTACGGAAAAATACCAACTTCGTCATAACAAATTAACCAACGATAGATGTGATCTGGATCTTTGTGTAAGGCTGTCTGTGACCTATCTTCTTCTTCGAGTCCTTCTTTGCCTTATACTTAAGGACGTAAATTTTCTTGCCCTTGCCGTTCTTTACAACGGTTGCCTTAACGCAAGCACCCTCAACGTAGGGAGCGCCAACCTTAAAGCCAGCATCGGTAGAAACTGCAACGACCTCGTTGATCGTGAGCTCTGCGCCTTCTTCGCAGTCAAGCTTCTCAACAAAGATAATATCCTGCTCTGTTACTTTGTACTGCTTTCCGCCGGTTTCGATAATTGCAAACACGAAAAGCACCTCTCTTTCATATAAGTCTCGCTATGATGGCGATGCTGCTTTGCTCCGAAAAGCAAAAAACTGCACACTTAAAAAAGCCATTTTTATGCGGCATATTATTATACCATTAACTTTTCGCCTTGTCAAGAGCTTTCTTGAATTTTTTTCGTCTTTTTTTACAATTTTTTCATCAAAATGGCTAAAACCGCATTTTCTCTTGACACAAATAGGGTTTTCATTATATAATTATAGCAATGACCGACAAAAATCAAGGAAAAACGATGAAAAGATATAAGTTTGAAAAGAAATCACTCCACGTAAGCCGCGAGCTTATCAACAAAATGACGGATGCCTGCCTGACAGTGCCAAAGATCACTCGCGCGGCAATATCCGAAAAAGCGGGCGTCAGCCTCGTGACCGCAGGCAAGTTTCTCGCCGCTATGGACGAGTGCAAATTCACGTATAAGAAGCGGCACTTCCCCGAGGATAGCAGACCCTCGTACTGTCATACCCTCAACGAAGCCCTGTCAGTTCTCGTCATCGATACGTCCTCGCCAAGCTTTTCGATGAGCATAATCCGAGGTAGATCAGAATGCAGATTCTACGAGCAGTACGATTACGATACAAGCATCTCATTTGCCGACAACCTCAAACTCTTTCTTTCGCGAATAGGCGCAAATGCCGTCAAGCAGCCCTTCGGCATCTCCGCCATCTGCATATTGATCTCCGACGAAAAGCCCGCAAGAGAGCTGAATATCACAAACGTCTGCGCCGCGACCGAGAGTGACATTCCTGCCATCGATAGCGCCACCGCCCGTTTTTTCGGCATCAAGCCTCTGCTTTTCATAAAATCGTCAGACGCGATCGCTTCTGCGATCAGACATAACACTATCAAAACCGAGAGTGGCGACAAGCTGGCGCATATCTATGTAGGAAAAGGGCTTTCGCTCTCGGTCTATTCAGACAGCGAGCCGATCTGTACCTGCAATATAAGAAATCTGATCACAAGCGGCACCGACACCCTCGCGGATCTGCACCGACAAATGCTCTCCGAGGACGATCTTGGCAAAATGCTGTACAGAGTCGTCAATTTTGCCGACTGTGCCTTTTCTCCCGATAAATATATCATTGAATACGATACGGTCAAATTCGGCAGCACCGCCCTTAGATACGTCAAACGCGCATTCGCCGCAACAGGCAAGCCACTACCCGATATAACCTCTATTGATCACTCCGAAAGCCTCGCAGTCTTAGGTGCCGCAACCAAGGCTGCGGCAGAGCTCATAAAATTACATATCACCCAAGCCGAATAAAAAAATATCGGAGGACAAAGCAAAACGCTTGTCCTCCGATATTTTCTGCTCTATGAGCGATAAAGAATAAAGGGACCTCTGATAATTCAACGCACGACGAGCGACGATAAGATTTTTCGTCAGTATAAACAAAAAATCGCGCGCATAGCTTGACCCTCTGCGAAGATTTTTTGTGACGAATGACGGAAAATATTTTGTCGATCGGGTGTGGTGAATTGTTAGAGATCCCTTAAACCTTATCTTGCGAGATCTTCCTTAACCTTGGAAGCCTTGCCGACTCTACCACGGAGGTAGTACAGCTTCGCACGACGAACCTTACCCTTACGGATTACGTCTACCGCAACAACGTTGGGAGAATGAAGGGGGAACGTCTTTTCAACGCCACAGCCGTAAGCGATACGTCTGACGGTGAAGGTAGAGGAAATGCCGCCCTCGTGCTTTGCGATAACGGTGCCCTCGTACATCTGAATTCTTTCTCTTGTACCCTCAACGATCTTGTTGTGAACGCGAACGGTATCACCAATGTTGAACTGGGGTACGTTTTCCTTGAGTTGCTCATTTGTAAAAGCCTTAATAAGATCCATTTTAAAGCCCTCCTTAAAATCCGGATGTTCATGCGAGCAAAGCAGCGGACCACCCTTGTTCTATGCGTTTTCACACGCGGAAATAATTATATCACATTTGTTTCCCTATTGCAAGAGAAAACCAAAAATAATTATGAATTTTTTGTAAATTCTGCGTTTTTAACGATTACTCGTTACTATTTCCCTTTTTGCCTCTCACCGATGAGAGCACCTGACGGCACGCAATATATACGTCGCGGCTATTAAATACTACGCTTACAAGCAAAATTCCGATAGATACGTATAATCCAAGAGTCTGACCGCTGTATCCGTACCAAGTCATAAACGCCGAAATACCGCCTATAAGCACGGTGTTGATAAGCAGCTTGCCGTGGTACATCTTGAACGGCAGAAATTTCTTCATAGTCAGCGCACGAATGAGATAGACCAAGAAATAGCTTGCAAACGTAGCAACCGAAGCGCCCATAGCGCCCCAACCAAGCATCCAATCGGGTATCAGAATAAGATTGAGTCCAATATTCACGACCGCCCCGATAAGCGAGGTCCAAAGCGACATATAGGTCTTTTTGACTGTAAAATACACGCTTCCAAGGAAGGTATCAAGAGCCGTAAAGACGGTCGCCGCAGAAAGCACGGGAATAAATATCCACGCCACGTAATAGCTGTCCGCAAACAGAATTTTTGCAAATATCTGCGCGCCGACAGACAAAATTCCACCGCCCACGAACATCGCGGCGATGTAATATTTGTAGATCTGCGAGTAAAAATCGGCGCACTTCTCTCTGTCCTCGGACTCCGAGACCGCCGAAAGCTTCCACGCGTCGTTAAAGATCGTCACCACGTAGGTCAGAAGCGTCGGTATCTTGTAAGCCGCCGTGTAAAGACCGTTTTCGGCATCAGAGCGCATGTAAGCCACCATATATCGATCCGAAACTCCGGTTATCCACCAGAAGATCGTAGACGGCACAAGAGGCAGACAGAATCTGAGCAGATCCTTCATAACCGCGCCGTTTATCTTCTTGGGAATAAACGCACGGTAAAGCCTTGCCACGAAGAAAACGAAAACCGTTGACAAAAGGTCAGCTAAAACGATCGATAGCACGTAGCCGTTTATGCCCATATCGAAGCCGACGAGAAAAATGATATTAAGAACCACCGTCAGCGCCGTATTGAGCACTCCTTGTCCCGCAAAAAGCTTGGTCCTTCCGATAGCGCAAACGTACTGCGAGCAGACCGAATGAATATTCGAGGCAATAACGTAGCAGATGATCAGCCAGATATAATCGTTAAAATATCCGGTCAGATTAAGCAACGGCGAGAGAGCTAAAAATCCAAGCGAGCCAAATACCATCAGCATAAAGCCGTTGGTGAAAAAGGCCTCCTTGTCGACGTTCTCTGTCGCCGCGTTTCTGAATATTCCTTCGCTGACACCAAGACAGGCAAGCGGAATGATCAGATTACAAAGATTGGTGATCAGATCCGACGTGCTGTACTCCGCGCTGGAAAGATACGAGGTATAGAATGGGAGCATAAAAATGACGATAAGCTTGGACACAAACTTACCAACGGTAAATATCAGCGTGTTTGACAAAAGTCTCGTCGCGCGATTTTGTTTCATTTTCATCCTCCTTATTTTCAGATTTGATTTTTAACCTTTAAAAGTATTTCACTGCTATAAACAGCAGCCGTCGAGATTTTTCGAAGACAAGGCGCACCACAAAAAGCAAGGCGAAGGCGTAGTTTTCTCTACGTCAAGCCGCTTTTGAGGAGCAACGAAGTATTCGGAAAATCCCGACGAGCTGATGCTACTTACAGTTCGTTGTCGCAGTTATGGTAAACCTCCATAACGTCATCGTCTTCTTCGAGCTTCTCGATAAGAAGACCCATAAACTTGATGTCGTCCTCGCTTGTAAGCTCAACGGTAGTGGAAGGAACCTTGCTCTTTTCAGCAGATGCGATCTCGTATCCCGCAGCCTTAAGCGACTCGGAAATAGCGTAAACGTCCTCGGGAACGGTGTAGATCTCGAATACGCCCTCCTCACCGGAGAAGTCCTCTGCTCCTGCCTCAAGTGCGGTCTCCATAAGCTGATCCTCGTCGATCTCGCCGTCCTCGTCGGTAATAACGATAACGCCCTTCTCCTCGAACATGAAGCTTACGCATCCGGTCTGTCCCATATTTCCGTGATACTTGGAGAAATAAGAACGGATATTACCCGCAGTTCTGTTTCTGTTGTCGGTAGTAGCCTCAACGATGACCGCAACACCTGCAGGTCCGTATCCCTCATAAACGACCTCCTCGTAGTTTTCACCCGAGCCGCCGAGAGCCTTCTTGATAGTTCTCTCAATGTTGTCGTTAGGAACGTTGTTAGACTTTGCCTTTGCGATAAGATCGCGAAGCTTCGCGTTAGAGTTGGGGTCTCCGCCGCCCTCTTTTACCGCAATAGTGATCTCCTTACCGATCTTTGTAAACACCCTCGCTCTCTGCGCGTCGGTCTTTTCCTTTTTGTGCTTGATGTTAGCCCATTTGCTATGTCCTGACATAATATATTATTCCTTTCAATTATTAACCGTAAAAATTAAACCTTTTCAGTCTTTTTCAGACAGATAAGCGAGAACGCCGAGCCAAGAACGTGCTTGGTCGCCTCGGTAAGCAGAAGTCTCGTTCCCTTAACGTCATCGTTTTCAGCGTTAAGTATCGAGCACTCGTGATAGAACTTGTTAAACGCCACCGCAACGTCAAGAATAAATCTCGTGATGACAGAAGGCTCGTAATCGCGGATTGCCGCAAGCACCTTCTCCTCGTACTGACAAAGCGTTTTAAGAAGCGCCGCTTCCGCGTCTGCGCTGATCACGATCTTGCTACCATAGCTTCCATTGACCTTTTCAAGCACCGAGCAAGCGCGCGCGTAGGTGTACTGAACGTAAGGACCCGTGTTTCCGTCAAACGAAAGCGCATCCTCAAGATTGAAATTGATGTCCTTGATTCGATTGTTGGTAAGATAATAGAAAACTATCGCACCCACACCGATCGCCTCTGCGACCTCATCCTTGCCCTCAAGATTCGGATTCTTTTCTTCCATAATTCCCTTGACCTTCTCGATCGCCGCCTCAAAGAGATCCTTAAGCAACACAACGTTACCGGTTCTCGTTGCAAGCTTAGCTCCATTGATAGAAACAGTCCCGTAAGGAACGTGTACGAGCTTATCATACCAATCATAGCCCATCAGCTCAACGACCTTAAACCACTGCTTAAAATGAAGTATCTGCTGTGTGCTGGTAACGTAGATGCACTTTTCGAAATCATACATCTGCTTTCTATCATAAGCCGCCGCAATATCACGTGTAGGATACAATGTAGAGCCGTCGCGCTTCAGAATAAGGCAAGGAGGCATATTATATTCACTCAAATCAACTAAAGATGCACCGTCATCTATCTTCAAAAGACCTTCTTCACGAAGCTTTTCGATCTGTGCGGGCATATCCTCAGTATAGCTGCTCTCACCCTTGTAGCTGTCGAACTCAATTCCAAGCTGCTTGTATATCTTATCGTTAGCTTTTATCGAAAGCTTTACGAGCCAACGCCAAAGATCAAGATTCTCCTTGTCTCCCTGCTCCATCTTAAGGAACTCTGCTCTTGCTTCATCAGCGAGAGAAGGATCTGCAGGTATGCCCATCTCCTCATTACCGGAGATCGCGTTGTTAATGCGCACGTAGAGATCAACAAGCGCGTCAACTCCGCCGTTTTCAACAGTTTCTTTGTCGCCCCACTTTTTGTAAGCGACTATAAGCTTACCGAACTGAGTGCCCCAGTCACCGATGTAGTTGATACCGACACACTTGTAGCCCGCAAACTCATGCAGTCTCTTTATGGCGTGACCAATGACAGTAGTGCCAAGATGTCCTATATGGAAGGGCTTGGCAAGATTGGGCGAGGAATAGTCGAGAACAACCGTCTTTCCCTCTCCAAGATACGTGGGAGCACCGTAATTTTCCTTCTTTTCAAGTATCTCGGGCAGGATCTTCTCGCCAAGATACGCATTATCTATTTTAATATTCAGATAGCCGTTTACAGCCTCTGCGGATGCAAGCGCACCTCCCGAAAGACCGTCTGCAAGAGCAGCCGCGATCTGCACGGGCGAGCGACGAAGCGCCTTTGAAAGCTTAAAGCAAGGGAACGCAAGGTCTCCCATGCTCGCATCGGGGGGATACTCGAGCATCGAAGCAATATCCTCGACCGCGATCTCGGCATCGGGATTGATACCCTTGACTCCCGCGTATATTTTTTCGGCTATTTGTAATTTAATCTTTAACATTTTACACTAACCTCTCTATTTTTACACAACTTTATAATTTTATCACATCCGCGCCGAAAATTCAATACAAAAATCAAATTTTTCACCGTTTTTGCAAATTTATTCGCTGATATTTTCGATCATATCCCTCGCCGCCTGTCTTTGCGCCTCGGTAACGTTGATTCCGCCGAGGATCCTCGCCGCCTCTGCGACTCTCTCCTCGCCCTCGATCAGGCGAACGCTCGTCTGCGCTCTGCCGTCGACCTCACGCTTGGAGATAAGATAATGATCGTCGGCAAGCGTTGCGATCTGTGCCGAGTGAGTCACACAAATGACTTGACAACCCTTTGCTATCTCGTGAAGCTTGATTCCGATTTTTCTCGAGGTCTTACCCGAGATTCCAGTGTCTATCTCGTCGTAAACCGCGCATCCGACTCCGTCTTTTTCATTAAGAACACTCTTAAGCGAAAGCATTATCCTCGCCATCTCACCGCCCGAAGCGATCTCCGACATAGGCATCATCGGCTCACCGGGATTGGTGGCAACCATAAACTCCGCCCTGTCACAGCCCGACGGTGTAAAATCATCGGTCGGAGAAAGCGAGATCTCAAGCTTGACCTTCGGCATATCAAGATAAGCAAGCGTTTCCATTATTCTCTGGGAAGCGCCTCTCGCCGCGGCTCTTCTCTTTTCAGTCAAAGCCTTCGCGGCGACTCTCGCCTCCACCTCAAGCTCTTTTATTCTCTTTTCGTACTCTGCCGCGTGCTCGTCCGACAAAACTATATCGTCAAGCCTCTCGACCGCGCGGTCACGGAATTCAAGTATCGACTTAATATCCCTGCCATACCGCCTCTTGAGCCCCGAAATTGCTTCAAGACGGCTCTCGATCTTGTCAAGACGGGTATCTATGTCCTCACCGTCGTCATCGCCGAACGCCGCGACTCTGTCCGCCATATCCGAGACCTCGTAGCTCATATCGAGTAGCTTTTCGGCTATCTCCGTCGCTTCGGGGATCACGTCCGATATCTTGGAAAGCGACTCGGATGCGCGGGACAAAAGATATGATGCCGAAGCACCCTTCTCTCCGCCCGCAAGCGCGCGATAAGCAAAATTGACGTGCTTGTTTATCTTTTCAAGACTGCCAAGTCGCTTCTTTTCGGCTTCAAGAGCCTCCTCCTCGCCGTCCTTCAGCTTCTTCGAGTCAATATCATTGATCTGATATTCAAGCATATCTCTCTCGCGAGCCTTCTGCTCCTCGTCAGTCGAAATATCGCGGAGCTTTTTGCGATAGCTGTCAAGCTCTCGGTAGATCTCAGTATATTTCTGTCGCTCGGACTCACACGAGCCGTAGGAATCGAGCATATCAAGGTAAGCCGACTTGTCAAAAAGCACTTTGCTGTCGTTCTGACCGTGAATAGATATAAGCAACCGCGCCGCTTCGCGCAGAGTCGATTTCGTCACCGCCCTGCCGTTGATCCTCACGACCGACTTGCCGTCAGCGTTCAGCTTGTGGCTCAAGGAAATCTCGCCCTCGTCACATTCAATGCCAAGCTCGGCAAGCTTTGCGGCAACTCCGTCTCCAATGCCGTCAAATACGGCCTCGGACAGCGCGTATTGCTCACCCGCGCGGATAACGTCGCGCGAGACCTTTCCACCGCAGATCATATTGATACCGTCGATTATGACCGACTTTCCCGCGCCCGTCTCTCCCGTAAGCACGGTAAATCCGTCACGGAATTCAATGTCAGCATATTTAAGCACGGCAATATTCTCAACGTGAAGAAATTTCAGCATTTGACCGCCCGTCCTTTCCTTAAAAATCAAAAATCAATAAAATATCAACCTATAGCAAGCAGCTTTTTCATTCTCAACGCTACGCTTGCCGCCGATTCGACGTCGGGGGTTACCACGATTATCGTGTCGTCACCCGCTACGCAGCCGAGTATCGCGGAATCGGGAATTCGGTCAATGGCAATAGCCACCGCCTGCGCCATTCCCGCCGTCGTCTTCAGTACGACTATATTCTGCGCGCAAGTGATGGAAAGCACCGTGTCGGATACCGCGTGTGCCAAGGGACCCGCATTTTTAGCACCCTTTCTCGAAACGTGAGCTACAACGTATTTGTAGCTGCCGCCGGGCATAGCGACCTTAACGAGATCAAGCTCGCGAATATCACGCGACACAGTCGCCTGAGTCACGATATATCCCTCTTCACCGAGAAATTCGATAAGCTCATCCTGAGTCTCTATCTCGTATTTGTTTATAAGCTCAAGTATTTTTT
The DNA here is from genome assembly GCA_017536475.1 of Clostridia bacterium. Lineage (GTDB taxonomy): Bacteria > Bacillota > Clostridia > Oscillospirales > CAG-272 > SVTX01. The sequence goes on from JAFXHH010000007.1 coordinate 23,540, forward strand.
CCTGTCTTCCCTTTTTCATTTCAATTCACCAAACTCCCAAATTAGTTATCATTCATTTTTTGACGAAGCTTTTCGTAAAAGCTTTCTTCTTTGAGTCGTATAAACGAGGTAGTCAGCGGCGACCGCGTGATACGTACCGCCTCGCCCAATACAAGCTCGTAGTTGACTCGACCGTCTACCGTTAAAAACAAGGTCTTCTCTCTGTGGCAAATGTTCTTTATCTCAAGGCACGCGCTGTCGGGAAAAACCAAAGGACGTGACAACAAAGAATGAGGACATATCGGCGTTACACAAAAGCAAGCAAGCCTCGGATCAACGATAGCTCCTCCCGCCGCCAAAGAATAAGCGGTAGATCCCGTAGGAGTAGAGATTATCATACCGTCGGCACGGTAATTTGCGATCTTCGAGCTACCCTCGTAGAGCTCAAGATCAACGACGCGCGAAATAGTACCGTTGGAAAGCACCGCATCGTTAAGCGCGTATTCGTTTTTGCGAGTCTCTCCGTTAGCATTCAGAAGCTCGATATTGAGCATCGAGCGCTTCTCAAGCTTGTAATCTCCCGATACGATACGAGCGATCTCGTCGAGCTCACTCATTTCAAGCTCCGCCATATATCCGAGGCGCCCAAGATTAAGTCCCATAACGGGCACACCAAAGGGCGCGGCACGGCGGGCAGACTCAAGTATAGTTCCGTCCCCGCCAAGAACGATGACCGCATCTACGCTCTTATAGGATTCATCCACGGGAAGAAATGAAAAGCGCGCTCTTCCCCTCATCCTGATTATCTTGTCCTTGTTGTAGACAGGCGAGCAGACCTCGCATCCGCATCCGACCAGCTTTTCAGCCACCGCTATGGCGGCGTTTGCCTTGTCGTAAATATTAAAATTCGTAACTATCAGTACTTTTTTGATCTGTTTTTCCATAATCAATCCTTGCAAATCTGCTTGTAATTTATTGTCTCACGGTCTGCCGTGGGCACACCGCCCTTCTGGAATAGAGCAAGATATTCGCGGTTTCCGTCGCCGCCCTCAATAGAGGACCGTATAACTCCTCTTAACGTAAATCCGCACACGAGAGCAGACTCAACCACTCGGCGAACTGCGGCCTCACGGTCGCTCGCCTTTTTGACGATACCACCCTTACCGAGAGCACTCCTGCCCGACTCAAACTGCGGCTTTATAAGACTTATAAAGCACGCTCCGTCACGCAAGACCGAAAAAACGGGCGCGTGTAGCAACGTCTGCGAAATAAACGAAACGTCCATTACCGCAAGGTCGAAAAGACCGAACTCCTCGGCATCAAGCCCACGCGCGTTAAATCCCTCGACCGAGGTAACGCGGATATCCGAAAGAAGCTTTCCGTGAAGCTGCCCTCTGCCCGAATCGACCGCGCAAACGTGCGCCGCGCCTCTCTGCAAAAGACAGTCGGTAAATCCACCCGTGGATGCACCGATATCAATGCATCTCATTTTGCTGACGTCCAGCCCGAAGTGCTCAAGCGCACCCTCAAGCTTCAGTCCGCCGCGACCGACGTATCGATCCTGCTCAATTATCTCAACAATATGCTCCGCATCGGAAACATCAAGCGAAGCCTTTGAGACGAGCTTGCCGTCAAGCATCACCTTTTTTTCATCGATGAGCCTCGCTGCCTTGTTTCTGCTCTCACAAAAGCCCTTTTCAACAAGATAAACGTCTATTCTCATACGATATTAAAAAACGGCACGTACATAAGAGCAACGGGCACGAGAAATCCGAGAATAGCACCTACACCAACCTGAAGCGGCGTGTGTCCCACAAGCTCTGCCAGCGCCTTATGGGTAAGCTCGGGATCATTGTGAGCATCAGCAAATTCCTGGAATATCTTATTTAGCGCCTTGGCATGCTCACCTACCTGACGTCTCATTCCCGTCGCATCGCGCATAACTATCATTGCCAGCAAAGCACTCAGAGCAAACTCCACAGAGCCAAATCCGCACTTTATAACGCAAGCGCTGACCATCGCGCAGACCGCCGCTGTGTGCGAGGACGGCATTCCACCCGTTCCAAAGAGGAACTCGACCGCGGTGAATTTCTTAAGCTTAAAAACTCCGGTAAAGAATTTCAGTACCTGAGCGATAAACCAAGCGGCAACCACGCTCATAAGCCAGAAATTCGTTCCCAAATCTATCAAAAATTTCATTATATTCTTTTCCTGATTATCAATTTTTCCTATCGCAAAGATAAAGCGCAAGATCAACCATTCTCTCGCTTCCCTTTATGCCGTCCATAAGAGCAATAGCCTCCTCTGTCAGCTTTTCTGCATAAGTCATAGCGCTCTCGGGAGTAAAGAACGACATAAAAGTAGTCTTGTTGTTATCCTTGTCCGAGCCGACCGTCTTGCCAAGCATCTCGCTTGTCGAGGTAACGTCAAGAATATCGTCAACTATCTGAAATACCAAGCCGATATTTCTCGCAAAAAGCGTCAGCTTCTCTGTGATCTCGTCGTTAGGCATATATCCTGCGGCAAGACAACCAAGCTGCACGGACGCGCATATCATTGCGCCCGTTTTACCCATATGGAGCTCGACCAGCTCACTCTCGGTAAGCTCGTGGCTTTCTCCATAAAGATCGACAGCCTGACCCTTGACCATTCCAAAGCTGCCTGCCGCGCCCGACAGTATAGCAACCGCCGTCGCCGCGCAATCACCGCTGACGTAAGGATTCATCGCAGAGACCGAAAAAGCATCGGTCAGAAGACCGTCACCCGCAAGTATAGCTGTCGCCTCACCGTAGACCTTGTGATTAGTCGGCCTACCGCGACGCATATCGTCGTCATCCATACAGGGCAGATCATCGTGAATAAGCGAGTATGTGTGAACCATCTCGACCGCGCAGGCAAAAGGCAAAGCCGCCTCTGTCTGACCACCAAGCATTCTGCAGGTCTCAAGCACCAGCGTAGCTCTTATTCTCTTTCCTCCCGAAAGCAGACTGTAGCGTATAGCCTCGTAAAGACTCGCCGCCGTACCCTCCCCCTCGGGATATATCTTTTCAAGCTCGCGCTCCACCGTTTCCTTCGCCTCTGCGATGACCGCAAGCGCGGACTCTTTGTTGTATTCGATCATAATAATCTCCATTCTCCCGCGTGACTAATTTTTACCTCACGCGATCCCTTATAAATCAGTTTTCCTCTGAAAACGTGCCCTCGGGAACGTCAACGACCTCGATCTGACCGTCCGCCCCCTGCTGAAGTATCTGTATCTTACGCTTTGCCGCCTCAAGCTCCTCGGCACAGCGCGAAGCAAGCTTCACACCCTCCTCGTAGAGCTTCAAGGACTTCTCAAGCGGCAGCTTTTCATTTTCAAGCTCGGCTACTATGCCCTCGAGCCTTGCCATAGCCTCCTCAAGACTCATCTTCTTTTTCTCTGCCATATCATAAACCTCACTTTTCGCTTATTTCGGTTATCTGTGCTCTCATTTTTCCGTCCGAAAGACTTATATCAACGACCTCACCGACAGCCGCGTCTGCAACCGTCGATATCACGCTTCCGTCGCCGCCCTGCACCATAGCGTAGCCGTGCGAAAGCACCGCCAAGGGATTGACACCCTCAAGGCGAGCACAAAGCATACGAAAATTCCCATCAGCACCGTCTACCGCAACTCTTGCAAGCGAGTCGATTTTTTCTCGCAATCTCACAAGCCTCAATGCCTTTTCATCGAGCACGTGCACGGGTGAGCGAAGCTCCGCATTCTTTTTAAGTGTCTGAAGCCTGCCGTCAAGCAGGTATATCTTGCGCTCAAGCAAAGCGTCGACCTTGTTTTTCATGTGCGCTATCCTCGAGCGTATCTCCTCGCTGTTCGGGAAAGCGATCTCAGCCGCCGCGCTCGGTGTGGGTGCACGCAGATCGGCAACGAAGTCGCAGATAGTAAAGTCGGTCTCGTGTCCGACCGCCGATATCACGGGGATCGTAGATGCCGCGATAGTCCTCGCAAGCTCCTCGTCATTAAATCCCCAAAGGTCCTCTGCCGAGCCGCCTCCGCGACCGATTATGATAACGTCAACGGGGTGTCGCTCGTTAAAGAACTTGATACCTCCAACAAGACTCCTCGGCGCCATCTCTCCCTGCACGTACGCGGGATATATGACTATCCTCGTCGAAGGACAACGCCTGCCCGACACGTTTATGATATCGTGAAGCGCCGCGCCCGACGCCGATGTGATAACACCAACGCTCCGTGCAAACGGAGGTATCGGTCTCTTTCTCGCGGGATCGAAAAGTCCCTCCGCGTCAAGCTTTCTTTTAAGCTGCTCAAACGCGACCGCAAGCGCGCCGACTCCGTCGGGCTGCATGTCGTCAACGATTATCTGATAATCACCGCTGACCGTGTAAGCCGATATTCTTCCGTGTACGATGACCTTCATCGCGCTCTCGGGCTTGAATTTAAGCCTGTAAGCAGAGCCGCGGAACATCACCGCGCGGATCGACGAAGCTTCGTCCTTCAGAGTAAAATACATGTGTCCCGAGGCGTAATTGCTCTTGAAATTTGAAATTTCGCCGCGCAGAAACACGTCTCGAAGCACGGGACTTGATTCCAGCGTCATTTTTATATATTCATTTATTTGAGAAACGCTGAAGATCGAATCCTTTTTCATTTTACCCACCAATTAACAATTTTCAAGATGTTTTTTTCGGCAAAGAAGCGCGATTCCCGCGGCATTATCCGAGGAGAACTCGGGTGCCGAAAAATAAGTATTTTCAAACTCGGCAAGCCGCGCGCCGATGCGCTTGTTGCTCATCACGCCGCCCGCGTATATTATCGGAATATTGCCGTACGCCTCGCGCAGATTTTCGGTCAGTTTGCAGAGCGTGTCGGCAACAAAATCGAAGCAAAACGCCGAGACCGCCGCCTTATCCCCCGTTTTCTCGTAAAGAGACCTCGAAAGGTTCTCGAGTCCCGAAAGATTGCATTCAAGGCCGCGCACCGATATCCTCGTTTTAACGGGGGGAATATCCCTGTCCGCGATCAGACTTTCCATCTCCCTTCCGCAAGGGAAACCGAGACCCATCATCACACCTGCGCGATCGATAGCCTGCCCCGCGTTGATGTCTGCAGTTCCGCCGACAAGCTCGACCTCAAAGCCGTCTGCCTTCGGTGTAACGAGCAATATCTCGGTAGTGCCGCCCGAGACGTGAAACGCGGCAAAGCGCTCGCCGTTCTCGATAAGATCAAGCCTGCCCGCCGAATAAAGCGCCGCCATAATATGACCGCTTTGATGCGAAAAAGCGTAGCTTTGGCATCCGATCGTTGCCGACACGGCGGAAGCGATCGCCACACCCGACAAAAAGCAAGGCATATACGAGCCCTCAACGTCGCGCGGAGTCTTTGAATATCCAACCGCCACTATCTCCCTATCGGGATAATTGCGGTCAAGAAACTCCCTAACTCCGTCCATTATCACGGGCAGATTTTTTGTATGTGCAAAAAGCGCGTCACTCTGCCTCAGTCCTCGCTCACCCTCGGCTACGGGAAGTAATTTTTTAAGATTTAAAACCACGTCACCCTCAAGCGTGCAAAGTGCCGCCGAGGTCGTGTAGTTGCTCGTGTCGATCCCAAGGATCAGCTTTGACTCAAGCATTTTCCGCGTTGCCAGACTCCTCCGAGGGCTCTGCCTTGGAGGCCTGTATGCCGTTTACCGCCTCTGCGATGACCGCCTCGGCGCCGTTCGCCTCAATATCCTTGAAAACGCCCGAAAGCACACCGTTAACGAACTGCTTTGCCTTGTCCTCGCCGAACTTAAGCGCAAGCGAGACCGCCTGGCTGATCGAAACGTTCATTGGAATATCCTCAACGAAAAGCATCTCGTAGACCGCTATTCTGATAACGGTTCTCGAGACTCTCGAGAGTCTGTCGGCTCTCCAGCCCTTCGCATATCTGCTGATCACCGCGTCAAGCACGCTTGCCTTTGCGATAATACCGAAAAAGCTCTCGCGCACGTACTTGTCATTGGGAATTTCTCTGTCCTCACAAGCGAGATCGTAGATTGCCGCAGGCTCCTTGCCGCCTTGGAACTCGGTCTCGAAAAGCAGACCGAAAAGTGTCTCTCTTGCCTCTTGTCTGGTAAGCTTTGCCATATATAAAAACTCCTGTCCGCCGCAAAAAACGGCTTCATAAAAATTCATTTTCTTTCCGCCAAAAGCTGCGACGTCTCGCGCACGCGCGGAAAATAATCCACCTTATATTATACACAAAAAGGGGGTAAATGTCAAGGTAAAAGAGCGATTAATATGCAAAAAACTGAAAAATTATTCACTCTCTCGGTCAAAAATCCGCCAAGATTGTAAATAAATTATAAAACCGCTTGAAATACAAATCAAATTATGATAAAATTAATGTGTATAACTTTACTTCAAGGAACGTTTATTATGGACATAAAGAATTTTTTTAAAAATCTTCTCTTTTTCGGCTCGCTCTATTATACCGTAATCACGACCGTGCTTATGCTGATCGCCACACTTCTCTCGGGCGACTCCGCAGCGCTCATAGAAACGAAACGCTTTCTGCTCGTGCTCCTATTCTCGTTCATAATGGGTGTCGGCAGTGCCCTTTTGCGAGCAGGTATAATGAATCGCACCGCGGCAAGCCTCGCGCATGCTGCCTGCTATATTATCGGATTTTTGCTTTTCGTTGCGCTCGGCGGAGCGAATTTTTCCACGACGGTCATCTTCACGCTTGTTTTCGCGATAATTTACGTCGCAGTAACACTCGTGGCGAGATGCCTCCTCAAAATTGGTGTCGGTAACGAAAAAAAGCCCGAGAATAATACCTCAAGCCCCAAAGGAAAACCCCAAAAGAGCAAAAAAGAAAAATCCACCTATACCAATCAATTTTTAAAATAAGCGCGAAAAATGTCGGAACAAAGATTTAACAAAACCTCGAAAGCACTTATCACCGCGACCGTCATACTGACCGTTGCCTGTGCCGTTTCGCTGATAACGATGCTTTTTCGAGGAATAAGAAGCGATATTTTCACCGAAAACGAAAAGACTCCGCCCATCAGCATAAAGCTTGCGGAGACCTCGGACTACGGGCAGTACTACGTGGACAGCATGGTATTTATCGGCGACTCCACGATAGCGGAAATGATAAACGCAGGCGTCCTCAAGGACGGAATCGAGACCGATCAGGTCTGGACGGGCGAGAATGGAGATCTGCCGCTTGATTATAATATCGACACGGCAACGGTTGTCTGCTCAAAGGACGGAAAGCTCCTGACGATAGCCTCCGCGATCGAAGAAAGAAGACCCGAGTATATCGTGATAACCTTGGGCATAAACAACGGCGTTCCCTATTGCACCGAAGAAAACTTCAAAGCATACTATCAAAAGCTAATCACGTCGATAAAGGACACCTCTCCGAACGCAAGAATAATTTTGCAATCGATCCTCCCCGTATCCGAAAAATACGCAAAAAGCACCTCGGGAGTTACTGTAAATAAGATAGACGCCGCAAACGAATGGATCGCAGAGCTTGCCAAGCAAAACGGCGCAAGATATCTCGACACCGCATCGGCACTCACAAATTCAAAAGGATACCTCGACGCCAAATATGATTCGGGCGACGGCTTGCATCTCAACGCAGACGGCTACAACGCTATGCTCACCTACATAAGAACTCACGGTTACAGATAAAAAGTTAAAGGCGGACACACAAACGTGTGTCCGCCTCAGCGTGTCGAGAAAGTCTCGACACGCTGGGAGACTTCGAAAAAGGTAGGTATATTTTTCGTTCTTACATTCGTCGGCGTACAAGGGTACGCCAGAGTGTAAGAACGGAAAAAGCAAGCAAGCACAAGGATTTCTCGATGAAATTCTTGTGCTTATCTTTTTTCTGCGCTTTTTCTTTTTATGTGGCTTTCTTCTCTGCTTTTTTCTGCTTGCGGTAGAACAGCTTTTTCGACAGTCTGAGGCGGACACACAAACGTGTGTCCGCCTAATTCATTATCGTTCTAAATCAATCTTCTCTTTTTTTGAAAGCAACCGCGCCGACGGTCGATACGACCGCAACGATCGCAACCGCACCAAAGCCTACGACCGATCCGCAGCCGTTCTTAACGGTAGGCTCGGGCACGAGATCGTCAGCCGTACTCTGAGCATCGTCCTCAGAAGTGGTCTGACCATCCTCAACCGACGAAGTGACCTCGGTCTGCTCCGCAGTAGTCTGCTCGCTGGTCGGTTCAGTCTCGGGAACGTAACCAAGACCCTCAATATAGCTCATAAAGTAAGCCTCGGCATCCTCCTCGCTTGCAAAGAATGCAATAAAGCAAACGTCAAACGCATTAGCGCCGGGAGTAGTGATATCAACGTCCTGTGCGTCGAAACGAACGCCATTGATTCGACCCGTATAATCCGAAAGCTCCGAAACGTCAACCGTGAAGGACAAATAACTGTCCTCTCCGATATAATAAGAATCCCACGATACTCCGCTGTTGGATATCTGACAGCTCGGTCCGGGAGAAACGTTATCTCCCGTCATAATATACACGTTTCCGGTCTCAAATGCGCCGCACTTGCCGTCGAACAGATCATCCTCTCCGCAGGTGCAAAGATTTCTCGTAACCATCATCGCCACAGGAAAGTCCTCTATCGCGTAAGACGTAGCGTTTTCAACAGCCCAAGTACCCGTACCAGTAGAAGAGTTACCTGCAACGATCCTGATCGTATGGTCGTCATTGATCGAAACGATCTCACCCGTAGATGACGTGGGAGCAGACTTGATGTTTGAATTTTCAACGTCGCCGTTCATAAATATAGCAGGCTGACCGGGCTCGATATTGGGATTTTCAACCAAAGGAGCAGTCACGTAGTTGTACGACCAATCCTCAGGCTCGGCACTGTCATCTCCCGCAGGAGCTGCACAGTCGTCTGCACTCGTACCGTACTTAAGAAGCGTACAAGCCACTTTACCGTTAAGCTCGCTGTGCTGCAGAGCAAATCCAACGTATGCAAGACTGTCTGCCCCGCCCCATTTTTCGTTCATATACTTGATAACACTTGAGGGTGCGGCAACTCCGTTGATGGTGTACGCGAAGGTAGAGTTTTCATCATCCCAAGACACCTCGGCAACAAAAACAGTTCTCTGCTCGTCGCCGTAAGCAACGGTTTTATTGGGGATCTGGTTAGTCTGACTCTGCAGGTCGCAATCTCCCGCGTACCAGAAATTAGCGTTATTACCCGTAGGGCGAATGTGATTGTAAACACCGTTTCCGTGCCCCTTTTCGCCGGGTGTCATGTGCATATCATCCCAGAAAATGAAGGTAAACCATGAATCGAGCCCGTTAGCAAAGTTAAATTCATCAATTCTGATCTCCATATAAACGCCGTCCTTGAGATCGATCTTATCCTTGGAAACGAATCTTGCCCAAGGGGTCTGGCCTGCCCAGTTCGCCGCAGTAAGATGGAATCCCTCGTCGTCGTAATAGTATCCCGCAACCGATTCATAATCACTCTTGGGAGCACTGCCGTCGTATTGGTCTGCTCTGCCCACGGCGACCCAATCGCCATCGACTGCCGACGTAGGCACCGTCGCCACTATGAGCAACGAAGCGATCATCGCAACAGCAAGAACCATAGAAATAAATTTTTTCATACCTTTTCTCCTTGATAAATATTTTTTGCAAAGCACGAATTCTATATTTTAATTTTATCACGAAATTGGGGCAAAGTAAATTCACATTATAAACAAATTGAAAGTTTTATTTTTGTTAGTATTGACAAACAAAAATCGGGGCTGCCACACAAGCGTGTGACAGCCCCTGAAAGTCAGGAACGGATTATATAATGAGATTTGAACCCGTTATGTATCCTTAATTAGTCTTCCTTTTTCTTGAAGGAAACAAAGCCTGCAACAGATGCAACGGCAACGATCGCGATAGCGCCGAAGCCAACTACGCTTCCGCAGCCGCCCTGTGCGTCGTCATCAGAAGGAGCAGCGGTGGTTCCATCATCCTCAGGCTTTGCAGTAGTGCCTGCAGCTACAGTAGTTTCCTCGGTGGTCTCCTCGGTGGTCTCCTCAGAGGTCTCGGTGGTGTCATCTTCTCCACCTTCCCAACCAAGGCTGGTGAGGTAGTTCTCGAAGTAAGTGTTAGCGTCCTCTTCGGTTGCGAAGAATGCAACGAAGCAAACGTCAAAGGTGTTAGCACCGGGAGTAGTCATATCAACACCCGAAACGTCGAAACGAACGGAGTTGATTCTGCCGGAGAATGCAGATATCTCGGAAGCATCAAGCATAATGGAGAGATATCCGTCGTCGCCGATGTAGTAGGAATCCCAAGATACCGATGCGGAAGCCATACAGCCTGCGTCAGCGGTAAGATGGTCGCCGGTCATAAGATATACGTTACTGGTCTCGTAAGCGCCGCAACGTCCATCGACCTTATCTTCTTCGGTACAAGTGCAGAGGTTCTTGGTAACCATCATTACGATAGGAAGATCCTCAATAGCATAAGAGGTAGCATTCTCAACTATCCAAGCACCGGTACTGGTGGAAGAGTTAGCAGCCACGATCTTGATAGTACCGTCTTCGTTGATGGTAAGAGCCTCACCGGAAGCAGAACCGGGAAGAGCCTTGACATTGGAGTCCTCAACGTTACCGTTCATGAAGATACCGGGCTTGCCTGCCTCAAAGGTAGGATTCTCAACAATGGGTGCAGCAACGAAGTTGGTGGAGTTGTCGATAGGCTCAGCATCGTCGTCGCCTGCGGGAACGGTAGCGTCGTCAGCGCTGGTACCAAACTTGGTCATCGTGCAGCTGATAGCCTCGTCCTTGCTGTTGTGCTGGAATGCAAATCCAACGTAAGCCTCGCTGTTGTCGCCGCCCCAGGTCTCATTCATGTAGCTGATAGCAGCAGCTGCAGCGGGAACACCGTTGATGGTGTAGGTGTAGGTGCTGTTAGCCTCGTCCCAAGCGATAACAACGGTAAGGTGGTGCTTGCCGTCCTCATCGATATCCTGAGGAACGTCCTGGAAATCCTTAGTCAGCTGAGTGAAGGGACCGGTATACCAGTAAGTAGTGTTGTTGATACCGGGACGGATAAGGTTCTGAACGCCTGCGCCGTAGTTAGGATCGCCGGGGGTCATGATCTGCTGATCCCAAAGCATAACGTTGAACCAGGAGTCAAGGCCTGCGCCGTAGTTGAACTCGTCAATTCTGATCTCCATGTAAACGCCTTCCTTAAGGTCGATCTTGGTCTTGGAAACGAATCTTGCCCAAGGGGTCTGGCCTGCCCAGTTAGCAGCGGTTACGTGGAAACCGTCAGCGGTGTACTCGTATCCTGCTACGGAATTGTACTCCTCCTCGCTGATCTCCTCATTTTCCTGCTTTGCCTGAGCAACAACGGTCCAGTCACCGTCGATAGCTGCCGTAGGAAGAGTAGCAACTATAACGAGAGAGAGCATCATTGCGAGAGTAAGCAAGATAGAAAGAAACTTTTTCATCTTTTTTCTCCTTAAAAATAAATAATTTTGTGCAAAAGACAAATCTCCAATCTTTTGTTATATATATTTTAGCACGAAAAGTAAATAAAGTAAATTCGCATTATTCACAAATTCCCCGTTTTATTTTTGTTAGTATTGACAAACGAAAAACGGTGTCGTCAACCCTATGTTACGCATACGGCGATCTGCCAAAAAAAGAGGCTGTCACACAAGCATGTGACAGCCTCTTGGTGCTTGGATCAGATAAATTCAAAGCCTCGGCAATTATCGATCAGTCTTCCCTTTTCTTGAAGGAAATGAAGCCTGCAACAGATGCAACCGCAACGACCGCGACAGCACCGAATCCAACTACGCTTCCGCATCCGTCCGCAGTATCGTCGTCGGTGTTATTGGAGTTGCCTGCAGCAGTAGTCTGCTCGGGGGCAACGGTGGTTCCTTCGGGAGCTGCAGTGGTTTCTTCAGTATCAGCGGCAGTAGTTGCCTCGGTGGTCTCCTCGGTAGTATCATCAGAAGCTTCTACACCAATGTAATCGTAAACGTAAGCCTCAGCCTCTTCCATGTTTCTGAAGAATGCCATAAAGCACATATCAAGGGTGTTTCTGCCGGGTTCATTGTAGAACATACCGTAGAAATCCGCGCGAATACCGTGGATTCTTCCCTCTGCGTCCCACATATCCTCGGAGGACATATCGCAGAAGAAATACAGATACGAATTGCCTTCATCGTCCACGATAGGCTCGTAGCATACTTCAAGACGAGCTTTGTGATTGTCGTCCGCACTGGAGATCTCACCCGTCATAATGTAAGCCCAAACCTCCTCGCAAGCGTAGCAGTTGACCTCACCGTCCTCCTCCTCGCACGAGCAGTAGTTTCTTGTAAGCACAAGTGCTATCGGGAAGTCCTGAATATCATACGAAACGTCGTTTGCAACCGAGTAGTTAGCATTGATGATCGTCTTGTCGGCAAGATAAGTAACCGACCAGTCGTCATCGTTACGGGTCCTGTAAGGATTGCCGCTGATACCCGTGTTGGTCTTCGCATCTGAAAATTCTCTGCTTCCGTTAAGCAACACTCCGGGCATGCCGGGCTCAACGGTGTCGGGAGATGCTATTTCAGCGATCTCGGTGTAGTAGTTAACGGGCTCTCGTCCATCGTCGCCCATAGGAGTCACGGCGGTTTCCTTGCTCGTGCCGAACTTAAGGACAGTCATTCCCGCAGTTCCGCCCTTCTTGCCCGCCATAAAGTTAAATCCAACGAACGCCTCCATATCAACGAAGGTCTCGTTCATATATTTGACGACCGACTCGGGAGCCTCCCAGCCGTTGATATCGGCTGCAAAGGTATTACCGTCCCAGGTAACCGTAAACTCAAGCAAAAGCTTACCGTTTTCATCCTTAGGAGAGGTTCCGTTGGTAGTAGAGCGTGCACCTGCATCAAATCCGCCCGTGTGCCACCAAATCGTGTTGATCGTACCGTCAGCATTGGTTCTTACAAGCGTCTGAAGACCGAATCCGTACTTCTCAACGTCGTTACTTCCCGGGAGCACCATTTCCTGATTCCAAAGGTTCATATCAAACCATTTGTCACCCGCATCCCAAGAAAATTCGTCGATACGAACGAGCATATAAACGCCTTCTTTAACGTCGTATTTCGTCTTGGTCTGAACGCCGCCGGTAGGACCGAAATCTCTCCAATCGGCAGGGATTATTCTCAGACCCTCATTGGTATATTCGTAACCGATAACGCTGCTGTAATCGCCCTCATAGTCGTCGCGATATTCTCCCGCGGAAGAATAAGCTATCCAGTCGCCCTCAACCGCCGCGGTGGGAATGCTGATGAGTGCCGCAAGCGAAACTATCATTGCCAAGCTCAAAAGTCCCGAAATAATTTTTTTCATAATAAGCTCTCCTTGACATTTTTAGGGTGTATCCCTTTGAATAATTTTATCATAAAACATTTGCCATTGTAAATTAGCATTCTTTACAAAAAATAACTATTTATTTGTTACTATTGCCCAATAAAACTCTTTCAATAGAAAAGGCAGTCGTGCATAAAGCACGACTGCCTTAATAATTTTTAACCGTCAGATCGGTCAATCTTCTTTTTTCTTTTTCAACGTAACGAATGCAACTGCGCCTATAGTCGTAACCATAGCAATCGCACCGAATCCAACTACGCTTCCGCAACCTCCTGCAGTATTGTCGTCGGTATTATTGGAGTTGCCTGCAGCAGTAGTCTGCTCGGGAGCTTCGGTTGTTTCCGTAGTAGCGTCCGTGGTATCCTTGGGTGCCTCGGTGGTCGCTTCCTCGGTAGTGCTTTCGGTCTCTACGGGCTTCTCTACGCCAAGGTAATCGTAAACGTATCCCTCTGCATCCTCCATATCTCTGAAGAAACCGACGAAGCAAACGTCAAACTGGTTAAGTCCGGGGGTCGCATAATCAATTCCGTTAAAGTCCATACGAACAGCATTCACTCTTCCCTCTGCATCCCAAGGAGCGAAATCATCATTCATATCCATATAGAAGTACAGATAAGACTCTCCGTCGATCTCAATAGGCTCCCAGCATGCGTAAAGAGGCGTACAATGATCTCCGTCGGGGCTGTTGAATTCTCCGGTAACAAGGTACATCGTGACCTCCTCGCACGCAATGCAACTTCCGTCCTCCTCGCCGCAGGTGCAAAGATTTCTGACGAGCATCATAACTGTGGGGAAATCCTCTATGGAATAAGATACTTCATTTTTAGGCTTATAAACTACGCTGACAGACGAGCTGCTTGCGATATAAGTTACCGAGTTGTCCTCGTTCAAAATCGAGTTACCCGTCGAGCTCTTGCCCGCGGTGGTATAGGAATCCGAAGCATCCTTGCTTCCGTTGATGAGGATCGCGGGCTTGCCATCCTCTACGGTAGAAGGATCTGCAATATCAGCGACCTCAAGAGAGTAGTTGACGGGATCCTCGCTGTCGTCACCCGAAGGAGTCAAAGCAGTCTCCTTTGTAGTACCGTACTTGAGAACGGTAAAGCTTGCATCTCCGAGGGTCTTGGTGTGGAAGAACGCCATACCGAGATGTGCCTCCATATCAGCGAAGGTCTCGTTCATATAGTCGATAACTCTCTGGGGAGCAGCGATTCCGTTAATGGTAAGAGCGAACGAATTGTTCTCGTAAGTAACCACGAGCTCAAAGAGCGCTCTGCCCTCCTCGTCGTACATATCTACCCCTTGGAACTCGTAAGATACCTGAACCTGAGTGAATCCCTCAATATACCATTCAAGCTGAATAAACTTTCCGTCGTTGCCGGGTCTCATAATAGTCTGAACACCGTATCCGTCTCTTTCAGCATCACTGCTTGCAAGCTCTACCATCGGCTCGCTCCAGAGATTAAGATTGAGCCACTTATCAGGCGCGTCGTAAGAAAATTCATCAACGCGGATAAGCATGTAAACGCCTTCCTTGAGATCGTATGTGCTCTTGGTCTGAAGACCTCCTCTGGGGCTCTGGCCGGCATAGAACTCGGGAGAAATGGTATGGAATCCCTCGTTCGTGTACTCATAGCCCATAACGCTTACGTATTCGTCATCCTCATAGTCGTCGCGATACTGCTCCTTGCGGGCATATACCATCCAGTCACCCTCGACCGCAGATGCGGGGAGAGAGACGATAATGAGGGTCGAAACGATCATAGCAACTGCCAACAGTAACGATAAAAACTTTTTCATAGTTAGAACCTCCTAAAAAGCTGTCAGACGATCATCGTCCTATTTTCCATTCTACCACCAAAACCGCTTTTTGTAAATTGACATTTTAAATCAAAAAGCCCCGCGTTTTTTGTGGATAGTAAACAATCGTTTCGGCAGCCGAGCGACATGACCGAACGGCGACGAATCGATCAACCGTTTTCAAAAAATTTTCCCTGCCAAAGATCCTCGGAGAACATCTTTTTATCAATATTATTTATAACTACGGTCTTTTTGCGGCTCCACTCGGGCGCTAAAAGCTCGCTCTGCATACCGTCGCCCGTAAGTCTGCCAACTACCGTGTCGGGCGGTAGAAGCGTCAGTGCCTCGGCGACTGTATCAACGTATTCATCCATCTCAAGCGGCTCGTATCCGCCCTCAAGATATATCTCGCCAAGCCTCGTTCCCCTGATAACGTGAAGCAAATGAAATTTCACCTGATCGGGCATCAGCCTCGCAACCTCCCTGACTGACTCAAGCATCATCTCCCTATTCTCCTCGGGCAACCCGAAGATCAGATGTACACATATCTTTATCTTGTCCGATGCCTTCCGCAATTTCGCGTACCCCTCGAGGAAATCTGCAAACGTGTGCCCTCTGTTGATAGCAAACGCCACCGAATCGTGAACCGTCTGCAATCCAAGCTCAACGGTCAACACCGTTCTCTCTGCCAAGGACGCAAGATACTCCACCACGTCGTCCTCAAGACAATCGGCTCGCGTGGCGATATTGACCCCAACGACGCCCTCCTTGCCTGCGATTGCCTCGACCTTTGCTCTTATGACCTCAAGCGGCGCGTAGGTGTTGGTGTGCGCCTGAAAATACGGAATATATCTGTCTGTCTTCCACTTGGACGACAGCTGTGCCTTGACTATCTCAAACTGCTCCTCAATGGGCAAGACTGCGTCAGCCGCAAAATCCCCACTTCCCCTCGGCGAGCAGTAAATGCATCCGCCGACCGAGCATTTTCCGTCGATATTCGGGCAGGTAAAGCCCGCGTCAAGCGGTATCTTCATACACTTTCCGCCAAACGTCTGTCGTAGATAGTAGTCGTAGGTGTAGTAACGCTTGTTGCTGTCACTGTTCGGATACGGATTTATATCCTTTTGTTTTATCTTCATTGATACTCCTTGATCCTTAAAATTCAAGGGACGGTAATCTAAATTGCCGCCCCTTGTGATTATCAGGTCTTCACTTATTTGATAAGATCAGTTATTCAAAAATTTTTCGGCAGCCGCAAGCTTAACGCATACGGTCAACACACCCATAGCTCTGTCGAGCTCCTCGATAGTCGGATAAGTGGGCGCGATACGGATGTTGCTGTCGTCAGGATCGTAGCCGTAAGGATAGGTCGCACCGACGGTCGTCAGCGTCAGTCCCGCATCCTTTGCAAGCTGATACGAGCGCTTCGCGCATCCCTTTTCAACGAACAGACTGATAAAATATCCGCCGTTGGGATCGGTCCATTTTGCGATACCGCGAGGAGCGAGCTCACGCGAAAGATGCTCCTTGACGAGCGCAAACTTGGGCGCGATGATAGCCGCGTGCTTTTTCATATGAGCCTTAACATTTTCGGGCGTTTTGAAGAACTTGACGTGACGGAGCTGATTGAGCTTATCAAAGTTAATGGTCTGCGCCATCATTATCTTTTTGATCTGCTTGAGATTGTTCTCGCTCGCCGCCATAAGCGCAACGCCCGCACCGGGATAGGTTATCTTGGACGTCGAATAGAAGCAAAGAACTCTGTCGGGATTGCCCGCGTTGCAGCACTCCTCGATAATATCGAGAAGCTCGTCACCCTTGTCGTAAAGGTCGTGGATCGCGTAAGCGTTATCCCACATAATTCTGAAATCCTGTGCCGCGGTCTTCATAGAAGCAAGACGGCGAACGGTGTCGTCGGAATAAGTGATTCCGTCGGGATTGGAATACTTGGGGTTACACCAGATTCCCTTCACCGCAGGATCCTTCACGAGCTCCTCGACCGCGTCCATATCGGGACCCGTAGGAGTCATATTTACGTTGACCATCTCAAATCCAAGCGACTGCGTCACCATAAAGTGACGGTCGTATCCGGGCACGGGACAGATAAACTTGACCTTCTCCTCCTTGCACCAGGGGCGCTCGCTTCCGCAAACGCCGTAAAGCATCGCGCGGCTGAGAGTATCGTACATAAAGTTCAGCGACGAGCTTCCGCCAAGAAAAATATTCTCGGACGGGATAGTCAAAAGCTCGGAAAAGAGTTTCTGCGCCTCGGGCACGCCCTCAAAAAGACCGTAGTTGCGGCAATCAAAGCCCACCTCGGTCTTGCAGTCGTCAGATCCGTGTAATATATCAAGGATGCCGTCGGACAGATCAAGCTGTGCCGTGCAGGGCTTTCCTCTCGATATATCGAGCTTAAGTCCGCTTGCTTTTATTTTTTCATATTCGTTTTTCAAGCTCTCGTACTCTGCAAGGAGAGCTTCACGTGACATTTCGCAATATTTCATCAAAAATTACTCCGTTTTTTCATTTAATACACAACGAAACACATTATACCATATATTCAAGAAAAAAGCAAGATGTATTTTCAAATTTTGCAAAATTTTTTATTTATTCTTCGTTTTTCCAAAATCTTCGGGCAATTTCTGCAAGAGAGGACGGATTTCCTGCAAATTTCATTCCCTTCCACGCCTCTGGGAAGATGGCTCTGTACTTCGGCTCGGCATACCTGTCGTCAATCAGAACCGCAATGCCTCGGTCGGTCTCGGTACGTATAACTCTTCCCACCGCCTGAAGCACCGAGTTCATTCCCGGATAGGTGTAAGCGTAGTCGTAGCCCGCGCCGCATTTTTCGTCGTAATAGTCGCGGATTATGTTGTTTTCGTCTGAAATTCCGGGCAATCCGACTCCCACGACGATCGACCCGATAAGTCGCCTGCCGGGAAGGTCGATTCCCTCGGAAAACGAGCCGCCAAGCACGCAAAAGCCCACTCTGAGCCGTCCGTCGTCCTTGAAATCCGAAAGATACGCCTCTTTTTCGGCAGGAGTCATATTTTTCTTCTGCAAAAGCGTCGTCACCTTCGGATATTTGGCGTGAAAGATCTTGTGGACCTCGTCCATAAAGCTGTACGACGGGAAAAAGACCATATAATTTCCAACCTTTGCGGACACCGTTGCCGCAATGCAAGCCGAGATCTTCTTGTACGACTTTTCCCTGTCCTCGTACCGTGTGCTTATCTTGTCGACCGCCGCCACGCAAAGATTTTCGCGCGGGAAAGGAGACTCAAACTCGACCGAGACCGCCTTCTCCCCTCCGCCGAGCACGTCGGCGAAATATTCCGTAGGAGTAAGTGTCGCTGAGAACAGAACCGAAGCCACGGCTCTCTCGAGAGCGATCGACAGATTGTGCGATGGATCAAGACAGTACAGAAGCACCGAGGTCTTTCCCGCCCCCGTGTTAATAAACGTGAGATAATGACCGTCAAACATCTCACACGCCTTTTTGAACTCAAAGACCTTGAAGCCGATATCCTCTGCGGCAAAGTAAGCGGGATGATCGTAATTATACCTCATCCACGTGTCGCATTTTTCGGAAAAAGCAGAAAGAGACCGTGCAAAATTTTCGGGAAGCTGACGCGCAACGTAGTAACCCACCGCGTTGCCGTCGGCGTCGTAGCTCATATCGTTCTTACAAAGCCGTTCGAGATCCTCAAACGCGCGAAGCAAGGATAAGCACGCCTCGGTCAGCTTGGAATTCTCCCCAGCCAGTTCAATGAGCGCTTCAAAATCCTCCGTACCCAAGCGAGAAGAAAACATATCTCTCGCGCGGTCGGGCAGATTGTGCGCCTCGTCCACGAGGAAAATATATCTTCCGCGCTCACCGCCGTCGTCAAAATACCTCTTGAGATAAACGGTGGGCGAGAAAACGTAGTTGTAGTCGCAAATAATAACGTCGCAAAGCTCCGAAAGATCAAGTGAAAATTCGTAAGGGCAGATCCCCCTCTCAATAGCAAACGCCTTGATAGCCGCGCTGTCAAATTCACTGCCCGACGAGAGCATCTCCTCGAGCGCCGCGCTCGATCTGTCGTAATACCCCTTCGCATAAGGACAAAGCTCGGGATTGCAATTCGACGACAAGCGCCCCGCGCGAAGCTTCGCCGCGTGATTGGCGCACATGACCTCGCGGGAGGAAAGCACGCACCCCTTGATCCTCGCGCCGCCCTCGTTGAGCTTACCGACCGCCGAGAACGCCTCACGGCGAATGCTTGCCTTTGCCGTCAGATAAAATATTCTGTCCGCAAGCCCCTCGCCCATCCGCCTGACCGACGGATAAAGCGTCGAGATAGTCTTACCTATACCCGTAGGTGCCTGACAAAAAAGTCGGTTTCCCTGCTTTATGTCGCGGTAACACTCCTTTATCATCTCGGCTTGACTGTCGCGGAGCGATCCGTACGGAAAACGCGCACTTGCCGCCGCAGGCATTCTCTCTCTTGCCCTCTCTCTTAAAAAGCGCGCGCGCCAAAGGACAGCGGTCAAAAGCTGCGTGTAAAACGCACGCAATTCATCGACCGTCACGTATTTTTCGTTATATTCGATCTCGCCGTCGTCAACGTTGTAGTAAATTATCCTCGCGTTGACTCCGTCAAGCTCCTTCGTCTTGCAGAGAAAGTAAGCGTAGCAGTAAAGCTGAGCCGTGTGCAAACGGTCTACCACCTTGCTCGCAAATTGCTGCTCTCCCACGGTCTTTATCTCGTCGACCGTGTAGTTTCCGTTATGACATATTATTCCGTCGGCGCGGCCCTTGACATAAAAGTAGACCTCGTCAAGCTTGCTTGTGTTGCGCAGATCGACCTCGCTGTGATATAAAGCGCCAAAGGAGGTCTGGAGCTTCTGATGTATCCTCGTGCCCTCGGATGCTCGCTCGCGGCGGCTCGAAGAAGAGCGACGGAAATCGATATCTCCGCGCAAAAGCGCCATTTCGCATAGCTCGCGCACCGACATCTCTATATGATCTCTTTCATTATCGTATCTCATCGTCGCCCTCCTTTCCCTTGGCTTTAATATACAAATATTATAACATTTTCACATGGGATTGTCAATCACCGACTCAAAAATCTCTCCCCCAACCCCGCAAAATTACCATAAATTTAGGGGTTACAATTTTCCGCGATCCGTATTATAATTATAATAAGAAGACACCCCGAAAGTATTTGTGCCGCCGCGCGCGGCGGAATGGAGATCATACATATGGAATTAATACTTATAAGCAACACCAAGCTGAAAATAATGCTCGACGAAAGCGATATGAGAAAATACCACATAGGCAACGAGAGTGACTGCGCCGACTCGGGCACGCGAAAAGCCATTCGTTCCCTGCTCGAACGAGCGAGAGACCAGATCGGATTTAACACCGAGGGCGAGGAGATCTTCGTCCAGCTCTACACCTCGAAGCGCGGCGGCTGCGAGCTGTTCGTAACAAAAAGCCAGATCAGCGAAGCTCTCACACCGATGGAAGAGCGCCTCAAAAGCCCCGTCGCGTTAAAGGAGTCTGCCGATCAGCAAAGAAGAAAAGCTCCGCGCCTCCCCGAAAAACGTCATCCCGAGCTCCCCCCAAGTGAAATATCCGAAAAAGCAACCGAAGAAAAAGCGCTCATCAAAGAGCACAAATGCTCGCGCATCGCCTTTTCATTCGTTTCCCCAGAGGATCTTTTTGCGGTCTGTAAAATATTGCACCGTTCCAATATACGTCCTAAAAGCCGCGCCTTTGCCGACGACGAGGGCAATTATTATCTTTTACTGCTCGACGCAGGTATGTCGGCATACTCACGCTTTGACAGACTGACCTTCATTCTCGAGTACGGCAAGCGAGAAAACCCCGATTGCCTTTCAAGCTACATAAACGAGCACGGCAAGATCATCTGTGACGAAAACGCCATCGAAACGCTCTGCAATTATTGAAAATAAAACCAAAAATCCTCACAAAAAGCAAAAATATCGCTCCCGACCCTTGAAATCGGGGGCGATATTTGATATAATAGTAGCAAGTATATATATCTGCGACAAATTATACATAAAACTCAAAAAGGACGGTAAAGATATATGGGATGGGATGACCTCAAAAAGAAATGCGCCGAGTGCGACAAATGCGCTCTGCACCAAACGAGAACCAACTGCGTTTTCGGCACGGGTAACGAAAATGCGACCCTTATGTTCATCGGCGAAGCCCCCGGCGAGCAGGAGGACCTTTCGGGTGTTCCCTTCGTCGGTCGCGCAGGACAGCTGCTCGATAAATTTCTCTGTGCAGTCGATATCAAGCGCGAGGACGTCTACATAGCCAATATCCTCAAATGCCGACCGCCCAAGAACCGCGATCCTCTCCCCGAGGAAGAGGATGCCTGCATTGATTATCTTCGCGAGCAGGTCGCGCTGATCAACCCAAAGGTCATAGTCTGTTTGGGCAGAATATCCGCGATGCGACTCATCAAACCCGACTTCAAGATCACCAAGGAGCACGGCATCTGGTTCAAAAAGGGCAACTATCTTATGACCGCAGTATATCACCCCGCGGCGCTTCTGCGCGATCCTCGCAAAAAAGAGGATATGCTCGAGGATATGAAGAGGATAAAGGAAAAACTGTCGGAGGAATAACGCAACCCTATGGATTTCACCGCACTGAATATCGTCATTTTAACCTTATTTATCATTTTGGCGATAGGTTTTTTATGCCGTAAAACAGGAATAATAGATGACCACGCATCCAAGAAAATGTCCAAGCTGATCTTGGCGATCGGTCAGCCCGCAATGCTCATATATTCGCTCTCAAGCGCCGAATATTCCGAAGAAAACGTCAAAATGGCAGGAGCGATGATAGTCATCGGCTTCATTTTCCACGCAATACTTGCGCTGATCGCATTTCTCATCGCCCTACCGTTCAAAAAGTTCCCCGACGACCGCAAGGTCACCGAATTCGCCCTGATATTTGCCAACTGCGCGTTTATTGGGTTCCCGATTTTTGAAGCTCTGATCCCCGGAAAAGGACTCTTTATGGCGTCCTTCCTCGTCGTCAGCTTCAATATCCTGCTCTGGACACTCGGACTTGGCATTTTTGCCCGAGGAAGAACCGACGTTAAAATAACCGTCAAAAAGGTCCTCGTAAATTTCGGCACGATCCCCTGCCTTATCGGATTTATTCTGTTCTTGCTCAAAAATCCCGCAATATCATTTGAAATGCCCGAGTTTTTCACCAAAGCGGCGCAATATCTTATGAATCTCTGCACCCCGATCTCCCTGCTCATCACGGGCTCGCTGATCGCGGTCCAGAGCCCGAGAAAAATATTCGGCACCTGGCAGCTATATTATTTCAATGTAATAAAGCTCGTGGCTCTGCCGCTTCTCGTCTGCGTGATCACCAAGCTGATAAATCTGCCCCAGCCCTACGCAATTTTTCTGACTGCGGCGGCTGCGCTTCCGTCAGCATCGGCAACCACGATGATGGCAGAGACCTACGACGTCTCCCCGGGCTACGCCTCGCTGACCGTCGGCACGTCGTCCTTGCTCTCGATCCTCACGATCCCCCTCACGTTAACGATAGCACAATATATATTTAGCTTATAAAGACCAAAAGCGAACGGCTTGCCCGTTCGCTTTTATTTATTGTAATCCGTATAGTATATGATCTCGTCAGGCATGTGAAGACCGAGCTTTTCTCTCGCCACACGGATTATGTAATCGTAATCCACAGGGCAGTCGATAAGATACTGAAGCTCCTCGATCTCAAGCTCAAGCGCCTCTTTTTCCCTTTGCAAAGCCTCTTTTTCGCGCTGCAGCTCGTCGTACTTCATCAAGCCCGTAACGAACAAGCCTAACGAGGATATGATCAATACCAAAAGAAGCAACCGAAGCAAGACCTTGGGGAACGGCGCAGAGAGTCCCTTTTTCACCGCACGTTCAAGATCCTTTTCCGATATATCCGAAGCTGATCCTTCCGTCTCTTTTATATCCGTTCTTTCCGTCGACATAAACGAACTCGTCCTTTCCTCCCCCATCCAAAGCAGCAGCTTCGTCGGGCTCAATTTTGTCGCGCTTTTTCCTTTGCGCTCTCCTATCTTTTATTTTACCAAGAATTTTGCCGATTGTCAAGTGAAATAAGAAAATTAAACCTCTCCCCACCCAAACAAATGGCTTTGCCAATATCCTCACCGCACGCCGCACGGCTCTTTTGACAAAATTGACCGCCGCTTCGCTGACCTTAAGCACCAATCTGCCTATTGAGAAATAATAGAGCAGCGCCCCGACAGCCAAGCCCAAGTAAGTCAACCCGCGAAAAACTCCTCCGCCGACTCCGTACATCAAGAGTATCGAAGTGACCCCGACGACGATCCAAAACAAAATATCGGTCAAAAAGGTCACAATATACGCCAATACGCTCACCGCCACCGACCTTTTTACGATCGGGCGAGCATATCTGACCCCGAAAAACATTTTAAACGCCCTGATAAGATCGTAAAACACGCCGAGAACCACTCCTGCTAAAAACGATTTTATCAGCAGTGCGAGCAAAACCTGTTGTGAAAGATCGATCATTTCTTCTTACCGAAAAGGCCCCTCTGGACCTTGGGAGAATTATCAAAATAATAGACCCCGTTGATCTTGCCGTCAATACTCACCTTTCCGTCGGCTACGTTGAGCACGGTCACGTGCAGACCCTCCCCCTCAACAGCCATGCTTCCGCATGAAGTCTCCATAACTACCCCGCCCTCGTCAAAATTGACCACGTCAAGCACGCCGCTGACGTCAATGCCGTTCCTTGAATTTGACGAAAAAGCGTGGGCTCTATTCTCTACGATCTTATCGGACATAAAAAACCTCCGCACATATTTTGTACAAATATATGCGGAAGCTTCTCCGATTATTCAATTACCTCATAAAGCGAAGCGGCGTCTGCCTTAGCCGTAAACTCCTTTACGTCAAGAACTCTGACCTTGAGAGTGCGCTGACCGAAGCTGACCTCGATAACGTCGCCCTGCTTAACGTCGTAAGACGCCTTGGCAGGTCTGCCGTTGACCGTAACGTGCTCGGCATCGCAAGCGTCGTTGGCAACCGTCCTTCTCTTTATAATTCTTGAAACCTTCAGATATTTGTCAAGACGCATTAGCCGTTAACTTTGTCCTTAAGGGTGCTGCCTGCGCTGAATGCAACGTACTTGGAAGCGGGGATCTGAACTACTTCGCCGGTCTTGGGGTTTCTACCGGTTCTAGCTGCACGGGACTTAACCTCAAATCCGCCGAAGCCGGTGATCTTGATGTCGCCGCCTGCTGCGAGAGTCTCAGCGATAACTTCGAGAACAGCGTTAACTGCCTCTGCTGCGTCCTTCTTTGTCATGCCTGCCTTCTGAGCAACTGCATCTGTGAGCTGTAATTTGTTCATAATGTAAACCTCTTTCTTTTTTTATTTTTGTCGTTGGAAGCAGCACATAGGCAATATTACCATTTGAAACGGCATTCCAACCACTTTGTTTAGTTAATTATACCATACTTTTAATTTTTTTGCAAGAGCTTTTTTCAAAAAAAATCACTATTTTTTATCAAAAAAGCCTTATCCCGCCTCAATTTTCGTGTTTTATCTCATCCCAGACGGCGTCAAGCTCGCTCATAGTCAGATTTTCAACGCTTTCGCCTCGAGAATTTACAATTTTTTCCACTTTTTCAAAACGGTCTATAAACTTATTTGTCGCATGAGCCAAAGCCTCCTCGGAGTCGGTATGTGCTTTTCTGGCAAGACTTGTGACGGTCAGAAGAAGATCTCCGATCTCCTCGTCTATCTCTGCCTGATCGCCGCTTGCCATAGCGGCTTTGACCTCCTCGATCTCCTCGTAAAGCTTTGCGATCACCTCGTCCGCAGTACCGAAGTCAAAGAACGATGCCTTCTTGCCCACCTTTTGCGCCCGCATCAGCGCAGGAAGCATCGGAGGAATGGCGCGGAGCTTGTGAGTAAGCGTATCGCGATGCTTTTCCTCGGTCTTTATCTTATCCCAATTTGAAAGGACCTCGTCGCTGTTACTGACCTTTACCTCCCCGAAAACGTGAGGATGACGGTGAATGAGCTTTGCACAAACATCATTCGTAACGTCGTAAATGTCAAAAACGCCCTGCTCTGCCTCTATCTGCGAGTGAAAGGCGACCTGCAAGAGCACGTCTCCAAGCTCCTCGCGCAAAAGCACGGGATCCTCGGTGTCGATGGCCTCGATGACCTCGTAGGTCTCCTCGATAAAATCCTTTCTGATGCTCTTATGCGTCTGCTCAATATCCCAAGGACATCCCCCGGGCGCGCGAAGCAGCTGCATCACCAAAACCAAGTCCTCAAACCCGTATCTTTCCTGATTAACCAGACGTTCCACGTTTTGCTGTCTTTCTTCCTGTGTCATTTTGTTTCCCTCTTTTATATAATTATTTATTTTTACCCGAACTCAACCGATTTAATATCGGCATATCAGATATTTCCTCTTTTTTTACCACTTTGAATATAAAGATCAGCGGCAGATATAATATAGCCGCGATCGCAACGCAAGCAAGCGTTAAAAGCGCGCTCTCGCCAAATTTTATTACCAAAGCGTTGTAAGCGACCCTTGCCAATATAACGGCAACGGCGGATGCCGTAAACGGCATCAAAAAGACCGTGCTCACCGACGGAGTACTCGGCATTACCCTTGAAATGCAGTAAAAATTCACCGCATTTATAATGAGATCGCAAAAGAACGTGCTTATCGGCGCGCCGAGAATACCGATCTCGGAATTTCCTATCAAAAAATACGCCAAGACTATCTTGACCAAAGACCCGACCGCCATAGAAATTATCGGGATATACGCCTTCGAATAAGCCTGCAATATTGCATTGCTGACCGTGATCAGACAAGCCGACGTGACCGAAAGCCCAAGAACGACAAGAAGCGGATATGCCTCACTTATCGCCTCGCTCTCTCCCGAAAAAACGAGCTCCAATATCTGCTTTGCAAACAGCGACAGACCAACGGCGATCGGCATAGATACTATACTCGTCAGCTTCAAAGCGTCAGAGACCACCCGTCCCTGCTCCTCGGCGTCATTCATAGCCACCGCCCTCGATAAAGACGGAATCAGCGGCATCGCAACCGACGCGATCAGCGCGGGCGCAAGACTGAAAAGCGGAAGCGCAAGCGTGGTGTAGTTTCCGTAAGCCGAAAACGCGACCTCGCTTTCGTACCCGAGATCCTGCAGCCGCCGCAGTATCATAGTCATATCAATGACCTTGGTCAAGCTGATCACCGCCGCCGAGAGCGTCACAGGGATTGCAGTTCTCATCAGACGCCAAGCGATCCCTCGGTCATCTTCTTCGCCCAAGGAGCACGTCGCTTTTTCGCCCGAGGATCTCTTGCTCAGCATCAGATACAAAACCGAAACCGCAGTTCCAAGCGTCAGCCCAAGCACCGCAAAGGCGGCAACTACGTCGACAGAATATCCGGATCTCAGGGCAATAAAAGCAAAAAGCAGTCCCAACAACAGCTTGCCGAGCGCCTCTATTACCTGAGATACAGCCGTGGGGACCATTCTGCCGTGACCTTGAAAAAAGCCGCGGTATGCACTGGATAAGCAGATAAGAAATACCGTCGGAGCGATAGCGAAAATGCAAAAAACGGTCTTGTCACTTCCAAGGAACTCGGAAAATGGGCGCGCAAAACCTATCATAACGGCGCTACCTACAACTCCGAGCAGCAAGAAAAGCCTCATCGCAACACGAAATATCCTCTCCGCCCCGCCCTTTTCGGAGGATATCATTACCGACATAGCAACGGGCAGACCCGTGGTCGCAATAATACAAAACAGAGTGTATATTTCGTATGCTGAATTGAAATATCCCATGCCTTCGCTGCCCAATAGCTTAAGCATGGGAATTTTATATACAAGTCCGATTATTTTTACGATGACGGCGGACAGCGAGAGCACAACGACTCCCGACATAAAACCGTTATCCCTGATCCTTTTATCCGAGCCTCTATCCGTCACCGTAGCACCTCACTCAATCGAAATAGCGAGAAATAACCCTCCGAGCCTCGCTCTTGAGCCTCTCCTCATCAATCGTAGTGTATGCGTGATCTTCGTAAAGTATGTTACCGTCACAAACGGTCATAAGTATGTTTTCCTCGGTCATAGCGTAGCAGACCGCCGACTCAAAGCTGTACGCGGGGATATTATTCATCGCGCTCATGTCAACGAGCAAAAGATCTGCCTTCATTCCGACCTTGATCTCGCCGCAATCCTCTCTGCCCTGTGCGATAGCGCCGTTTTTAGTGGCTACCTTTATCATTTCTCCCGCAAGCGTGACCGAGGGATCAAGATCGTTTCCCTTGTGTATCAAAGTGGCAAATTGCAGCTCGCGAAGAACGCTTAAGCGGTTGTTGGATGCCGCACCGTCGGTACCGAGGGTGACGTTGACCCCCGCGTCCATCATCTTCTTAAAGGGCATTATTCCGCTGCCAAGCTTAAGATTGCTGACGGGGTTGTGCGCCACGCTGACTCCCTTGCGAGCCATAAGTGCGATATCCTCATCCGTGACCCAAACGCAATGCGCGGCGGTCAGCGGAACGTCAAGCGCGCCGACGCGGTCAAAAAACTCGGTCGGAGTGATTCCGTGACGCTCGATACAAGCGTCGTGCTCGGATGCGGTCTCGGAGACGTGTATCTGCAAGCCCGTCTTTCTTTCCTTTGCAAGCTCGGCAAGGTATCGGCAGCATTTTTCAACGTTGGTATATTCCGCGTGAAGCGACATATCGATCTTTATTCTTCCGTCCGCCTTTCCGTGCCAGCGGTCGAACACGTCGATCCCCTCGTTTATTCTGGAGTCGTTCAGAACGTCGATCTCGGGGTCAAAAGAAACTATCGAGCGCGACAGATTAGCCTTTATGCCACTCTCCTCGACCGCCCTTGCGGTATCGTCAAGGAAAAAGTACATATCCGAGAACGAGACCACACCGTTTCTTATCATCTCGGCAATAGCCACCATAGAGCCGTAATAAACGCTCTCGCTCGTCAGTCTGTCCTCGGCGGGAAAGATCTTCTCGTTGAGCCATCTCTGCAAGGGCAGATCGTCACCGTAGCCTCTGAAAAGAGTCATTGCGCTGTGACAGTGCGTGTTGTAAAATGCGGGGATAACGAGATTTCCGTTGCCCTCGATCACTCTGTCGGCAGTCTCTCTCGGCAGATCCTTTCCCACGTAAGCGATCTTGTCGTCCTTGACCAGAATATTTACCGATGAGGTAAATCCGTAGCTCTCCGTAAGATTAACGTTTTTAAAAAGTATGCTCATTATTTTAACGTCCTTAAATCATTTTAAACAAATTCACGGTACAAGGAATCGGGCGAGATAACAAAGCTCTCTATACCCACGATGTCCTCTATCAAATTCAGAATATCCACGCACTGCGCGTAATACTTATCGTTTCTGTCAACACCCGAAAGCACTCTCCTCAGATAAGGTGCAAGCACGTTCATCTCGTATGCGAGCGTGGTGTCTATCTTAACGTCGCATCTGTGCATATACGGGAAGATATTGGTCTCCTCGTTTCTTCTCACGCTCTCCCAGAGTCCGAGCGTAAATTCAGGCGACGCTCCGCGGAAATTGCTGTCGCGAACGAGCCTGCGGCAAAGTCTTATGAAATCGGGATCGAATACTACGCCGCCAATCTCTATCGGGCTCTCGGGTCTTACGCCAAGCACCGCGCCTCCGTGCGCTTCAATGATCGACAATACCGACGGATAAAGCACCTGAATTCCCTCGAAAAGCAGAATATCGTCGTCGTCAAGTTCAACGTCCTCCCAACTGCCTCTGTCGCCGCTGACGAAATCAAAGATAGGCTTTTTAGCCCTTCCCTTCGCAAAGAGCTCGTCAACGAAGCTGCCGAGCAGCTCGGTATCGAGCGTATCGGGAGAATCGAAATCCAACTTTTCGGGATCCGCACCCGCAAGACTGCTGCGCGAAAACTGATCCTTGAAAAAGTCGTCAAGAGAGACCGTTACCACTCTTTTTTGCTCGTCACCGAGATAAGCCAGCAGCTTGTTTGCCGCAGTGGTCTTTCCCGAGCAAGTGGGGCCCGTCAAACCAAGCACTCTCGCGTTATTCTTCTCGCAAAGAGCCCTGACCGACTCCGCAAGCAAAGCTTCAAATTCCTTGTCGCATTCGGTGATAAAATTTTCATCTATTTTTGCAAATCCTTGCTTGTTAATACGTTTTTCAGTTGCCATATATCCTCCACAACGCTAAAATAAATATCGGAAACACGGCCGCGCAGATCGATCAACAACGGAAATAGACGCACAGCCGTTTACACAAGCCCGTGCTTGATATAAAACTCACGCGCGGCGTTAAGCTTTTCCTCGGTCTTATCCTCGGCAAGATACTCGTAAGGGTATTTCTGATTGAAAAATCTCTCGATCGTCCGCTTGTTCTCTCCCGAAGGAGCAATATCAACGAACTTTGATACGGCACCAGCGCCTGCGGCGAATATCGAGTGGAGCTCCTCCATCATATAGATGTTGTACAGACCCTTTTTCCCGTCAAGGCAAAATCCTACGTTTTCGTAATTGCCCACGGTATTCTTCTGGCGGTACATATAGTAAGGCTGATATCCCTCGTGCTGTGCCTTTATCTGCGAATAGTCAACGCATTTTCCGACGTCGCCGCCGCGCACCGAGTAGATGTGACTGAAATTCTTGAGCGCATCACTCGCCTTCTTTACACTGAAGGTGTGCACGGTGATATTTTCGGGACGGAGCGAAACGATCTTATCGTAGGAAGCCGAAAAGCTTGCAAACTTATCCCCGGGAAGTCCCGTGATGACGTCGGTATTTATGTTCGCGATTCCCGAATTACGAGCAACATCGTAAGCCCTTAAAAAATCTTCTGCCGTATGGGATCGGCCGATGATACGCAAAACGTCGTCGTTGAGCGTCTGGGGATTAACGCTGATACGGTTGATACCGTGCGCCATAGCTACACGCATCTTGCCCTCGGTAATAGTGTCGGGTCTGCCAGCCTCCAAGGTATATTCTTCCACAGTCGAAACGTCGATATTCGCCTCTACCACAGATAAAAGCCAAGCAAGCTGAACCTCATCAAGTATCGTGGGCGTGCCTCCGCCTATGTATATGGTCTTGACCGTAAGACCAAGCTCCTTGATAGTATCAAAGGTCCTGTTTATCTCTTTGCCAAGTGCAACGAGATAATCGGGTATCGTCGAAAGCAGCTTTTTAGAAGTATATGAAACGAACGAGCAATACGCACATCTCGTCGGGCAAAAAGGTATCGATATATATACGCTGCACGCCTTGGGCTCTACCTTCTGGACAAATTCAGCCTCGTTGAGTGCTACCTCGGTGGCAAGCGCCGCCTTTTTGGGAATGACGAAATAATCGTTGACCAACGCTTTCTTGACCTTTGTCTTCGACATTCCGCTTGTAAAAAGCTCGGTCGCGACCTTCGAGGGACGAACGCCGACGAGCATTCCCCACGAGGGTCTATAGCCTATGACCTCACTGCATACCGATAACACCGCGTCACCCACGGCGATCTTTTTGAGTCTATCGTACGTAATATCCTCGCGAACAGGATATACCTTTTCGCAGTTCGCAAATTTTTCTTCAAGCGTCAATTCAGCGCACACCTTGACTCCCGCATCGGTCTCCTCAAGAGAAAGCGTCAGCTCGGGCGACGCGACCTCGGGATCCGTCGGCACCTTGTCAGAAAATTTCTCCCCAGGGAAAAATATCATACAAAGAGTCTGAACGTAATACGCGTTTATATTTCCGCTTATGTTTAGTTTCATTTTCCTATTGTCCTTCCTGATCCGTGTATTTTAAAATATCACACGCCTGTGAAAGATCCGTATCTCTCACGCCTTTTTCTTTTTGAGGACCTCGCTATCCATAACTATGGTAACGGGTCCGTTATTGATAAGACTTACTTCCATATGTGCGCCGAACACTCCGCAACCAACGTGACGAAGCTCGGCAGCCATAAGTCCCTTAAAATATTCGTAAAGTCTGTTCGCCTCAGCAGGAGGAGCCGACTCAAGATAATCGGGGCGGTTGCCGTGCTTGTAATTCGCCATCAAAGTAAATTGGGATATAACGAGTGCCTCGCCGTCGATATTTTTGACCGAAAGATTCATCTTGTCATTCTCGTCGCAAAATATTCTCAAATTACATATCTTGGTCGCAAGAAGTCTCGCATCCTCCTCGGTGTCGCCGTTCGCAACACCTAAAAGGATCATCAATCCCTCCGCGCACTCCCCGACGACCTGACCGTCAACGCTCACGCTCGCGCGCTTTACTCTCTGCAATACCGCCTTCATTATCTACAGATCCTTTGCTTAAAAATTGAAATTTGTCTCGGCTCTTCGCCGTTGCGATCACGAGAAGCCTCTCGCCACGCTCTCAACACCGTTCAGCGAACGCAGTCTTGAAACGATCGAATCGTAATGCTCTATATTCTTGCAGCTTATCTTCAAGGTGATTATACATCTGCCGTTGTTTCTCTTCTGCGAATTGACCTGAAGAATAGAAACCTTCATATCGGCAAGCGCAACTGCAATATCTGCAAGCATACCCACTCTGTCCTCTGTAAAGAGCTGAAGCAATGCCTCGTAAACGCTTCTGGAGGATCCGTTGTCCTGCTCCTCCCAGTAAGCGACCTTCCAACGATCCTTATTTTCGTCGTTCTTCATGCCCTCGATAACGTTGGGACAATCCTTCTTGTGTATCGATATACCGTAGCCCTTGGTAACGAATCCGACGACGTCGTCTCCGGGCAAGGGATTACAGCACTTTGCGAACTTGACCAGACAGCCTGCCTCGCCGTCGACGACTATACCGCCGTTCGACTTGAGATGCTTGGGTTTCTGGCTCTTCTGAACCATCGTCTCCTCTGTAACGACAGCAGGTTCAGCGTTCACCACAGTCATCTTGGATATCTCTTCCTTAAGCTTGTTCGCAAGCTTGTTAAGTGCAACGCCTCCGTAACCGACGGCATTATAAAGATCGTCGGCACTCGTAAAGCCGGTTCTTTGTGCCACAACGGCAACCATATCGTTCTTCTGCTGATCGGTAAGCTTAACGTTGTACTTTTTAAACTCACCGTCAAGAATGGCGCGACCAAGCACGATGTTCTCGGGTCTCGACTCCTTCTTAAACCACTGCCTTATCTTCGATCTTGCCTCGCTCGTCTTGACGATATTCAGCCAATCTCGGCTCGGTCCCTTGGTGCTCGACGATGTAAGAACCTCGACAATTTCTCCATTCTGAACCGTGCGGTCAATAGGAACGATCATGCCGTTGATCTTGGCACCTATCATCTTGTTTCCGACTGCAGAGTGTATAGCATAAGCAAAGTCAATTACAGTAGCACCCTGCGGCAGAGGAATTATATCACCCTTGGGTGTGAACGCAAAGACCTCGTCGTGCAAAATATCGGTCTTGATCGCGTCCATAAACTCGTCGGGATCGCGCGTGCCATCCTCGGTCTCTATAAGACGCGATATCCACTCAAGCTTCTTGTCCAGCTCCTGCTTAGAGGATGCACCGGACTTATACTTCCAGTGCGCCGCGATACCGTATTCCGCGATATGATGCATCTCTCTGGTCCTTATCTGGACCTCAAAAGGAATACCCTCGCGCCCGATGACCGTGGTATGCAGGGATCTGTACATATTGGGCTTAGGAGTTGAAATATAGTCCTTGAAGCGTCCGGGAAGCGAGTTGAACATCTCGTGAATGATACCGAGCGTAGCGTAGCACTCAAGCTCGGTGTCAACGATAACACGCAACGCGTAAAAATCGTATATCTCATCGAAGCTCTTGTTCTGGTTGTACATCTTTTTGTACACGCTGTAGACTGTCTTTATTCTTCCCTCAAGGTAGAAATTGATACCGTTCTCGTTGAGCTTATCCGAAATAACGGCTCTGATATGCTCGATCAGATTAAGGCTCTTTCCGTATTTGCCCTCGATATCGTTTCTGACCTCGTTATATCCGATCGGGTCAAGATGCTGAAGACTGAGATTTTCAAGCTCCTGCTTGATCTTCTGCATACCGAGTCGGTGAGCGAGAGGAGCGTATACGTGCATAGTTTCAAGCGCGGTAAGTCTTCTCTTGTTCTCTTTTTTCGCATCAAGAGTCCTCATATTGTGAAGTCTGTCGCAAAGCTTGATAAAAATGACTCTGACGTCCTTCGACATCGCAAGCAGCATCCTTCTGAGATTTTCGATGTGCTGCTCCTCTTTGTCCTCGATCTCAAAGTAAACGAGCTTCGTAAGACCGTCAACGAGCAGAGCCACCTCGGGTCCAAAAAGCTTTTGTATTTCCTTGAGGTCGGTCTTGTCGGAGCAGTCCTCGACCGTATCGTGAAGCAGAGCCGCGCATATCGAGTCGGTGTCAAGCTCGAGGCTTGCAACTATCTCCGCGACCGCCAGAGGATGCGAGATATACGGCTCACCGCTTGCGCGGAACTGTCCGACGTGAAGCATTGCCGCATAATCGTATGCTCTTTGTATTTTTTCAAGGTCGTAATTCTTTCCCGTGACCCTGAGCAGATCTATCAGCTTTTTAGCTGTAAAATCATTCGTTTGTACCGTGTTGTTGTCCATAAAGATCCCGTGCCTCCCCCACTATTGCGAAAGAGCCCTCTAATAAAAAATTTATCTATCCAACCTTAAGCTCCGCATTGATTACAAAGTCGCTTATAGGTCTCGGATGTTTCAATATTGGTTTTTGCGGCATTTTTATACACTTCTACCGAAACGACCTCGCTCGATTCTTCAGAAATGCCGCAAACGTTTATATCTCCGAGGATGGAGATCGCAAACCGAAGCTTAGGATAGCTTACGTTGACGCGCAAATGCTCGAAAAGCTGCGAGCGAAGCATTCGGTATGTAAAGGAGGTGTGCCCACTCATATTTTCGCGTCTGAAGAAGCGGTAAAGCTCGGCTATATCGGCTCTTGAAGGCAGAATATCCTCATCACAGGAGAACTCCGCGCCGTCAAGTATCTCGTGATATCTGTGGCGCTCGTGATCGTATTCGGTCTCGCACTCATCAGAAAGTCTGATGTCCTGAATGACGAGCTGTACCGTAGATACTCCCCTGAATTCGTTTATATTCATCTGACAGAGCAGATCGACCTTCTCCCCTGGGTAAAAATCCACCGAGGATGCAGGCATGCCGAAGTAGACCGCTTGGAAATTGCGATTTTCCGAACCCAAAAGCAGCTTTGAGTGCTTTCCTGCGCCCATCGAAATGACCTTATTGAGCGTAAGTCCCTTGATTAGAAATACGGGAGTGGGGTTTGCGACTCCGAATGGCTCCAATACCGCAAGCTCGTTGGCTAAGGAGAGCTCAATCTCATCGCTATGTATCTCGCAATCGACATCGTATTTAATGCAGGAAAGATCCTCGGTCAGATGCTCTCTTGCATACTCGTTGATCCTTTTTCTGAACTCGTCGAGATTACACCTCATGACCGAAAGTCCCGCCGCCAGCTCGTGACCGCCGAAGCGGACGAGAAGATCACGGCAGTAATCAAGTGCGCCGACGAGGTTCATACCCTTTATAGAGCGACCCGATCCCTTTCCAACGTCATCAAGACTGCTATATCCGCGCGTTGCACCGTCAAACGAGATAAGTATCGAGGGCAGACCGTATTTTTCGGTAATTCGTGAAGAAACTATACCGATAATTCCCTGCTGCCAGGTGTCGTCATCAAGCACGATAACTCGGTCGTTTTCAAAATCGTGCTTCTCCTCAATAGTCTTATATGCAGCCTCCGCAATAGCGTTCTCCTCTTTTTGTCTTCGGAGATTTATCTGACAAAGCTCGTGCGCCTTCTCGGCAGCTCTGTCCTTATCCTCCTCAAGCAAAAGCTCGACCGCCTTTTGTGCGGAGCTGATCCTTCCCGCCGCATTTATTCTCGGAGCAAGCGCAAAGCCGATAAATCCTGCGCTCATCTTTTTCTTTTTGACCTTTTCGGGCTCACCCACAGCGGGACGAGCGTTGCCCGAAGGCGCACTTGCCGCCTCTATAAGTGCCGAAAGACCGATCCTCTCGGTCTGTGACAGAGACGCAAGCCCTCTCTTAACTATTATTCTGTTTTCATCGATCAGGGGCATAACGTCGGCAACCGTGCCGATAGCCGCAAGATCTGAATATTCCTCAAACACACGCTCGATACAAGCCGTTTTATCCTCGTCGCTGTGACGGCTGATCTCACAAGCGCAGATCAGCTTGAATACGACGCCAACGCCCGCCAGCTCCTTGAAGGGATACTCGCAATCGGGTCTGTGAGGGTTGACTACCGCACAGGCAACGGGAAGCTCACCGTGACACTCGTGGTGGTCGGTTATGACCATCTCCATTCCAAGCTCGCGCGCGTAATCTGCCTCCGCGTTCGCCGTAATACCCGTGTCGACCGTTATGATAAGCTGTGTACCCGAATTTTTAAGATTTTCAAGGGACATAGTCGAAAGACCGTACCCCTCCTTGCTTCTCGAGGGAATGTAATAATCAATATCCGCGCCGAGCGACTTCAGGTAGAGATATATCAGCGTCACCGCAGTAACACCGTCCACGTCGTAGTCACCGTAGACCGTTATCTTCTCTCCTCTTTCAAGCGCTTCGTTTATACGGCGTACCGCCTTGTCCATATCCTTCATCAGATACGGATCGTGTGCCCTTTCGATCGACGGAGACAAAAAGCTCTCGACCGACAATGCTGTCCTGTATCCTCTGTTGTATATAAGCTTCGCCGCCACCTCGGATATACCGTTTTCCGCCGCGATAGCACCGATCGCGCTATCAACGTCACTATTCCCCGGCGTATACCTCAGCGACCAGACCTTCTTCTTCTCATTTAAATTCATTTCAACTCCAAAACTCTATATAACCAAAAATTATTTACAAAAATCAGGTCAGATTGCCGAAAAGTGATCTCGGCAATCTGAAAAACGATCTTATTGATCAGCCGCCTATTCAAACGGCTTAAATCTTGAGGCGATAGCCATCGCCACCTTAACGCCGTCAACCGCGGCGCTCGTAATACCACCGGCATATCCCGCACCCTCCCCGCAGGGATAAATGCTCTTTTTGCCAATGGCTCTCATATCCTCTCCGCGCAAAATTCTCAGCGGAGATGACGTCCTCGTTTCAGCACCCGATAAAAGCGCGGGATCCGAGGCAAATCCTTTTATTTTTTTATCAAAAGAGGCAAGCCCGTAACGCAACGAGTCACAAACGAAGGACGGCAGTACGTCATCCATTGATGCGACCTTGAAATTATTGCCTCCCATATAGGTCGGAAATACTGAACTTGGTTCACTTCCCGATCTTTTATTCATAAAATCTCCAACGGTCTGTACGGGCACGGCGTATCCGCCCCCGCCCGCCGCGAAAGCACGACGCTCTATCGATCTTTGAAATTCTATTGCTCCGAGCGCGAGACTTCCGTCTACCGCCTCGTAATCCTCGACTCTGACCGAGACCGCGACTGCGGAGTTTGAGTTTTCACCGTCACGGGCAAAATGGCTCATTCCGTTGACGACTACTCCGCCCTCCTCGCTTGCCGCCGCGACGACCTCGCCGCCGGGGCACATGCAGAAGGTGTAAACTCCCCTCTCGCCTCGAGTATCGGAAAGCGCGTATTCAGCCGCGCCCAAAGCGGGCTCACCGGCAAACCGTCCGTACAAAGCCTCCTCGATAAAGCTTCTCTTGTGCTCTATTCTCACGCCGACCGATATCGGCTTGGGAATTATGTCAAACTGACTTTCAATAAGCGTACGGTAGGTATCACGAGCGCTGTGACCGAGCGCGAGCACGACAGACGAAGCAAGAAAATCGCCCTTGCTCGTCGAAGCCTCGACAAGCCCGTCGCTTCTCTCACGGATACCCGTCAGCTTGCAACGGTATATGACCTCGCCGCCAAGCTTCTCTATCTGCCCGAGTATATTGCCGACCACCGTTCTCAAAACGTCCGTGCCCACGTGCGGCTTCGCCTTGACCGTTATCTCCTTCGGAGCACCGAATTTAACGAGCGTTTCAAGCACGTAAGCGCATTTGGGATCGTTGATCCTCGTTAGCAGCTTGCCGTCCGAAAACGTACCCGCGCCGCCCGCACCGAACTGAATATTAGACTCGGTGTCAAGAATATGCTCCGAATAAAATCTTTCAAGCGATGCCACTCTGTCGGCAACGCTGTCTCCGCGGTCGATAATTATCGGCTTGTATCCGTTTTCGGCAAGTATCAGCGCGCAGAACATACCCGCAGGCCCCATTCCGACCACAAGAGGTCTTTTCTGCATCGTTTCGTTTCCGACCTTGATCTCAAGCTCCTCGGTCGTCACAGTCCTTGCTCCAAGCTTGGCTATGCGGTCGCATTCCTTTTCTGCGAGATGATCGAAGCTGACGAGCACGGAATAGATCAATCGGATATCGTCCTTGTGCCTTGCGTCAACAGACTTTTTGCAGATTGCTAACCCACATCTGTCGCACGCTATCCCAATTCCCCTCAGCCTTTTCTCTACCACACGCAACGCATCGGAGGGATCGGCAGAAAACGGCAGGGATATTCCGTCAAATATATATTTTCTCATTATTTCGACGCATCGGCGGTTGAATTGATCTGAATATATACGGATATAGGAGTTTCTCCAAAGCTGATACCCTCATCAATATCTTCGTTCGTTAAAACGACCTCTACCGTTTGACCGATCATCACACTGTCAAGACCTATGGTGTATTTGTCTATTTCGGCAAGCACTGCAGGATCTCCGTAAAGAGTAACCTTTTCGGTACTCATCGTAGCAAACCATTCCCCATCCTCAAGTCCCGCAACCGTTACAGATAGCGGCACCTCTTTCTTACCGATAGCGAGAACGTCTACAACGATATCATTGGAAGAATAAGAGATCAACCCTGCATCATAAGTGACAAAATCTCCGTTTTTATCACAGAAAACCAAAGAACAATTCGAAAAGCTCTTGCCCATACGTATATCACCCTCGATACAGTATTTGGCAGACTCAACCGTGTCGATCAACTGCTTGGGACCCGTGATCTCAACAAAATCGACCGATTTAACAACGCTGTGATATCCTTCGGATTCGGGAAGCATTATCGCGTTTTTGCCGTAAAAGGTATCAAACGGAACAGTTTTGGTTAATACGGTGTCTGAATAAAAGGTTACGTTGGAAGAATCCATCGAAACAAGACTTATATTTGCTCCTGCGGGAAGCTGTATTGAGATCGGCAGCGTATGCTTTCCGCTGTCCGATATATCGCTGACGTTCACCGTCGCACTGTAATCCGAATCGTGATGCTTTCTCAGCTCTCTGTTAGAGCCCTTCACGGTAATGGTCACAGTTCCCTTGTCCATACCGTATATCATCATATCTTCGTTTGCGTTCAGAATGTCCGCGCCTACTACGTTGATATTCAGAGTTATCTTCTCGGTCTTATCAACAACGTTGACGTTCACCATATATATCCAGATCAGGAGAGCTATAAGAAAGCAAACCACTCTGGCTCCGAGATCAATATTTTTCTTTTTTGATCGCTCAACGACTATCGAACCGTCTTTTTTCCCGTCCGCGTCGTTTATAAAGCTGAATTTTTTCATTCCTTACGCTCACCTCCGTTCTCTGTATTTTCAGGATCAGCGCCGTTTCCGCTTGTCGCAGAGCTCTTTCCCGTAGTGCTCTCGGCAACCGTGCGTCCCGTAAGCAGCTTGAAAAGATCGTCCTTCAGGTCTCCCGATTTGTGCACACTTTCCTTTTCGTAATGTCTCTTAAGAAGCTTATTGTTTGCAACGGATATAGTTCCCGTCTCCTCGGAAACGACGACCACGATAGCGTCGCTGACCTCGCTTATCTTGAGTGCGGCACGGTGACGTGTGCCAAGACCCTCAACCATCGGTCCGTTTTCGGCAATGGTCTTCGATTTGCTTGAAGCACAAACTATTCTTCCGTCTCTGATGATGACTGCGCCGTCGTGAAGCGGAGATTTATTAACGAAAATATTACAAAGCAGCTCGTGCGACACTACGGCATCGATAGGAGTGCCCTCGGACATCTGATTTCTCAGAGTTCCCTGTCTTTCGATAACGATCAGCGCGCCCTCTCCCTTACCCGAGAGATCGAATGCCGCCTTACATATCTCGTTTACGTAGTGAAGTATCCTCTCATCGTCGGTGATGTGACGGTTTCTGAATCTTTTTATATTGTCGGACGTAGTCGCACCGAATTCCTCGAGAACGTCGCGAAGCTCGGGCTGAAACAGTACGCAAAGCGCAATAATACCGACCGCATAGAAATTCTTCAGTATCGAGTTTATCGCCACCATATTGAAAATATCGCTTATAACGTACAGTACGATCAGTAATCCCAGACCGATAACGGCTCTTCCCGCATGTCTGTCCCTTATGAACTTGTAGACGATATAGATCAGACCCGAAAGCAGCAATATATCCACTACGTCCACGAACGTTATCTGGGATACCGAAAACCATACGTAGTCCTTAAAAAGCTGGACGATATTATCCCATAGTGATATCGAAAGTTTTATGTTTTGAAGCATCTTTTCGATCCTTTCTGTCAAATTACGGTTGACTGCGGAGACTTATAGCCGAAAACACCTTGCGGCGCAGATCTCCGAGCAATCCTTACAATATTTGCGGCATTACTTGCCCGTCTTATTTGAGTTAGCCCCCGCTTTGAGCATATCGTTCTTTATTCCCCAAAGCTTCTCCGAAAGATCCACATAGTAGTTGTGCGGATTGGTAAAGCGTTTTACCTCTTCCCACATTCCCTCTATCTCTTTTGCGTGGTGCTCTCTGATCTCCTTCAAGGAGGGGAGCTCGTATACCTGCTTGCCGTCCTTGAATATCGGAACGAGCAGCTCGGTGGCGGTGAAGTTTTCAATAGTCTTGCGCTTCCATGTGTGCTCGGGATCGAACACCTCGAGAGGCTTGGAGTCGTCGATCACCTCGTCGTAAAGACAGATGAGGTCGACCTCCGCTTTGCCCGTATCTCTGCCGCGCAATCTGTATATCTTTTTAAAATGCGGAGTGGTGATCTTGCCAACGTTTTCGCTGATCTTGATCTTCGGTCTTATATTTCCGTCCTCGTCCTCGACCGCACAAAGCTTATATACCGCACCGAAAACGGGATGGCTCTTTGCGGTGATAAGGCGCTCACCAACGCCGAAGCCGTCGATCTCCGCGCCCTGTCTGATAAGCTCGCGGATTATATATTCGTCAAGCGAATTCGATACGATGATACGGCATTCCGTCCAGCCCGCGTCGTCAAGCATCTTGCGGCATTTCTTGGAAAGATAGGTGATATCTCCCGAGTCGATACGGATACCGCACTTGGTGATTCCGCGAGGTCTCAACACCTCGTTAAATACCTTTATCGCATTCGGAATTCCCGATTCGATCACGTTATAAGTATCTACGAGAAGCGTCGCGTTATTCGGATATATCTCGCAATAGGTCTTGAACGCCTCGTATTCGGTATCAAACATCTGCACCCAGGAGTGCGCCATGGTTCCCGTTGCGGGAACGCCAAATACCTCGTCGGTAATAGTACAGGCCGTAGCGCCGCAACCGCCTATGTAAGCCGCGCGTGCACCGAGTATTGCCGCGTCCGCGCCCTGCGCTCTGCGAGATCCAAACTCACTCACAAGCCTTCCCTTTGCCGCGCGAGTAATGCGCGCCGCCTTCGTGGCGATCAGCGACTCGTGGTTGATGATCATAAGAATGTAGGTCTCGATGAACTGCGCCTCGATCGCCTTGGCTCTGACAGTCATCAAGGGCTCGCCCGGGAAAACGACCGTTCCCTCGGGGATCGCCCATATATCTCCCGTGAACTTGAACGTGCGGAGATATTCGAGAAATTCCTCGTCAAAGCAATTCTTTGAACGGAGATATTCGATATCGTCCTCGTCAAAGTGAAGGTCGTTGATATATTCGACTATCTGCTCAAGACCCGCAACTACGGCAAATCCGCCGCCGTCGGGATTATCGCGGTAAAAGACGTCAAAATAAACGGTCTTATCCTTGATACCGCATTTAAAGTATCCGTTGCTCATAGTCAGCTCGTAAAAATCGCAAAGCATCGTAAGGTTTCTGCTTATATCCTTCATATCCGTTAAGTTCCTTTCCTTCGTCTTTAGTCCAAATAGTTCTCGGAGCATTTAACGATCCATATCGGTTGAATTTCCGATGATTTGGGCACTAATACTCCAATTTTAATATAACATATATTATTATAACAGAAAAACGGCAGTAAAGTCAAGGGTTTTTCCAAATTATATAAGGCTTTTTTTGCATTTTCGGGAACATTTTTGCAATTATTTACAAAAAAGATAAAAACGGTCAAAAATTGACCGTTTTTTCGTTGTATTCAGACACCAAAAGGGCTTGGAATTTGCCTTGTGAGTTTTTAGGGGATTCGTTCGGTGACAACGTCACTCTACAGCGGGAGTTTCTCTTTTATTATGAGCATTTTCGAGCTTGTCCGCACAGAGATTGAGCGCCAAGAACATAATAAAATAGCATATCACCGCAAGCACGACCTCCGCCAGATAAGCGACGATCATAAGCAGCGGATCGAGGATCTTTTCGATCGTCAGAATATCATTGATCGCTTGTGTCATAAGGCTTATAAGCAATATAACGATCGAGCACGCGAGGGTGGATCGAAGCAGACAATTCTCCTTATCGTAGAGCTTTTTGAACGGGAAGATCTCGGGAATAAGGTGATCCTTGCCCACCTTTTTGCAGAACTCAACCGCCCTCCAGTGACGCGAAATAAGCGCGCAAACGATTGCCAAAACGAGCGCAAGCTGCAAAATTTCAAGGATCGAGTAGTACAAAACGTACAGGATATCGACGAGCCAGGTGGTCGGGATACCGCCGTTATTTACCCAGTCAACGATAGCATTTAGTGAATATTTATACAAGGTTGCGCCCATAAATATTCCTACTCCGCCCTTAAAATTCGAGAGAGCAAATCGGTATATTCCATAGATGAAGATCGCGTATGCTACCGCAACGGCGACCAGCTCGAGCAACCGTCTGAGATAAAACAAAATATCAACCAGCACGGAGCCGTCATACATGATATCACTTATCACACCAATATATATCGGGGATACCACGAGTCCGTTAAGCGTGTATATCGCCGCAAGCGCGATCGCGCTGAACAGATACAGCTTTTTTCTTAATGCTTTTTTATTATCGTCTAATTTCATCAAATACCTCGTCAAAAACGCAGATCGTCAGCGATCTGCATTTTTGCATATTTTTTGTATATTTTAGTGAATATTCATTTTCGCTTATTGTGGTCTGAAACCACTGACATTCAAGCCTTTGGACAGACCTCTTCCAAAAATTCTTCTATTCTCGAAAGCGCCTCTTTGATGTGGTCTGTGGAGTAGCAATACGACACACGGACGAACCCTTCCCCACTCTTTCCGAACGCGCTTCCGGGCACGACGGCGACCTTCTTGGAGCGAAGCAGCTCCTCGCAAAATTCTTCGCTGGTCATCCCCGTGCGCTTTATCGACGGGAAGCAATAGAACGCACCCTTGGGCTC
Source organism: Clostridia bacterium (assembly GCA_017536475.1). Lineage (GTDB taxonomy): Bacteria > Bacillota > Clostridia > Oscillospirales > CAG-272 > SVTX01. Next base: position 66,391 of record JAFXHH010000007.1, read on the forward strand.
GAAGCAATCCATTCCGATCTTATTGAAGCCGTTGACCACGAGTCTGCGGCGCATATCGTACTCCGCGACCATCGTCGCTACGTCGTCGTCACCGTTTCGGAGTGCTTCGACCGCCGCATACTGCGAGGTCGTAGGTGCGGACATGATCGCAAACTGATGTATCTTGGTCATCTGTGCGATTATAGGTGCGGGAGCGCAGGCGTAGCCCATTCTCCAGCCCGTCATCGAGTAGCTCTTTGAAAAGCCGTTTATAAGCACAGTCCTCTCTCTCATGCCTTCGACCGAAGCGATAGACACGTGGCGTTTTCCACCGTAGGTCAGCTCGGAATATATCTCGTCGGAGAGCACGCAGATATCAGTATCACGCAACACATCTGCGATAGCCTCGATATCCTCCTTTTCCATGACCGCACCCGTAGGATTGCATGGGAAAGGAAAGACAAGCAGCTTTGTCTTGTCGGTTATTGCGCCGCGGAGCTCGTCCGCTGTAAGACGGAACTCATTCTCTGCCTTGAGCTCGATGATAACCGGAGTGCCGCCTGCGAGTCTGACTATCGGCTCGTAGCACACGAAGCTCGGCTGAGGTATGATTACCTCGTCGCCCGGCGCGACGAGTGCACGGATAGCCCCGTCTATTCCCTCGCTTCCGCCGACCGTAACGAGAACCTCGTTATCTGCCTCGTATCTGACACCGTAGCGACGCGCGATATACTTGCTGATCTCCTGTCTCAATTCGATAAGGCCCGCGTTCGACGTATATCTCGTTTTACTGTTTTCGAGGGACTTTATTCCCTCTCGTCTTATATGCCACGGCGTAGGAAAATCGGGCTCACCAACTCCAAGAGAAATGACACCCTCCATGCCTGCGGCAATATCGAAAAATTTTCTTATTCCCGACGGCTTTATATCGTTGACGACCGTGGGATTAAGTATGCGATCGTAATCTATCATAAGGAATAAGCTCCTCTGTCATCCTGCTCTCCGTCCACGAGCTCTACGTCAAGCTCCTTATAGCGACGGAGAACGAAATGCGTTGCCGTCGAGGTCACCTCGCGCATAGTTGCAAGCTCCTTTGCTACGAATCTCGCGACCTCCTGAAAGGTCTTGCCCTTTACGATGACGCAAAGATCGTATGAGCCCGACATAAGATAAACGGTCTCGACCTCTTTATATTTCATTATAGTTTCGGCAATATTCTCAAATCCGAATCTGTCCTGAGGAATTACCTTAAGCTCAATAAGCGCGGAAACAGAAGCGTTATCAAGCTTTTCCCAGTCGATAACCGCCTTATAGCCTCTTATAAGTCCCGCCGACTCGAGCTCACCGATCTCGTCCGCGACCTCTTTGAGCGAAAGCCCCGTCATAGTTGCGATATCCTCTATCGAGCAGCGCGCGTTATCCGCGAGTATTTTAAGAACCTTTGTATTCATATTTCTTCTCCGTTTGGTTTTAAATAAATTTCAGGGGCGCAAACAAAGCTGCCTGCACCCCTCAAAATTCGGTCAGCCCATTGCAAGTCAAAAGATTGCCGATGGGGCACCAACTTAATATCTATCAAAGATACTTCTTTACGATATCGCTTGCTTCCTCTGCGGGAATAGAGGACGTGATAACTACGTTTACGCCGATCTTGCTTGTGAGCTCGTCAACTTCCTTAAGGAATGCCTCAAAGCCTACCATATCGTTGTTTGCTATCTTGAGTGCGGAATCTATAAAGAGATCGGTGACGTCGTGGTTGCTTGCAAGGATACCTGCAACGAATCCGTACAGAGCTTCTGCATCGAATACGAGATACTCGTTGGTATTGATAAGACGTACGCTGTGCTTGATATCAAAACGGAGACCTACTCCCTTTTCGATACAAACGACGGTTCCCTCAGTTTTTGCTGCTGCCTCATTTACCATAGAAATGAGAGTCTTAGTCTTGCCTGTTCCCTTAACGCCGATGATAAGTTTAACCATAAATGGCTCCTTCCTGCCGCCTATGCGGAAATGTATTTTTAAGATTCATATAAAACTTTGAATACCTTGGGTATATTATAGCATATCTTACAGATTTTTGCAAGTGGTATACAAAAATTTGTAAGAAATTATTTTAATTTTTCTTCAAGCTCTGCGCGAAGCTCCTCATATCCGGGCTTTCCGAGTAGCGCGAACATATTTTTCTTATACGCTTCTACTCCGGGCTGATCGAAGGGGTTGACTCCGAGCATATATCCCGAAAGCGCGCAGGCGATCTCGAAGAAGTAGATAAGGTAGCCGAGCGAATACGCACTTCTGTCCTTCATTTCGATGAGGATATTGGGCACGCCGCCGTCCACGTGGGCGAGCAAAGTTCCCTGCATAGCGGTCTTCTTGACCTTATTGAGATCTACTCCCGAGAGGAAGTTGAGTCCGTCGATATTGTTGGGATCGTGAGGGATCTTGAACTCGATGCCGCTATCCTCGACCGAGATAACGGTCTCAAAGAGGTTTCTGTTACCCTCCTGAATGAACTGACCGAGCGAATGGAGGTCGGTGGAAAAAATTACGGATGCGGGGAAAATTCCTCGATTGTCCTTGCCCTCGCTCTCGCCGTAGAGCTGCTTCCACCACTCGTTGAGCATTCTCGAGTATGACTCGTAGCCTACGAGTATTTCGGTGACCTTTCCCTTGCGGTAAAGGATATTTCTGATCGCCGCGTACTTATAAGCGTCGTTATTTTCGAGGTCCTCACAGCTATACGCTACTCTCGCGTCGTTCGCGCCCTGCATAAGCGCGTCGATATCTACGCCTGCTACTGCAACGGGCAATAGTCCCACTGCGGTGAGCACCGAGAAGCGACCGCCGACGTCATCCGGAACAACGAAGGTCTCGTATCCCGCCTTGTCGGAGAAGCCCTTGAGCGTACCTCTCGCGCGGTCGGTGGTTACGAATATTCTCTCTCTTGCGCCGTCCTTGCCGTACTTTGCTTCAAGCATCTCACGGAAGACTCTGAAGGCTACCGCAGGCTCTGTGGTCGTACCCGACTTCGAGATAACGTTGATGCAGACGTCCTTGCCCTCGCAGATCTCGACGAGCTCTGCAAGAGAAACCGCGCTTATATCACAGCCCGCGAAATAGACGTCGGGTGTGTCCTTTTTGAGATTGTTATAATTGGGAGATTTCAAGAATTCGATGACCGCGCGTGCACCGAGATAGGAGCCGCCGATACCGATGACGACGAACACGTCGCAGGACTTTTTGATCCTTTCGGACGCCGCCTTGATCCTTGCAAATTCTTCTTTATCGTAGTTTTCGGGAAGGTCTATCCAACCGAGGAAATCGTTGCCTGCGCCGTTTCTTTGGGCGATCATTTTGTGCGCCGCGCTGACTGCGGGCTTGATGTTTTCATACTCGTGCGCCGAGATGAATCGGGAGAGATACTTATCACTGAGCTTAATTGCCATTTTTAAACCTCCGTATATCTTTTATTAATTTAAGTATATCACAATTTTTTTGCTTTTGCAATAGGTTTTTGCATGTATACGAGGTGGATTTTGCAGATTTTTTCGCTATTTGAGCAGATATTTGCCAAGCATTCGAAGCCAGACGTCAAAATAGCCGATCTTTTTGACATTCTCGGTCGCGAGGATATCGGCTCTGCCGAGCTCCTTGCCGTCGCAGGTGAATATCACCTCTCCTATTTTATCCCCCTCGTTGACGGGCGCTATGACCGCATCGGGAATATCGATCTTATACTCGATCTTTGAGGTCATAGACTTATCGATCACGCAGGAAAAGTCGTTATATTTGGCTTGAGTGGTAGTCTTTATTCCGCCTGACACGCTGACGTCTTCAAGTGTCTCACCTTCATGCGTATAGACTGCATAATTGGCAAAGCCCCAATCGAGAAGTCTTGTTGCCGCGGCGTTTCTGATATCTCTGGTTTCGGCGCCCATTATAACGCAGACCAGGCTCAATCCCTCTCGCTCGGCAGTCGCGCTGATACAAAAGCCCGCCTTTGAGGTCGAGCCTGTTTTTAGTCCCGTACAGCCATTATAATAACGGACGAGGCGGTTGGTATTGGTCAGACCGAACTCACCGTTCCGTATGGTATCCATCCAGATAGAGCTATACTCCAATATTTTTTCATATTTTATCAGCTCGGAGGACATTATGGCGATATCTCGTGCGCTGATGACGTGGTTTTCGGCAGTATCGTCGAGTCCGTTGGTGTTTTCAAAGACGGCGCTCTTCATTCCGAGCTCCTTTGCACGTTCATTCATAGCCTTGACAAAAGCTTCCTCACTTCCCGAGACGAATTCCGCAAGCGCGCATGCCGCGTCGTTCGCCGAGGCGATCACGACGCTTTTTATCATATCCTCGACGCTCATCTGCTCGCCTTCCTCGAGATATATCTGCGAGCCGCCCATGCTTGCCGCGTGAGCGCTGGTCGTTACCATATCGTCGAGCTTTATCTTGCCCGACTCTATTGCCTCCATCACAAGAAGGAGCGTCATTACCTTGGTCACCGACGCGGGCGGCAGTGCTTCGTCGGCGTTTTGCTCGTAAAGGACTCTTCCCGTGCTTGCTTCCATCAATATTGCGCTCTTGCAGTCAAGCTGCAGAGTGTCCTTGGCGGGAATTTCTTCATCATTTGCAGTATTGTTGATAGGCACGACCTCGTCCGCGGCAAGAGCGCCGATAAACGAAAACAGAAGCAACGGCGAGAGCAAAATTGCCGTCAGCTTGATCAAAAAACTTTTCTTCATAAAAAATCACCTCTTACCCGATTATATTTCGGCAAGAGGTGATATTATGATGATTATTTTCTTTTTCGCGCGTTTTTGTTGATTTTTTTGATATGGGCAAAGGTCTCCCTCTCGCCTCTCTCGGCAAGCATCGTCAACCATTCCTCGAGAACATCTGCGGTCTCGGAATGCATCTTCGAGCGTGCGTTTCCGCGCAGAAAATACTCGAGCGCCGCGCTGTCGGTGTAGTCCTTGCCGCGATAGATCTTACAAGCCGCGACTCTGTCGCAGAACATTTCGGTGATATATCTAAGCGGCATCGGGACGGGCTCGTAGCGCTTGGTTTGGGGATTTATATCGACCCAATACTCAAAATGGTGCTTGTTTCTGCCCTTATGGTGCATCCAGGCGAGCGAATAGCCGAAAAGCTCTCTTTCCTTTTCATTCGGGCTTCTCGTTCCGAGATAATATTTTGCGCCCGGGATAAATTCGGTCGGGCTATACTTTGAAAGGTCGTGAAAAAGCCCCTGCAGGCCGATTCCCGTCTTGAAGCAGTGGTAGATCACCTTATGGCGATGCCTTGTTATTGTGTGAAAATGTTTGAATGGGTGCATAGTTATTACCTTACGGGTTTGAATTCGATCTTTTCAAGGAGATTGAGCTTGGGCGACGAATCTATCAGACCTTGGGCATATTTCAAGGCAGTTTTATTGAGCAGGTGATTTGGAGTATGTGCGTCGCTTCCGAGCACCACGTCACATCCGATATCCGACGCTATCTGCCAGAACGCAATATTCGGGTAGCGTCTGAGCTCCGAGAGCCCGTACAGATTCATCTCAAGGGGCACGTTATGCGCGTTTGCGCTTCGTATAAGGCGCGCCATATGTCTTTCATAGACCTCGATATCTCCGTAATACGCCGCAAGATCGGGGTGCGCGACGTAGGTTATCTTGTCCGACTCTATTCCCTTTATTACTTGATCAACGTAGCTTTTCAATGTTTCCTCAGAGCTCGTTTGCGCTCCGTAATATGCAAGCGGAATACCCTCCACCTCGCCGAAATGCTGTCCTTGAATCAAGTAATCTATCGGATAATCCGAGATGAAACGGAGAAAGTTATCAAAGCAGGCAGAGTAATATTCGACCTCAAAGCCGATGTGTATCTTTATATCTCGCTCATACTCTTTGCGCAGATCGAGCAGAGTGTTGACGTAGTCTTCGGTCTCCTCGAGTCCCATGCGTATTCCCTCGATCGTTACGTAATTATTCGGGTGAAGTCCTTCGGGCAGAGGCATCGGTGCGTGGTCGGCAAAGCCGAGCTCAGTAAAACCCAGCTCTATGGCTTTTTCTACGTATTCTCTCTCGCTTCCCACGGCGTGCTTGCAGCGCGGGGTATGGGTATGGTAATTGGCTATCATTTCGTTACCTTCTTTTTGGATTTATGCTTTAAGTATAGCACTTTTTTGCCGATTTGTCTGTAGCGCGGCGAAATTTTGTGAAATTTCGCCGCGCAGGGTTATTTTTTAACGGTTGAGCCATTTTTTGAGGTACTGTCCCGTGTAGGAGCCTTCGACCTCTGCGACCTGTTCGGGTGTGCCCTCCGCGACGATCGTGCCGCCGCCGTCACCGCCCTCGGGACCGAGATCTATGATGTGGTCGGCGGATTTTATTACGTCGAGGTTATGCTCTATAACGAGAACGGTATTTCCTCCGTCGCAGAGCTTCTGGAGCACCTCGAGCAGCTTCGCCACGTCTGCAGTATGCAGTCCCGTGGTGGGCTCGTCGAGGATATATATCGTTTTACCCGTGCTGCGCTTTGCAAGCTCGGTCGCGAGCTTGACTCTCTGCGCTTCGCCGCCCGAGAGAGTGGTCGAGGACTGACCAATCTTGATATATCCGAGTCCTACGTCATAAAGCGTCTGCAGCTTGCGGCGGATCTTGGGAAGTCCGTCGAAGAAGCTGAGGCCCTCCTCGACCGTCATATCGAGCACGTCGAAGATATTTTTGCCCTTATATTTGACGTCGAGGGTATCGGCGTTGTATCTTCTTCCCTTACACACGTCACAGGTAACGTAAACGTCGGGCAAAAAGTGCATCTCTATACACTTAACTCCGTCGCCCTCGCAGGCTTCACATCGTCCGCCCTTGGTGTTGAAGGAAAATCTACCTGCGGCATAGCCCTTGGCTTTTGCGTCCTTGGTGGAGGCAAAAAGATCTCTGATATCGGTGAAAACTCCCGTGTAGGTTGCGGGGTTGGAGCGCGGTGTGCGTCCGATCGGGCTTTGGTCGATGCAAATGACCTTATCGAGATTTTCAATGCCCTCAATGCCGTCACACTTGCCGGGATAGGCGATCGCGCGGTTGAGGTCGTGAGCGAGCTTGGGATACAGAATTCCGTTTACGAGCGAGGATTTTCCGCTTCCCGAAACGCCGCTGACACAGACGAATTTGCCAAGGGGGATATTTACGTCGATATGCTTGAGGTTGTGCTCGGCTGCGCCCTTGACTGTGATATATTTGCCGTTGCCCTCGCGTCTTTTTTCGGGGATATCGATCCTTTTTCTGCCTGAGAGATATGCGCCCGTGATCGAGTCGGGGCTTTGTCTGATCTCGTCGGGAGTACCTGCGGCGACGATATTTCCGCCGTGTATGCCCGCACCGAGTCCGACGTCGATGATGTAGTCGGATTCCTCCATGGTCTCCTCGTCGTGCTCGACGACGATGACCGTGTTTCCAAGGTCGCGGAGCTTTTTGAGGGTGCTTATCAGCTTGGAATTATCGCGCTGGTGGAGTCCTATACTGGGTTCGTCGAGGATATAGAGCACGCCGACGAGCGACGAGCCTATTTGTGTGGCAAGTCTTATTCTTTGCGCTTCTCCGCCCGACAGCGTGCCTGCTTTTCTTGCCATCGTGAGATATTCAAGTCCTACGCTGACAAGGAAGCCGAGGCGCGCCTTGATCTCCTTGAGGATCTCGCGCGCGATCGCATACTCGGTATCGGTCAGCTCGAGCGAGTTGACGAAATCGAGTGCTTTTTGAATGGACAGTGAGCAAAGCTCGTGGATATTCAGACCGCCGACGGTTACCGCGAGCGACATTGGGTTGAGGCGCTGTCCGTTGCAGTGCTCGCAGGGGGCTTCCTCTACGAACTGCTCGTAGTAGTCGGCGCTCATGCCATATTGCATTCTCTGCTCTATCATGGCGATAAGGCCTTCAAATTTTGCGGCTTTTTTATGAGCTTCGCCTCCGAAATAGCGAACCACGTCGTAGGTGTCGTCGCCCGTGCCGTAAAGCAGTGCGCGATACGCCGTGTCGGTGAAGCTTTCGATCGGCATTTCAAGCGAAAAGCCGTGTTTTTCGCCTACGGCAGCGAAAAGAGGTCCGTTCCAGCTCTCCTCCTCGAGAGTTTTGAAGCCGTTTACGTTTATCGCGCCCTGTGAAAGCGAGAGCTTTCTGTTTGGGATCAATCGATCGACTGATATGCGTCTTGTGTCTCCAAGTCCCGAGCAATGCGGACACGCGCCCTGCGGATTGTTGAACGAGAACATTCTCGGCTCAAATTCGCCGACTGAAATGCCGTGCTCCTCGCAGGCGTAGGACTGCGAAAAGGTCAGAACCTCGCCGTCGGTCTCCTCGCCGTCACGCGGCACGGGAACGATGATAAGATGCCCGTCGGCAAGACTCAGCGCATTTTCGACCGAGTCGGCAAGGCGGGGTCTGATGCCGTCGCGCATTACGAGACGGTCTACGACGATCTCTATGGAGTGCTTTTTGTTTTTATCGAGCTTTATTTCTTCGGAGAGGTCGTAGAGGTTGCCGTCCACGCGGACGCGTACGTAGCCACTCTTTTTGGCGCTCTCAAAGACCTTTTCGTGCATTCCCTTTTGCGCTCTGACTACGGGGGCGACCACGAGGAATCGCGTGCCCTCGGGCAGCTTCAGTATTCGGTCGATGATCTGGTCGACGGTCTGCTGTCTTATCTCCTTGCCGCAGATCGGGCAATGCGGGATGCCGATGCGAGCATAGAGAAGACGGAGATAGTCGTATATTTCGGTGACCGTGCCCACGGTCGAGCGCGGGTTTTTCGAGGTGGTCTTCTGGTCTATGGATATGGCGGGAGAAAGCCCGTCTATCGAGTCGACGTCGGGCTTGTCCATCTGTCCGAGGAACATTCTCGCGTAGCTTGACAGCGACTCGACGAAGCGGCGGTGTCCCTCGGCGTAGATGGTGTCAAACGCGAGCGACGATTTTCCGCTTCCCGAAAGTCCTGAAAGGACCACGAGCTTATCGCGCGGGATGGTGACGTCTATATTTTTGAGATTGTGGACGCGTGCGCCCTTGATTACTAAGTTTTTTTCCATCTTACCTTTCTTGAAAGAAAGGTAAGCCAAAGAACTTCCCGAAGGATAGTCTTACCCTCTTTCGCATATTCATCTGAATCTAAAATTAATTAATGATCATGTATATTTATCGGAGTTTTTTGAAGAGCTCGAGAAACTTTTTTTCAAAAAAGTTTCTCGACCGCATCCCCTATTTGCCCTCGCGGAGCTTTTGGATCTCGTCGCGGAGGTAAGCGGCTTTTTCGAATTCGAGGGTACGGGCGGCGTCCTTCATCTCGCGGGTCAGCTTTTCAATGAGCTTTTCGCGCTCGGAGGCGGTGAGTTTCTTCGGCTTCTTAGCCTTGCCCGTCTTGCTCTGCTCGTCGTCGCGTGCGCCGACGTCGATAATATCGCGGACTCCCTTGATTACGGTCTTGGGAACTATGCCGTTGGCTTTGTTGTATTCGTCTTGAATTTTGCGGCGGCGGTTGGTCTCAGAGATCGCACGCTCCATTGAGCGAGTGACGGTATCGGCGTACATTATGACCTTTCCGTTCGCGTTTCTTGCGGCTCTACCGATGGTCTGTATCAGCGACCGTTCAGCGCGCAAAAATCCTTCCTTATCGGCATCGAGTATCGCAACGAGCGAGACCTCGGGGATATCAAGTCCCTCGCGGAGCAGGTTGATGCCGACGAGGACGTCGAAAACGCCAAGTCGCAGGTCGCGGATTATCTCCATTCTTTCGATCGTGTCGATATTGAAGTGGATATAACGCACCTTTATTCCGTTGCCCTCGAGGTAATCGGTCAGGTCCTCTGCCATTTTCTTGGTGAGGGTGGTGACGAGCACACGCTCGCCCTTCTCGGCTCTTATGCGTATCTCGCCCATCAGGTCGTCGACCTGACCCTCGATCTTTCGCACCTCGACCTCGGGATCAAGCAGACCCGTGGGGCGAATTATCTGCTCGACGGTCTGCTCGCTGTATTCCGCTTCGTAGTCGCCGGGGGTGGCACTGACGAAGACGGTCTGATTGAGCTTGTTTTCAAATTCATCGAAGAACAATGGTCTGTTATCGTATGCGGACGGCAGGCGGAAGCCATAGTCCACAAGGTTTTTCTTTCGGGCGAGGTCTCCGCCACTCATACCGCGAACCTGCGGCAAAGTTACGTGGGATTCGTCGACGAAAAGCAGAAAATCGTCGGGCATATAGTCAAGCAAAGTATACGGCGTCGAGCCCGCGGGTCTACCCGAGAGGACTCTTGAATAGTTCTCTACTCCCGAGCAGAAGCCGACCTCACGGAGCATTTCCATATCGTATTTTACGCGTTCGGTTATTCTTTGCGCCTCGATAAGCTTGCCTTCGGACTCAAAATAGGCGGCACGCTGTACCATTTCCTCGTATATTTCCTTGATCGCGGCATCTCGCTTTTCGTCGGAGACAGCATAGTGAGTTGCGGGATATATCGGATAATACGAGAGATTACGGATAAGCTCGCCCGTGACTATATTTATCTCGGAAACGCGGTCTATCTCCTCATCGAAGAATTCCACGCGGATAGCTTTACTGTCCATACTTGCGGGGATTATCTCGACGGTATCTCCGCGCACGCGGAAGGAATCACGGACTAAATTCAGGTCGTTTCTCGTATAGCTTATCGCGATGAGTCGTCGGATAAGCTCCTCGCGCGACATATACGCGCCCGGGCGCAGAGAAATGACGAGATCCTTATAATCGTCGGGCTCGCCGAGCGAATATATGCAGGAAACGCTGGCGACGATGATGACGTCTCTGCGTTCAAACAGCGAGCTTGTCGCAGAATGGCGCAAGCGGTCTATTTCATCGTTTACGAGGGCGTCCTTTTCGATATACATATCCTTGCCCGGAATGTATGCCTCGGGCTGATAATAGTCATAATAGGAAACGAAGTATTCGACGGCGTTTTCGGGGAAAAACTCGCGAAACTCTGTGCAGAGCTGTGCGGCGAGAGTCTTATTGTGCGCGAGGACGAGGGTGGGCTTATTGATCTGCTCTATGACGTTTGCCATAGTGAAGGTCTTACCCGAGCCCGTTACACCCAAAAGGGTCTGCATTTTTTTGCCCTCCTTGAGTCCTCTGACGAGCTCCTCTATCGCTTGGGGCTGGTCACCCGTGGGCTTATATTCACTTTTCAGCTTGAATCTATCCATAGGTAACTCCTTCCCGAATTTCCAAAAATGAAACTTCCGTTCTCTTTTTGACTATATTATTATATCACATTTTATTGCATAAGTAAATAGATTTTTATATTTTTTTGCGATTTTAGGGCAAAAAAATACCCGACGGAGATAAAAATCTGTCGGGTATTTTTACAAGGCGTATCAGCAAACGACCGGCTGCCACGCGAAAGGCAGGAGATCACGAGCCTTTACCTTGATGAGATTTCCGCTTTCGTCATTTACGATGACCTTGATATCGGGGCAGTATTCATAAAGCATTTGTCTGCAATTTCCGCAAGGAGAGAACACGCCGTTGGGGGCTTTTTCGTGGACAGCCACGATGGTATCAAATTCCCTCTCACCTGCCGATATTGCGATTCCCATAGTTACGTATTCGGCGCAGGAACCGTGTATTCCGTCGCAGTTTACGCCCTTATAGATATTGCCGTTCTTGCACAAGATCGCGCATCCGACGGTATGGTTATATATGCCGTCGTCAAAATTCTTGCTTAAAACGTCAAGGGCGATCTCTATAAGCTTTTTGTCGGTGTCGTTTAAATTATATCTTTCCATTTAAGTTCTCCCATTTGTCAGCACCGTATGCGGCATTTGACCTATCAAAATCCAAACAAATCAAGCCACGGATACGACCAATAAAGCGGAAAATATCTCGCCGCCCAAACCGAACAAATTTGTTCATCTCCCATATAATTCGGGTAGTCGTGATTGATAAGGACAAAGCTGCCGTTCGAATTTGTTACGATAATGGTATCAAACTTCGTCGGCTCGTTTTCGTAAGGACCCGGAAGCTTTTCTCCGCAGGGCTTGTATTTTATTTCAAGTCTGAATACTTCATTGACGACGTCTTCTCCGAGATCGGTATCCGATAAATAAGACAGCAAGTATGAGCATTTATCATAGCAAAGAGTATTGTTGAAAAAATTGACCAATCTGATAAGTCTCGGATCGCTTACGTCGATAGATACAGCCTCTCCGTCTTTATACAGCGTTGCAGAAACGGGAACGTTCTGCAACACGGGATATGCCTCGTATTGATCGGACGGGATCGTTGAAATGACGGAGCTTACGTTTTTATCATTCGGGTGGGGATCTCCCTCTTCTATATCAAAAAAGGACGAGGAAGAATAATTTGGATTCAACAGCTTCTTTTCGGTATTGGCACATCCAACAAGGGAAACCAACAGCAAGATAGAAGCAACAAGAACGGACAGCTTTTTCATAATATCCTCCTATTGATGATTTCTCCGGAGAGACTTTACTTAATTCCATTATAACACAAAATCCGCAGAAAGACAAGTCTCTCTGCGGATTTTAGCAATATTGGTTTTAATTATTCTGCCTGAGCTTCCTCTGCGGTGGTCTCTACGGGTGCTGCTGCTTCAACGTTCTTTACTGCCTTGATATAGGAAACAAGGGAGAGGACGAAGAAGAGCACGGAAAGTCCGATAACTACCCAACCTGCGATAAGTATGAGAAGGCTTACTACGGAATCTGCTGCTGCGAGAAGTCCGGGAAGGAATACGAGCAACAATACGCCGATGAGCATCTTGATCCATTCCTTCTTGATCTGATCCTTCCAGCCTGCACCGCCTGCGAGAATGATGCGAACGATCGGGAATGCGATGAGATATACCGATACGATAACCGTGATAACGGTTCCCTGCATGAAGATCATCATACAGCCGAGAACGATTCCGAGTATCGAAAAGATCAGGTCGATAATACCCGCTGCCTTGGTAATATTTACGATACCGTTAACAAGCGAGGGAACGTTACTGATGATGGTGATGATTCCTACTACGATAAGTCCCCACTTGATAAGGAAGGACACGTCGAGAATGCTTGAAAGCACTACGAGAAGTGTTCCAAGAATAACTCCGATGATCAGCGAAATGATAATATTCGCCAACACGTTTTTCTTGTTAGACATAAATTGCCTCCGTTTGTATAAATTTTGTAATTTTATGTTACAACAGTTTTATTAACTAAATGTTAACTCAACGTCTGTTTTTTAGCCATTCGAGCGTTTTTTTGTGAATTACGCCCTCAAGAGCTTCAAAATTCTTTTCCGATATCAACTGACGGACTGCCGTGGAGCTGACCGAGCAAAGCTTTTCATCGGCGGGAAGGAACAAGGTCTCGGCGCGATCGTTGTGCTCCTTGTTCCATTTTGCGTGTATCATCTCGTATTCGAGGTCCTTTTCGTTGCGTATTCCCTTCACGATGGCGGTTGCGCCAAGCTCGTCGAAAAGGTCTATGAGCAGTATTCCTTCTCCGTAGATCGCCTCGACGTTTTCCAAATGAGAAACGCTCAAGCCCGCCATCAGCAATCGCTCCTCGGCGGTAAACGTATAGGTCTTGGAGGAAAGGGACGAGGAATACTTTGAGGAATCGTTATTCATTACGGCAACGTAGACCTTATCAAACATTTTCGAGGCGCGCTCGATCACGTTGAGATGACCGAGGGTTATCGGGTCGAAGCTGCCCGGGATAAGAGCTATCTTCATCGTTTTGTCTCCTGAATTTTTGATTTTGGGAGTTAGATCAGCGGTTTCAATACAGTTATATGCGCGACACCGTATTTTGCGCGCTTGATCATCTCGAATTTTGCCGCGAGGTCGGGGTTATTTTCAAAAATATCCTCCTCGGCGCTCTCGCAGACCAAAATTGAGGTCGGCTTGAGCAGATCTGCGCTCAAAAGCGCCTCGAGCGTGGGCGGCACGGCGCGGAGGCTATACGGCGGGTCGATAAATACGATATCGAACCTTCTTCTGCCCTTCACGGTGCGGATATAGTCCGAGACGTCGGCGGTAAAGAGCCGACACTGCGCGTCGAGGTGTGTTTTTTCGATATTCTTGGCAATAATTGCGGCGGCATCCTTTGATCTGTCGACAAGGGTTGCGCTTGCCGCGCCGCGTGACACGGCTTCGAGTCCCATCTGACCCGAGCCTGCAAAAAGGTCGAGCACCTCTCTGCCCTCAAGATCAAACTGGAGCATTGAAAATACTGCTTCCTTGGCGCGCTCCGAGGTCGGTCGGGTATTTTCGCCCTCGAGCGTTAAAAGCTTTATTCCTCGGGCCTTGCCCGTAATTATTCGCATCATAATCAGTCCTTATCGTTGAAATATTCCTTTATTTTTGCTGCGTCCTTGGCGCTGATTCCCTTGACGGCGGCTATCTCGCTCTCGGATGCGGTCTTTATCGCTCCGATGCCTCCAAAGTGCTTTAAGAGCAGCTTTGCCTTGACGTCACCAATTCCGCTTATTTTCGTGAGCGACGACTTGGTCAGGGTCTTGCGCTTTGCGCTATCCATCTTCGAGACGGTAAAGCGGTGGACCTCCTCCTGTATCTTATAGATGAACACGAAGAGCGCGTTTTCCTTGGCTATGCTTATCTCCTCGGTATCGGTACAGAGCGCACGAGTTTTATGGAAGTCATCCTTTACCATGCCGAAAACGGCGATGTCGAGTCCTCTTTCTTCGAGCAGCTCTCGAACGGTCGAAACGTGTCCCTTACCGCCGTCGAGCAATATCAGGTCGGGAAGCTCGGAGAATGAGCCGCTTTCGTCGTCAAGATGATCGAGTCGGCGCGAGATCGCCTCGCGCATGCTTGCGTAGTCGTCGGTGCCGTCCTTGACCGAGGTTATTTTGAACGAACGGTAGTCGCTTTTCTTGAAGCTCGTGCCGTCGGTCACTATCATTCCTGCGGTAATATGTTCTTTGCCGAGATTTGATATATCGTAGGCTTCGATTCTTTCGGGATAGGTCTCGAGCGAAAGGAGCTCGGCGAGTCGGGTAAGCACCTTTTCATCCTTCTCCGCCGCGTTTTTATACGCCTTTGCCTTCTCCTCTGCATTATCTCTTACCATATCGCAAAGCGCCTTATTATCTCCGCGCTCCGCCGTTCTGACGGTGACCTTTCTGCCTGCACGCTCGGAGAGGTATGTGCTGAGGGTCTCTCTGTCCTCGTCGTCGAGCTCGAAGGAAAGCAATATGCTTTTCGGGATATATTCTCTTATCTGATAAAGCTCGCAGATGAACGCAGAAATGTTCTGCTCGTCCACGATGCGCTCCGCGCCGTAGACGAATTCCTGCTTATCGCTGACTGCTCCGTCGCGGATGAAGAATACCGATATACAGGAGCAGACGTCGTCGTTATATAGCGCGATCACGTCGTGCTCGGTATCGGAGGGCGCGACCACCTTTTGCTTTTGTCCGAGTCGGTCGAGCGCCGCTATCGTGTCTCTGCACCTTGCCGCCGCTTCAAATCTTTCGTTCTCGGCGTACTCGTACATCTGCTCGGTCAGCTTGTTTTTAACCTCTTTGGTGTGTCCACGCAACACGTCGGTCGCATATTTTATCTTTTCAAGATACTCGTCGGGCTCTACGTTGCCCGTGCAGACTCCGCAGCATTTCTTCATTTGATAATATAGGCAGGGGCGCTCCTTGCCGATATCTCTCGGGAATTTTCTTTTACAGGTCGGGAGTCCGAGCACTGCGGAGAGCGTATTTATGACCGAAAAGACGGTCGACGTGCCCGAATAGGGTCCGAAA
Organism: Clostridia bacterium; assembly: GCA_017536475.1. Lineage (GTDB taxonomy): Bacteria > Bacillota > Clostridia > Oscillospirales > CAG-272 > SVTX01. The sequence continues at coordinate 82,191 of JAFXHH010000007.1, forward strand.
TATCTGCCGCCCTCGCCGCGCTTTCGCGTCATTACGAGTCTTGGATAGAGCTCGTCGGTCAGCTTGATATATGGGTAGGATTTTGCGTCCTTAAGTCTTATGTTATATTTGGGTGAATACTGCTTTATCAGGGTGTTTTCGAGCGAGAGCGCCTCGATCTCGGTGTCGCAGACGTAATAGTCGAAATCCTTGACGGCTCTTACCATTCCCGCGGTTTTGACGTTCTTTTCGCTATTCTGAAAATACTGCGAAACGCGGTTCTTCAGCTTGCGTGATTTACCTACGTATATCACCGTTCCCGCGGCGTTTTTCATAATATACACGCCAGGGCGCAGAGGCAGAGAGTTCGCCTTTTCGAGCAACGCTTTTATTTCGTTTTCTTTTATTGGCATTTCTTACCCTCCCATCTGCGTTTTTAAGGTTGAAAAAATGCGGAGCAGCCGATATCGACCGTCTCCGCACCCCTTGGCACCGTTCTGTTATTATTCGTTGAACCCTGAATTTACGAGGGATACGAGGCCGTCCAATGCTGAATCCTCGTCCTGTCCTTCTGCCGTGATCTTAACAGTCATTCCCTTTGCAATTCCAAGAGACAGAACACCGAGAAGACTTTTTGCATTTACCTTACGGTCGTCTTTTTCAATAAGGATCGTGCTTTTATAACAATTCGCCTTCTGAATAAAGAAGGTTGCAGGTCTTGCGTGGAGACCGCTGGCATTTGTTATTACGACTTCACGAGTTTTCATCGATTTTTACTCCTGTCTGTATGTATCTCTGATTTAGATCGTTCTCAAAAATTCGTCGGCAATAAAACCGAGAACTTCGGTTACTAATAGTATAACAAAAATACAAACTAAAATCAAGAGCAAATATTGTATATTTTTCACGCAAATTTCATGCGTTTTTTTGGCAAAATACACAAATCCGTGCCGATTTTCTTTCTCGTCGTTACTTAGTGACGGCTATATTCGTTATAGTTATTGTAAATTCTGCGTCGTCCGTATACACGTTTATAACGCTTCCCTTTGAGAAATTGATATCACCCAACGAATAATAATTACCTTCCTTTGACGCTGTAACTTCCGTATTCAGCTTTAGCTTGCCCGTCATTTTCGCTATTCTGTACGATACGGCGGTTTCTTCTTCGGACTGCTCTGCGTCCGCTGCGGACGTAGTCTGCTCCGTAGTCTCAGCGTCGGGGTACTCGACCGATATTGCCTGAGTTTCGTTCCAGCCCTTGTACAGCTCGCCGAGCAATCTGCCGTTCGACGAAAGATATACCGATTCCCCTGCCTCGAGGTATTTCGCAAGGCTATCGTAATCCTCACACTCAAACTCGATCATATATTTTGAAGTGATGCCCGCTTTGTCGTTGGTAGTTTCGGTATAAACTCTGTACACGACCGTTGCGGCAAGGCAAAGCACGAGCAGTATCACCAATATGTCAAACGCGGTTATTCTTCCACCCGATCTTTTTTGCTTTTCTGACATTTTAATCTCCATTCCTCCGCGCGCGGCGGCACAAATATGATTGACGAATCTTGCCAACGGCAAAATTCTCGCGTGAAAAAGCACAATTACCTGACGGCATCAATCAATTTTCACGCAAATCTCCCGACAGTTCAACGACGGTTCCGTTTACTATCCGATCGTCGATCCTGAGAGTATAATCGCTTCCGACCGCCACTCTTTCGTCGCCGAGATAATACCCCTCGTCGCCCTTATGATTTGCAGTTACCTCTACGGTCAGAACCGCAAGGCAGTTATCTTCAGAAACTTCAACGGCAGTGATCTTTCCAAAGTATACGGTACTGCCGTCGATATCGAAATAGAGCTCTTTATTCTCTATTGACAGATATTCTTCCGCGTTTTCTTCGCACGGAACGGCAAACGAATATTCAATGCCGACGCTTTCATAATCCGTTGAGAAATATCTGAACAGATGGTACGCACCGACTATTACTCCCGCAACTATAGCGAGCATCAATACGGTTATGATGATGTCAACTATCAAGGGAAGCTTTTTGCGTGACTTTGAATTGCGGCTTTTTTCACTTTCCGAGGGGTCCTTTGCTTTTACTGTGCGAAGTCCCACTATGTAATCGAGCTGTGCGCCGCCTGACGATTTTTCGGAATCCGCTTTTTTCAGATTCTTTGCGGTCTCGCTCTGATCATTTTTCTTGAGTTCAGGCATTTTTTCAGATCCTTTCGATTATTTGTAAAATCTCACTTCAACGTCAAAATCCGTTTCGTTGCCGAAGTATTCGATCTTGTTCTTTTGTTCCTCTTCTCTTCCGACTCTGACGTATCCTGCAAGCAGGCCTGCCGCGGTCCAGAAGATATAAAGCATTCTGGCATCGTCCCACAGACAGCTGACTGCTCCGAATACGAGAGATACGAAGATCCCTACGGTGAGCGCCAACGCCTCTCTTCTGTTTTCGTGACTGCGCGTGCCTGCTACGTATCCCAAGCCGTTACGCAACATGATAAAGCAGAAGACGATGAACGCTACTGCTCCGCCTACGCCTGACCAGCAGAGTAATTGCAGCCACAGCGAGCCGGACGAAGCTGCTCCCTCGGAAACGGCGTTTGCGTATGCCGAATGTGCCGACACGAATGCGTGCTCTCCCGCGCCAATACCCACGAAATTACCGCCACGAAGCATCTCCCAGACGCTTTCGAAAACGCTCATTCTTATCGGTGCGTTTGCAGATTCGGCGGGCAATATCCAAGAGATAGAATTCAATGCTTCGCCAAAATCCACGTACGACGATACGTACGGATAAAGCACCGCAAATATGCCGATGGGCAGGATCAACACTATAAGTGCGGTCAGCGTTTTATGGCTATAGAGCAGCCAGAACAGACAAAATTCTATAAGTATCGCAACAGCCGCCTCGTAAGTGCCGCATATAAACACCGATACGATGACCAGCGCAAACATGATCACTCTTAAAACCACACCTCTGATAGTGCGCGGCTTTGACATATAAGCAAGCAACACAGGCGTTACGATCACGGCGAGGACTCCAAAGACCTCGGCGCTGTCCGCTATATTGATAGTCTGTCCTTCGAATATCGGGCGGGCGTATTCGTGTATAGAATAGATAAAGCCGTCTGCTATGGCGTTGTAAAATACGTTCCATAAGCCCACGACAGCAAGAATGCAATAGCTTACTGTCAGAATTTTTACACAGGAGTTGAGTCTCTTTCTGTCTCTTATGAGATTGTACGTCATAAAAAATCCGCCGAGGATAACGGCTACCGTATACACCGAATCCAAAACGGTCTGCCAGCCGCCTGCGGAAAAGAAGCCCGTGACCAATATAAATCCACAGAAAATAAATACTATAACGCTTTCTGCCGAGAATGAAACAACCCGTCTATGCTTGATGACCTTTGCTGCGTACGATACTGCCGTCAGAGCGATCAAGGCAATGAGAACTATATCCGCTACACCCAGATATCTGAGAAAAGGTGTTGCCGCAAGCGTGATAGCCACGCCCGTTTCGGTCGTCGAGGTCACGAGTCCGAACACGATGACCGCGAGGATCACGAAAAGAATATACGACGAGTGGACGAAATAGGTCAGCACACCGCAAACGATAGCTATCGCAGAGGCGGCGAACATTCCCGCCACTCCTCCTCGTTTTTTCTCGATCGATGCCAGTTTCTCCTCGGGTATGCCCAAAAAGGACAGGAAGATCTTTTTTAACGATCTGTGCTCGTAGACCGTTGCCGCAAGAGTCTTTGACGACATAAGCAACGGGAGCGAGCAGATTATAATCGTGACGGAGGTGAACAAAGAGGATACGGCGTGGTTGCTTTCTCCATACAGCAATATCGGAACGAAATAAACTGCCGCCGAGATCATTCCGTACATAAGGAAAAACATTCCGTACACGTTGACCTTGAGCGAGGACATCAGTTCTCTGAACGAATCCAACATCCGCAAGCCGCGGCTTTCCTTGAGCACAAGATCGGCTTGCTTTTTGAGCGCGCCGTGCTTCTTTGAGCGTGCCGTATTATTCAAAAGCCGAGCGCAGCTGCTATTCTGATAAGACTCGTCTGCTACGGACATCCAGCTTCCGACTCTGCCGTGCGCGAACAACGAATATATGAACGCTGTGAACGCGTTTATGGCGTTAAGAATAAACGAGCCCTTTCGCTGCTTTTCTTTTTTTCTCGTTGCCAAGCTATCTCCTCCCTTCCGTGAATCTTTCGTGGCTTTTTTATTTTTTCCCTTCCAAAAGGTCGGGGCGATTTTTTTCGGTCAGCTCTCTCGCAGTTTCGTCGCGCCATTTATCGATATTGGCGTGGTGTCCCGAGATAAGTACGTCGGGAACCTTAACTCCATGGAATTCATAGGGCCTTGTGTACTGCGGATATTCAAGCATACCCGACGATATGCTTTCCTTTTCGTAGCACTCGGGATCTGACAGAACTCCCGGTAAAAGACGGGAAACTGCATCCACGAGTATTGTTGCGGGGATCTCGCCGCCCGTGAGCACGAAGTCGCCTATCGAGATCTCCTCGTCGACGATCTCGTCGATTATTCTGCGGTCGACTCCCTCGTAGTGACCGCAAAGAATGATAACGTTATCAAGCTTTGAAAGCTCCTCGGCTTTTTTCTGATCGAGCACCTTTCCTGCAGGCGACATGTATACGACTCTGCGGCTTTCGGGCTCAAATCCGACCTCCTTTTGCTTCTCAAGGATAGCCGAATAGCAATTATATATCGGGGGCGCCATCATAAGCATTCCCTTACCGCCGCCGTAGGGTGTATCGTCGACTCGGCGGTGCTTGTCCTCGCTATAATCGCGAATATTATAGGTATTTATCTCGACCGCGCCACTTTTCTGCGCTCTGCCGATGATGCTCTCGCCCAGCACCGTATTTACAAGGTCGGGAAAGAGGGTCATTATATCAAATCTCATAATTTGTCCTTTATTTGTCTTTATCAGTCGTCGCTGAGCAGCCCCGGGATCGTTTTGACGAATATTCCTTTATCGAGGTCCACCTTTTTGACGAATTCCTCGACTGCGGGCATCATTCGCTCGCCGTTTGGAGTTTTAACGACGTATATATCCGACGCGCCGCGGTTGATGACCTCTTTTACCGTGCCGTAGGTCTTTCCGTTCTCTACGTCAATTATCGGGAGTCCGATGAGATCGGCGATAAAATAATCGCCCTCTTCAAGCTCAAAATCGTCGCGGGAGGCGTACAGAGTCGTTCCCTTCATTGCCGCCGCCTGATCCATATCGGTCACTCCCTCGAGCGAGGCAAGCACGAACTGCTTGAATATCGAAGCATGAGTCACTTTTATTTCTCTGTATTTTCCGTTTTCGAGCACGAAAACTCGCTTAAGATCTGCAAGCACCTCGGGGCTATCGCACAAGGACTCCAACTTGACGTCGCCGCGCACTCCGTGGGTATTTATAATTATCGCACATTCAAGATACTGTTTCTTTTCCATAATTTATTGCGTTCAGCCTCGACCTTTCAATATATTTCCAAGGTTTTTTCACCGAGATGCCAAAAAAGGCACAGTTTGGCATAATAATTATTTACATTATAGCACAATTATATCTAAATTGCAAGAGATAGTGTAATTTTTTTGTTTTTTGCTGACGAAAGGACTAAAAGGCAGCGTTTCGAGGCAAAAAGCGGGGATATTGAAAAAAATTTACAAATACAAGGTTGACAGACACTCGGTTTACGGGTACAATATATAGGTATGCAAAATAAATTCAAGAAAGGGTAATCATATTATGCTCAATACAGCTCTTTTGCTCACATCGGGCTCTACGGGAGGCAACAACGGTGGCGGTCTGATCATGACAATTATCATGATCGTAGCATTTATTGCAATATTCTTCTTCAGCACTCGCAGTCAGAGAAAGCAGGAAAAGGAAACTGCGGCTATGCGTAACAATCTTCAGGTTGGCGACGAGATCACGACCATCGGCGGTATCATCGGCAAGATCGTAAGCATAAAGGAAGAGACCTGCGTTATCGAGACCAGCCGCGACGGCACCAAGATCCGTATTCTTAAGACTGCCGTCAGCCGCGTTGACGTTAAGGCTGAGGACTCTATCGACTGATCGATCAGATCTTTAAAAAGTAATAAAAACGCTTCCGGCGGCATATATTTCTATGGAAATATACGTTACGGAGGCGTTTTTATTATGAACAGAAATCAAAGAAGTTCCGCGCTCGTGCGCTCGCGCACGGCTCCCGTTGCCGCGCGGACGCGGTCGGTTGACGAATCGCCGCTTTTTACAACTGTGCTGAAATGCTCTCTTTGGGGACTTCTCGCCACGTTTATCTCGGGGCTTATTCTTATCAGCGCACTATCCGCGGCGGCGCTTGCAAGTCCCGATCCCTCGGGGCTTATTACGCCGCTATCGCTTATTGCGCTGTTCCCCTCTGCGTTTATCGGCGGATTTGTGACGGCAAAGAAGGTCAAGGATGCGCCCGCGCTTTGTGGGATCATTTGCGGTGGATTTGCGACGGCTTGTGCAATGTTACTTTCTATTGTGCTCAAGGGGCTGTCGTCCTCGAGCTTTGAGCTTTGGCAGTCCTTGCTTTTGCATGCGTTGGTAATAGTTTTCTCGGTGCTTGGGGCACTTGCGGGGAATGTTAAGAGGGTTGCTAAGCGTGGAAAACGGAGGTTTGGGAGATAGACAGAAGGAGACGTGTTCATTTTCTGCCCACGTCGGCAGAAAACGAACCAAAAGAACGCCGCTCAAGGGGGAGAGGGCTGATGATTCGGTAACAAGGCGCTTCGGTTTGAAAGCTTAAAGCCCGAATCATTGCGCCATTCCCCCCTGAGAACCCCCATCCGCCTTCGGCACACTGTGTTTCCGAATTTGAAGCCGTGAAGTTGAACTTCCTGATGGGGCTCTTTCGTCCATTTGGGGCGAAAGTAATGCTGTGTTGCTCGCACACGCTTGTGCTTCGCAAGGTTACGCCAAACACCGTAGGGGCGGATTCTATATCCGCCCTTTTTTTCGGGAGCATATAGAATGCTCCCCTACGCTAACACGTGCAAAAACAAAAACGTAGGGGCGGATTCTATATCCGCCCGCCGTCGGTTTAACCCAAAAAGCCTCTCCTTATAGGAGAGGTGTCAGCGGAGCTGACGGAGAGGTCGCAAGGTGGAGGGTAAGAATTAACGGGAGCAGAACGTATCGTTCTGCTCCCGTTGTTTTTACATTACTGCTTTATAGAAATCGAGTGAATCGAAGCTTCGTCCGAGGTGGTTGAGGATATATGCTTCGGCGGCTTTGGAGAGGTCGCGGATATCGGAATCGTCCTTAAGGTCAAAGGAAAAGACTTTATTTGCGGGAGCGTACGCGATATATCGCAGAGCCGCAAGAGTTGACGGTGAGATGCCGCAGAGCACGGTTGCTGAGGGCATATCGTCGAATTCCTTTGAAATGTTCGGGCGCTTCTCTCCTCTTTTGGAAAGGCAATCGGTACAGATAAGTCTTCCGCCCATTACGTCAAGATATATCTGATCGGCGCTGTCGCTTCCGCAATACACACATCCCGAGAGCTCGGGGAGATATCCCGAATTTGCCGCGGTGCGAAACTCAAAGACCGATTTTATTATCGCCTGATCCTTTTCTCCCTTGCCTATAAGGAAAAGCGAATTGAGCAACAATCGGAGCAGCTCGTCACACTCCTCGTCCTCATCGGTCAGCTCGTTGGCGAGGTCGCAAAGATACGCCGCAAGCGCGACCTTCGAGACGTCGGTGGAGAGATTATAAAAGGAATTGGTGACCGAGCCGCCGCGGAGCCAATACATTGAATTTTTTTCGTAGATCTCGAAATTTCCGTACGTAAAAAGCTGCGATATTGCGGTCAGCTTACTGTTTGGAGAACGTCCGCCCTTGACCATCACGCCGATTCGTCCGCGCGAGTGGGTTATGATATTTACAAGCTTGTCCGACGCGCCTACGTCGATCACGCGGGTGATGAGCCCGTCGGTTGCGAAGGTCATATCCTTACTCCTCTTACATTGTTTTTTGATTGCTGATCAGTCCTCGGTGAAGCCGAAGTCGGTGATCCCTCTCTGGCTATCACGCCAATTTTCTTTGACCTTTACCCAAAGGTTGAGGTAGACCTTTGCGCCGAATATGGCTTCAAGGTCAGCGCGCGCGTACGATCCGACACGCTTGAGCTCTTCTCCGTTCTTGCCGACGATGATACCCTTATGAGATGCCTTTTCGCAGAAGATCTCGGCGCGGATACTGACGAGGCTTCCCTCGTCCTTGAACTCCTCGATCGCGACGGCGATACCGTGGGGGATCTCTTTATTGAGTGTTCTCAAGAGCTTTTCGCGAATGACCTCGGCGGCTACCTGACGCTCGGACTGGTCTGTGACCATATCCTCGGGGAAAAAGAAGTCGGACTCGCCAAGGAAGGCTTTACACTCGTCGAGCACTTCATCTACTCCCTTTCCGTTCTTCGCGCAGATCGGGACTACCGCGTCAAACGAGTGGAGCTCGCTATACGCGGCGATAGTCTCGGCTATCTGCTCGCGGCGGTAAAGGTCGATCTTATTGAGCACGAGCACGCCGGGGGTCTCGGTTCTTTTCAGATACGTGATCACGTTTTTCTCGGTCTCGCTTATCGGCTTACCCGTATCGACTACGAGAATGACCGCATCGGCATCCTGCATCGAGGAATTTGCCGTTTTTACCATATAAGAGCCGAGGCTGTTGCGCGGCTTGAAAATACCGGGGGTATCGAGGAATACGTACTGATCGTCGCCGACGGTATGTATTCCGATAATTCTGTTTCTCGTGGTCTGCGGCTTGGAGGAGACTATCGCCACCTTTTCGCCGAGTATGCTATTGAGAAGCGTGGATTTGCCTACGTTAGGTCTTCCTACTATTGCTATAAATCCTGTTTTTTTCATTATTCTTTTCCTTGCTTTTTATTTGACCTCAAGGCCCATTATTCTCATTATTTCGGTCTGCTTGGATCTCATTTCGACGTCATCCTCGTCGCTCGTTTCGTGGTCGTAGCCGAGCAGGTGGAGCATTGAATGAACGCAGAGGAATGCCACCTCGCGCTCGAAGGAATGTCCGTATTCCTCTGCCTGCTCCTTTGCTCTCTCAAGAGAAATGACGATGTCACCGAGGTTGCTCATTATCTCGTCGACAGGAGGCTCGTCGGTCTCGCCCTCAAAGTCGAAAAGGGGGAACGAGAGCACGTCGGTGGGCTTGTCTACCTCGCGGAATTTCTTATTGAGCTCGTGTATTCCCTCGTTATCCGTGAAGGTCACCGAGACCTCGCAATGATTCTGAAAATCCTCGAAATCAAGCGTGGTTTCGACTGCCTCTCTGATGAGCATTTTCATTTTATAGGTCAGCGGAAGCTTGTCCTGTGCATTTTCAAAATAGATCTTTAGTCCCATTTTTCTGTTCATATCGGTCAATTCCTTGAGGGGCGGTAGCTGTGCTTGCCGTCCGTTTCCTTTCTGTCGTTATGCTTTTTATCGTCGTTGCGCGAGTATTTCTCTCTGCGCTCCTTGTCGTATTTTTCGTATGCGAGTATTATCTTCTGCACGAGCTTATGTCTTACCACGTCGCGCTCGCTGAAGCTATGGATCGCGATATCATCGATGTCGGTGAGGATCTTGACCGCCTCGGCAAGACCGCTTTTCTGTCCGTACGGCAGGTCGGTCTGAGTCAGGTCTCCCGTTACGACCGCCTTTGAATTAAAGCCGAGTCGGGTCAAAAACATTTTCATTTGCTCGGGGGTGCAGTTTTGCGCTTCGTCGAGGATTATGAAGGAATCGTCGAGCGTTCGTCCTCTCATATACGCCAGCGGCGCGACCTCGATAACTCCCTTCTCGACCTGTCGCTGATAATTCTCCGCGCCCATCATTTCGTAGAGCGAGTCGTACAGCGGACGGAGGTAGGGGTCGATCTTGCTTTGCAGGTCACCCGGCAAAAATCCGAGCTTTTCGCCCGCCTCGATAGCGGGTCGGGTGAGGATTATTCTCGACACCTGCTTTTCGCGGAGTGCCTTGACCGCCATTGCGACCGCCAGAAAGGTCTTACCCGTTCCTGCGGGTCCGATGCCGAGTACGATGGTGTTCTTTTTGATCGCGTTGACGTACTGCTTTTGTCCGACGGTCTTTGCCTTGATCGGCTTGCCCTTCATCGTGACACAGATAGTATCGTCGCCAAGCTCCTCGAGCTCGCCCGAGTTGCCCGAGCTCACCGTGTCGCAGACGTATATCACGCTTTGATCGTTGATGTTTTCGTTATATTTTGCCATTTTGACAAGGTACGCCACGGCGCTTGCCGCCTGACTGACCGCCGTGTCCTGATCGCCCGAGACGACGATTACGTCCTCTCCGCTGTCCGCGATGCGATTATGCACGGCGACGCCGAATTTCTTTTCGATTATCTTTACGTTTGAATCGCAGCTGCCGAAGACCGTTGCCAGCACGTCGGGGCTTTCTATTTTGATTATTTTACTGCTCACTTTTTGTCCTTTCAAGTGTTACTCGACCTCGAACTCCACCGTTTTCGCGATATCCTCGATGGCTATCACGGTACAGTAAAGCGCAAAGGAGCCGTCCTTTATTTGCGGAACGATTATTTTGCGGAGGATCGTCGTTCCCTCTGCCGCCGCTGCAAGTCTTTGAGAAAGCTCGAAATACGCGAGCTCCTCGGCTTCGGCTGCGGTACGGGTCAGCGTGACCGATTCATATTCCAAATGCTTTACGGTCCGCATCTCAAACGGGGTCTCGGTCCCGTCGGGAAGGCAAAGGCTCTCCACTATACTTATTGTATCATATAATGCGCCCTCTTTTCCACTATTTTTCGAAATGTTAATCGAATAGTCAAAAAAATTTAAATATTTATCGCAATATTCTGCCCCCGTGTAAACGGTTGCCTCGTATTCGTAGGGGATCTCGATATAATATTCGGTGACGGTCTTTGCCATTATGCTGCCTTTGGCGCGTGTGTAGCGGAAGCCGAGCGTTTTGCTGTCGTACAGACCGCTTACGAGCAGCTCTCCTTTATTGACGTGCTGACCCGACACGACGACCACGTTTCCGTTATAGACCTTGACCTCCTGCACGATGCCCGATTTTGAGGCGACGAGGTTGGCGGGCTTTGTTGACGCTTCCTCGTCGGTCTTGCCGCGGTACTCTCTGATCTGCACCTCGGCGACCGTGCCGATCAGGTTTACCGATATCCACGAGACCCTTTCGGAATCAAGCAAAAATTCGTTCTCTATCCTGTCGGTATTAAGCGACGGGATATACGAGCCGACTCCAAGCCCGTAATTTTTTAAGGCTTCGCAGATCTCGGAGGTGGTGATGCTCTCGTTGCCCGTGACTTCTATGTCCCAGACGAAGCGGTGAGAAAAAAAGATAAGTGCGGCGGCGATGAGCATACCCATCGCGATGCCGTATCTGTGCTTATAGCGCGACAGCAGCGTGGGAATTCCGCCTTTTTTGACGGTGTCAAATTCTATTTCTCTCGCTTTTGCTTCTTTTTCGAGTTTCTTTTTTGCAGAGAGGCGCAGAGTCAGATAGACGCCGTCGCTCTCGGTTTTGAAGTCCGAGTAGGGTATGCAGTAGTACATACAGAGGTTTAGAAGCGGGGTGATATTATCGTAATTCGCTTTTATCGTGACGTAGCCGCAAATAAAGTAGGATATGTTCATTTGTTTTTTTCCTCATCGTGTGGCAGGTCAAAGCGGACTGCCAATATATTTCCCTCCACCGTTACCGTGCCGCCGTGATAGGTCGAGCAGATCAGTCTCTCGCCCTCGATCACCACGGCAAAGCCGCGCGCCGACATTATCATTTCGTCGGGGGAATATTTCAAGATCCTGCGGCAGCCCTGCATAAAGAGCGTGTTTCTGCCCCTCAATTCTACGCGGAAGTCGCTTCCCAACACGTCGCTCGGCAGCTCCGCCTTGACTGCTAAAAGCTCGAGAAATCCCCTTTTTTCCTTATGACCTTTATTTTGCTCTGCACTCATATTATGACCTCGGACAAAATATATTTTACTGAAAATCATTCGCTTTCGGGAGGGTAAAAATGGCGTCTGCAGAGGCAAAAAAACGTAGATTTCCGATCTTTGCTGTGATCGCCTCGGCGGCTTTCCTGCTTTTCCTTATCCGTTCGAGCGTTGCAATCAATTATATGAAAAAAGGGCTTCAACTATGCGCGGGGGCGGTCATTCCGTCGCTTTTCCCTTTTATGATTATTTCCGAGCTTCTGATACACAGCGGTGTCGGGCAACGCGTGGGCAGGCTGCTTGCCAAGCCGACGAGGCTTTTATTCGGCATCAGCGAGGCGGGAGCTTGCGCCTTCGTGCTTGGTGCGATCTGCGGATTTCCCATAGGGGCGAAGACCTTATGCTCTCTTTATGACCGCGGCGAGATATCCGACCGCGAGTTTTCGCGTGCGCTGACCTTTTGCAACAATCCCGGGTCGGCGTTCGTGATAAGCGCGGTGGGGGTGTCGCTCCTTGGCAGTGTGGAGCTTGGGGTCACGCTATACGGGTGCGTTTTGCTGTCGGCGGTCATTGTTGGCGTTTTTGAGAGGATATTTTTCGGGAAGATCGGGGATGGGCGGTCAAAATCGGGGTGCGGGGCTGTAATTTTTGAGAGAAAAGGCGCGATCGAGGTCTTTACGTCGGCGATACAGAGCTCGGCTATCTCGATGATAACGGTATGCGCGTACGTGGTGTTTTTCTCGTCGTTCGTCGGGTGCATCGGGTCGCTGCTTGCCGAGATCGATATTCCGCGAGTGGTGACGGCTATGATATTTGGATTTTTTGAGATATCAAGCGGAATGGGGGCGGCGGTTGAGGTCGGCGCTCCATTGGCGGCGGTCTTGCTTTGCGCGGCGGGCGCGGGGTGGTCGGGGTTATCGGTGCATTTTCAGATAATTACGATCTGCTCGGGGCGAGGGGTGTCGTTCAAGCCGTTTTTTATTACCAAGGCGGCGCAGGGTGTGATATGTGCGGCGATTATGTGGATTGCGTTGAAGATATTTCCCTTTTCGGAGGAGGCTTTGGCGAGGTTTCCCGCCGTTGACGGAGTGGGGCGAGGATACTCGAACGCGGCGTTCGTTTGCTGCATATTTTTCTTGGCGGCGGTGTTGCCGATTGTGTTAGGGAGGAAGAAATGAAAAAGCGCAACGCCGATGGCGTTGCGCAGTTTTTTTATTGGTAATTTTGCTGTTATACGATTGATATAACAACGAAAACGATCGCGGCGGTTGATACTAGAGCAATCAATGAATAAAAAACGAAAAAGCCGATGGAAATTCCCTTCAGGACGCGACTTGGGGCGATTTTAATTGCCAAGATGGAACCGGCAAATCCTATCATAGAAACGATGAACTCACCCAATATGAAGCCTAACCATACTGTCAGCGAGCCAATAATTGTTGCCAGAACAGATGCTCCCGGTAATTGATCGTTGGAAGAATCAACGTTTTGTAAATTGTCCAATGAGTTTTGAGTCGAAAGGAAGATTGCTACTGAAATTATCAGCAGAATAGTTAAGATACATATTACAGCTATTGATCCTGCTTTATTGCTCATAAGTTCACCGCCTTTCTGTAACTATGGTAGCATAGTTTGAAGAAAATGTCAAGGAAAACAAAAAATCCACCGCTTTTGCGATGGATTTTGGAGCTGGTAATCAGAATCGAACTGATGACCCGATAATTGCGAAGCAATTTCGCACAGTGAGCGCAGCGAACGTAGGTCTTCATTACCATGACGTGCTCTACCGACTGAGCCGTGGCGAAGCAGAAACAAAAAATCCACCGCTTTTGCGATGGATTTTGGAGCTGGTAATCAGAATCGAACTGATGACCTCGTCATTACCAATGACGTGCTCTACCGACTGAGCCATACCAGCAAATATTCACTTCGTCTTGACGACTTGTCTATTATATCAAACAATTTTCGATTTGTCAACCCCTTTTTTCAATTTTTTTAAATTATTTTTTTGATATTTTTCATCAGTTCAAATTTATCGGCAAAAAACTATGGTAAAACGGTTGACAAATCGGGAAACAAGTGTTATAATGTGTTATCATATTTAAACGCGATGACCAAGAGGAGTAGGTCGCAGGTCTCTTTCAGAGAGTGGATGGTTGGTGAAAATCCACAGGGGCGGCGGTTGAAGGTAGCTTGCGAGTGGTGCGGGTGAAGGCTTTTTTGCTGAGTAGTCTGCGACGGTGGCGACGTTAGAGCTTTTGAGTGGTGTTTGTCCGATTTTTCGGGCGGATATGGAATCCGCCCCTACGGCAGATGCAAATTAGGTGGTACCGCGTGTTGACGTCCTGATGTTTTTACATCGGGGCTTTTTTGTTTGTATGGGTTATGTGTTCATTTTCTGCCCACGGCGGCAGAAAACGAACCAAAAGAACGCCGCTTAAGGTGGAGAGGGTTTCGCAAGAAAAAACGCAGCGAGCCGCATTTTCTCTTGCTTCAACATTCTCTCCCCCTTAAGAATTCCCCTCTCCGTTTTGATGATGGAGTGTCTTTTAATTTTAAAAGTCGGCTTCGCCGACCGGGCGGGTTGATTATTGGTTTTAAGACGGGCGAGATGGCTTGGGTTCAACACCTTATAAGTAAGAAACGATAGAGAGGAATTTTTTCGAGGCTTGCCGCTGAAAAAATTCTACGGCACTGTAAAAGGACCCAAAATATAGGGGAAGTTTTTTGCCAAGCTTTTTTACCAAAAAAGCTTGCCGCCGGAGGCACGCATCCTCCGCATAACACAATGTAAATAACAGAAAGGAAATATAAAAAATGAACAGTTACAATGAATTACCGAAGACGTATTCGCCGTCCGAGTTTGAGGACAGGATATACGCCGAGTGGTGTGAAAAGGGATATTTCACGCCCGACAAGAACAACAACAATCCCTCTTTTTCGATAGTAATTCCCCCTCCCAACGTCACGGGTCAGCTCCACATGGGTCACGCACTTGACGAGACCTTACAGGACATTCTCGTTCGTTACAAGAGAATGCAGGGCTTCAACACGCTTTGGGTTCCCGGCACCGATCACGCGGGCATTGCTACGCAGATCAAGGTTGAGGAGAGACTTCGCGTTGACGAGGGATTGACAAGATACGATCTTGGTCGTGAGAAGTTCCTTGAGCGCGTTTGGGGCTGGAAGGACACATACGAGGCTCGCATTACGGGTCAGCTCAAGAAGCTCGGCGCTTCGTGCGACTGGACAAGACAGAGATTTACCATGGACGAGGGCTGCTCAAAGGCGGTTCGCGAGGTCTTCGTAAATCTTTACGACAAGGGACTGATCTATCGCGGTCACCGTATCATCAACTGGTGCCCTCGCTGTCTGACTGCGCTTTCCGACGCGGAGGTCGAATACAAGGATCAGCCCGGATATTTCTGGCACATCAAGTATCCCATCATCGGTGAGGACGGCTACGTTGAGGTTGCTACCACCCGTCCCGAGACTATGTTCGGTGATACTGCGGTCGCGGTCAACCCCGAGGATGAGAACACCAAGCATCTTATTGGCAAGAAGGTTCTTCTCCCCATCGTTAACAGAGAGATTCCCGTTATTGCGGACGATTACGTTGAGATCGGCTTCGGTACGGGCTGCGTTAAGATCACGCCCGCGCACGACCCCAACGACTTCCTCGTCGGTCAGAGACACGACCTTGAGCAGATCAAGGTCATGAACGACGATGCGACCA
The DNA here is from genome assembly GCA_017536475.1 of Clostridia bacterium. Taxonomy (GTDB): domain Bacteria; phylum Bacillota; class Clostridia; order Oscillospirales; family CAG-272; genus SVTX01. The sequence goes on from JAFXHH010000007.1 coordinate 97,929, forward strand.
TGAACGCTTACGCGGGCAAATACGAGGGTATGGACAGATACGCTTGCCGCAAGGCTCTCGTTGCCGATCTTGAGGCGCAGGGTTATCTCGTTAAGGTTGAGCCTCACGACCACAACGTTGGCGTTTGCTACCGCTGCGGTACGACGGTCGAGCCTCTCACAAGCGACCAGTGGTTCGTTAAGATGAAGCCTCTCGCAAAGCCTGCGATCGAGGCGGTTGAGTCGGGTGAGATCAATTTCGTTCCCGAGCGTTTCTCGAAGAACTACTTTAACTGGATGAACAATATTCTCGACTGGTGCATCTCCCGTCAGCTCTGGTGGGGTCACAGAATTCCTGCCTTCTACTGCGACGAGTGTGGCGAGATGACGGTTTCCAAGGTCGACATCGATACCTGCCCCAAGTGCGGCGGCAAGGTTCATCAGGACGAGGACGTGCTTGACACCTGGTTCTCGTCGGCTCTTTGGCCCTTCTCTACTCTCGGTTGGCCCGAGCAGACCGAGGATCTCAAGAGATATTATCCCACCGACGTGCTCGTTACGGGCTACGATATAATCACCTTCTGGGTATCGCGTATGATCTTCTCGGGTCTTGAGCACATGGATGCAAAGCCCTTCTCCACCGTATTTATTCACGGTCTCGTACGCGACGCGCAGGGCCGCAAGATGTCCAAGTCGCTCGGTAACGGTATCGATCCTCTCGAGGTCATCAAGCAGTACGGCGCGGATGCGCTCCGCTTTGCTCTTGCTACGGGCAACTCCCCCGGAAACGATATGAGATTCTCCGACGAGAAGATCGAGGCGGCGAGAAACTTTGCTAACAAGCTCTGGAACGCGTCACGATTCGTTCGTATGAATCTGACGATTGATGAGATCAAGCTCCCCGACGCCGACAAGCTCGCGATCGAGGACAAGTGGATACTCAACGAATTCAACGCGCTTTGCGAAAACGTCGTTACCAATCTTGACAACTTTGAGGTTGGCGTTGCGCTTGGTGCTATCTACAGCTTTGCTTGGGATATCTTCTGCGACTGGTATATTGAGCTCGCAAAGGCTCGTCTTAACGAGAAGGACACCGAGGCAAATCTCGTCTGCCAGAACGTTATCGCATACGTTCTTGAGGGTATTCTCAAGCTGCTCCATCCCTTTATGCCCTTTATTACCGAGGAGATATATCAGGCTCTGCCTCACGAGTGCGAGAGCATCATGATCTCCGAGTATCCGAAGGCTTGCGAGTCGCTCTGCTTCTCTGCCGATGCCGAGAAGATGACCAAGATCATCGACGCTATCAAGGCGATCAGAGCGCGCAGAAGCGAGATGAACGTTCCTCCCTCCAAGAAGGCTAAGGTTTATCTTGCTACGAGATACGCTGACGTATTTGCTACCGCAGAGGCGTTCTTTGCGCGTCTTGCGTCCGCTTCCGAGCTTATCGTTGCCGATAAGTTTGCCGAGGACGAGGTCAGCGCAGACAACGCAGTACAGATAATAACCGACTCCGCTACGATCTTCCTTCCCCTTTCCGATATCATTGATTTTGAAAAGGAAAAGGCTCGTCTTGAGGGAGAAAAGAAGAAGCTTGAGGGCGAGATCGAAAGAATCGAAAAGAAGCTTTCCAACGAGGGCTTCGTTGCAAAGGCTCCTGCCGCAGTCGTTGAGGGCGAGAGAGCGAAGATGGCAAAATACCGCGAAAATCTCGAGGGTATTCTCGCGGCTATCGGCAAGCTGAAGTAAAATGCTCGTCTGTATCTGCTGAAAAATCAAATTGTTATTTGTGCCGCTAATGCGGCGGAAGGAACTAATATGAACAAGGATAATTTTGGATTTGCCTCCCCCGCCGAGTGCGGTGTTCATTACGAAAATATTCATGCTTTTATTGACGAGCTTGAGGCTCGCGGCATAATGATGCACGGCTTCGCCTTTCTTCGTAACGACAAGATCTTCGCTGAAGGATATTATGCTCCCGTAGACGAGAAATTTCTCCACAGAATGTATTCAACAAGCAAAACCTACACCTCAATGGCAATAGGCGCGCTTATCGCCGAGGGCAAGGTCTCGCTTGACGATCCCGTTTACAAATATTTTCCTGATAAGCTTCCCGAAAATCTTCATCCTTATATAGCCGAGGCAACTGTACGACACCTTCTGATGATGGCAACTCCGTTTGATCAGGAGACATACGGCCGCTTCGTTCCCGATTGGGAATACAGCTTCTTCAACAAGCCCCCTCAGGTGCGTCCCGGAACAAGATTTATTTACGACACCTGCGGAACCTATATGTTGGATTGTATAGTCGAGCGTGTGACGGGCAAGCCCTTCCTTGAATATCTGAAGGACGTATGTCTGCGCGAGATCGGATTTTCGGAGGACGCTTGGTGCATACAGTCACCTGACGGACACTCCTGGGGCGGCTCGGGCGTGCTTGCATCTCTGCGCGACACCGTTCGCTTTGCAACTCTCGTTAAAAATCGCGGCGTAGCGCACGGAAAGCAGCTTTTGCCCGCTGATTACATTGACGAGGCAACCAAATATCAGATCGCCAACACCACTCAGTATCCTCATCCCGACCTGCTCCACGGCAATGGCTACGGATATCAGGTATGGGTAACACAATGCGGAGGCTACGCTTTTCTTGGAATGGGTTGCGAGTGCGCTTGGATATTGCCCGAAAAAGATCTCGTAGCGGTCTTCATTGCCGACACTCAAGGTGAGCCTAACTATGCAGACGTTTTTGAAATCGCAAAGAAGCATATAGTTGATAACCTCTGTGAGCCCTATGCTCCCGACGATGCCGCACAGGCTCTCCTCTCCGAGAGACTTGCGGGACTGAAGGTCACCTCGCTCCACGGCGCGACCACCTCGCCTGCAGCACAGAGAGTAAACGGAGTAGAATATTCCCTTTTCAACAACCCGATGCAAATGACATCCGTCAGCTTTGAATTCAACGGTGAAGAGGGTGCAATGCACTATGACACCTTGAGAGGAAAGAAAACCTTGCCCTTCGGCATGGCGAAGAACATATTCTTCGAGTTCCCCGAGAATCATTATTACGACTATCAGATCAATCTGCCCGCAAACCGCGGTCTTAACGCCTTTGCTTCGGCAGAGTGGATCAACGATAGCACCTTGCACATTCGCGTTTACATCCTCGATAACAGCCTTGGAAATATGCACGCGTACGTCACATTTGAGGGCGACAAGATCGCTATCAAGATGTCCAAGGTTGCCGAATGGTTTATGGATGAATATCAAGGCGAGGCATACGGTGTTCAAAAATAATCAAATGGCTTAAACGTGAATCGTGAAGGATAGATTTCCAAAAAAAAATATTTTTTTAGAAAAAAACTGTAACCTTTCACAAAAAACAGCGACTTTATAGGTAGAAGGCGAATAATTGCTTCAAATCCTGCTTATAAAGTCGCTTTTTTGCGTTCTGTTGGTTTTGGATATGCAACGTCTCACTAAAAATTGTCTGAAAGGACGGATATTATTATGAAGAAAAGAATTTTTACTGTTGCAATGTGTTTTGCTATGGCACTTATGCTCGTGCTTGCCTTCGCTTCTTGCGATGCAAAAAGCGGAAACGGCTTTGCAGAGGACTACGAGTCTGCGCCGTCGATCAAGGACGACTCCTATCTTGACGTCGACCTCGGCGGCAACGGGATCGAGAACGACTCGGAATACGAGCGCAAGATAATCAAGACCGCAAACATATCCGCGCAGGCGACCGACTTTGAAGAGGCGGTCAAAATGATCGAGCAGCTCTGCATCGACCTCGGCGGATACGTCGAAAGCTCCTCCGTATCGGGCAAAAGCCTTACGAACAAAGGAACTTACCGCTATGCAAATTATACTCTGCGTATTCCTGCACAAAGCTTTGACGGCTTCAGCAAGGGCATCGACGGTATCGTCAACGTTACCTCCTCCTCCAGCTCGTCCGACGAGGTGACCTCTACCTATTACGACATAAAATCCCGCATTGAAGTGCTCGAGATGCAGAAGGAATCCTTGCAGAAGCTTTACGACGAGTACACCGAATACGGAGACATAAACTATCTGCTTGAGCTTCAGGATAAGCTTTACGAGGTCATCGCGGAGATCGAGGCTTACGAAACACAGATCCGTTTGTACGACAGCAAGGTTGCTTATTCCACGATCCACCTCAATATCAGTGAGGTCAAGGAATACACCGAAGAAGATGAGGAGACCTTCGGAGAGGCTCTGTTAGGTGCTCTCACAGGCGGTTGGGATTTCTTCCTGACGATATGCCAGGGCATTCTTATCGTTTTCGTTGCTTGCCTTCCCTTTACGGTATTCTGCGGTGTGGTCTCCGCTGTGATCGTGATAATATGCGTATCCTCGGCAAAGAAAAAGCGCAAAAAGAAGCTTGAGGCACAGCAAGATCAGAACAAGCAGTAAGATCTTCGTCTTTTCCACGTTTCATCTTGACATCCGACGAATAATTTGATATAATTTGTCCGTCGGAGCGTCGCTCTGAATACCACAAGGAAATGATGAAAATGGAAACGAAATATATTTTTCTTGACGTTGACGGAACGCTCGTCAATTTTATGGGCGAGATACCCGAGTCCGCCGTTTGCGCGCTGAAAAAAGCGCAGGCTAACGGGCATAAAGTAATGCTTGCCACGGGCAGACAGAAGTCACAGATACACAAATTCTTGTTTGAAAAGATAGATTTTGACGGTATGGTCGCTTCGTCGGGCGCGTACATCGAATACGGCGGTAAGGTGATATTCGAGAGCCGTCCGTCGCGCGAAAAGCTGTCGGAAATGATAGATTTCTTCGACAAGTATAAGATCCCGTATTTTTTGCAGAGCACCGATCGCTTGATCGCTTTGAGGTGGTGCTACGACCGGATATACGCGCATTTTGAGTCCGAGGGTGCGGGCAAGGTCACGCTCGACAGCGTTTTCGGAAACACCGAGATCGTTGAAGACCCCAAGGCGCTCGAATGTGTTGAAAAAGCCGCTTATTACTATTCCCCTCTCTCGATCGAGGAGGTCAGAGCCGAGCTTGGCGATTATTATTACGTCGTCAGCTACAGTCTTGGCTCGGGGCAGAGCTTATATCACGGCGAGATAACCTTTGACGGAGTCAACAAGGCGGTAGGCATCGAAAAATTTATGACGGCGGTAGGCGCACCGATGAAAAATTCGATCGCCGTGGGCGACAGCGGAAACGATCTTGAGATGATCAAGGCGGCGGGAGTCGGCGTTTGTATGGGAAACGGCTCGGACGACGTCAAGGCGGCGGCCGATATCGTCACGACTCACATTAATGACGATGGCATTTACAATGCTTTTGTCAAGTTGGGGTTGATTTAATAATAAAAAACCGAGTGCGATGCACTCGGTTTTTTGTTTATTCAACAGAAATTATATAATCGTAAAGGGGCTGGCCGCCGTAAAGAACTGCTACTTCGCAGTCCTCTCCGACTTTATTCGAGATCATTTCAGCGACCTTGTTTGCGGTCTCCTCGCTTACGTCCTCGCCGTAAAATACGGTGACGTACACGGCGCCCGTCATTCCTCTGGTGAGCTGCTTTACGCAATCGAAGCTCTCGTTGCTCACGCAGGCGATCTTGTTTTCAACAAGACCGAGGAACTGTCCTTTTTTGATCTTGAAGCGGTCGATCTCGGTATCTCTGACGGCAAAGGTTACCGACATTGACGTTACCATCTTTGCCGCGTCGTTCATTTCCCTTTCGACGTCCTCTGCCTCTGCATCGGGGTTGTACGCGATCATAGCCGCCATACCCTGAGGCACGGTCTCCGTGGGAATTACAACGACCTTGCGCTCGGTGATGATCTCCGACGCTTGTCTTGCTACCATACAGATATTCTTATTGTTAGGCATAACGAAGACGTACTCGGAGGGGGTCTTCATTACTGCGTCGATAATATCCTGCGTGCTGGGATTCATAGTCTGTCCGCCCGTGATGATATTATCAACTCCGACGTCGCGGAACATCTCGCTTACGCCTTCGCCCATACATACGCTGACAAATCCGTACTTCTTCTCAATAGCTACCTTTTTCTTGTCGGTCTTGTTGCTCTCGGATGCAGCCGCCTCGCTCGTAAGCGCGGTGTGCTGATTTCTCATATTCTCGATCTTTACCGTTGCAAGACTTCCAAATTCGATAGCCTTTGTGAGAACTGCGCCCGGATCGTTCGTATGTATGTGGAGCTTGATGATGCTCTCGTCATCTACGAACACGGCGCTGTCTCCGATGCTCTTTATAAACTCGTAAAGCTCGCCCGAGGTGTCCTCGCCGAGATACTTTTCGTTTTTGTCAACTATACATTCGGTACAATAGCCGAAGGTGATGTCCTCGGTATTGAAGTCCGCAAAATCCGCGCCTGCGACCTCTGCGGGTGCGCTGCTCTCGTCCACGGGAGCATTCTTGGCTACGTAAGGATCTCCCTCAAGTGCCATTCTCATTCCCTTAAGCACGCAGACAAAGCCCGCGCCGCCTGCGTCGACGACTCCCGTCTGCTTAAGCACGGGAAGCATATCGGGGGTCTGCGCCAATGCTACCTCGGCGCTGTCGATGAGAACCTTGAAGAGCTCGTTTACACTGATGCTCTTATTCGCAGTGTATGCCTTTTCAGCTCCCTCGCCCGCTACTCTCATAACCGTGAGAATCGTGCCCTCGGTGGGCTTCATTACTGCGCGGTATGCTTCGGTAGTACCTCTCTTGAACGCCTCAACGAGCTCCTTGGGCTCTGCTTCGGATACGCCCTTGAGTGCTTTTCCTATTCCTCTGAAGAACAGAGAGAGGATCGCGCCGCTGTTTCCTCTTGCCGAACGAAGCATAAGTCCTGCAACCTTATCGGCACACTCGCCTACGGGGAGCTCTGCGGACGCCTGTCCTACCGTGCTCATCGTAAGGCTCATATTTATACCCGTATCTCCGTCGGGAACGGGAAATACGTTCAGATTGTTTATCTCTTCTTTTCTATCGCTCAGCATTGCCGCGCCCGAAAGCACCATACTGCGATATAATTGTCCTGTTATACCCATTTTATATCTCCACAAATAATAATCGGTGAATTTTGCCATCGGCAAAATTCGTGTGTGAAGCAGTTGAATTGCCTATAAATGCAAAGTGCCTTTCACGCTGAACTCCACTACGCCGCTTGTGCGGTATCTCAAATATTTTTTGACTTCGGTAGTATACCGTATTATCTTTCTCTTCCGATGAAGAACAGCGCAAGAGTGCCGGGACCCGAATGAGCTCCGATAACGGGACCTACGTAGTCGATAAGTATATCGGTGATGCCGAATTCAGCGGTGACCATATCGGCAAGCTTCTTTGCATCGTCATAGCAGTCGCCGTGGCAGATATATACGGTCTGCCTTTCGGGATCAATCACGGTCTGCTTCATTCTTTCAACGAGAGCCTTGATAGATGCGTCTCTGCCCCTCGCCTTTGCCATATTGATAAGCTTTCCGTCGTTATCAACGTGCATTACGGGCTTGATCTGAAGGACAGTTCCCATAACTGCGGTCGCAGCGGATACGCGTCCGCCGCGCTTGAGGAAGAAAAGATCCTCGACCGTGAACCAGTGTGCAAGGTTGAGCTTAAGTCCCTCGACGTACGCCGCAAGCTCCTCGAGAGTTGCTCCCATGTTTTTCTTATCCACCGCATATTTTACAAGCAGACCCTGACCGAGTGCCGCGCAGAGCGAGTCGACCGTGAGGATCTTACATTCGGGGTGCTTTTCCATTACCTCCTCGGCTGCGTTCTTTCCTGCAACGTAGGTCGCGGAAAGTCCCGTGGAAAATCCTATATAAAGGATATCCTTGCCCTCGGATACTATTTTCTCAAATGCATTTACGAAGCCCTCCATATTTGCCGCAGCAGTCTTTACGGGGCGCTTGTCTCGAAGGTATCCGTAAAATTTTGCGGGCTCGATCTCGTGGTTAAGGAAGGTTCCAATACCCTCGATGTTTACTTCAAGCGAGAGCATTTCTATTCCCCATTCCTTTACCAAGGAAGTGGGAAGATCGCAGGACGAGTCTGTAAAAATTACGTAATCTCTCATAAAATCTCCATTTCTTTTTGCGACGCATTACGTCGTTTGCCTCGCATATCTTATACATTATTTATACTATAATGTCAGCACATACAAATTAATTATACTATAATTTGCTTAACTTGTCAATGCTTTCCCGCCAAAATTTCCACGTCCCGACAGGACAAATTCAACAAAGATTATTTCCGACAATCAGTTAATTTACACATATTTTATTGACAATGAACAAACAAGGGGCTTTTTTTGTTGACAAATACTCGGCACTATGATAAAATGATAGTATCAGAAAAATATCTTCGGACGGATAGATCATGACGTTAATAATTGCTGAAAAGCCGAGCCTTGCGCGAAATATCGTTGCGGGTATCGTCGAAAACGGCGGCGCGGCTTTATCAAAGAAAAACGGATATTTTGAGGGTGGCGACTACGTAGTTACGTGGGCGTTCGGTCACCTTTTTTCTTTGTGCGATATTGAGGATTACACGGGCGGAGACGCAAGCGCGAGATGGACGCTTGACAATCTTCCCTGCTTCCCCTCGGAATTCAAATACAAGCTTCGCGCAGGGGCAGACAAAAAGGTCGATGCCGGGGTTGAGCGACAGTTTGAAACGATAAAATATCTTTGTCTGAGACCCGACGTTACCTGTATAGTAAACGCGGGAGACTCGGACCGCGAGGGTGAGATAATCATTCGTCTTTGTGTGATGAATACCGGCGCTCTTGCCGATCCGAGCAAGAAATTTATGCGGCTCTGGCTGCCCGATCAGACTCCCGAGACGGTCGGAAAAGCACTTATCGAGATGAAGGGCGAGGATGAGTATCAGAATCTCGCCGACGAGGGCTTTGCGAGGACGTATATCGATTGGCTTTACGGTGTTAATCTTACCCGATTTGCAACGCTTAAATGCGGCACGCTTTTGCGCGTTGGCCGAGTTATAGTACCTATCGTTCGCGCGATATACGACAGAGATATGGCGATACGCAACTTCGTTCCCGATATCTATCTCGCCGCAGTCTCCAAGGAGGCGACGAAGGGCGAGGAGATCGAGCTCGTCAGCAAAGAGAAATTCGACAAGGACAAGCGTGCCCGGGCTGAAGCGCTCTGTGCCAAATACAACGCGAGCAAGGCTATCGTAATATCCAAAAAGACGAAAAAGGAGACAGTCAACCCAGGAAAGCTCTTTTCACTATCAAAGCTTCAAAATCTTCTTGGCAAAAAGTACAAAATGTCGATGGCGGAGAGCCTTGCGATAGTTCAGAAGCTTTACGAGGAGGGATATCTCACCTATCCCCGTACAAACTCGGAATATCTTGCTACAAATGAAAAGGACAAGATCAAAAAGATCATTTCAAACATCAAGCACTTGGGCTATCCCGTCGTTTTCAAGGACAAAAAGACGATCTTCGACGACTCGAAGATCGAAAGCCACTCGGCGCTGACTCCGACCTACAAGATACCCAAAAAAGAGCATCTTTCCGAAAAGGAGATGCAGGTATATCAGACGGTTTTCCGCCGATTCGTTTCGGTATTCTGCGAAGAAGAATGTCTTGCTCAAAAGACCGAGATCGTCATTGACGTTGGCGGATACGAGCAATTTACTCTCAAGGGAATGATGATAATCCAACGCGGATTTTTGCGATTCGACGACAGCGAGAGAAAGGATAAGATCCTGCCGCCGCTTGAAAAGGGTGACGAGGTGAATATCAACTTCCATCCCGTCGAAAAGCAGACCTCCCCTCCCCGTCACTACACCATAGAAACGCTCAACAACTATCTGAAAAATCCCTTCCGTGAAGACAAGGCGGCGCTTGCCGAAAAGGAAAAAGCCGCCGCGGAATCGGGCGAGGAGCTTTCCTCCGAGGTCGAAAACGACGAGGAGGATTACAGAGCGATATTCGAGGGTCTTGAGCTTGGCACCGAGGCGACGCGCACGGGTATTATCGACAACGCGCGCAAGTCGGGATACATTGAGCTCAAAAAGGACGTTTACACGATCCTGCCCGGCGGCGAATATCTCATCGAGCAGCTCTCGCAGATGAACATTTCGATGGACAAATACAAGACCAGCGTGCTTGGTCAGGCACTCAAAAAGGTCTATCGCGGTACGATGACCGTCGACGAGAGCGTCAAGCAGGCGTGCGACGAGATCTCCGCGGTCTTTGACCGCCGCGAAGCCCCGATCGAGCTTGACACCGACACGGGATTCTACGGCGATCTCGTAGGCAAATGCCCCGTGTGTCAAAGGGACGTTGTCCGCGGAAGATACGGTTACGGCTGTATGGGATACAAGGAAGGATGCAAATTCCGATTTGGCAGCTTTATTTGCAAGCGCCCGATCTCGATCAGCAACGCACGCAAGCTGCTTGCCGAGGGAAAGACCTCTGAAATACAAGGATTTACCTCCAAAAACGGCAAGCTTTTCAACGCAAGACTCAAGATTGAGGGCGACAAGGTCGTGTTTGATTTTAAATGATCATACGGTTCTCGGTTTCAAATAATTATGCCGATCGGCTCTTGACATACCAGCCATTTCATATTATAATGAGTTCAGAGAAACCAAAAAATACAAGCGGAGGAACTTTTATGAAACTTAAGCTTAAAACATTGGCTCTTATATTAGCGATCCTTTCTGTTTTTTCTGTCTTTGCCGCGTGCGACGCGTCAAATTCGACCGACGAAACAACTGCTTCGGGCGGAGGCGGAAACGGTGCCTCGGACGATACCTCGGAGCAGGTCACCGAGGCGGCTCCCGACGTTCCCGACATTGAAAAGAAAAATTACGACGACATATTTTATCTTTATCTTGAGGGCGCTTGCAATCCTATCGGTAACTATTGGGTAGAGGAAAGCGGAAACGACGTTTTGTCGGCGGCATTGTTTGCCCGTCAGGAAGATATCCGCAATTATCTCGGAGTCGAGCTCTACGCTTGGTACAACACCGAAGCGGATTATTCCGAGGCGTTCAAGAACTCCGTCAAGACCAAATCGGGCGCTATAGACCTTATGATGACCCACGTCAGCATCAACGTCGCAGGCCTTGTTTCCGACGGATTCCTGTATCAATTCAACGATATGCCCGGTATAGACCTCGACGCTGATTATTGGAATCAGGAATTTATGGATTCGCTGGCGATCAACGATATGTATTTTCTTGGATTCAACGACTTTAACATTCTCGACACTCACGTGATCTCGTTCAACAAAACTATTCTCGAAAAGTACGACGACGTGCTTGACAAGAGCCTTTACCAGATGGTCGACGACTACGAGTGGACGATCGATCAGATGATCGATCTTGCCAAGGTGGCGTATATAGACAACGGCAGCGTTGAGAAGAACCAATACGGCTTTACGGGACTTCAGTGGGTTCCGTGGTGCGGTTTCCTTGAGGGATGCGGTATCAATCTCGTTGAGCTGAACGATCAAGGCAACTACGCGGTCTCGTTCTACAACGATGAAAACAAGGACAAGACAATAGCTCTTGTCGGTAAGCTCAAGGATCTTGCCTCGTCTGATTACGCTTGCGTGGATTATTGGTCCTTTGAAATTACGGTCCCGTTCACGTCCAACCGAGCGCTTATGACGCTTTCGTCTACCAATCAGCTTACCGAATATCTCAATTACGATATCGATTTCGGCGTAGTTCCCTATCCTTTATACGACACAAATCAGACCGAGTACCATTCATTGCAGTGGGGCGGATATCTTGCTATCCCCGCATACCTTGAAAACGCGGAGATGGTTGGAGAGACGATCGAAATGCTCGCATATTACAGCGACGGCGTAAAGGTCGCCTTCTACCAGAAGCTTCTCGGCAAGCAGGTCGCCGACAATCCCGACGACAGACGTATGCTTGAGGTGGTTTGGGACAGCGTTTGCACTGATTTCGGTCAGACCTTTGAAAACGCCGCGGGCGACATACTCTACATGCTCCCCTACGTTACCAGCGAGACCAGCGGATACGAGCTCGCAGGATACTACGACAGTAAAGCAGGCGCCGCTAACAGATCCCTTGAAAATTTCGTAAAAAGAGTATTGAAGAAGAACAAATAAAGATCAAAAAGATCATCTCCCGTCCAAAGCAGGACGGGAGATGATCTTTTTCGTTATATTTTCACCGCGCACTCTATTTTGCAGGTGGATGATTTTTTATGCTTTTCGTCCCAGATGATCTCGCCGATGCTGTCTGCTCTGACAAAGCCGCTGACGGGATTCTTGACGCTGACGATATCGCCGTTTACCGTCGCTCTGACCTCGCTGTTTTCAAACGAGAGGTCGCAGCCCTCGGTGGTGCAGTCCTCCAAGACAAGATTCTTGCAATAGCAGAGGGGCTGGGTGCCCTTGATATGACAACGGACGAGTCGCAAATTTTCGGAATACCAGCCGAGATATTCGCCTTCGATGACACTGTCGTAAACGGTGACGTCCTTAGCGTGCCAGAAGGCATCCTTGGTCTTGAGATTGGAATTTCTGATCTCGACGTTTTCGACGTACTGGAAGGAATACTTGCCAGAGAGGGTAAACTCGGAAAGCTGCATATTCTTGCACTCAAAAAATGGATATTGGGAGTTAACGGTGGTGTTTTTGACGGTAATATCCGAGCATCTCCAACCGAACTCCGCGCTATCGACGTCGCACTCGGAAAGCGTGACGTTTTTGCACTCACGGAGCGCTTTTATGCCGTGGAGCGTGCTTTTTTCGATATTTACGCGATCGTCGTACCAAAGTGCAGCTCGGCAGGTCTCGGTCATGGTGATGTTGGATATTTCTGCGCCGTTTACGTGCCAAAAGGGGTAACGCAATTCAAACAGACAGCTCTCAACCTTGATGCGTCTGCACTCCTTTAGCGCACTTTCGCCGTCTGCTTCGCCTGCGAAGGTGCAATTTATGATCTCTGCATCCTCAACGCCGTACAGGGCGCGTTCTTCGTCGTAGTTTTGGTTTATGTATTTCATTTCGAACTCCATCCGCCGTTTACGGCGGCACAAACAGTAATCGTTGAATTTTGCCGACGAGGCAAAATTCGTGCGTGAAGCAGTATAATTACCTATAAAAGTGACCTTACCTTCACGCTGATCTCCATCCGCCGTTTACGGCGGCACAAACAGTAATCGTTGAATTTTGCCGACGAGGCAAAATTCGTGCGTGAAGCAGTATAATTACCTATAAAAGTGACCTTACCTTCACGCTGACTTCCTTGGTTTATAAAATCAGGTGAAAACAACTTATGGGCGAACAAGGTTCGCCCGTTTAAGCTTTTAAAAATCTCGTCTTCCCTCGAGGGCACGGAACAGTGTTATTTCGTCCGCGTATTCAAGGTCGCTTCCCATCGGCACGCCGTACGCGAGCCTTGTGACCTTTATTCCAATCGGCTTGAGCAGTCGGGCAAGATACATTGCCGTGACCTCGCCTTCGACCGTTGGATTGGTCGCAACTATGACCTCCTCGATCTCTCCCTCGTTAAGTCTCGCGAGCAGCTCGCGTATCTTGAGCTTTTCGGGAGTGACGCCGTTGGTGGGCGAGATAACTCCGTGGAGGACGTGATAAAGTCCCTTATATTCCCTTACCTTTTCCATAGATATGACGACCTTGGGGTCGGAGACTACGCAGACGGTTTTTCTGTCTCTTTGCAGGTCGGCACAGATCGGGCAGATCTCCTTGTCGGTTATATTCTGACAGATCGGGCAAAGGTGTATCTTCGCTTTCGCGTCAAGAATAGCTGCGGCGAATTCGCTTGCCTCCTCGTCGGTCATATCGAGCACCGAAAACGCCATTTTCATAGCGTTCTTTCTGCCCACGCCGTCAAGTCTGCCGAACTGCTCCGCAAGCTTCTGGAGCGACTCGATATATTCTGCCATATCAGAACATTCCGGGCATATTCATACCCTTGGTGATCTTGTCCATTTCCTGCGCGTTGGTAGTCTCTACTCTCTTGATCGCCTCGTTGACCGCCGCGGTGAGAATGTCGGACAGGGTCTCTACGTCGTCGGGATCGACGATCTCGGGCTGGATGTCGATAGAAAGGATCTCCTTTTTACCGTTGATCTTTACGGCAACTACGCCGCCGCCTGCCTTGATCTCGTATTCGCGTGCGTCAAGGTCCTCCTGAAGCGCTGCCATATCCTCCTGCATCTTCTGTGCCTGACGAAGCATTGCCTGCATATTCTGGGCGCCGCCGCCCATTCCCTTCGGTATGTTTGCTCTCATTTTTATGTCTCCTTTAATCGTTTTTATTTATTCTTCTGCCGCTTCGAGAATCTTATCTATGACGCTGTCGGTCTTCTTCTCGGTATCGCATTCGCATACAAGATCTGCCTTTGTCAAGGCTCTGCCGAGGACCGACGAGGCAATCTTCAGGAAAAACGCCTCTCCGTCGAAAAAGGTCATATTGCTAAGGTCGAATTGGTTTTCAAATTTCAGAACTATTTTGCCGCCCTCGTCGGTATACCATTTAGCGCGCTTGAAGAACGACGCTTGCATAGCGCTTGCCGCTTCCATTTTTTCGAGCACCTCGGCGCGATTTCTGAACGGCTTCAAGGTTCGTACGCTGCCCGTGGGTTCGGGCACTTGACGTGGCGTGCTTCTTCTCGCGGTCGGTGTTGTCGGGGCTACCTCTTTTTTAGGTGCAGATACCGTCATTCCCGGTGCGTCGCCGCGGAACATATCGTCATCGTCGTCCGAGGGTACGGGGGCTTGGGCTCTGCGCGGCTTTTTAGGCGCTTGCTCGGCTTCTGTTTGAGCTTGGGGCGCTGTCGTCTGTGCGGTAAAATTGCCCGTGGCTATATTCGATTCTATATTTGATATTCTTGCAAGCATCGCTTCGGGGGAGCTTGACAGTCTCTCGTCGCACATTCTCACGAGCGTGAGCTCGGCGGTGATCCTACGCACCGCGTTTGCCTTTTGCATCGCAAGCAGGGCGTCCTGAAGCATACCGCAATGATACGACAGTCTTTCGGTCGTAAATAGTGCGGCGAGGCTCGTGAGCGCTTGCGTTTCACTATCGGTCAGGTCAAGATAGCGCGTGGCGTTGCTTGACGTTTTAACGACGAGCAGGTCGCGATATACCGAAATGAGATCCTGCCAGAAAACCGTTATATCTCTTGACGATCTTACCGTTTCGTCGACTGCGGCGAAGATCGTTTCGTAGTCCTTTTGCGCGATCGCCTTGACGACGGCGAGCATATTTTCTCTGCCGATCTTACCTACCGTGAGGTTTACGAGCTCCTCGTCGATCCTCTCGCGGCTTCCCGCACAAAGATCGAGCAGGCTGATCGCATCTCGCATTCCTCCCTGCGCCTGCTTTGCAAGCAATATGGCGGCGGAGTCCTCGAGCTCGATGCCCTCTGCCTTGGCTATGCGAAGGAGGTGATTTCCCAGCACCTCGGTGGTGATACGGCGGAAATCGAAGCGCTGGCAACGCGAAATGATGGTTGCGGGCAGCTTATGGAGCTCGGTGGTCGCAAGAATGAACACGACGTGCTCGGGAGGCTCTTCAAGCGTTTTCAACAGAGCGTTGAACGCGCTTGTCGAAAGCATATGTACCTCGTCGATGATATAAACTCTGTATTTGAGATTCGAGGGCGAATATACGACCTCGTCGCGAATGTCACGAATATTGTCGACGCCGTTGTTCGATGCGGCGTCCATTTCGAGCACGTCGGTCGCCGCGCCCGAGTCGATAGCCAGACAAGCCTCGCACTTACCGCAAGGATTGCCGTCCTTTGAGTCAAGGCAGTTGACCGCTTTGGCGAGTATTTTCGCGCAGGACGTTTTTCCCGTTCCGCGCGAGCCGCAGAAAAGATATGCGTGCGAGAATTTATTGTTGGCGACCTCGTATTTCAGTATGGAGGTTATATGCTCCTGTCCCTGAACCTCGTCAAAGCTGCGGGGACGCCATTTTCTATACAGTGCCTGATGCATATTTACCTCCTTTGAATGATTTTTTTGTGATAATAAAGCAACCGTCTGTTGCAAAACGAGACCATACACCGCAAAGTCGAACCTTATCTCCACGCGATCTTCATACCCACTGCTCAAGGCAGGCACCCTCGCGGCACATCGGGTTAACCGCTTAATGCTGCTTGGTTCCCCATCTGACATGGTTCACAGCTCCCGATTGCGCAAGACCCGCCTCTCAACACAGAGGATATGACTCAATTCGTAAAGACTCAGCCCTCAAATGCGGGATCCACCCCTGCTGTAGCGGATTTCAGGTACAGGGCTCCGCTAAATCCCCGGCTGGTATGACCTCGTTTCGCAGCACACGGCTGCATTTTCAGCTATTTATTTGTCGGTCGATCAAGACCTCTATATATTATAACAGATTCTTTCCCTATTTTCAATAGGTTTTTGAAAAATTAACAATTTATATTTTGGCAACGGAAATATGCCTCAGATCTCGGTTGCCGTGTCCTCGATCTTCTTTTTTGGGACTATATAGTCGCAGTTTTCGTCGAGGCGGTATTTTACGTCGCCGTCGGCGCTGATCTCGGTGACGGTGCTCTTGTGAGTCGGGTAGCCGAAGCCGATGACACAGCTTATATCAAGGCTTTCGTCGATTTTAAGCAGGTCGCGGAGCTTCTCGGCGTTGACGCTTCCGAGAATACACGAGCCGACTCCGTGGGCATAGGCGGAAAGCGTGAGATTGGAGGCGGCAAGTCCTTCGTCGAAGGCGGTATATTTTGATTGGAGTGCCTTTTCGGAGAGTATTGCCACGAACAGAGTCGGTCTTTCGCCTGCTTTGGGTCTTCCTTCTCCGTTCGGAAGTGCTCCGCCCCAGCTTGTGATGTCGAATACACGGTTGACGGTCTCGGGGGTGCGGATATAGATATAGCGGAGGGGCTGGCGGTTCATCGCGGAGGACGCGAGCTGTGCCGCCCTTTTCATATCGGCGACGACCTCGTCGGGTATTTGTCTGCTTTCGTCAAAGCGGCGGTAGGTTCTTCTCTCTTCGAGTATTTGCATTATTTCTTGTGAGTTCATATTCTCTCCGATCTGCCGTGGGGCGTGGTGATATATTATTGTATCATAAAAAAGATACGATGTCAAGAAAAACCCAGCGCCGCGAAGGCGCCGGGCGCTATGTTTTATAAGATTATGCCGGAATATACCAAGGGTATATAAATCGATATGCGCGGCCTTCTGAATCAAAATGGATTTGAAAATATACGGCTGGATCTGTTCCAAAAGGTCCAACGCGTTTCTCTTTCACTTCATAACAACAACCTGCAGAATAATAGTTTCCATCTTCGCTTTTTTCTTTATGACCTCGAATAAAGTCAAATGATCCGTATCTTTCTTCGATCTCAGAGGATGTTTTTCCAAGCATCCATTCCATGTCATCCATGTCAAAGCGCCGTTTATTTGAACACGAAGCTAAGCAAATGAGAGTTGCGATTATTACACAAACAATTAAACAAGCAAATATTCTTCTTTTTTTCTTATTATTCATTTCCTAATCCTCCTACTTATGATTCTACGGTTACTTACCCTGCACTTTCATTATAACACGTTTTGGATAATTTTGCAAGTGATTGGCTGAATTAATAAAAATTACGCCGAGCGGTGTGTTTGCAGCGCTCGGCGTATGGATGTTTTTTATTCGGTTAAAAGCATATCATCCTTTTTGATCCAGCCGATCTTACGCAAGATTTCGCTGAAAAGCAAGGAGAGTGCCGCGGGGAGAACGATGCAGCAAAGGATGAGTCCTATCCACATCATAGGTGAGGATTTTGTATCTGCGATGATACCGATAGGGCCGACGAGACCGCAGGTTCCCATTCCTGCAGAAACGCCCGTGCAATAAAGCTTGAAGACCATTGTGGAGAGGGGTCCGACGATCGCTGCCGCGAGCGTGGGAGGTATCCAGATGCGAGGATTTTTACAGATGTTTCCCATCTGGAGCATCGAAGTGCCGAGTCCCTGTGAGATAATGCCGCCCCACTTGTTTTCTCTGAAGCTTGATGCGGCAAAGCCCACCATCTGCGCGCAGCATCCGACTGCCGCCGCGCCGCCTGCGAGCAAAAATCCCTCACTCGTTCCGTTCATTACCGCGACCTCAAGGGCAGACGAGGAGAAGATCATAGCACATATCGCCGCGCTCGAGATCGGAAGAGTGAGAATGATTCCGACCACTACCGACACGACTATGCCCATAAGCAGAGGCTGGAAGGTGGTAGCCGTGGCGATGAATACGCCGAGATAATACATTACGTAGGATACGATCGGGCAGAGCAGCCAGCTTGCCGCAAAGCCCACGGTGAGAGTGACGACGGGGGTGACGAGTATGTCGACCTTGGTCTTTTTCGATACGAGCATTCCGATCTCGCAAGCGATTATTACCGCGAAGAACGCACCTGCGGGGCCTGCGCTGTAAAAGACTCCGTTGCCCGTGGTATTGGCGGTCACCGCCCAAGCTCCGATAGCGCCGCCGTTTACGACTGCGCCCATAGCGTTTGACATAGCGCCGACTGCCGCGCAGGAGAACATAACGAGGGGATGTGCGCCGAGCTTATACGCGATAGCGACACCGATAGCCATTCCCGTTGCCGCCTTGGCATAGGTGGCTATGGTATTCAGCGCGTTTGCGAGCCACGCGATCTTGACGTAGCCGCCGACTGTGCCGAAGATCGTGCCGATAAGCAACGAGGCGAAAAGTCCGAGCGCCATAGCGCCCATAGCGTCGATAAAATACCGATGGAGATATTTTTTCAAGGTTTTCATAAGGTTTTTCCTCTTTTTGTTATTTATTGATTAGAGTATATCACTTTTTTGCGGCTGTGACAAGGTCAAAAATAGACCAAAATTTTGCGGTTTTGGGTCGATTTTTGTGTATTCTGTAAATACAAGTGTATATACACTTCGCTTTAAAGGAAAAGCATATTCCCCGACGAGTCGGGGAATATGCTTTGTTTTTTGTTTTATCAATGGCATTCGAGCCAATTTTCGCCTATATGGGCGTCGACCTTAAGCGGAACTGCCAGCTTGACGGCATTTTCCATTTCGGTTCGGAGTATTTCAAGGATCTCCCCGGCGCATTCGCGCGGACTTTCGATGAGCAGCTCGTCGTGGACCTGCAGGAGCAGCTTTGCTCCCTTTCCGTGCTTGCGGAGCGCTTTGTCGACGTTTATCATGGCTATTTTGATGATATCGGCGCTGCTGCCCTGAATCGGGCTGTTTCTTGCGACTCGCTCGCCGAAATTCTGGAGATTTTTATTGGTCGACGACAGCTCGGGGATATATCTGCGTCTGCCGAGCATTGTCGTAACGTATCCGTCCTCTCTTGCGTTCTTGGCGACGTTGTGCAGATACTCGTTGATGCCCGGGTAGCTTGCAAGGTAGCTGTCAATATACTCCTTTGCCTTGGCGCGAGATATCTTAAGGTCCTCCGCAAGCGAAAATTCGCCCATTCCGTAAAGGATACCGAAGTTAACCGCCTTGGCTCTCTTTCGCATCTCGATCGTGACCTCCGAGGGCGTAACGCCGAAGACGCGGCAGGAGGTTGCGGTGTGGATATCCTCGCCCGAGAGGAAGGCTTCGATCATATTTTCGTCACTCGAGACGTGCGCGAGCACGCGGAGCTCGATCTGTGAATAGTCGGCATCGATGAGCACCTTGCCGCTATCGTTAGAGATAAAATATTCACGGAAGCGTCTGCCTGCCTCGGTTCTTATCGGAATGTTCTGCAGGTTGGGGTTGACCGAGGAAAGACGTCCCGTTGCCGTTCCCGTTTGCTTGAAGGTGGTGTGGCATTTGCCGTTTTCGTCGGCGCTCTTTAAGAGACCGTCGACGTACGTGCTCTTGAGCTTGCTTACCTGTCTGTAATCGAGTATATCGTCGATGATCGGGTGGTATTTGCGGAGCTTTTCAAGCACCTCGGCGTTTGTGGAATAGCCCGTTTTGGTCTTTTTTGCGGTCGGGAGCATGAGCTTTTCAAAGAGAACCTCGCCGAGCTGCTTGGGGGAGTTTATATTGAACTCCTCGCCCGCCATTGAGTATATTCGCTCCTCGAGCGCTCTTGCCTGCTCCTCGAGCTCCTCGCCGTAGCGCGCTATGCCCTCGCGGTCGATCTTAAATCCTGCGTTTTCCATATCGCAAAGGACTGCGGCAAGCGGCATTTCGATATTATAGAGCAGGTCGAGCTGACCGCTGTCGGCGAGTCTTTTCTCGATGATCTCCCACATTTTCGCGACGTAGTACGCTTCGGGAATGCTTTCGTCGGCGGTGTCGCCGAGGTATGAGCCGACGAGTCTTTCGAGCTCGTAGCTGCTCTGCGAGGAATCGTCGACGTACGCGCCGAGCATTACGTCAAAATAGCAATCGCGGAAATGAACGCCCTTTGAGTCGAGGGATTTATAGAGGGATTTGCAATCCCATGCGATTATTTTCTTGGTATTTACAAAGCTTGCGAGCGCGTCCGAAAGGCTTGTGGCGATAACCGTCTCGCCGTCGGAAACGTACGCTTTTTCGTCGGTGAGGGAGAGGGCGTATATCTCGCCGCCAAGCGCGGTGAGGTCGGCGCTCTCGATGACGGTAACGCTTGTTTTTCCGGTCTCCTCGGGCACACTTGAGGGCTCGTCCGAATCCTTATCGAGTCCGCAACGCTTTATTGCGGATAGGAGATTGTAGCGCAAAAACAGCTTTTTCGCCTCGGGGCGATCAATTCCCTTGTGGGCAATATCCGAAAGGGTGATGCCGAGGGGGACGTTGCGGATTATAGTTGCGAGATTCTTGGACATATAGGCACTCTCTTTGCCGTTTTCCATCTTGGCTCTGACCGAGGGGGTGAGCTTGATATTGTCGAGGTTTTCGTATATGGCATCAAGGCTTCCCTGCTCTGCAATGAGTCTGAACGCGGTCTTCTCGCCCACGCCTGCGACACCCGGGATATTGTCCGAGCTATCGCCCATGAGCGCTTTGACGTCGACGTACTGACACGCGTGGACTCCGTATTTTTCAAAGAATGCCGCGTCATCCATCGTGACGGTGTCGGTATTCGTGGCTAAAAGCACCTTCGTCTTGTCGCTGATGAGCTGGAGCGAGTCGCGGTCGCCCGTGAGCACGTACGCCTCGGTATCGCCCTCGTTCTCTGCCCAAGCCGCGAGCGTGCCGAGGATGTCGTCTGCCTCGTAGCCTGCAAGCTCGAGCACGTGCAGTCCCATTGCGCGACAGATCTCCTTTGCCACGGGAAGCTGCTTTGCAAGGTCCTCGGGCATCGGCTTTCTGCCTGCCTTATATTCACCGTACATCTCGTGGCGGAAGGTGGGCGCTTTGAGGTCAAACGCTACCGCCGCGTAGTCGGGCGAGAGCCCCTCGAGCTGCTTTATGAGCACGTTTACCATACCGAAGATGGCGTTGGTGGGAAAGCCGTCGGGCGTGGAGAGAGGTCTGATGCCGTAAAACTGTCGGTTAAGTATACTGTTTCCGTCTATACAGAGTAGTTTTTTCATTAAATTTCACTCCGAAGTGTTTATTAGTGTTTATTTATGATAATATTTTACCACATTTTTAGGGGTCGTGTCAACCGAATTGGAGATTTATTTAAATTTTTGTGGGAGGGGGCATATTGACTTTTTTTCGGAGAGGTGGTATAATTAGTGTGTGGGTATATATTTTTCTCTAAATAATTCAGATTTCCGATATACACAACAGCATCAAAACAATTTAGCAATGGAGGTCACTATGAGAAATAAAGGGCTTTTAAGAATTCTTTGTATCTCTTTTGCCTTGTGCATGTTTGCTACGTTTGTTTCATGCAAGAAAAACGATAAACACGCATTTGGAAAAGATGTTACAACTTTAGTTATGCATATTACGGTGGATAATCGTGACAGTGCTTATAATTCGTTGAAAAATGCTTTTACCGAAGAAGAATTTGACACCAGATATGATAAGTGGCGTCAAATGTTAGGCAATGCTCCTTCGGTCACAACAAAAATGATCAGCTATAATACCTCGTCTGACGGTGATGTGGAAATAACCGAGTGCTCTCTCGGAGTATACACCCCAAGCGGTAATTTTATCGTTAGCGCGGTGAAGCGATCGGACGTTGAAGGATTCTCAAGCTTTTCGCTTGAACCTGACGTTAACAATTCTTTGCCTGAGTACGAGGAAGACTGATCAAATTCTCTAAAATATATCGACAAAAATTTAGTTTAGCTTCTTGACAAGGGACATGTCATATGATATAATTATAATAATACTTGTATTTGTATCAAAACTCATAGATTATTATAAATTTCAGGAGGATTATCAAAATGAGCAGAAAACTTATAGCAATTTTTACCGCACTTCTTCTTGCAGCTTCTCTTTGCGCTTGCGGAGATAAGGGGGGCAAAGGCGAAGAAACCACGGAAGATAATAGAATAGAGATCCCCACGGGCGAGGATACCACCGCAGAGGACACTACCAAGGGAGACGTCGAGCAGACCACCGAGTCCCAGACCCAGACCCCTGCCGACAGCTTTGAGGAATGTAACGACACCGTATACGTTCTCGTTGGAAACAACGCCGCTAATCTGCGTACTTCCCCCAGCATGAATGATTCCGCTATCGCTACGAGCGTTGAAAACGGAACCGAGCTTGAGCGAGTTGCTGTAAGCAACGACGGTTGGAGCAAGGTCGTTTACAACGATGAAACGTACTACATAAAGACGTCTTGCGTGATCACCACATCCTCTCTTGAGGGATTCGTTGCCGCTACAGGAACGGTCACCGTTTCGGGCAGCTTCAACGTACGTATCGCTCCCAGCACCAACAACGACGCTGTTGGAACACTCGCTGCAGGCGACACGATCGAGGTCATCGCAGTTAACGAGACTACCGGTTGGTACAAGATAAACTTTGACGGCGTATACTACACCGGCGAGGCTTACGTTTATTTCGACGCTGATTATATGGAGGGCGAGGTAGTAGTAGAGACCGAAACCGCCGGCAATGACGACACGACCGCTGGCGAGATCCTTACGGAAACTCCCGGTGAGGAATAATTTTTGCAGCATATCATAAAAAGATCTCGGCTCACGTGAGCCGAGATCTTTTCTTTATTTTTTTTTGTGGATCGGTTTTTTCTTCTTTTTGGTAGCGGAAAAGCCGAATTTTCCTATCTTCTTGCCGAGCTCGAAGTATTCACCGTGGGCATACGCGGCAAGTCCCGCTTTTTCAAGGTGGAGCTTCCCTTCCTTGTCGATAAGGTCTTCGTCGACGTCGACCGCGACGATATCTGCTAAAAACATATCGTGTGTGCCCAACGATATTACGTCGGTGACCTTACATTCGAGCGACAGCGGACTCTCGCCGATAAGCGCGCACTTGACCTCTGTGGCAGGCTCTTTTGTAAGCTTGCATTTCTCGAATTTATCGACCTTGGCGCCCGTGTAGATGCCGCAATAGTCTGCCTCCTTAACGAGCTTCGCGGGGGTCAGATTTATGACGAACTCTCCGCTTTCCTTGATCATATTATACGAGTGACGCTTCGGACGCACGGAGATATAAGTCTTTGGCGGGATGGTGTTGATGATTCCCGTCCACGCGACCGTCATAATATTCGAGTTTTCCATATCTCCCGAGCTCACCATCACGGGTGGCAGGGGTGCTATCAGAGCGCCGCCGCGCCATTTTATCTTTGACATTGTAATTCCTTTCTGTTTTTTGTTGTGGGGATTCTCCCCACACCCCACTCGGAAAACTTTTCGAGAAAAGGTTTTCCGAGACCTTTCAAAAGCTTTCCGAATTTTTAAAAAGTTGGGTTGGTTTTTCTTAATTTTATCACACGACGGCAAAAATGTCAATAAAACGCATGAAAATTTGCGTCAACTGCTTGAAATGGCAGGAATTTAGTGATATAATTCAATATGATAAAGCGAAAACGGAGAAAATCGTTATGAATTACACCTTTTCAAAGAAAATTGCGGATCTTAAGCCGTCGGCGATCAGAGAGATTCTTAAAGCGCCCGCAACTGCCGATACGATCAGCTTTGCGGCAGGCAATCCCGCGCCCGAGAGCTTCCCCGTGGCAGATATGGCGCGGATATCCGCGGATATATATGAAAACGCTTCGTCCAAGGCGCTTCAATACGGCGCGACCGACGGATATTTCCCTTTGCGCGAGGCTATCGCCAAGCGGCAGAAGGCGATCTTCAATATCGGCAGATCGGTTGCCGATGGGGACGGCTTTAACGACGAGACGATAGTGGTCTCGGGCGGTCAGCAAGGAATCGAGCTTGCCTGCAAGGTCTTTTGCAACGAGGGAGATGCGGTCATTTGCGAAAATCCCACTTTTATTGGAGCGCTGAACGCTTTTCGGTCGAACGGTGCGGTCGTTGCGGGAGTTACGCTTGAAGACGACGGAATGAATATCGAGGAGCTTGAGTCGGTGATCAAGTCGACTCCGAACGCAAAGCTTATCTACGTTATCCCGACCTTCCACAACCCTTGCGGCATCACGACGTCTTACGAAAAGCGCGTGAAGATATACGAGCTGGCGAAAAAGTACGGTCTTATGATACTTGAGGACAATCCCTACGGTGAGCTTCGCTTTGCAGGCGAGGACATTCCCACGATAAAGAGCATGGACGAGGACGGCATAGTTATCTACTGCTCGACCTTCTCGAAGATACTTTCGGCAGGAATGAGAGTCGGATTCGTGATCGCGCCCGAGGCGGTGACATCAAAAATGGTAGTGTCAAAGCAGACCAGCGACGTTCACACAAATCTCTTTTTCCAGATGCTTTGCTACAGATATATGACCGAGTGCGATCTTGACGGTCACATTCGCGATATTCAGAAGATTTATGGGCACAAGTGCTCGCTTATGCTCGAGTGTCTTGACCGCGAGCTGCCGAGATCGGTGAAATTTACTCGTCCCGAGGGTGGCTTGTTCATTTGGGGCACTCTGCCCGACAAGGTCGACGCGGCTGAATTTATCCGCAAGGCAAGCGAAAGAAACGTGCGCGTAGTCCCCGGTGCCGCATTCAACTGCGACACGGGCGCGCCCTCAAATTCCTTCCGTCTTAATTACAGCACGCCCTCCGACGAGCAGATCGTTACGGGTATCCGCGTACTCGGTGAGCTTGCGCGCGAGATGGGTCTTTGAGGAATTTTAAAAATCATATTGACAAATCAGGTTTTGTGTGCTACAATAGTCACATCAAACCGATGAGGAAGATTAGTAGGTCATTTCCCTTCTGTACAGAGAGCCGCGGACGATGAGAGCGCGGTCAGAACAAACGGCTGAATGGACTTCCGAGGGCGAACGGAAACTGCACCTTGCGGTGCGGGAGTATGGGAGACGGAGGCGACTCTCCGTGAAAAAAGGTCGGCATATCAGGTATGCGTAAAGAGGACGTTTTTCGTCAAGCGGGGTGGCACCGCAGGAATTTTGTTTTGTTCCTGTCCCTGTACTGATAGGGTTATTTCTATCGTACGGGACAGGTTTTTTATTTTGTAATTATTTTTTGGAGGATACACATTATGTTTAACGATCAGAAGGTTTCTTTTTCCGGTGTTCAGCCCAGCGGAAATCTGACTATTGGAAATTATCTGGGCGCGATCAAGAATTTTTCCGCGTTCTCCGAGCAGTACAAGTGCTTTTACTGCGTCGTTGACGAGCACGCGATAACCGTTCGTCAGGTCCCTGCCGATCTGCGCCGCCGCACCTACGAGACGCTTGCGCTCTACATGGCTTGCGGTCTCGATCCCAACAAAAATACTCTTTACGTGCAGTCGCACGTAAAGGAACACGCCGAGCTTGCTTGGCTCCTCAACTGCTTTACCGGCTTCGGTGAGCTCTCGCGTATGACGCAGTTCAAGGACAAATCCCAAAAGCACGCCGACAACATCAACGCGGGTCTTTTCACCTATCCCGTGCTTATGGCGGCTGATATTCTGCTCTATCAGACCGACGTCGTTCCCGTCGGTATCGACCAGAAGCAGCACGTTGAGCTCTGCCGCGACATCGCGACTCGCTTCAACTCTATCTATCCCGACACCTTCACTATTCCCGAGCCTATTATGGCAAAGGCAGGCGCGAAGATCATGTCTCTTGCCGATCCCACCAAGAAGATGAGCAAGTCCGATGAGAACACCAACGCGGTGGTCTACATCCTCGACGACAGAGACACTATAATCCGTAAATTCAAGCGCGCCGTTACCGACTCCGACACCTGCGTGCGCTATGCCGAGGGCAAGGACGGTATCAATAATCTGATGACTATTTATTCGGTATTCACGGGCAAAACGCTCGACGAGGTCGAGCGCGAGTTCGAGGGCAAGGGCTACGGCGACTTCAAGCTTGCCGTAGGTGAGGTCTGTGCAGATGCGTTAGCTCCCGTTCAGGAGAAGTTCAAGGGCTTTATGTCCGACAAGGCTCAGCTCGAAGCCCAGATGAAGAAGGGCGCTGAGGAGGCTTCTTACGTTGCCCGCCGCACTCTCTCCAAGGTTCAGAAAAAGCTTGGATTCGTACAGGTGAGATAAGAGGCGGAGGAACTCAGGGGAGGGAGAGAACCCTTCTTTGAGGAAGAAGGGTTCTCTCCCTCCCCTGAACCCCCTCCCTCTTTCCCAAGAACCTTCATAAAAAAGGGCTTTGGCGACCGAATGGGGTTCTAAAAGTGCCGACTGGGTGAGACGTATTGACTTTTTGAGATTAAATGGTATAATTCAATCAGATTATCAATACAGAAAGGACAATGATAACTATGCTGGAACTTATAAGGGTCAAAAATCTTTCAAAGACCTTTAAGCTTTCTTCAAAGCAACAGAAAATAGAAAAGACGAACGAAAAGGTTCGCCGCGCGGTCGACGGTCTTTCGTTCGAGGCTTACGAGGGCGAGATCTTCGGTCTTCTCGGACCTAACGGCGCGGGCAAGACGACTACGCTCCGCATGCTTGCGACTCTGATCAAGCCCGACTCGGGAGACGCTGAGATCGACGGCTACAGCGTGGTCTCCGAGCCCGACAAGGTTCGTCAGAGAATAGGATTTCTCACGAGTGAATTGAAGCTTGAGGAATTCTTCACGCCCAACTATCTTTTCGACTTCTTCTCTTCTCTGCACGGAGTTGATTCCGAGGTGAGTGCCAAGAGAAAGACCGAGCTTTTCTCTCGCTTTGGAATCGACAAATTTGCCGAGGTCAAGGTTGCGGATCTTTCAACGGGTATGAAGCAGAAGACCTCGCTTGCGATCTCTCTGGTGCACGATCCCGACATCATTATTTTCGACGAGCCGACCAACGGTCTTGACGTGCTTACTGCGAAGGTGGTCACCGACTTTTTGGTCTCCTTGAAGGAGGCGGGCAAGACTATCATCGTATCGACTCATATTTTCAGTCTTATCGAGAAGCTTTGCGACAGAGTCGGAATAATCATCGACGGAAAAATGGTGGTTTGCGACACGCTTTCAGGTCTCTGCGGTGAAAAGTCGCTCGAGGACAAATTCTTCGATATTTTCGCAGAATACACCGAGGCGAAGGGAGGCGAGGCTTGATGAAAAATTCGGCTATTTTTACGATCTTCAAAAAGGAGCTTTTCCGATTTTTTAAGGACAGGAGAACGCTTGTGGCGCTTATAATGCCCGGTGTTCTGATCTATATGATCTACTCGCTTATGGGCGGTGCGATGTCCGACGCCTTTATGCCCGACGACGAATATACGCCGCGCATCGTGGCGGTCGACCTGCCCGATTCGGTGGGTTCGATGATAGACGGCGAGACGGCAGAGCTTACTATCATCACCTCGGACAAGATAGATGAGGTCAAGGAGCAGATCGCAGAGGGCGAGCAGGACGTACTCGTTATCTTCCCCGAGAATTTTGATCAGATCGTTGCAGGTTACACTCCCTCGGGCAATACTCCTGCACCGAACATTGATATCTATTACAATTCGACCTCGACCGACTCGACGACGGCGTACACTTATATGGTGACTCTGCTCGACGTTTACGAGTCCTCGATGACCAACAAATTCGACGTGAATATGGGCGGCGACGCGTACGATCTTGCGTCGGACGAGGATATGACGAGCATGATCTTTTCGATGATGATGCCCCTGCTTCTCGTTATGCTTCTCTTCTCGGGTTGTATGGCGGTCGCGCCCGAATCTATCGCGGGCGAAAAGGAGAGAGGCACTATCGCGACTCTGCTTATCACTCCTACCAAGCGCTCTCATATTGCGATCGGCAAGATCCTCGCGCTCTCTATTATGGCTCTGATAAGCGGTGCTTCGAGCACGCTCGGTGTCGTCCTCTCCCTTCCCAAGCTGATGGGTGACACGGTCAGCATTGACGGCAGCGTTTACGGTCTGACCGACTATCTGATGCTTGCGGTCGTGATCCTTTCCACCGTTCTCGTCTTCGTTACGGTGATCTCGATCATCTCCGCTTACGCCAAGTCGATAAAGGAGGCGGGCACTTACGTAACGCCCTTGATGATCTTATCTATGCTGATCGGTCTTTCGGGTATGTTCGGCACGGCGGCAAGCAACACCGCGCTCTATTTGATACCGATATTCAACAGTGTACAGAGCATGATCGGGATCTTCTCGTTCTCGGCAAGTATTCCGAATATGATCGTGACCGTAATAACGAACATTGCCTTCACGGGAATCGGAGTATTCGTTCTCACAAGAATGTTCAACAGTGAGAGGATAATGTTCAACAAATGATAAAATGCCGTTCTCCTCGGAGAACGGCATTTTATAGATTATTTCGCTTTTTTCATAGGACGAAGGGTCTTGGGATCTATCGCGGCACAGACGATCACGGCAAAAATACCCGTGAGAACTGTAGTGGGCAGCATATACGAGCTGTTGTAGATCAAGGAATACACCCAGACGTTCATATTCTCGGGACCGGACGAGCCCCAGAGGATGACACCCGAGAGAAAGCTTGAGACGAAACGGATAAGGCAGACTGCGACCGCGCCGACACAATAGCCTGCGATGCGTTTTTTGCCGAACGGCTTTGCAAAAATGTCTGCTGCTCCCACTACCGCAAACGCTACGAGATAGTCTAGCACTATGCAAAGCACGAGTGCCCACCACGTGCCTGCGGGGGGAATATAAAATCCGAGCAGCATCTGAAGCAGCGAGTAGACGAATCCCGCGCCGACGCCCCAGAGCGCGCCGTGGCGGAAGGAATAGTAGATTATCGGGAGCATGCTTATGGTTATCGTTCCCCCGAAGGGCAAAAGCGCGCTGATTCCCGTAATCGCGTTGAGCCAGACACAGAGCAGCTCGAGCACGTAGGCAAGAGCCAGCGACAGAGCACCCTCTGTGACACAAAGAATTCTTTTTTTCATTTGTGATTCCTCCTTATAAAAATAAAAATTCATCCGCACGAAAAATCACGGTCGGATGAATTTTTTATGAGGGCGGGCGTGGCTTGCCCGATTCACAAATATATTCTATCAAAATCTTCCTACGCCGGTATTATCCGTATCAGGTACAAGGGTTCGGAGTTCTCCGTCTCAGCCTATCTCTCGCCACTGTGCACTCGTGTCAAGCTTCGGCACCCCTGATTTTTTATGCGGTTTTTTGTCGGCTTTGCCGACGCTTTGATTATATCACTCTCTTGCCTGCTTGTCAATAGCTTTTGGACTTTTTTGAGGCTGATTTTTTGTTTTTTTCAAATTGTCCGCGCAAATAAGTACAGGCAAGCGCATCATATACTCCTTTGTATAAACGTTCTTACAAAAGGAGACGGTCATGATAATTTTCACTTTGATCTTAGCGGTTATCACCAAGCTGCTAAGTCCGATGCTGAGCATTGGGACTCAACAAAATTTTCCGCCTGCGCTCTCGGGTGAGGAGGAGCGAAAAAACTTTCTTCTGATGCGGCGAGGAGGGGTCACGGGAGAGGATGCAAGGCAGGTGCTTATCTTACATAATCTCCGCTTGGTCGCGCACATCGTCCGCAAATACTACTCGACGGTCAAAAATCAGGAGGATCTCGTATCTATCGGGACTATTGGGCTTGTCAAGGCGGTCGACACATTTAACGTCGACAACGGCACGAGGTTTGCGACCTATGCTGCCAAATGTATTCAGAATGAGATTCTGATGAATTTCCGTTCGCAGAAAAAGCATTCGTCCGAGATATCGATAAACGAGACCATCGACGTTGACCGAGACGGAAATCCTCTTTCGTATATGGACGTGATAAGCTCCGAGGAGGATATGGCAGGCGAGGTCGAGCGCAAGATATTGAGCGAAAAGGCGCTCAAATACATAAAGACTGCTCTTTCTCAGCGCGAGCGACAGATAATCGTTATGAGGTACGGTCTTTTCGGGGTCAAGGAGCTGACGCAGCGTGAGATAGCGGAAAAGCTCGGCATCTCTCGCTCCTACGTTTCGCGCATCGAAAAGAGCGCTCTTGAAAAGCTCAAAAGCGCTCTTGGGGGGTGATACGCCGCAGGCGAATAGTGAAGCTATCCTCCTACGGATTGATACGCCGCAGGCGAATAGTGAAGCTATCCTCCTACGGATTGATACGCCGCAGGCGAATAGTGAAGCTATCCTCCTACGGATTGATACGCCGCCTTTTTATCCGCGGCGTTTTCCGCGAAACATTATCGCCGCGAGATATCCGAAGACGAGCGCGGCTGAAATTCCGCCTGCGGCAGCGGTCAAGCCGCCCGTCAGCGCGCCTAAAAGCCCCTGCTTATCGACCGCTTCCCTGACGCCCTCGGATATGAGGTAGCCAAACCCAGTGAGAGGGACGGTCGCACCCGCGCCCGCGAATTCGACCAGTGGCTTATAAAGCCCGAGTGCGCCGAGCAATACTCCCACCGTGACATAGCTCACGAGTATTCGCGCAGGGGTCAGGCGCGTTTTATCTATAAGGATCTGGGCGATCATACAGAGTGCGCCGCCGATAACGAACGCCCAGATAAATTTGCTGAAGGTCTCCATATTTTTTCTTCCTTTTATTACGCTTCAAATGAGAGCAGGTGTCCGACCGCGGGGATCGACTCGCCCTGCTTTATGCTGTCGGGGCTCATCATAGCGCCCGAGGCTACGAAAAGAACTCTTTTAAATCTTCCCTTTTCCATCTCGGGCAACACGTATGCCGAGAGCACCGACGCCGAGCATCCGCATCCCGAGCCGCCCGAGTGGGTATCCTGCGTGCTTTTATCAAAGATGAGGATGCCGCAATCGGTATAATTTTCCCCGAATTTATAGCCCTCGATCTGCATAAGATCACGCAATATCGACGCGCCCTCGTGACCAAGGTCACCCGTCAGGATAAGGTCGTAGTCGTCGGGGGTCTCGCCGCTTTCCGCAAAGAATCGGCAAAAGCTATCGCAGATCGCAGGTGCCATTGCCGCACCCATATTGTTGGCGTCGTTGATTCCCTTATCGATGACTCTGCCCGGCAGTCCCGCTTTTATTTTTACCCGTCCCGCCTCTCCGTCGCCGATAATAAATGCGCCCGAGCCCGTGACCGTCCACTGTGACGTCGGTGTTCTCTGTCCGCCGTATTCGATCGGCGTGCGGTACTGTCGCTCGGCAGAGCAGTTATGTGAGCTCGTGACGGCGGCACAGCGGTCAAATATTTTATGGGTAGTCATCACGGAGGCGAGCATTATTCCCTCGCCCGAGGTCGAGCAAGCACCGTAGATGCCGAAGTACGAGATCATACACCCGAGAAGTCCGTAGGACGAGCCTGCACACTGATTGAGCAGGTCGCCCGCGAAGATCGCACCGATATCCTCAAAGCCAAGCTCGGCTTTCTTGAGCGCCATATTGAAGGCGATCCTTTGCATCTCGCTCTCGGCTTTTTCCCAGGTGTTCTTTCCAAAACGGTCGGAGATATCGTGCGTATCGAAAAACTGCCCGAGAGGTCCTTCAAATTCCTTCCTTCCAACTGCGTTTCCCGTGCTTATGAACGACGCGTCAAGCTCTATTATTCCCTTTGTCATCTTCTTGCCTCTTTTTTATCGATTTCGCTCTTATTATTCGCAGAGAAAAGCGAAATATGCAAAAATTCTATTGAATTTTGGCAAGATATGTGATACAATAAAGAAAAGATGACCGTAGGTCGCCTTTTATTCGGATAAAAAACGCTTTTTTCTTTAAAAATAATACTTGGAGGTGTCAGATGTTATCCTCACACGAAAAGCAATATCATATAAACGTATCCGAGGGTCAGGTCGGCAAATACTGTATTCTGCCCGGCGATCCCGGCAGATGCGAGAAGATCGCGGCTTTTTTTGACGAGCCTTATTTCGTTTCATCGAACCGTGAATACACTATATGGAACGGTAAGCTTTGCGGCGAGCTCGTTTCGGTCTGTTCGACAGGTATCGGCGGTCCTTCGGCGGCTATCGCCATCGAGGAGCTTGCAAACTGCGGCGTGCACACCTTCATTCGTGTCGGGACCTGCGGCGGAATCGATCTTGACGTCAAGGCGGGAGACGTGGTTATTGCAAGCGGTGCGGTCAGACAGGACGGCACCTCGCGTGAATACGCGCCGATTGAATTTCCCGCGGTCAGCGATCCCGAGGTCATGATCGCTCTGCGCGGTGCGGTAAAGGCGCTGAATTATCCCTCGCACACGGGAATCGTACAGGCTAAGGACTCCTTTTACGGTCAGCACTCCCCCGCCCGTATGCCCGTAGCAAATCAACTGCTCGACAAATGGGAGGCTTGGAAGCGTCTCGGCGTTCTCGCAAGCGAAATGGAGTCGGGCACGCTCTTTACCGTCGCTTCCTTCCTGCGAGTCAAGTGCGGAGCCGTTTTCTCGGTCGTTTGGAATCAGGAACGCGCAGATGCGGGGCTTGATACCGATACCGACGAGCATCACGACACCGAGAGAGCTATAAAGGTTGCCGTCGAGGCGATAAAAACCATGATTACGGAGAGCAAATGATGAAAAAAAGGTGCAAAAAGGTTCGAAAAGAGGATCGTCCTTGTGAATACGACGACAGATCTGTAAAAAAAGAGCGTCCCGATGCCGAGACGCGCATATACAACGCGCTGAACACGGCTGAAAAGATAGCCGTGAAGCTGGCGCAGATCAATCAGATATTGAAAAAATCAAAAAAGAAGAAGAAAAAGAAGAACAAAAAGCTTGGCAAGATCGACAAAAAAACCGGCACTTTGATTCTTAAAAAGCAGAAAAAGGTCAAGTTGATGAAAAGGCACAAAAATCCCGACGGAACTGCGGGATCAAAACAATAAGATAAAAAATCGGAGTGATGCTCTTATCTGAGAATCACTCCGATTTTTCGCTGTCGATCAGTTTCCGAGGATCTTATAATTTCCCCATACCGACCGACAAAAACGCCTTGGTTTTTTCGCTCTTTGGGTTTCCGAAGACCTCGTCGGGAGTTCCCTCCTCCTCGATGACTCCGTCCGCCATAAATACGACCCGATCGGAAACGTAACGCGCGAATTCCATTTCGTGTGTTACGATTATCATCGTGTGTCCGTTATCCTTCAGGGAACGTATGACGTTCAAGACCTCTCCCGTAAGCTCGGGGTCAAGGGAGCTTGTCGGCTCGTCGAAGCAGAGTATTTCGGGGGCGAGCATAAGCGCGCGCGCTATTGCAACTCTCTGCTGCTGACCTCCCGAGAGCTGACAGGGGTAGTCGTCAGCCTTTTCCTCAAGCCCCACTCTCAAAAGCAAGCTCTCGGCACGCGTGCGGATCTCGTCAACGGTCTCGCCGCCTGCCTTCCCTTTTGCGCGAAGCTTCGGGGCTAACATAAGGTTCTCGATAACGCTGTATTGGGGGAAAAGATTAAATTGCTGAAAAACGAGACCGAAAGAAAGCTGTGCCTCGGGGCTGACCTCGGGCTTCTCGCCCTCCTTGGCGCTGTATACCGTTTTTCCGTTTACGACGATCTCGCCGCAATTTGCCCGTTCAAGAAAATTCATGCAGCGAAGAAGCGTAGTCTTTCCGCCGCCCGACGAGCCGATGATAGAAAGCACCTCTCCCTTTTGTAAGCTCAAGTCAACTCCCTTTAGCACCTCGGTATCGCCAAATCGCTTGCGGAGGTTTTTGATTTCCAAAATCTTCATTTTCCTCACCTCACGCCTTAAAATAATCGAGTTTTTTCTCTAATCTGCCGAAAAGGATCGTCAACAGACCTACGAAAACAAGATAAAATCCACCCGCGACAAAGAGGGGCCAGATCAGTCCGTCTACCGTCATAAATTCCTTTGCCTCGAATATGAGCTCGTATACTGCGATAGTGTTGGCAAGCGCCGTATCCTTGATGAGAGTTATTATCTCGTTTGACATCGGAGGAATTATGCGCTTGATCACCTGAAGCAGAACTATTTTGAAAAAGACCTGCTTTTTCGTGAGTCCCAGCACCTGTCCCGCCTCGTACTGACCCTTGGGGATCGATTCGATGCCTCCTCGGTATATTTCGGAAAAATACGCCGCGTAATTTATGGCAAACGCCACGAGGGCGGCTATAAATCTCGTGGAAAAGGTGTTGTCGAACCACACCCAGCCCGTGTTCATCTGGGGCCAGACGAAAAGCTTGAGCAATCCCGGAAGATAAAATATCGCAAAGACCTGAAGCATAAGAGGCGTTCCGCGAAGCACCCACACGATCAGCTTCGAAAAAAGGCTCAGCGGCTTGAACTTTGACATGGTGCAAAAGCACATCACGAGCCCAAGCGGGATAGCAAGGATCAGCGTCAGGGCAAACAGGAGCAGCGCTATTATAAATCCGTTGCCAAGCTTGGAGAACACCTCAATAAAAAGTTCCATAAAACACCTTTTTTACATCAAATTGATTATTTGAGCGCGTCGGTATTAAGACCAACGTTGTATTTTTCAGCGAGGGCGGTCATAGTGCCGTCAGCATACTTTGCCTTCAGGAAGGCATCGAGCTCTGCCTTAAGGTCGCTTCCCTTGCGAAGACCGACTGCGAAGATCTCGTCGCCGTAGCTTGCGCCGTCCAAAATTTCAAGGTCTGCATACACGCCCTTGCCGACTACGCTTTGTGCCATGGTTATATCAATGATCGCAACGTCACTCGTGCCCGCGAGGACCTCGTTGAGCGCGTCTACCATTGCGCCGACCTTGTTTATATTCGTGCCCTTGACGGTCTCCTCTGCCACGGTTGCACCTGCGGAGCCGTTTTCAACTGCTATTTTTGCATCCTTAACGCCGTCGGCGGTCAGGGTGCTGCCCTTCTTGACTACCGCTACCTGCGCGTTCTTTGCGTAAGATACCGAGAAATCTATCTTTTCGCCCAGCTCGTCGGAAGCGGTCATACCGTTCCAAATGAGGTCGATCTGATTGGAGTTGAGCTCTGCGACCTTGTTATCCCATTTGATGATAACGATCTGGCAATTTACACCAAGGGTCTCGGCAAACTGCTGTGCGAGCTCTGCGTCGAATCCCGTCCATTCGCCGTTATCGTCGAGATAGTCCATAGGGGGATATACCGTAACGCCGACCACTAGCTTACCTGCGTCCTTGACCGATTGAACGTCGCTCTTTGCGGTGTCGCAGGATATGAAAAGCGTACAAAGAATAACTGCCGTGAGAATGAGAGAAATGATTTTTTTCATGATTTTTGCCTCCGTTTTCTGTGCTTGCGCTTTAGCGCTTTAACGCTTTAGCGTGCTAAATTAATAAAGTAATGCCATTATAGCACTTTCAAAACGACTTGTCAATAGGTTTTTGAAAAATAATTTATTTTTTTTTGCAAATACAGGAAATGAGGCTATTTTGGGGTGATTTGCGAAGGGTAGAAAATAAAAAAAGGATTGCGGTAGCGTACCTACCATAGAGCAGGTACGCATCGATATAAATCCGCCAATGCGGATTTTCGATATACGCTAACGCGTTCGATATGTGCTGCCGCACTCGATATGCTCACTTCGTGAGCGCGGATTTATATCATATCGAGTTTGAGCGTAGCGAAAACATATCGAATTTGCTGCAAGGCAAATATATAGAGCCGAGCGAAGCGACGGCATATCGACAAATTCAAAATAGCTTCTATGGACACAGAAGCAGTGCTTAGTCTGCCATAATTAAAGAGTATAACCAAATTTCCGTCTGTTTGCAAACAAATAGGTTTGCACTAACCAAGGCTCCCTTGTGTAAAGGGAGCTGTCGCGAAGCGACTGAGGGATTGTTTTTAGCGAAAAACCAATCTTTTACAATCCCTCCGTCACGCTGACGCGTGCCACCTCCCTTTACACAAGGGAGGCTGTTTTCTACCTCCCGGAAGGTAATCGCATAGGCTTTTGATATGCTAATGTCAAAATTGCCTTTGCGTTACTTTTGGCAAAACATTGATGTCTTTAATTAAGTCAGTACTTGTCAGGAAAAAAGGACGAGAATTTTTTGCAATTCTCGTCCTTTTCCTGTCGGTAGGTATATTCAATTTCATACTGCTCTACCGCAAGCGCACGGTGCAATCCTTTTTGTGTTATATGAATTTTTTGATATCCTCAACACCCTCGGCGATATAGGTCGCGCCTGCCCCCTCAAGCTCGGGGCGGTCTCCGTAGCCGAAAAGCACGCCTATCGAGTCAAGTCCGTTCAGTCCGGCGCCCTTGATATCCTGCTCCCTGTCGCCTATCATGACCGCACGGGTGCGATCTTTGATCTTCGCAGTTTCAAGCGCGTATTCTATGACGGCGGCCTTTTTGTTTCTCGATTCGTCCATCGACGCGCCGCAGATATGGTCAAAATACCTTGTCAGATCGAAATGATCGAGTATCTGCTTGGCGAAAAGCTCGGGCTTGGAGGTGGCAAGAAGTATCGTTTTTCCCTGCGCCTTAAGATCTGCAAGCAGCTCGGGAATTCCCTCATAGAGCAG
Organism: Clostridia bacterium; assembly: GCA_017536475.1. Classification (GTDB taxonomy): domain Bacteria; phylum Bacillota; class Clostridia; order Oscillospirales; family CAG-272; genus SVTX01. The sequence continues at coordinate 134,769 of JAFXHH010000007.1, forward strand.
ATTTTCAAAAATGCCCCTGTCTCTGTAATACTCGCGGTAATATTCGACGCATTTGAGACTTTCCTCCATTGAAAAGCCGTAAAATCTTGAAAAGCTTTCCGAAAGAGGCGGTCCGATAAAGCAATAAAGCTCCTTTTTGTCCGTGACCTCGATCCCCTGCTTTCTAAGGGCGTACGCGACCGAGTTTGTTATTCCCTCTCCGGGATCGGTCAGCGTGCCGTCAAGGTCGAAAAGTAAATAGTCGTAGCTCATTATATCTTCGTCTTTTTGATCCTTCTCTTCATTTTAATGATATCGCGAACCATTTTGAAGGAGTCGCGCAGTACGTTGACCTTGCTCTCTCTGTGATTTATGATCTTTACGGGCATTTCGACGATCTTCATACCGAACTTGACTGCCCAGAGTATGCACTCGAAGTCAAACGCGAAGCGATCCACCTCGCAGCGAGAGAAGATCTCCTTTGCCGCCTTGCCCGTGAACGCCTTACATCCGCACTGCGAGTCCGAAAGCTTGAAGCCGCCGACGATCGAAAGCACCTTGATATAGACCTTCGAGGCGAGCTTACGGATAGCGGTATAGCCCTCGTAGCCGTCCTTGGAGAGATTACGCGAGCCGATGACCATGTGCGCGTCGGGGTTGGCGAGGAAGGTCTCGTAAACGCGCTTTATGACGTCGGTGCCGTACGCGAGGTCGGCGTCGGTAAACATTATAATATCGCCTTCCGCGGCAAGCATTGCCGTTCTTACGGCGTAGCCCTTGCCTCTGTTCTGCTCATAACCTACGACACGCACATTGGGGAGGTTCATTTCCTCGACAGCCTTATCGCAGCCGTCCTTTGAGCCGTCGTTTGAGAAAATGATCTCGTAGTCCTCAAAATTCGCGGACATATAGTCGGAGAGCGTCTGTGCGGTCTCCTTGATTATCGAGCTCTCGTTATACATTGGGATACAAAGCGAAAATTTCATTTTTTAATTACCTTTCAATATTTTGGTTTATTTCTTATATACGTTTATTTCAAATTCGATCTCGGTCTCGAGTGAGTCAAGGCTTGCAAGCTTTTGCTTATCCGCCTCGCTGGTGCGCCAATAGTACGGAGTCATTGAAAAGAGTGCGGCGATATTCTCTTTTTCCGAGATATTAATCGTATAATGGGAGATCACGCGGTCAACCTGCTCCATATTTTTCGGCAGGTCTGCGCGGGGGCCGTTTTCGTAAACGTCCTCATACATCACGCGCTTCAAGCCCATAAGGTGATCCTTACCCGCGCCCACCACGAAAAGATAGCCGCCGTCGCGAAGGATCCTTTTATATTCCTCCTCGGCGCAGGGGGCGAAGATATTGGTAACCGCGTCGGCACAGCCGTCTGCCAGTGGCAATTCAAAGACACTCGCTGTGGCGAAAAGCAAGCCTTGCTTTTCGTCGCGTTTTGCTTGCTTCGCTCCTGCCAAGCAGGCAAATTTCGAGAGATCGAAGCCAACGGTGCACTCTGACAGATCGGAGAGTATTGAGGTATAGTACCCTTCTCCGCAGCCCGCGTCGACGAGAAGCTTACAGTCGGGAACGCAGCGCTTCACCGTGTGATATATCGCCTCGGCGGCAAGCTTATAGTGGGACGTGGAGCGCAAGAACGACCGTCTTGCCGCGACCGCCTCCTTGGAGTCGCCGCCCGTAGCGCCGAAGCTCAGGTATCCGTCCGCGGAAAAATCAAAGCTATGCCGTTTGTTTTTCGGATTATCTCCGCTGCACTTTACGCTTTTGCCGTCCTCCGTCATCTCCATGGGGCAACGGCAGATCGGACAGATAAAATGCTCGCGGATCAATTTTTCGTGATTGTTCAAGGCTTCTCCTTTAACGAGTAAAATTGAGATCGAGAGGCGAGCCGTCGGGGGCTTGTGCATCGGCTCGGTCCTTTCTTATATTGTAATACAAAAAGCCAAAAAAATCAATAGGTTTGGGGAAAATCGCGACGGATTTCCCCCAAATAGTTATTTTTACGTCAGATCTCTTCTTCAAAATTGCCGTCGTAAATGGCGTCGAGCTCAAACCAGAAGGTCGAACCCTTATCTATGACGCTTTCCACTCCATAGCGTGCGCCGTGAGATTCAAGTATTCCCTTGACTATCGACAGTCCGAGTCCCGTGCCGACAACTGCACGCTTATGGACCTTATCTACCTTATAATATCTGTCCCAGATATACGGAATATCCTCGGGGGCAATTCCCACACCCGTATCGGTCACGGATACTCTTACCCTGCCGCCCTCTACGGTCTGCTTTATCTGAACCTTCTTGTCCTCGCCCGTATAATTGAGCGCGTTATTTACGAGGTTATAAACGACCTGCAATATCATCGTTCTGTCGGCGTTTACCGAGACGTTCTCTGCCTTCTCAAAGGTGATCGAATATTCCTGCTGCTCGGTGAATTTTTCATAGCGGAGCATTACCGCGCCGATGACCTCGGTCAGATCGAATATCTCGGGCTCGGGCTTTCTAGTGCCCGCGCGTATTTTGGAAAGATCGAGCATATCGTTGACGAGCTCGGTCAGTCTTTCGGTCTCGTCGATGATGACCTGCATATTTTCGGGAGTGCTCTCTCCCGGGATGTCGCGCATCACCTCTCCGTAGCCCTTTATCATCGTCAGGGGGGTGCGTAGGTCGTGCGAGATGTTTGCTACGAGCTCCTTTTGGAGATTATCGGTCTTTGCAAGCTCGCTTGCGGCGTAGTTGAGTGCCTCGGCAAGCTCCTCTGCCTCTCTGTATCCTCCGCCGAAAAAGTGTGCGTCGTATTCTCCCTTTGCAAGCCTTCTCGCCGAACGGCTCATTCTTTCCATAGGCAGACAGATAAGTCTTGAAAGCAGAAGCGCCATAACAAGCGCGCCCATTATCAGTATACACATGATCCAGCCGAACTGATGCTCAAGCGTGGTGACAGTTGCGCTCAGGGGAAGCAGGGCGGACTCCTGAAGGATAACGTAGTCGCTGCCGTCAGCTCCCTTGCTTGCCGCCGCGTGTATGGTTACGATAACCGTCGAGCCGCCGACGGAATTTGAAATTCGGCGAGTGTAGTTGCCGTCCTTTTCAAGCACGCTCGTACACAGTCGGCGGATCTCTCCTCCGTCCGCGTGGTGTATGAAGCAGTTTATATTGGCGTCGCAGTCGGCTATCTCGCTGGGAACGCCGTCGGTTATTTTAAAGACCCTGATACAAGAGTCGGTCCCGATCGAGCGCTTATAGGTTATTCTCTGCAAAAGCTCTATATTTTCCGTCGCGGAAAAGATCTCCTCGTCGGTCTGATGAAATTCGTCGAGCTTGGAGCTTTCGTAAAAGCGGTTGAGCAGCGCCACCTGAAAGGTCCAGATAACTATCAGGCTGAGCACGACGAACAAGGTAAGCATACCGAAAAGTCGCCACGAGATACCTGACACGCGGCGACGGCTTCTGTATATGGGGCTGTTTATTCTGTCATTGTTCATATCAGCTGTTCCCCGTCGTTGAATATTACGCTTCGCCCTCAAAGCGATATCCCACTCCGCGAAGCGTTACGATATATTTGCTGTATTCACCGAGGCTTTTACGCAAAAGCTTTATATGCGTATCGAGGGTCCTCGCATCTCCGTAAAAATCGTATCCCCAGACCTCGCTTATCAGCTTTTCGCGAGAGAGCGCGATGTTGCGGTTGTCGAGCATATAGAAGAACAGATCGTACTCCTTTGGCGACATATCCACTCTCTGTCCGTTGATGTAGACGAGTCTTGCGGTGAGGTCTGCCTTCAGTCCTCCGTTGTCAAGCTCTACTATGACGTTCGGCTTCTTGACCGTGTCGTCTGCCTTGTCGCGTCTTGACATACGCTTCATAATAGCCTCTATACGAAGCATAAGCTCCTTGGGCGAAAAGGGCTTGACTACGTAATCGTCGATGCCGAGCTCAAAGCCGTTTATCTTATCGTATTCCTCGCCGCGCGCCGAGAGCATAATGATCGGCGTGTTCGTCACCTTGCGGATCTCGCGGCAAGCCGAAAAGCCGTCGAGCTCGGGCATCATAATGTCCATTATGATGATATCGAACTTGTCCTTGCGGCAAAGTCTTACCGCCTCCATTCCGTCGCCCGCCTCGATGACGGTGTGTCCTTCAAATTCGGCGTATTTTTTGATTATAGAACGAATCCTTGCTTCGTCGTCAACTACTAAAATATTGTACATTTTCTCTCCGTTCCGTCTCTGCCCACCGTGGCTAGAGACTGATTATTTATACAGTCCTTGGGTATTTTTTACATCTCTGATATCATTATAATCAAAATTTGTGACAGTTTAATGAAGAATCGAGAAAAAGTCGTTGAAAAAAGCAAATTTATTCTTGTTTTTCGTCTACATATATGATAAAATTAGTATATACTATTAATTTTAGGGTCGGGGACGGTTTTATGACGGAATTTATCAAAAAAACGCTTAAAGGCGCGGGGGTTGGGCTTTTTGCCCCAATATCGCTTGAAAAATGCACGCTTACAAGGAAATACAAGCTCGAGCGCTGCGGTCTTTCGGATATTTCTTCGCTGAACGCGATAATGATAGCCGTTCCCTATCTCGTCAAGCACGAAAAACGCAACGTTTCGGCATACGCTATTCCAAAAGATTATCACCTATTTTTTAAAGGACTTTTTAACACGATAATTCCCCTGCTTGAAAATGAATATCCCGACAATAAATTCGTTGGATTTGCCGACGACTCGCCGATAGACGAGCGATCTGCCGCCGCTATGGCGGGGCTTGGGATCATCGGGGACAACGGCATGCTGATTACCGAAAAATACTCGTCGTACGTGTTTTTGGGTGAAATAATCACCGATCTGCCGATCGAGTCTGCCGCGGGAGAGATCAAGAGGTGCGAGGGCTGCGGAAAATGCAAGCTCGCGTGCCCGATGGCAGAGTCGGGTCAATGTCTCTCGGCGCTGACGCAGAAAAAGGGACTTTTATCCGACGAAGAGAAAAGGACGATCTTAAAGCACGGCTATGCGTGGGGCTGTGATATTTGTCAGGAGGTCTGTCCGCACACGAAAAGGGCGATCGCAGACGGCACTATTTACACGGATATCGAATTTTTTAAAAGCGAGGATCTTCCCTTTCTTACCGTCAGGGATATTGACGATATGAGCGACGGGGAATTTGCAACCAGAGCTTATTCCTGGAGAGGTCGCCGGACGATCAGAAGAAATCTTGAGCTTTTTGAACGAGATGATTCTTAAAATCAATTTTTGAGGAAAAAATTATGTTGACATTTCTTTTCGGAAGATCGGGAAGCGGAAAAACTTCTTACATAATCGAAAAAATAAAGGAATCGGTGGCGTCGGGAACGCAGACCTATCTGCTCGTTCCCGAGCAGCAGGCGTTTATCAGCGAATCGATGCTTGCCGATCTGAGTGCCTCGTCCGCACTCTGCTTTGAGGTGGTCTCCTTTTCCCGCCTTTGCGAAAAGGTTTTCGGCGAGGTCGGAGGTCTTATAGACTCGCGAATGGGCAGTGATATCAGAAGTCTGATCATGTGGCAGACCTTGCGCGAGGTGTCCGCGCTTTTGGAGGAATACGGAAGCGTTAAGACCGACCGCGCGTTCGGTGATATGATGCTGTCGGTCATAGACGAGCTGCACGCGAATTCGGTAAGCGCCGAGGATTGCCAGAGGCTCGCCGAGCAATGCGACGACCCTGCGCTCTCGCGCAAGCTTTCCGATATTTCGCTGGTCTACGCCGATCGCGATCGAATTATGGAAAAGCTGCTCGGAGAATCCGCTATTGCCGCCGAAAATAAGCTTTCCCTGCTCGCGACGGCTTTGCGCTCCCACAAGTGCTTCGGCGGCTGCAGAGTTTTCGTCGATTCCTTCACCAGCTTTACGGGTGAGGAGCACGATATACTCGAGGAGATCGCAAAGCAGGCTGACGAGCTCTGCATATCCTTCTGCTGCGAGGGCAGAGGGGCGGACGGTCCGCACACCGAAAGCATTCGAGATACGGTTAAAAGATTTACGAGATTTGCGCGTGAAAACGGCGTGGAGGCAAGAGACGTCAAGCTTGAAGCAAACACCCGTGCTAAAAGCAAAGTGCTCTCGGAGCTCGAAGGACTTTTGTGGGATTTTTCTCTCACCAAGGACTCGCTTCCCTGCGCGAGTGCCGAGGAGCTTGCCGCAGTGCCGATGGCAATATGCAAAAACGAATACGAGGAGACCTTCTTCGCCGCCTTGCAGATACTCAAGGCGCACGCAGAGGGCGTTAAATTCTCCGAGATCGCGCTTATCATGCGCGACTGCGATAGCAGAAAGGGTATTACCGACGCGATCCTTGAGCGACTTAATATTCCCTATTTCTACTCCGAAAAGACCGATCTTTCGAGCACCCCCGTGGCGCGACTTATCCTGTCTGCTCTGCGTTGTATCACGTACAACTTCAGGACCGCCGACGTGCTCACGCTTCTCAAGACGGGACTTTGCGGGATCGAAGCACGCGACGCCGATCTTTTCGAGGACTATTGCTACACCTGGTCGATCAGCGGAAATCGATTCCTTGACGACGTCTGGAGCATGAACCCCAACGGCTACACGACTCAAAAAAGCGAGCGCGGCAACGAGATTTTGCTTGCCGCAAACCGTGTGCGCGCGGCGCTCATTCCGCCGCTGGTCTCTCTGCGGAAAAAATTTGCTTTAGCAGACGGAAGCACGCTTGAAAACTGCCGCGCGCTTTACGAATATTTAGAGGAGCTTGGCGTTTCCGAATCGCTTTGCGCTCTTGCCGAGCTTGAGCTCGCCTCGGGAAACGTACGGGGCGCGGGCGAGGCTATACGCGTTTACGATCATATCGTATCGGTGCTGACGAATATCGGCACCGTGCTTAAGGACGCTCCCACCAACGCGGAGGAATTGACCGCCGCTATTGAAATAATGCTCTCTCACACGGATATGGGCTCGGTGCCCGCCGTGGGAGATTACGTTACGGTCGGCTCGGCGGCAACGCTCCGAGTTGAAAATATCAAGGTCGCCATACTGCTCGGTCTTTGCGACGGCGAGTTCCCGAAGGCTTACGCCGACTCGGGACTGCTCAGCGAAAACGACAAGAGCGTTATGGCAGAGCTTGGCGTTCCCCTGACCTCCCGCGAAAGCACGGTGACCTCGGACGAGCTTTTCTACGTCTACCGCGCTATGACGAAGCCCTCGGATAAGCTGGTGCTCTGCACCTGCGCTTCAAGCATTGGCGGTCGGGCGCTAACTCCGTCAACCGCGTGGAACCGAGTCAGGTTTATCTTCCCCGATGTAAAGCCGATAGAATTTGATCTTGCCCGCGTTGCAGAGCTTGCTGCCTCGCTGTCCGAAAAAGAGGACTCGAACGGCAACGGCGGAGGCGGAGAGGATCTGCGCGGAGAACAGTCAGACGCCGTCGAGATAGATCCTATGTACGTTCGTATGCTGTTCGGCGACAGACTGCGGCTTTCCAAGTCACAGATCTCGACCTTTGCCGAGTGCCCCTACAGATATTGGTGCGAATACGTGCTCGGTCTTCGCGAGCAGAAGGTATCTGCCGTCAGCTACGCCGATTCGGGAACGATAATTCACTACGTTCTTGAAAAATTCCTCAAAAAAGTCCGTCGTCCCGACGGCTCGGTAGAGCGCCCCTCTGACGACGAGATCATTAAAGAGGTCGACTCGATCATATCCGAATATATTTACGATATCAACTGTCCTCTGCCGTCCTCGATGCTGTACAGCTTCTCAAGACTCCGCGATCTCTCGCTCGTTATGGTACGCAGCGTTCTTGACGAATTCCAGCGCTCGAGCTTTAAGATAGTCGCGTTTGAGGAGCACATTTCCGATCGTCGCGAAGGAACTCTCAAGCCGATGGAGATAAAGATCGGCGGCGACGACGCACCCATAGTCAGCCTTGGCGGTGTGATAGACAGAATAGATCTTTACGACGACGGAGAGAGCAAATATCTGCGCGTGGTCGACTACAAGACGGGTACTCACAGATACGACGTATCCAAGGTCTCCACGGGCGAGGATCTTCAGCTCCCCGCCTACCTATTTACCGCCGCACAAAAGAAAAATATCGGTTTCTTCGGCGAAGAAAGGGAGATACTTCCCGTGTCGGCTCTCTTCCTTTCGGCTGAAGAAGAAAAGGGCGAGATAAATCCCGTGAGAAGCGGATTTATTCTCGGCAACAAGGATATTTTGTCCGCGGCAAGCGCCGATATGGACAAAAAGATACTTGCCGGCATCTCGGTAAACAAGGACGGAGAGATCACAGGCAAAGCCGCGGTCAGCGACGAGCAGTTGGCGGGTATTGAAGATTCCCTGCACGCCTCGATAATCGGCACGGCAAGATCGATGTATTCGGGCAAGGCTCCGCGCACTCCTTCAAAGGAAGCGTGTGGGTTCTGCTCCATTCGTTCGTCCTGCCCGTCGGCATACAAGGAAAAGCATTAATACCGGAGGACTATTTATGAATTTTACCAAAGCACAACAAGCGGCTATGAATGCTCGCGGGCAAACTCTGCTCGTCAGCGCCGCCGCAGGCTCCGGCAAGACCTTTACACTTACACAAAGAATAATTAAAAGAATAATTGAAGAAGGAGTTGACATTTCAAGTCTTCTCATCGTCACGTTTACGCGCGCCGCCGCGGGCGAGCTGAGGTCGAAGATATCCAAGGCTCTTGCCGAGGCGATCGCAGAACACCCCGACGACAAGCACCTGCAAAGGCAGATGCTTAAGCTCGGAAGCGCGCATATCAGCACCATAGACTCGTTTTTCTCCGATCCCGTGCGAGCGAATTTTGAAAAGCTGGGACTTCCCGCTTCAATGAGGCTTTCCGACAAGGCAGAGCTCTCTCCTCTGCAGGAGGAGGTCATGAAGGAGGTCTTGGAGGGCTTTTTTGAGCGCTGCGACGGGTTTTCGGACGGAAATTTATCCTCCGTAGGATACAGAAGCTTATTTTCGGATCTCGTTGGTATAATCTCGGTTGCCAGAGACAGCTCGGCACTGATCCCGACGCTGCTGAAGATATACGGCAAGCTCATTACCGCGCCCGAGGGCATCGGTCAGCTCAAAAAGCACGCCGAACGAATGCAGAGATCGGCTTCGCTCGACTTTCTCGAGACCGACGAGGGCAGTATCGTTCGCGCAGAGCTTTGCTCCCTGCTCGGATACATAGCGTCGACCTTTGAAAAATGCTGTGACGATATGGCAACCGATCCCGTTCTGCGCGAAAAATATATTCCCTGCTTTGCCGCAAACGCCGAGCTTTGCCGTTCGCTTTTGAGGGTCACGGAGAGTGAGGATTACGAATCGGTACGCTCTGCGTTCGCCGATTACGCTCCCGAACGGATACCCTCGCTGAAAAAGGGCGAAAGCACCGAGATCAGCGAATACTACAAAAACCTTCGCGGCAAAAAGCTAAATCCCGCGATCAAAAACGGGGCAAAGGAGCTTCTTTACGCCGAGCCCGCCGAAATATCGTCGTGGTACGAGCAAGCTGCAAGGCTCTGTCTATTGATTTTTGACATTCTTGCCGAATACGAGCGCCGCTACTCCGAGGAAAAGCTGAGCCGCGGACTTTGCGAATTCTCGGATATGCCCAAATTTATGCTCCGCTTGCTTCAAAACGAGGACGGCTCGCCCTCCGAATACGCGAAGTCGATATCGGCTGATTTTAACGAGGTATATATTGACGAATATCAGGACGTCAACGAGATACAGGACCGAATTTTCGAGATCATCGGCGGCTCTCATCGCTTTATGGTGGGCGATATCAAGCAAAGCATTTACGGATTCCGAGAGGCAGAGCCCTCGATCTTTGCAGGCTACCGAAGAAGCTTTGCTCCGTACGACGAAAACGCACCTGCAGATCGTGGCGGAAGCACTATATTTATGTCAAACAATTTCAGGTGCGACGAAAACGTGGTGAAATTCACAAATCTCGTTTGCTCCAAGATATTTTCCGCCTTCTCGGAAAGCATCGGCTACACCAAGGACGACGATCTTATCTTTTCCAAGGAAAAGCCATTTGAGGACTACCAAAGTCCCAAGGTCACAGTCGATCTCATTCAACCCGCACAAGCCGAAGACGAGGAGGACGAGGACAGTCCGTCAGCTCCCACGGGCAATCTTTACGACGAGGCGATAGTTGTGGCAAACGAGATCGCAAGGCTCATCAGAGAGGGCAAAAAGGCGGACGGCACGCCAATTCGCGCCTCCGATATAGCCGTGCTCGTTCGAAGCCACTCCCACGCGAAGCCTCTTATCGCAAATCTGAACAAGCTTAACGTGAAATGCTCGACCTCGTCAAAGAGCGCACTTTTCGACGGAGAGGAAATGAGGCTTTTGATCGATCTTCTCTCGGTCATCGATAACCCGAGGCGCGACGTGCCGCTATGTCACGTTCTTACGGCGGCGCTCGGAGAGGCGGACGCGCTGTTATCGCTTGAGGAGATCGTTGTCGTACGCCGTCACGCGCCTGCGTCAAAATCGTTATTCGACGCTGTTCTTGACTACGTCGGAGAGGACGTTGACTCATCGATCGCAAAAAAATGCCGCGAATTTGCCTGCGACCTTCAAAGACTGCGTGAGATCTCGTCGAAGCTTTCCGCCGACAAGCTGCTCCGCGTGATCGGTGATCACGAGAAGTATCAGGCGGTGTGCTCGGGCGAGGCGTACACCTATCTTTACGATTGCGCTTGCAAATACGTGAAGAGCTCTTGGAACGGTCTTTACGCTTTCCTTTCCTACTTCAAAAAGCTTATAGAAAAAGGCGAATCGGGCGCAGAGCCCGTAAAATCCGACCCCGACAGCGTCACGATCATGTCGATACATCAGTCAAAAGGATTGGAGTTCAACACCTGCTTTTTGTTCGGTCTCGCCAAGCAATTCAGCACGGAGGATTCAAAGTCTCCGCTGTTGTTTACAAAAGAGCTCGGCATCTCGCCAAAGCTTCCGCCAAGAGAGGACGAAAACGGCGATCGACTCGACGCTATACGCGTGCGCTACAAAAACAATCTGCTTTTCCAATCCGCCAACAAGCTGATCAAGCGCAAGCAGCTTGAGGAGGAGGCGAGGATCTTCTACGTGGCGCTGACGCGCGCAAGAGAAAGGCTTTATCTCAGCGCAACTCTCAACAAGCCGATCCCCGAATATTTCGCGGAAATAGCAAACAATGCCGACAAGGCTTACGGCATCAGATCCTCCAAAAATTACGTCCGTCAGACTCTGCTTGCGCTCTCGGAATATTGTGACTGTGACAAAGACGGAATTTTTGAGATCAACGCCTTCGACAAGGGCAAAAACACTCTCGTCTCTCCGCTTGGAAGGTCGGCTTCTCGCTCCGACTCTGCGGCCGCCGACGAATATTCCAAGGAGCTGGCTATTTTGCTCTCTCAAAAGAATGCGATGAGCGACGAGGAAAAAATACTTGCTATGATCCCCGCAAAAGTGGCTGCCTCCAAGGTCTCGCCCTCTATGCTTGACGACAGCGTTTTCATTCCTGTTCCCACGGGAGAAGCGTTTGCGATCGGCGAGGACGATCCGAGCGAGCAGGATCGCGACGACGCAATTCAGATAAAGCGCAGAATAGACCTTATGCGCTCACGCAAGGTCAGCTTTGACGATCTGCTTGAGGTCAACAAGAAGCCCACCGCCGCCGAGCGCGGAACGGCAACTCATCTGTTCTTACAATACTGCGACTATCAGTACGCGGCTGAAAACGGCATCGATGCCGAGATCGACCGCTTGCGCGAGAAGCGTTTTATCAGCAACCGAGTCGCCGAGACGATAAATCGCAGGCAGCTTTCGGGATTTTTCGAAAGCGAATTGTTCGGCTTCATAAAAAATGCCAAGAAGATCCACCGAGAATTCCACTTCCGTATGTTCCGTCCTGCCGCCGATTTTACCGAGGACGAGCGAACCAAAAAGCTGGTTTCGGATAAAAAGATCTTCGTTCAGGGTTCTATCGACCTTATTATTGAGGGCGCCGACGGAGAACTGATCCTTTGCGACTACAAGACCGACAGAATATCGCCCGAGCAAAAGGCTGACCCTGCCCTTCTCGTTGCAAGCATGCGGGAAAAGCACGGCTGTCAGCTTGACGAATACCGTCGTGCCGTCGAGCGTATCTTCGGCAAATCACCCTCAAAGGTGTTTATCTACTCGGTTCCGATTGGAAGGATAATCGAGCTTTAATTTCAAACAAAACAAAAGCCATCGCCTCAAATGAGGCGATGGCTTTTATTGTAAGACGAAAACCCCGCCATAGTGGCGGGGTTCCATAAAGGCTTTGCCGATGAGCAGAAAGCAAATAAAAATTCAGCGTAGAATGATCTTGTGTCAAAGGCTCCCTTGTGTAAAGGGAGCTGTCAGCGAAGCTGACTGAGGGATTGTTTTGTATAGATTATCGCTTTTTACAATCCCTCCGTCACGGCAAGCCGTGCCACCTCCCTTTACACAAGGGAGGCTTGGTTTTAGTCCCGCTTGAGCGGGGTTTCGTAACAAATGCATGGCTGACAGGCCGATAAAAGACGCACTTGTGCGTAGCCTGTAGTATTAGGGCTATGCCCGAAACTGAAATACCACCCGCTATGCGGGTGGATTATTATTTATTAACATTGGTCGCCGCAATAGGTCGTAGCAGTCGGCTTTACGCCGTCGGGCTTTTGACCGTAGGTCGCCGAGTGACCGAGTGATGCTTCTATACGCAACAGTCGGTTATACTTTGCCACTCGGTCGCTTCGGCAGGGCGCGCCCGATTTTATGAAGGGCGCGCCAAGCCCGACGGCGAGGTCAGCGATAGTCGTATCCTCGGTCTCGCCCGAACGGTGAGACAAAATATACGAATATCCTGCAGATGCGGCTATATTCGTCACGCCGATGACCTCGGACAAGCTTCCTACCTGATTTGGCTTTACCAGGATTGCATTCGCCGCGCCGACCTCTATTCCCCTCTGAAGTCTTGACGGTGCGGTAACGAACAGGTCGTCGCCCACGAGCATTACGCGATCGCCGAGTCTTTCAGTGATGACTCGCCAGCCCTCAAAATCGCGCTGGTCGAGGGGGTCCTCGATAGAAATTATCGGATATTCGCGTGTCAGCCTTTCGTAATAGTCTATCAGCTCTTCTCTGCTCATCTCCTTGTTGCGCTTGGGGAGCTTATAGGTCTTGGTCTCCTCGTCGTACCATTCGCTTGACGCTACGTCGAGCGCGAGCTTGACCGTATCGGTATCATATCCTGCCGCATTTATCGCCTCACAGAGATATTGGAGCGCCTGCTCGTCGGAGTCAAGGCTTGGGGCAAAGCCTCCCTCGTCGCCCACGGCGGTGGAAAGCTTTTTATCCTTCAATATTTTACCTAAAGCGTGGTAGATCTCGCTTCCCATTCGCAGAGCGTCGGCAAACGAGGGCGCACCCGTGGGAACGATCATAAACTCCTGTATCTCGACGTTATTGGACGCGTGCGCGCCTCCGTTAAGCACGTTCATCATCGGGATCGGCAGTCTTGACGCTCTCGCGCCTCCTATCCAGCGAAACAGCGGAACTCCGTAAGCGTTGGCGCAGGCTCTTGCCGCCGCGAGCGAGACTGCAAGGATCGCGTTAGCGCCAAGCTTGGATTTGTTTTCAGTGCCGTCAAGCTCGATCATCAAACGGTCGATCGTGGATTGCTCGGACGCATATACCCCCACGAGCTCGGGCGAGATCAAGCGGCAGATATTATTCACCGCCTCGAGCACTCCCTTGCCGCCGTATCTGCTGCTGTCCCGATCTCTTTTCTCACAAGCCTCGTATATTCCCGTTGACGCACCCGAAGGCACGCTTGCCACTCCTATCGTGCCGTCGGACAAGACCACGGTGGCTTCAACCGTCGGGTTGCCTCGGGAGTCAAGTATCTCCCTTCCCGTACATTTTACGATCTGAGGTTTTATCATAATTTATCTCCAGCCTTTCAAGAATTTTTATATTCGTATTATTTTACACTTTGGAATAAATTATGCAGATCACTGCCGCAGACCGTGCAGGCAGTTTTCGTTATATAACACAAAAACCGCCCGAGCCGAGCTGACTCGGGCGGTACTCCGTTTTATTATGATCAGTCCAAGGTGACCGTGAACTGACTCTTGACACTGCCGTACTTTTCAAGTGCGGCAGAATAATATCTGACGACGAGCTCGCTGCCGTCGGGAGAGAAATAAAGCAACGCTACCATCTCGGCAGCACCGTATTTACTATCCACGTACTGAGGATTTATGAGAAGCTGCGTCACGGTGTTACCCTTGTCGCCCTTCACCTGCGAGCAAACGATATGATCCCAGGGATCGTGTCCGCAGAGCACGAGCTCGATGTTCTCGTACTTTTTTATAAGCTTGTCAAATATCTGATCTCCGTCGTTGAAGACCTCATTGTGATCCGACGCGGCGTAGCACTCGCCTGCGTCAAGCGTGGTGCCGTCTCTGTAGAGATAAGCGTGGGTCACCACGATGACCTTGTGGTCAGCGTGAGCCTCGATCACGTTACCCGCCCAGGTGAGCATCTCGTCGGTAGGACCGAAATCGATATTCAGAATGAGCCACTTGGTCTCGCCGATCGTGATCGCGTTGTAGCTGCAGGAAACGTCGCGCTCTCCGTACCAGCCGTCAAGCTCGGAGAGATAGGTGTCGTTATAAAAGGTCTGGTTGAAAAGGAAATCCGACATATTCTCGGGCATATATCCCTGATCCTTGTAGTCGTACTTGTCGTGGTTTCCCATAACGAGCGAATAAGGAACCTTGCCGCTAAGCTTCTGTATCTGCGCCCAAGCGAAGTCGTACTCCTCTTTCGTTGCGTTCTCGGTGATGTCGCCAACTCCGATCACGTATTCGATGCCCTTACCGTCCTTATTCTCTGCCAGCCAATCGTAAAGATGTGCCAGATTTTCGGGGTAAGCGAGCGACAAAGCCTGCGTGTCACCTACGACCGCAAAAGCGTAGTAGTCCTCGGGAACGTCAAGCAGAGAGTCATCCTCCATCCAGAGCTGCTCGGTAACGAGATTGTTATCGTACGACGACATATCGCCGCCAAAGGTGTTGGGGGTGCGTCCGTAGAACTCGTAATGAGCCATAAGGGTAGTATCGGTAAGCTCCTTGACCTTCGAAGCGTCCGCCGCGATCTCCTTGTCGGTTCGGATATCCGACCACACCGAGAGATCGTAGATCGTGCCCTTGAAGTGCGCCGCGTTGCTGCCGACGTAGTCGCCGCCGACGACGAAGGGACGCGCCGACACGCGATCGATCGTCATATCAAGGGTCGAGATAATATTAAGCGTCTGCTTGAGCTCGCCGTCAATATAGCAGGAGACGGTGCGAGCCTTGGGATCGGTCACGATCGCCAGATGAAGCTTCTCGCCCGTGCACAAAACGACCTGATCAAAGGTGTAGGTGCTTCGCTGATAGGTTTTCATACCCGTCGAGTCGTCGAGGAAGCTGAAGCTTACGCGAGGGTTTCCGTCGGCGCTCGTCCAATAGAGCACGGAATAGTTCCAAAGATCGTTGTTCGAGAAAAGAGTGCCGTAATTCTTGACCTCCTCGGTCGCGGGATCGAGCTTGACCGTCGCTTCAAAGGTCAGAGGAAGGCTCGCAAGCTTCTCACTCATTATCAGGCGCTCGTCAGCCGAAAAATCGATCCCCTCTCCATCGTCAACGATAGCTCCCTTGGAGAACCTGCTTCCGAGAGACGTGTACACGACGTTATCGGTCGCCTCGGTCTCCTTGATAACGATAAGGTGGTTGGTCTGATAGTAAAGCGCACTCTCATTGAAGTTACAGCTCGAGATCAGAGTGACGAACTGTCTTTCTCCGTTCTCAACGTAAGACATTATGATGTCCTTTTCGTGAACGTTGTCGTGCGTGGTCTTGAAATTGATAAATCCGAGATCCTTGCCCGCCTTGAGCTCCTTAAAGCCCTCGAAAACGCCGTATTTACATCTGATGCCGAGGCGGTTGCCAAGTCTCTTGTTATTTATGAACTTTTCCTCAAGCACGTCGACCAAAAGGTCTGCAACCACGAAGGTTTCGGTGAAATTGGGGTTATTGAAGCAGAAAACGACGTCCTCGTCATCGGAATCGTGGAATTTCTGCATGTACTTACAGTAAGGATTGAGCGTGGTGTCCCAGGTGTCCACGTCGCCACTCAGAGGGGTGAAATAGAGCTCGAATACGTCGTCGGTCTCGCTTCCGACGTAAACGATGCGCTCGTCGACGGGAATTTCGTCCGCCTTACCCTCAAGCGCCGCCTTGACCTGCTCCTCTACCCTCTCTTTGACGATGCGTCTGAACTCGAAAAGATCGGTCTGACCGTAATATTCGCCCATAAGCGCCACGTAGTTCTTGGTCGCCACGTAGATATCCTCGTGGTTGGTGATGATAACACCCGACTGCGAGCCGCCGTTGGCGTTAAATCCGCGATAGTTTGCGGTGTCGAGGTTGGTGCTACTGAACCATACGCCGTATTCGTGGTCGACTCCGTACTTGTCACGGTAAGCCGAGACCGCGCAGGTCTTGACGTGCATGACGTCCATAGACTTATTGTCGTCGTAGTTCCACTTGACCTTGCGAACGGTGAAGTGATCGGCAACAGTATCGCCCTCGGCATATCTGTCGTAGCAAGCGTAGTTCATTGCCGAGTTAAAATAGGTCGTGTAATTCGGCTCCTGCTTGGTATAGGTCTTGCCCGTTGCGGGATCGTACTGCGTAGTTCCGTAGGAGGGGAGCTGACCGACGAGATTGACGTCGATGCCCATCTTCGCTGCCTCGACGAGCAGATACGATATTCTTACGAATCCATTCTCATCGTAGTCGCCCTCGTAGAGCGCGCGAACGTATCCGTAGTAGGGGCTGTTGGGGTTGATACAGACCGCAAGCGTGGGAGATATACGGAATGCCGAGTAGGAGATCTCAACGTGCTCCTCGGGGTGCGCTATCTTGTACTGAATACACTGATAGATAAGCAATCCGCAGGAGAAGTTGGGGTCGTTGAGTGCTTCCTTATAGTTACGGTAAAGCGTATCTACCGTTACCGTGCGGCCATTGATATTTTCGTATACCGCGGTCGCGTGGCTATGGAAATTAGAGGTGTTGTCGCTCTTGGGATAGGCGTCGAAGTAGGGATTTATCGACGGCCACTCCTTCTTGTCCTCCTCGAAGGGATGATCTTCAAAGAAGGAGTTCAGCGAAGTATAGTCCATAGGCTTTATCGCATCCAGGGGCGTCAGGCCGACGACCCCGTCGCCGCCGTTATTATCGGGGGCGTCCTTGCGAAGCATGACGACCGCGATGGCAGCTACTGCCGTGAAGACCACGGCAATAGCCAATACTAAACATATTATCTTACTAAATTTTTTCATTTACAGTCCTCCGAAGATTCTTACGACAATTCATTTATCGTTCCACTCTTGGGGTTCAACAAAAGATCGGTCCAATCGGTGATGGTAACCTCCGTATCGTCCGCCGAGGAGAGCATCGTTACGTTACCCTTATAGATATCTACCACTGCACTAGCGTTTGCGAGGTGGATAAATCCACAGCTTATATCCTTTGCGGTGTTGTTGTCGTATATGACCGCACCCTCAAGGGTAAGCTTGGTGTTTGCCGAGGTGACGTATACGATCGCGCCGAGCGATGTCGCCTTGTTGCCCTTGGCAGTCATCGCCTTGATCGTGGTCACGGACGCGCCGCCCGCGTAGATCGCACCGCCGTTGCCCGCGTTATTTTCCTCAAAGGTCGCGCCGTTAACGGTCAGGGTCGCGCCGCTTCCGTAGACCGCAACTGCTCCGCCCGAGGCACAGCCACTGTTCGAGGTGAAGATCGCGTTTCCGCTGATGCTTGCCGTGGTCGACGCTCCGATCGCGATCGCGCCGCCCATATTGGTGTAGGTGCCCGTCGCGGTGGATGTGACCTTGTTTTCCTTATACGTGCCACCAACGACGTTCAGCGTTGCGTTGGTCTTCTCGACACAGATAGCACCGCCGCTTGTAGTCGCCGAGTTGCCCTCGAACGTAGAGTTGTTTACGTTCAGAGTCGATGCAGTCGCGTAGATCGCACCGCCACTCGTGGTCGCCACGTTGCTATTGAAGGTAGCGCCGTTAACGGTAACGGTCTTACCTGCTACGTAGATCGCTCCGCCTCTCGCGGTAGCCTCGTTGCTCTCAAACTTCGTGCCGTTGAGGGTCGCCGTACCGTAGCTTCCGAGAGCGCCGCCGTTTGCCGCGCTGTTATTCTTGAAGGTCGAGCCGTTGTTGCTTCCGGCGTCGCCGTCACGGTAGATCGCGGTTCCCGTCAGGTAGATCGCACCGCCGATGTCCGAGGATACGCTGTTTCCGTCAAAGATACAGCTCTTGGTGACTACTTCCTTTCCCGCAGGGGTCTGGGTGATATAGATCGCGCCGCCGCGGTATCCCGCGCCGTTATTCTTGAAGCTGCATCCCTCTATCTCTGCGAACGCGCCGCTGAGATAAAGCGCACCGCCGTTTGCCGTACCGCTTGTGGTGGCAGTATTGCCTTCAAACGTGCAACCGTAAAGAGTGAGCTGCTTGGCAGCAACTATCGCGCCGCCGTGACCCGTAGAGGTGTTATCCGTAAAGGTCGCTCCGCTGATCTCTGCCACGCCTGCGGCGTAGATCGCGCCGCCGCTTGCCGCGCTGTTGCTCTTGAAGCTCGAGCCGTCGTCGTTATATACTGCCGTTCCCGTCAGATATACCGCGCCGCCGTTTCCGCTTGCCGTGTTGGAGATAAAGCTGCAATTCTTCGTTATAAGGAGCTTGCCCGTCGAGTCGGGATCGGTCGTGTAGATCGCACCGCCCTTACCGCTGCTGTTAGCAACGAAGCTTACGCCTACGAGGGTCACGTTAGAGGTATGAGCGTAGATCGCACCGCCCTCGGTCGACGAGATATTGTTGATGATATTGATGCCGTATGCGGTCAGGCTTCCCGTCTTGACGTAGATCGCGCCGCCGTACGATGCGTTACCGCCCATCACGATACCGCCCTTGAGCGTTACCGCTAAAGCAGTTCCATCGCCCGTGTATGCGCCCTCTGTCCAGAGGCTCGTTGCGGGATCGATATGACCGACTCGCTCGGTCTCGGAGCAATCGGTAAGAGTGAGCTCGTAGCCCTCGACCTTGATCAAGTTGCCCGCACCGTCCGCACGGCTGAGGATCTTTCCGTTAAGGCAGATCGCCACGTCGGCTTCGAGAGTCAGAGCGCTCGTGAGCTCGAGGTCACAAGCGAGATAGTAATATCCGCCGAGCTTGACCGATTCCTGAAGCTCGTCGATGCTCGTGATCGGGATCCACACGATAGACTCGGTGTGTCCTGCCGTGCAATCGCAGACTGCGCCGCCGCACTCGAGATGCTCCTGTCTTTCCGCGTAGGTCACGGGAACGCTCTCAAAGGTCGTGCCGTCAGCGTAAGTGACTACGCAAACGTAGGTCTTGAGAGCCTCAACACCGCTAAGGGTGTTGGTGGTCTGTCCCGCAACTACTGCTCCCTTTTGTCCGTCTACGTACTCGTACCAGGTAAACGTAGGCTTACCCGATACGCTGTAGACGAATCCGTTGAATCTTGAGGGCTCGCTGAATATAACGTATCCTCTTACGAGGTTTCCGTTTTCGTCCGCGTATACGGGAACTCCGTCACTGCTTACGAAATAGTCTGCATAGCCCGAAATATCGGTTACGTTAACGCCGTCGGCGACTGCAAAGCCCGCGTCGGCGGTCGTGGTGGTAAATCCGATCAGCGCGCCCTCCGTGAGCTCGCCTGTGACCGTGATCACCATATTCTTCGCAAGGTTGACGTCGTAGGACGTGTTGTCCTTCACTACTACGTCACCGCTTACGCCCAAGGTACCGCCCGCAACGTTTACGCCGCTTGCGTTACCCGTGACAGTCGTGCCGACCAGCGTGAGCTTGCCGTAATTCATGATCGCGCCGCCGCTTGCCGCCTGATTGCCCGTAAATGTCGAGCCGTTGTCGGAAACGATCGCGGTTCCCGTCAGGTAGACCGCGCCGCCGTTGTTGGCAGCGGAGTTGTTCTTGAAGGTACAGTTGTCGGTAAGGACTGCCTTACCCTCGGGAGTTGAGGTCGCGTAGATCGCGCCGCCGCGATATCCCGCCTTGTTGCCGTCAAAGGTGGTGTTGCTTACGGTCGCGTAGGAATTCGAAACGTAGATCGCACCGCCGTTCGACGAGCTGCCCGTGGTCTTGTTTCCGATAAACTCGGAGGAGTCGACTACAAGCGTTCCCGCTACCGTCACAGCACCGCCGTGACCCGTAGTCGTATTATTCTTGAGGCTTGAGCCGTAAAGCTCTGCCGCACCGTAAACGTAGACCGCGCCGCCGCTTGCCGCCTCGTTTGCGTCAAAGGTCGAGCCGTTGTCCGCACCCTTATCGCCGTCACGGTAGATGCCCGTGCCCGTGATATAGACCGCACCGCCGTTCGTGGTCGCCTTGTTGCCCGTAAAGGTACAATCGATCGTAACGACTTCCGCGCCTGTGGGAGTCGCGGTCAGATAGATCGCCGCACCGCTACCCGCCGCGGTATTGCCCGTGAAGACAGAGTTCTTGATCTCTGCGTCGGCACCGTAGATAAAGATCGCGCCGCCGTTCGAGGTCGTGTTATTATTTTCTGTAAAGCTACAATTATCCGCGCTGAATTCCGCACCGTTGTAGATGCAGACTGCGCCGTACTTGGTCGCCACGTTCTTTGAAACGGTCGTTCCGACGAGAGTGACCGTCGCCTTGAGCGAGCCGTCCTCTGCCGCCGCGTAGATCGCACCGCCCTTGAATGCTTCGTTGGAGGTGAAGGTCGATCCGTTATCCTCAAGCGTTCCGCCTGCGTAAATATAGATCGCACCGCCGCCGTTCTCATCTCCGTCGGCAGTTGCCGTATTGGAGGTGAGGGCCGCGCCGTTAAGGGTCACCTTGCCTGCGGAGTAGCCGCCACTGACCGTGGTCACGTTTACTGCGATCGCACCGCCGTTTGCCGCCTCGTTGCCCTCAAGCTTCGTACCGCAGAGCTCTGCAGAGCCGTAAACGTAGATCGCGCCGCCGTCGGTCGCCGAGGAGTTGCCCTTGAAGGTCGAAGCGTCGCCGCCGCCAACCGTACCGTCACGGTAGGTCGCCGTACCCGTCAGATAGAGAGCGCCGCCGTGGTTCGCAGCCGTGTTGCCGTCAAACGTACAGCCCGTGGTGACTACCTCTTCTCCCGACTTGGTTTGGGTGACGTAGATCGCGCCGCCGCGGTATGCCGCGCCGTTGCCCTCAAAGGAACAATCGCTGATCTCACCGAACGCGCCGCTGATATAGAGCGCACCGCCGTTCGACGAGCCCGACTTAGTCGCAAGGTTGCCCGTGAATTCGCAGCCGTAGAGACCGATCTCCTTGGCAACGATGATCGCACCGCCGTTGCCGCTTGCCGTGTTGTTCTCAAAGATAGAATCGTTTATCGTCGTCGCGCTCGCAGCGTAGACCGCGCCGCCGCCGACTGCACTGTTGCCCGTAAAGATCGAGCCGTTAAGAGCTATATTGCCATCGACGTAGATCGCACCGCCGTTTGCGGTCGCCGTATTGCCCGTATAGGTCGAGCCGTTGTCGGAAACGGTTGCCGTGCTCGTCAGATAGATCGCGCCGCCGTCGGTATTCGAGGCGTTGTCCGTGAAGGTAGACCTCGTGATAGAAACGACCTCGTTTTCGGCAGTCTGGGTGACGTAGATCGCGCCGCCGCGATAGCCCGTAGTGTTGGAATCAAATATACAGTCGCTGATCTCACCGAACGCGCCGCTGAGATAGAGCGCACCGCCGTTCGACGAGCCCGACTTAGTCGCAAGGTTGCCCGTGAATTCGCAGCCGTCGAGAACGATCTCGTCAGCAGCGATAAGCGCACCGCCGTTGCCGCTTGCCGTGTTGTTCGTGAACGTGACGTCGCAAAGCGTTGACGCGCCTGCAGCGTAAGCCGCACCGCCGCCGACCGCCGAGTTGCCGTCAAAGCTCGTGCCGTAAAGCGTTACCTTACCGTAAGAGCCGATCGCACCGCCGTTGCCGCTTGCCGTATTATTCGTGAAGACAGAAGCGCCCGTGCCGTCCTCGTTGCCGTCACGGTAGATTCCCGTGCCCGCAAGATAGATCGCACCGCCGTTACCCGCAGCCTCGTTACCGTCGAAGGTACAGAGAGCCGTAACGACCTCGGAATTCGCTCCGTTTTCGATGATATAGATCGCACCACCGTTATTTACAGCCTGATTGCCCTCAAAATTCGAGCCGTTTATATTGATCGCAGCGTTTTCGGGAGCTCCCGTGATATAGATCGCGCCGCCGCGATAGTCTGCCGAGTTATCGGTAAACTCACAAGCGTTGATCTCTGCGACCGCACCCGAAAGATAGAGTGCGCCGCCGTTTGCCTCGGTGCTCGCGGTATTGTTTCCGACGAACTCGCACGAATTGAGCTCGAGCTCACTCGCACAGGCGATTGCTCCGCCGTTGCCCGAGGACGAGTTGCCGTTAAAGTACGTTCCGTAAAGGGTTGCCGTACCGTAAGCACAGATCGCGCCGCCGTCTGCCGCCGAGCCGTTGCTTATAAATGCCGAAGCGCTATCGCCGCCCTCGGCTCCGTCACGGTAGGTCGCCGTACCCGTCAGATAGAGAGCACCGCCGTGGTTCGCCGACTTATTGCCGTCGAATACGCAGCCCTCGGTCACTATCTCTGCTCCCTCGGGAGTGGATGTCACGTAGATCGCGCCGCCGCGATAGTCTGCCGAGTTATCGGCAAACTCACAAGCGTTGATCTCTGCGACCGCGCCCGAAAGATAGAGTGCGCCGCCGTTTGCCTCTGCGCCCTCGGTTCCGTTGCCCGTAAATCCGCACTCGTAAAGCTTAAGAGTGCCCGCAGAGGTGATCGCACCGCCGTTGCCCGACGATCTGTTGCCGTCAAAGTCGGTCTCGTAAAGCGTTACCGCACCGTAAGCACAGATCGCTCCGCCGTTCGCCGAAGCGTTGTTTTCAAAGGTCGAAGCAAGAGGTACCATCTCATCTCCGTCACGGTAGATCGCCGTGCCCGTCAGATAGATCGCGCCGCCCGCGCCGTCCGAGCTATTGCCTGTAAAGGTACAGCCGAGAGTCACGATCTCGCGCTCCGCAGGGGTCTGCGTTGCGTAGACCGCGCCGCCGCTGGCCTGTGCAGTATTATTTATAAAGGAAGAAGCCTTGATAGACGCCGAGCTGTTCAAAAGCTCGATCGCGCCCGCGTATTTGACCGCCGAGTTGCCTTCAAACGAGGATCTTTCGATATCTGCGTCGGATCTGATGAAGTAGAACGCGCCGCCGCTTTCGGAAGCCTCGTTTCCAATGAACGAAGCGTCGGCAATATTCATTTTAGAGGTCTTGCCGTCCTCCTCGGGACCGTTGACGTAGATAACGCCGCCGCTTACGGCAGAGTTGCCCTCTCCCTCGGCAGAGCCGCCGAATATATTCTCGCGCTCGCCGTCGGTCTTGATCTCAAGATCGCCTCTGGTGTAGATAAATCCGCCGCTGCCCTCTTGTGAACGGTTGCCCTTGGCAACGATTCCGCAGATGACCGTGCTCGAGTCAAAATACGTCCAGAGCGCACCGCCGTTGCCGCCCGACAGGTTACCGTCAAAGACGGTATCGGTCAGAGTCATCTCTGACGAGGACTCCGCACAGATCGCACCGCCATAAAGCGTTGCCATGTTGCCGCTGAAGCCGACTCCGTTCGCTTCTACGACTCCGCCTGCGACGAAGATCGCGCCGCCGCGGGAATCTGTCTCGTTCAGGTTTGCACTGTTTTCGGTAAATTTACTGTTTTCAAGGGTTATCTTGCCGCGATAGGTCACGCTCTCGCCCGTGGTAGCGTCGGTAGCCGTAGACGAGTTGACGTAGATCGCGCCGCCCTTGGTTGCCGTGTTGCCCTTGAACGCGGAGGAGCTGTCGCCGAGAGTTGCTTGCTCTCCTACGAATATCGCGCCGCCGTTAGCCGTTGCGATATTTGCTTCGAACAGGCTATTGCCACCTATAGAAAGCTCCTCGCACTCGGAGATATAGAGCGCACCGCCGCTTCTCGACTCGTTACCCGTAGCGACGAGCCCTGTGATAGTAGCGGTTGCTTCATTTATATACATAGCGCCGCCGCAGTTGGTCGAGCTGTTGCCCGTTACCGTTACGCCGCTTGCGGTAAAGCTATTGCCCTCTAAAGAGTAGACCGCGATCGCGCCTCCGTACTGCGCCGTGTTATTTTCAAGCTTCGAATTCTTGACCGATACGGTCGCCGCACCGCTTGCGCCGACTGCGCCGCCGTAGGTCTTGCCTCCGCTTACGCCCTCGGGGGTAAGGAAGCCGTTATTTTGGAACGTGGAATCTTCAATATCAAGCGTTGCGCTGACTGCGTAGACCGCGCCGCCGAAGCTCTTGACACCCGAGCTGCCAAGGGTCGCCCTGTTGCCCTCGAACAAACATCCGACGAACGAAAGTCTTGCATCCGTGCCCGCGTAAGCCGCGCCGCCGTTCTGACCTGAAGCGTTCTCTTTGAACCTGCTTCCGCAGAATTTCGCGCTTCCGTATACGCAAGCCGCACCGCCCTTATCCGACGTATTGCTCTTGAAGGTACTCGCGGCACCCGAAATATTCTTTGTGTCTCCGTCGGAGTAGCTTCCCGTACCCGATACGTAAAGAGCACCGCCGATAGACGCCGTGTTGCCCTCAAAGGTACAGCTCTTGGTGGTAACGGTAGCCTCACCCACGTAGAGAGCGCCGCCGCGCTCGGTCAGATAAGCTCCTTCGGAGATGCCGCCGTTATTCTTAAAGGTGACCGTATCAAGCGTGAGCTTGTTGGAGGCGACCGCATAGATCGCGCCGCCGTAGGTCGTCGAGCTGTTGGACTCAAAGTGAGTATTCTTAACGGTCACTACCGTATCGGTCGTCAGATACATCGCGCCCGCGCTGACCGACGCCGAGTTCGACTCAAACGCAGAGTCTTTTATAACGATATTGGTCTTCTTGGTCGCGTAGATAACGCCGCCGTATCCGTAGGACTTCTTGACGATGACCTCACCCGTCGACTCGTTGAGATTCTCCTCAACTCTCTGTACAGCCTCGTTCTCCTTGAAGGTACAGCCCGTGATATAGACCTTGGTAGCAGCCTTGGGCTCATCCTCTGCCGCGGAAAGAAGGATAACTCCTCCTCTGCCCGCCTCGTTGCCCTCAAAGTAGCAATCGGTCAGGTAGACCTCGTTGGTCGTGGTATCCTCGCCTATATAGTTCTGATAGATAGCACCGCCACTCTGGTAAGCGTAGTTTCCTATAAATCTCGTGTCCTCGAGGATCACGGGACCTGCGGTCGAGATCGCACCTCCCACGCTTCCCTCTGCTCTGTTGCCCTCGAAGGTAACGCCGCCCAGCGCCATAAGGGGAGTGCGGTAATATCCGAGGTACGCGCCGCCGTGAACGTCGGCAACATTGTTTCTGAAAATAACGGTATCGTCGGCTGCGCCGCAGCTTCCGAGGAAGACCTCAGCCAAGGCGCTCTCCGAGGTAGCGATAGCGCCGCCCTTGTTGGTGGCTCTGTTGCCCTCGATAACGCCCGCGTAGATCCTGACCGTTTTCTTGGTAAAGATCGCACCGCCGCGGTTCGCCTCGTTGTCCCTTATCGTACCGCCGTACATATTGAACGTACCGAAGTTGTATATCGCGCCGCCGTAAGCCGAAAGCAGAGTAGTTCCGTCGGCTTCGTTGCCGATATCCTCAAGGTTGACCGAGTTGTTCGCGATCAGACCGCCGTACATATCGAAGCTTCCGCTTGTGATAAGGACTGCGGCGCCGCCAACGGGGTAAGTATTGCCAAATTTGTCGGCATACGCATGAACTCTCTCGTTTCCAACCTTTTTGTTGTTTACGATGCTTATTCCGTCGTACGTCTTAAGGATCGAGCTGTTGACAAGGCAGATCGCCGAGCCGTTGACCGAAACCGTAACGTTATCGCGGTTACCGTCGATCGTGATATCGGACGAGCCGTCGGGCTTGCCGAGAACGAGCTCTGCAACGCCGTTCTTAAGGACGTAATGCTTGCCACTCTCGTCCTGACCGACCACTATCATATCGCCCGCAAAGTCGGCAGCTCTGATCAGCTTCACCGCGCCGTCGGAATAAATAACGGTCTGTCCCGTAAAGTAAACGGTGCGGTCTATAACGATATCCTTGGTCAAATATATGTAGTCAACGCCTGCCGCCGCACGCTCGATAAGCTCGTCGAGCGTTTCGGTCGCGTCGATCTCCCAGGTAGCCGTAACGGTCACGTTGCTGTTGACCGTTCCCGACGCGCTGAACGCCTTTCCGTCAGCATCGACCCAGCCCGTGAAGTCGTAGCCGATCCTTTGAGGCTCGGTCAAGGAATAGACTCCGTCCGCGCCGACTCCGATGGTCAGAGTGCCGCCCATTCCGTCGTTTACGGTGATATTCCAGACCGCAGGGATCTTTTCTATCGCTCTTTCCTCAAAATGATCGCAATTTTTACAATCTCTGCGCTCAAGACCCTCGGCATTGACGGTGGGTGCAGTCACCTGCTCCCAATCTCCCATCTCGTGATCAAGCTTCGGGAGCTTTTCGGTCTTTTCATCTCCGCAGACCGAGCAAACGTAGAGCTTTTCGCCCTCGCTCTCGCAGGTGGGGTCAAGAGTGACTCTTCCCTCGCCGTAATCGTGCTCGTGGTCCGCGGTGGTCTCCTCCGCGGTGGTCTCCTCCGCGGTGGTCTCCTCCGTGGTGTTGTCAGGACCGCCTATATCCGTGTCCTCCACGGTGGTGTCCTCGGTGCCGTCCGTCGAGGAATCTCCCTTGTCGGTGGAGTCCTCCGTGACGCCGTCGGAGGTATCCTCCGTGACGCCGTCGGTGGTGTCCTCGATGGTATCCCCTCCCGATTGCGTCGTGGTAGCCGAGGTCTCCTCGTCCTTGCTCGGCTTATTTCTGCACGAAGCAAAGGAAAAGACCAGCACCAAGGCAAGTATCATACATAAGATGACGTATACGTGACTTTTCAATGCATTTTTTCTCATCATTGTCCTCCATTTCGTAATCGTGAATTTTGCCACTCGGCAAAATTCGTGCGCCCACGCGAGCGCGTGCGCGTGCGTACAGTTATACACATTATACTACATGATTGCGATTTTGTCAATAGAAAGCAACCATTTAAGAGTCGAAACGAGTCGAATTCATAATTGCGTCATAATTTATAAGGAAGATAAAGTACGCAACCGTCTCTTATGTAAATATTGTCAAAAAACCGTAGGGGAGCATTTTATCTGCTCCCGAAACGGCGTTTTATGTAAAATTCCTGCCTCTGATGTTAAATTTGTAAACGATTGCTTTATTTTCCAATCTAATGTTTACAAATATCAGAAATAAAATCCAATAAATGCGCCCGCACCGACCGAGCAAAGCGCCGCGACGATATACCCGATCAGCGCTCTGACCGTCTTCATGGGCGACTTTTCGATCGCGGTCACCTTTTTTTCGATCTTGTCGACCATATCCGACATCGCAGTCTGCTTGGTCGCAAGCACCTCGAGCGCGAGCGCCATTTTGTTCAGCGCGTCAACGCTGCAGGCGAGCTCGTCTATTCGGTGGCAGTTTGATTTCGAGCGCTGGGTATTTTCAGCGATCTCTTTGATCATCTCCTCTCTGGTCAAGCCTCCTCACCCCCCTCGATCACGGGCACGGGCTCGTCGGTCTCCTCGTAGGTGTATTTGCAGGGGACAACGTCGACCGCCGACGCGTATTTTATCCCCGTCTCGACCTGGCGGATGTAAAAACCGCCGTCGCTGTAATGTTTAACGAGCTTTTCGCTCAAATTTTCTTTGATTATCATAATTTTTACCTCCAAATTATTTCGCCACGATGCGATCAGCCATCGCCGCCCAGTTGGTCGCGACGATCCACTCGTCGTAAAGCGCGGCGGGAACGTATATCGTCGGATATTGACCCAAAAGAGAATTTCCGCTTCCGATATACGAATCGCTCAAAGAGGGTATCTGCAGGCACGCCGAGAAATCAAACGTTGCATCGGACGTGCTGTTCATAAGCGCACAGCTTTCGATCTTCTCAAGCGTCGCGGGTGCTTTGAAGCTTGAGAGATCCATACAGTAATAAAACGCGCCCTGTCCGAGCTCGGTGCAAATACTGCCCTCCTCAAATTCAACGCTCGTAACCTTCACCGAATACACGCCTGAAGCGCCTCCGGAAAACAAATAAGCAGGCACTCTCGTGACCTTATTGCCGATCACGGCCCTGATCCCATCGCCGTCTTGTCCGGCACATTGGAATATATAAGGGGCACTCACGTCAGCCATATTCGCAGCATTGAAATAAATATACGAAATATTCCTACAACCGTTAAACGCCGCCGCGCCGATACTCACAACGCTCTCGGGGATCGAAACGCTCGTTATATCCGCGTTCCCCTCAAACGCCGACGCCGCAATAGCAGTCACCGCGTAGGTCACGGTAAGACCGTTGCCGCCGTTGGCAGAAATGGCGCTGATCGCCGCCGCCATCTCGGAGGGCTTGTACTTATTCTCCGTGCCGTTCTTTGACCTGATAGCATCGCCAATAGCAGTTAGGGAAGTTTCATTAACTAATACCTTGCTCATCAGTACGCCACCTCCTCACCGTCCGTGATCGCGGCTATGGCGTCGTCTACGTATTTTTTAGTAGCAGCGTGCCCATCTGCCGTTGGTGTGCCCACATATAAAGCGCCTTTATCGCTGTATTGTGGTATTGTGTACTGCCCGGCGTGATTATGATAGCAAATAGGAAGTAATTGCTGTGTACCATTTGGCTTAATTCCATATACTTTATAAGCACACACGTTATAAAAGCTATTATTATCTATAGCTACAAAGCCATTATCTACATAGGTCTTCTTCACGTACTCCGACATATCCACGCTGACGGTGGCATTTCCTATCTTCTCCCAGGCGCCGTTTGCGTAGATATACTCGTCAAACAGATTGGGCTCAGCGCCGTCAACCGCAGGCACAAGATATATAGCGTTCTCGACTATATCCTCCTGTGGCAGCTCGGTCACGGGTATGAAGCTGATCACACCCGCATCGCCCTTCTCGCCTTTTTCGCCTTTGTCACCCTTGAACTCGCCCGCATCAGCCCGAGCCATTACGTCGTTGGCGATCTCCAGCGCGGTCTGAGCGTCGCTTCGCGCGGTACTCGCCGTGGCGCTCACCGCGCTTATTTTTTCGTCCACGTCCGCAGCGATCCTGTCCTCGAGCACGAGAATATCGGTCTCGTGCTTGGCTTCAAGAGACGCGATGCTTGAGTAGACTCCCGTCAGATCCGACTCGTCAAAGTCCTCGGAAAAATCGTCGTCGGAGTAGAGTGCGTCGAGCACGTCGAGGTAAAAATCCGAGCTTGTCAGCTTGGTCTCGTCCGCGCCGTAGAGCGAGACCGAGCAGCGCACGCTTCCCTCGAGGGCAAGCGTCCAGAGCCCGAGCGTGTAAGTCACCCCTCCCTGCTCGTTGACCGAAGCGGCAAACGACGCGTTTGCTCCGTCGGGGCGGAGAAAATTTATTGTGGCAACAGTGCCCGAGGACACGAAATAGGGTGCGCCGCCGTCGGTAAGGGTGATGTTGAGGGTGCGGCTGCCCTTGTCATTCTGCCGTGCAAAGACGATTCGCGTGTTGCCCCTGCGCGAAAGGTCGACGGTAATATTTTTAGTAATTTCTGTCATGATCTTCTTTTCCTGATTGAATTTTTTGCGGTTTGGCGCTTTCTCGGCGGTTTTGGAGGGATCGACCGCGAGAGAGCGCACCGTTGCTGTCTTACGCGCCGCCTCGAAGCGACTGCCAAAGTGGCTGCCCGAGGCAAAGTCTCCGTTTTGCGCTCGGGTGAGGCGGATTTGCGAGTTTGAGTTAAGGTTGCTTAACTGACAATGCTATTATACCGCAAAAAAGCGATCTTGAAGAGCCCCTATTTGCAAAAATCTGCGATTTGCACAAAATTAGGGAGAGGGTTTTGGTGGGTTTGACGACTGTAGGGGCGGATTCCATATCTGCCCGATATTGTTGCCCAACACACCGTAGGGGCGGATTCCATATCCGCCCGATATTGTTGCCCAACACACCGTAGGGGCGGATTCCATATCCGCCCGATGTGTAGCCAATGCGACGAGGTATGTACTTTTCTTGCCAACAGCGGCAAGAAAAGTACGAAAAGAAACGCCGCTTAAGGCGGGGAGGTTTCGCCGTTCAAAAAGCAGCAAGCCGCATTTTGAACTTGCTTCAACATCTCCCCCCTTAAGTATCCCCCCTATCCGCCTTCGGCACACTGTGTTCCCAAATTTATAGCCGTGTGCTTGAACTTCCTGATGGGGCTCTTTCGTCCGTCTTGGATGAAAGCAATGCTTATTGCTCGCACACGCTTGTGCTTCGCAAGGTTACGCCACAGGCGAGTAGTGGAGCGAACCGCCTACATTTTATTTACGCCGTAGGCGAGTTACCGCACAATCGGTGCAGTAAGCTATTTCACTACGCTTTGTGTTAGTAGTCCGCTTGCATTTTATTACGCCATCGTTTTTACCGTTAATCACGCGGAGCACCAAAGACCTCACTTGCCCTCGCCACCTTGCGAGCACAAGCGTGTGCGAGCAACACAGCATTATGTTGGTTTCAGTGGGACAAAAGAGCCCCATCAGGAAGTTCGACCTCACGTCTACAAATTCGGAAACACAGGGTGCCGAAGGCCACAGGGGGTTTCTTAAGGGGGAATGGCGCAATGATTCGGACTTTAAGTTTCCAAACCGAAGCGCTCTGTTACCGAATCATAAGCCCTCTCCCCCTTAAGCGGCGTTCCTTTGGTTACTTTCCTGTCGCTGATGACAGGAAAGTAACATAAAACCACATCATTATTCAACCACTCCCCTCTTTCTCAGCTTTCTCGGAGAAAGCGTCTCCCCCCAAAGACCGCGCCACCGCCGCCTCGAAAAACTCATCCCAATGGTCGTCCTCCGCAGTCCTTGACCTAGGCTGCTCACGCTCCGCAGCCGTACTCGTCAACCCGCGCGGCGCGGAATACTGCGGCAGATCCTTATCCCTCTCCCACCAATCGAGCAGAGCCCGATAGTGATCGGCAAATCTGTATCCCTTATCGTGCAGCTTCTCGGAAAACTGATCGATGTACGCGTCAGCGTTGAAGATCAAATGCCCGATCTCATCGTATTCGACGTCGCTCAAAAACACGTTTCCGTGCTTGCCGCGAGCGCGTTTGATATGATAAGGCGCGTATTTTTCGACCAGATCGGCAGGCATATCGGCGACCGCCTCGCTGACCTGCAGCGCGTCGGGTTCATCGGCTCTGCCGATGGGCTCGCTACTCTTTACTGTGCTATTCTTTTCTTTGCTATTCTTTTCTTTAGGTGGTAGCAAAGGTGTAGCAGACCTTACACCATTGCTCACAGCAGTATTCGAGTCATTCGCTCTTAAATTCAGCTTTGTCTGATACGCAATCTTCCCTGCCGCGCTCATCTTTTTCCTACGCTCTATACACGGAAAAACAACGTCCGCCAAAATCTCCGCTTTCCCTTTAAATTCAGGCGGTTTCTCGCCCAAGACCTGATACTTGTAGATCGCTTTCACAAGCCTTCCGCAATCTCTGTCCGAGATGTTTTCCATCGCCTCAAACCACTCGTTAAATATCAGAACTCCCTTGTCTATCCGACTCAAAATTTCACCTCCTTTTGAAAAAATTTTGAAACGAAAACGATTCGGTTTCGTTCAATTTTTGAATCAAAACCGTCGCCTTTTGATCAGATTTTAGCACACTTGTTCTATTTTGTCAACCCCCAGAAAAAACGTAGGGGCGGATTCCATATCCGCCCTTTTTTTCGGGAGCATATAGAATGCTCCCCTACGCTAACACGTGCAAAAATCCCAAAATTCCTCCCCGCCCCCTTGCAATCCCCCAAAATATATGATACAATATCTCCAAACACCCCCATAGGAGAAAAAAACCGAAATGAAACCCGAAGCACTCGGACAGATCGTCAGCATAATCGGAATGGGACTGACCGTCCTTTCCTTCCAGCTCAAAACGAGAAAGCAAATACTCCTTTTTCAATCGCTCGGCTCGTCGCTCTGGCTGCTGAGCTACCTCTTGCTCGGCACGTGGGCAGGAGTCTATATCAACGGCTTTTTCATTGTCCGAAACGTCATTTTTTACTTCCGCAAGGACAAAAAATGGGCGCAAAGCATACTCTGGCTGCCGATAATGGTGGTCGCGTCGATCGGCGCGGGCGCGCTCGGCTATCAGACACCGTGGGACCTGCTCCCGATCGTCGGCGCAGTCATCGGCACGTTCTCGATGTATATGTCCAACGAAAATATGCTCCGACTGCTCAAGCTCGGCGAGTCGCCCTGCTGGCTGGTCTATAATTGCTCGATCCCCTCGATCGGCGGCATCATCTGCGAGCTCTGCTCCCTGACCTCGCTGGTCGTAGGACTTATAAGATACAGAAAAATGGGGTTTGGCAAATCATAATGACGGCTTGCCGTCAATTCATTATTAAAATGAATTGCCCTGACGGGCATAAATTGCACCTGCGGTGCATGAATTGCTCTAATGAGCATGAATTGCCTGCGGCATGGTTGAATAGGGCAATTCAAATCATGGAGCACGAGGTGCGAGAAATCATGAAGCCGAAGGCTTCAATTCATGACGCAAAGCGTCAATTCATATAATAAATACCCCTCCTACAACCAAAAAACACTCCCACGAGCCGAAATCTCGGCTCGTGGGAGCTTCTTTATATTAAAATTCTCTGCAAGCAGGGCTTCTGTCAAACCTTCGCCTCGACCTTCGCCGAGACCGAATAAGAGGTCACTCCCGTGATCGTCTCGCCGTCGATCTGAAGCGCGCAGGGAGCGTCGAACTCGACCTTGATCTCGTGACCCGTATGTATCGCGATCATTTTTTCCTTCTTTACGTGCTCGCCCTTGAATATCGACGGGAACGCCATCAGGGTACGCAGAGCGCCCGAGCCGTACCAGACCACGAGCGAATTTTTGCGATCCTCGCAGAAGCGATCCTGCGCGGGAGCGCACATCATACCGCCGCCGTAGAATCTGCCGTGCATGGTCGGTGCAAGCCAGACCTTCTTGTAGCTGTACTCGACTCCGTCGACCGTCACCTTGGCGTTCTTGGGCTTGAATTTTCCGAGCAGACCGCCGATCGCGACGCTCGTGTAGTTGACCGCCTCGCCGGGCTTTTCATTTTTGAGTCGGTCGCCCTCCTCGCAGCAGTAGCCGTCGATACCGTAGCCAACGCCGTTGATAAAGCGGTAGCTTTCTCCGTTGACCGTCACCACGGGAAGATCGCAGAGGTGTTTTTTGATCGAAAAGGGCTCGTCGTCGACCGTCTTGTCCGCGTCGCGCAGAAAATCGTTGCCCGAGCCGACCGCCGAGTAAAGCACGTCGCACTTAAGAGCGTCGCAGTCGACCGAATTGACGAAACGGCAGAGCGTACCGTCGCCGCCGCAGATCATCACGACGTCGTCCTCGCAAAGCTCGCAAAGCAGAGCCGCCAAGTCCTCGATCTTGGTCATATCAAGCACGTCGACCTCGCCCGAGCGCGTTGCCTTAAGCTCGTTCGCCTTCGCCTCGCCGCCACCGTTGCCCGAAAGAGGATTGTAAAAAATCAAAGTTTTCATAAAAAGTCCTCACTCAAAGTTGAATTTTTCATTTCTGACCCCATTTTACACCAGCGCGGCCGAAAATTCAACCCCTTTTTAAAAATTGAACGCTCCGTGAACAAAATATTTCCAATTTGGCAAAAGACTTAAACTTGGCGCAATATACGCCACAGGCGAGTAGTGGAGCAATCCCCCTAAATTTTATTACCGCCACACATCGTAGGGGCGGATTCCATATCCGCCCGCTACCCTCCTATATTTTTTACCGCCACAGGCGAGTAGTGGAGCAATCCTTCTAAAGCTTGTTACTTACAAACAACGCAAAGGGACACCCTTGGGTGTCCCTTTGCGCTGTTTTGCGCATCCTTAACAGATGCCGTCAATTCTTTTCAATGACTCCGTTAGAGCACGTAATGGTAATTGTTTCGATAGAATTGAAACCCTCACTGTAACGAAGATTTTTCCACTCCTCTTTGGTGCCTTCATAATAAATATCAGTTAATGCTGTACAACCAACTATACTGCTGGTTCCGACTCTTGTAACGTTTTTACCAAATGTAATGCTTTCGATATATTTACAATTTACGAATGCTCTCGTAGAGGAATATTCATCGTGTTTTAGAATTTTAACATGTTTTAGTCCTGTAGGAATACAATAGCTGTATTCAAAAACCTGCGTACCAACTGTGTCTTTAATTTGGGTGATCATCTCTCCGCCTTCATATTGTGTGCTGCCAAACAAGCTTCCAAACGCTTCATACTGACCTGAACACGTATCGACACCAACAAACGGGATCGTTATGCTTTCAAGCGATGCGCATTTTTCAAAAGACGAAATGCCCATATACGTAATAGTTTCGGGGAGATCAATTGCTCGCAACGAGCTACAACCGCTAAATGCATAATCACCTAAGCTCTGCAATCCGTTTGCAACGGTAATCGTTTGCAAAGAGGAGCATCCATAAAACGCTTTATTCGATACTGTTTTTAAGGAAGACGGCAGATGAATATCATTTAGCTTTGTGCAATTATAAAATGCCGATGTGCCAATTGTTTCAACTTTATTGCCAAATATGACCTCGGCAAGCCCGCTACATCCGTAAAAAGAAGAACCACCAATAGACTGAACCGAATTTCCAAGCACGACTCGGGTCAACTTATCATATCCCATAAATGCGCCGGACGCAATGTTTTGATTTATTTCTACTGCCGTAACAAGCGTCTGATTCAAATAAAGATTTTCAGCAGAATACAAGGGATTGGCATAAGAATTATTAAATTTGCTGCTACACCAGGCTCCCAAGCTGCTGATATAAAGATTTTTAATTGCGCAACCCTTAAAAGCATCTTTGGAGTAAGTTGTAACAGAGGCAGGGATCGTCACATTTTCCAACGAGGTGCAGTTTTCAAAACAGTTATTACCAATTCGAAAAACCTTGTTTGGAATACTGACTTCTTTCAGCGAGGTGCAGTTCATAAAGGTTCCCGGGTGCATATCCCAATACTCACCCGGAAGAGTGATTCTTTCCAAGGAAGTGCAATTCATAAACGCTTCACGTCCAATGCCTTCAACAGCATCGGGAATAATTACTTCCACAATATTCGTGCAATTTTGGAAGGCTTGCATGCCAATCTCTTTTACAGGCAGACCTGAAGGAGATACGTCCGGAATAACGATGACCGTATCGGTACAACTACCTATCCCGGTAACCATCGCAAAACCATCATAATCTGCGAATTTTAACCCAACGGATACTTTTTTCTCTTTGCAAACATCACAATAACCATTGATATAGTTGTGTGACTTCTTGGGAAGTTCGACTTGTTCTACTAAGATCTTATCGCACACACTGCAATGACTGCCTTCTGTCAAGCCCGTATCCTTGCAGGTCGCAGGAACTGCCGCATCAGTGACGGGTGTGTGATCTTCGGTCTTGGGAACAACCGTTTGCGCCACGAGAACCTCATTACACACCGAACAATGACTACCCTCGGTCAAGCCCGTATCCTTGCAGGTCGCAGGAACTGCCTCGTCAATAGCAACTGTATGGTTGTCGCTCTTGGGGAGAGTTTGAGTTTCAGTTTCGAAGCATTTGCTACAAGTTCGTATAAGTTTACCTTCTTCTTTACACGTTGCCTGCTTTATGTTTTCCCAATCTCCAAAGATATGTTCACATGCAGTGGTCTCATCCCCGACAGCAGTGGTTTCATTTTCTACGCCCGTAGTCTCGTCTAAGTTCTGGCTCTCGTCCGTAGTCTCGCTTGCGCTCTGGCTCTCGCCCGTAGTCTCGTCTGCGCTCTGACTCTCGCCCGTAGTCTCGTCTGCGCTCTGACTCTCGTCCGTAGTCTCGTCTGCGCTCTGACTCTCGTCCGTAGTCTCATCTGCGCTCTGGCTCTCGTCCGTAGTCTCGCTTGTGCTCTGGCTCTCGTCCGTAGTCTCGTCTGCGCTCTGGCTCTCGTCCGTAATCTCGCTTGTGCTTTCGGTAGTTTCCGTAGTGTTCGAAGTGTTACCCCCCTCACCCTTGTCCGTACAAGCACAGACAAGCAAAATTAAAGCCATCAAAAAACCTATTAAAATTATAAGCTTGTTTCTCATTTTATCTCCTTATAGTCAATAGTCGTAAGTAATATCGCATTTTATTCCGCTGACCCTTGGATCACTGCGCTCGATACGAATTTTTTTCGACCGAATAATAAACTTTTTTACACCGTTGTAATAATCGCATCCCTCGATCTCCGAAAAAGCGCAATTTCCGATCGAGGTTATCTCGCTCTCAATGATGACCGTAGTGACCTGATATATATAAGAGCAAGTCCACGAAGGGTGCCAGTCCCTCTGGAAATCAGGCATATCCCCGCTTCCGTAAATGACCAGAGTTCTGGGAATGGGAAATTCGGTTTCAGGCCCCGTAATATAAAATTTCACACGGTCGTTGCCGCCTGTAAGCGAGCCGTCGACGTTGCCGTGGGCAATGACCTCAAGCCCGCATTTGCCACAGAAGTAGCCCACACCCGAATCGTTGCGCTGAAAGTCGTGCATATTCGTGGCGCGCACCACGTCGGTCTTGTAGCTGTCCCCGCAAGCACATTCATAAAGAATACAGCCGTCCACTCCGCAGCTCTGCTCGATCAGGCGCGGCTCGTAAGAATGGCCCTTGGCAGCGATCACCGTCTGCTCGGATAACGTCGTTTTGCAAAAGGAACAGTAGCTTCCGTCGCTAAGTCCCGTTTCCGTACACGTCGGAGGAATGCCCTCTATGACCGTCGGTGTGTGTGGCAGCTTTTCTACCCTCTGCCTCTCAAATCTTCCGCACTCCTCACATCTCATCACCTGCTCTCCCTCGCCCTGACAGGTCGCCTCCACGCTCGTGCTGTACGTCACGTAGCGGTGATCGCATACAGTAATGCTCCGCGAGGAAAAGAATATCCCAAGCGGCAAGCAGAACACGCAAAGCACCGTCAGGATCGCTCGAAGCGTTTTCTTTGACCCCTTGAGCTTTCCAAAGATCAGAACGGCAAGCATAGAGGGCAAAAAGCAGATCAGAGTGAGCACCACGAACACGGAGCGCACGATCGGCGCTTCCAAAGCGGAAAATTTAAGAAAAAACACCGCTATGGCTGAAATTATCGGAAGCCAAACGGCAAGAAAGAGCGCAACAGAGCCAAGCATCGAAAGAAAACGCTTTCGGAAGTCCCGCTTTTCGCCCTCGTTTTCAAGCTCAGGGCTGTGACGAGAGAGATTCTCGGCAAGAGTGGACAGATCGGCACCGTCAGATAAGTCAAGCGCCGAAAGTGCGCTGAGGCGTCGGCGGCTTTCGTCGAGCGACTCTCCCGCACGCTTTTTGACCGTTTCCACGATCCGCACACCATCGCACTCGCCCAGCGACAGCTCCTTTATCTCCTCGACCGAAAAGCCGAACGCTCGGAGTGTGGCGATGTTCTTGAGCTTTTCAAGATCCTCTTGTGAGAAATCGAATGATTTTCTTCCAAGATAGTTTTCAGTATAAAAAGGGGCGATCAAATTCTCCTCAATGTAATATCTTACCGTTCTATCCGTAAGTCCTGTTTGTCGGCAGATCTCCTTTATTTTCACAATAATACCTCCTTTTATCCCAATTATAAGCTTTTACCTTGGGTAAAAGTCAATACTTTTTTATGTTTTTTTCCAAAATCAACGCAAAAGGACACTTTTCAGTGCCCTTTTCGTTGTGTTTCGTTGGAACAAAAATTCAATCGGAAAAATCATCGATTTCACCGAACTATGATAACAGCTCCTGCAATTACTCGTCGCAGGGGGGCTCCTGCTCCTGTGCAGCCTTATCGACCGCCTTGATCTCTGCGCCGTGCTTGAATATCAGCGACATGAACATAAAGAACAGTCCCGTTGTAAGCGATACCGACATATCAACGTCTATCTGCGCGCCGCCCGACGAGATGAGCTGACAGATCGCCAAACCCATTCCCGACGTGACCGCGACCGCGCCCGAAACAATGATCGAAACAATTCCGAGACGGAAGCTCTCCTTTGCGCCTTCAAACGTGAAGGGCGTGCCCGACTCGAGCACGTGACCGAAATAGCGCTCTGCAAAGAACGCGAAAACAGCCTCTCCCGCGCAGGCGACCGCACCCACAATGCAGGCAAGGCACGCCGCACCGAGCTCAATGCCCTCCTCGGCAACGAATTCAGCCGCAATGGCGAGATCAAGCAGCGGCAGAGTCGCCAAGCCGACCAGACAGCCCGCGCCGCCGACGATACAAAGAATAAAAACGACCTTGGCAACGATCTTCGCCACCTTGAAAACAGTCAAAATTGTTGATAACGTTTTGCTCATAAAGTTCTCCTTTCTTGTCGGACGGCTTGCACTATGACTTGTCAATGTAGCGCAGCTTTGGGTGATAATAGCAGCGGTCTCGGGTCAAAGCACGTGATCGCCGAAAATACCGAGATCGAGATAATAATCGCGGTCGATGATATCCCACTCGATGCCGATCACCTCGGCACGCGCCCAATCTTCAAGCTCCGTGACGGGCGAATAGGGATTGTTGTAGCTGTAAGAGTAAAAAGTGTTCGGGAAGAGCGAGGTCGAGCTGTCGTAGCCCTTTCCGTAGCCGTAGCGGTCGTCGTCGTAAGAGATCGACGTCGAGGCAGAATAAACACTCTGTGCTCTGCGCAGCTTTTCCGCCTCCTCGCGCCTCTTCTTCTCCTCGGCTTCCCTCCTCTTTTTGAGTCGCTCCTCAAGCGCCTTGCGCTTTTCGGGGAAGATAGTCGCCTCGGCGGCGTCTACCGCGTCCAGCTTTTCCTGACGGCACTGCTCGCCAAACTCAACCGTTCCGCCAAACGACGAGACCAGACGGCTGTTTATTTCTTCTCTGATCTCCGCAAAGAATTTTTCATCGATAAGAATTGAAAGTCGGCGCGGTTTTTTCATATTCTCGCGGCAACGGTTCTCATCCGTGGGTGTAGGCGCGGGCATTTTCGTAAACGCGCGACCGACCGAGGCGTTGAAATCAGCAAAATAGAGATCTCTTTTTTCTTGCCTTGAAAGGAATCCGTGATAGACGGTGTCGCGGGGGCTCTTGACCGTCTTGATCAGCTCCCTCGCTTTTTCCTCGTAGTCGATACTGCCCTCAGTGTCGTGAGAGCATTCCTCGAGGATCTTTAAAAGCTTCGAGATCGCCAAAGAGTCGTAGAGCAAGGGATCGCTTGCAAACCAATGAATGAGCGCGATCACCGTGGGCGCGTTGCGCGGATAGATATGGTAAGCGCGAACGAGCTCGGGGAGTGCCTCCTCCCTTGCTTTCGGGGTGTTCTTTGAGAGCAGCTTCTCGCCCTTCATCGCGTGCTTGAGCGAAGCGGTGATGCGGGAGGAAAGATCGGCGCGGCAGGACTCAAGAATATCAAACGCCTGCTTTTGACCGTAGCTCTTCAAACTCTTGATCGTGTCAAAAAAGTAATTGCAGTAAAGAAAATCCGCCTCGGAGTCGGTCTTTTGGGTCGCCTCCTTGAAGAAAGCCGCGAGAGCGCTCGTCAGAGAAAGGAGAATGGGCGTGCCCACGGGCATCACCGCCGCGATATAAAAGATCGCCGCAGTTACGTGATCAATATTTTCACTCGTGACCGTAAGCTTGTCGATAGGACCGAGATCTTTTTCAATCACCTCGATATTCATCTGAATATTTTCACGCATTTTTTTCCGATAAGCCGCCATAGCAGCTGCGGCGGGGGTGTTTTCGTTATAAGTAATATGCATCCTCAAGAGAGGGTCAATTGCGTCCTTCACGCCAAGCAAACGCAGATTGTCAAGTATGATAAAGACCGACCTGCCGTCCTTTTTGCCCGCATAGCACTGCTCCTTGGTACTGACGAGCTTGGGCTTGATCTCGGTAAGACCGTCAGGAAGCGCCAGCTCGTGCAACGAAGTACAGTCCTTGAAAATATCGGTCTGCAGTGTCTGCAGGGAGCTTGGCAGATGCACCCTCTTGAGCCTCTCGCAGCCCTCAAAGGCAAGCGTGCCGATATACCCGACGGTGTCGGGTATATCGATCTCGGTCAGACCGCTTTTTTTGAACGCATAAGCGCCGATACTTTTCAGCGAGCTCGGGAGCGTGATACGGCTGAGCTTTTCTTGCCCCGACAGCGCAGACGCTTTGATCGTTTCTATGCTGTCGGACATAGTAAGGTCACAGATCTTGACCTGTATCTGCTTGAGCTCGTCACTGTCTCCCACCAGCGTCAAATGGTCGATCTCTCCTTCAATTCGGTGAATTATATTACCGTTTATCACGGCATTCTCTGCGCGCAAGTTGGGAACGGCGTTCGGACAAGCGTCGGTGAGAACGTGCAGCTCCTTAAGCTTTCGCTCTCCCGACACAAGAGGTATATCCTCTACCCCCTTTGGAATATAAAGACGCTGAAGCGCGCAGTTATAAGAAAGAAGACTCAAATAAACATTTTTCGTGCCCGTCGGCAGAGCCAGATCGGCAAGCTTTTCGCACAGCGAAAGGGCGCGAACGTTGATCCGACATATCTCACTCGGCTCGCCGCAGTCGTAGATCTCGATCTTCTTTAATTGCGGAGCAAATAAATACCCGAGATAAGTAAGCGTGGACGGCAAGCGCAGAGTCTGCGCGTTCGGAAGCAGTGCACAGTTCAGGATCTTGACCGTGGGTGCGACCGTGATCTCTCTGCCCTCGTCGCGAAGCACGGTCTCCTCCAATCCTTCGTGACCGCTAAGAGAGGTAAACGAAAGCACGCCAAGCACGACATTCCCGCCGCGATCGGCTCTTTTCACGGGACTGATCTTAAGCTCGTCCCGAAGCATGCGCGCGGGATACCTTTGGCTGAGCTTGAGCTCGCAGATGCCGCCCACGGTATATTTTCCGAGCTTTTCGGGGATCACAAGCGGCTCGCGTTCGTCCTTTACACGCGCGGCAAAGATGACCGCCTTGCCCTCGGGAGTCAGCGTAAAATAAAAATTCTTTTTTTTGAAGTAATGGCGCTTTCTCTTGATCTCGCGCGCCGCGCCCTTATCGAGCTTAATGAAATTCTGGCTGAAATGGAGAGCTGCGCCGTCCAAAAGGTGTGCTTGCAGCTCCTTGAGCTTGGTGTATTCATCGAATTCCTGAGATATGTACGAGCTGCTGCCGCCGTACATGGCGTCGGCTTTTTTGTCGATCTCAGCGAGCTTTTGCTTGTAATAGCTATTCGTTATTGGCATATCAGCACCTGCCTTCCCTCTTTTATTCTATTATACAACTAAAACCGCAGCTTGTCAACGAATTTCTCCCCTCAAGGACTGCGCCGCATCGAAAAGTCAATAAAAAACGAGCGTTTTGAGGTGTTAGGGTGTTGATAGTGATGGGGGACTTCGAAAAAAGCAAGCAAGCACAAGGATTTCTTGCCTTTTCTCTGCTTGCGGTAGAACAGCTTTTTCGACAGTCTGGGGGCTGCGTCATTTATGACGCAGCCCCTTATTGTTGTAAGACGAAAACCACGCGATAGTCGCGTGGTTCAATATAGGCTTTGCCGATGAGCAGAAAATAAATAAAAGTCAGCGTAGAATGATCTTGTGTCAAAGGCTCCCTTGTGTAAAGGGAGCTGTCAGCGAAGCTGACTGAGGGATTGTTTTGTGTGGATTATCGCTTTTTACAATCCCTCCGTCACGGCAAGCCGTGCCACCTCCCTTTACACAAGGGAGGCTTGGGTTTAGTGCCGCTCAAGCGGTTTTACGTAACAATTGCATGGCTGGCAGGCCAATCTAAAGCGCACTTGTGTGCAGCCAGTAGTATTAGGTCTATGCCCGAAACTGAAATACCCCCCGTTATACGGGGGGATTTTTATTTGAGATTTAATTATTTTTTGAAGACAGCTATAAGGTCGCTCCACTTTTTCTTCTTGATAACGAACCAGAAGAGAGCGAAGCCGCCAAGTCCGACCGCTGCCGCAGAACCGATAACGATACCTGCAATCGCTCCGCCCGAGAGTCCGCCGTCAGCGCGCATAACTCTCACGTTGTAGACTGCCGTGTTGCCTGCCTTGTCGGCGATCTCGATCTTATGGCTCTTGCCGTCTGCCTTGACGGTAAACCTGCCGTCAGTCAGCTCAACGGCTACGCCGTCCACCTTAACATAATCAAGGTGCGGATCGTCGACCGTTACGACAAGGTCGCCCTTGTAGGTCTTGCCGTCCTCGATTCCCGATACCCAAACGCTGTCCTTGAGCACGATACCGTTGGAGGAGCAATAGACAACGTTGCCGTCGTTATCCACGGCCATCGCGTATATCACACATTCCATATTCGGCGAGATCTCGAACGCTCCCGTGTAAGCAGTCCATTCTTCAGCCGACAGGGCGGCGACCTGCTCAAGAGTAAGCGGGGACTGAGAAACCAAGTAATATATCTCGCGAACACCGATCTCCTCGTTGCTTGCGGATATCGTCACGCTCTGCTTCTCTTTGAAATAGGTATCGAACTTGGGG
Source organism: Clostridia bacterium (assembly GCA_017536475.1). Lineage (GTDB taxonomy): Bacteria > Bacillota > Clostridia > Oscillospirales > CAG-272 > SVTX01. Next base: position 177,484 of record JAFXHH010000007.1, read on the forward strand.
AAGCCTGTAAAGCCGTCCCAGCTCGATCCGCCAACCGATATCTCGATCTCGGTAGCCGTGCCGTCATCGAGTCCGTTTCCGCCAAGGACTGCCGCCACGTCGTAGCCCTCAAAGCTTACCTTCAATAGTCCGTTTACGTTGCCGTCGGTCGTAAGCTCGGTGCCCGAAAGCTCGGCGCTTCCGTCCACGACCTCAACAGACCATTCAGCCTGACTTCCCAGAATACTGCCGGTGGGAACGACGATGCTCTTCTCACCCGAAACTATCTTAAGCTCGAGCTTTCCGCTTGCCCCTGCGGGAATGACCGAGTTGGTATAATCGATCCCGTTGAGGAAAATAGAGATCTCATTATCGGACGCCGCAACGATGGCGTTCGTCAGCTTAAAGTCGTACTGACGGCTGACGTTTCCGATCTCGTCCTGCGCGTAGACCGATACGGTCTGCTCGAAAGCATCCGTATCCATCGAAACAGATACCGAGAACTCGCCCGAATCGTCTGCTTCAACGACCGAAACCTCTTCTCCGTCAAGAAGAACGCAGATCTTCGCACCGGGATCACTGAGTCCCGTAACGCTGACCGTTTCACCGAAGAATGAGCCCGTGTTGGGAGTTGCGATCTGCAATCTCGGGGCGGTCGCCTTGACGTAGAACACGTGATCCACGGCAAAAGCGTCTCCGTTTGCGTTCGTGCCCGTAAGTGTCAGTGTGTGCTGACCCTCGGAAAGCCCATCCTCTGCGGGAAGCCCGTCGGTCTCGGGTCTGCCGCCGATAGTCAGAGAGATCTCTGTATCAGCCTCAAATATTCCCTTCTGCGCGCCGCCGTCAAGACTCCAAGTGCCGCTGACCGTCATATCAGAGCTGATATTGAATATCGCCTCGGTCACGTTGATATAATTCATACCGTCCAAAACGATCTCGCCCGAAGCAGCTACGCTTACGGAGGGTCTTGAGGGTGCTACCATCGTGATCTCCTCACTGTAGACCGCCTCGGAGACGAGCTCACTGCCCTCCTCGTTATAAGCGACGATCTTCAATCGGTAGATCTTACCCGCTTCAAGTCCCTTTATCTGCGTCTGGGCAGTTACGTCGTCTCTGCCTTCCGCATCCTCATAGGACAGGACGTTTCCGTCCGAATCGACGTAGACCGTCGTTTCATACTGACCGCCGACCGTGACGGTCGTGCCGTCTGCCTTATCGATCCACTGCGACCCGAGAGAAGTGCTGACCCAACGGGTCTCTCCCTGCTCCGTGATCTTTTCTTCTACGGTGATCACGTATCCGTTCGTGTTCTGCCCTGCGGTCAGATCCACGTCTATGCTGTAGTCTCCGCCGAGCGCCACGCGGTCTATTGCGGGGGCGTCGGGCTGGGAGGGATTTACGTAAGCGAAGCTGTCAGTCGCGGACGCCTCGCAGCTTATATTGTTTTCCTCACTCGATGCAACCACTTTTATCGTGTAAGTGCCACTCGGGAGCGACTCGGGAAGCTCAAAGCTGACCTCACCCGCCGCCACGTCGGCAGTCTGATGCAAGTGATGGCTGGTTCCGTCCTGCGCTACCGCGTAAACGGTAAGCTCATCAATGTCGGAGAGCGCGTAACCGTCCCAATTCACCGACATCTCACGGCTATCCGAATCGTACGTGTAGCCTGCCGTGTCAACGCTTGCCATACGCTGCATCTCATAAAGAGCAAGCTCGGAGCTTGCGCCCATATATATTTTCCAATCGTGAGCGTATGCCGCTTCGTCGGTAAAGGATATGGTGACCGTCGCCTCACCCGACGACTCGTCGTAGGAGAATATAGCGTTTGCATCGGCCTGCTCGTCTGCGTACTTGTCGGGATCGAGCCAATTCAGCTCGTACACAACGTTTTCATTGTCAGCCGCCACGACCTTGACCGTGCGCTTTGCGATCGACTCTGCCTCTTGTCTGGTTGCCGCCTCATAGGTCATAGTAAGCATCATATCGTGGTCAGAATTATAACCGCCGAGCGATACCGTATGCGTCATACGGTCAACGCTGCTGTTTATGGAATATTCACTGCTATGTATTCTGCCCAGGGTATCTGCACGGAGCTTTGCGTTGATTCCTATAGACATATACAGCCTGCGTCCCGTGCGTGCGTTATAGCCGACGGCAGCCGTTCTGATCGGATACGTGGGCTCGGGAGCGTCGTACTTGCCGAGGGCGAAATCAACGTCGCCGCCCCAATAGTACGTTACGCCGAAATCGATACCGATCACCGACATCGCGCCCCATATCTTACTGCAGTTTACGCCCAGCGATGCCCTGCCGATCTCGTATCCGCCTATAATGGGAACGTATTCGGGTATCGTCAGTCCCGCCGTTGCAAAAGCCTCCCAGAATATATCGCCGTCCTCAAGACTTTCCTCAAGAACGATATATCCGCCGCCGTCGATAATACCGAGGATGTTGATCGCGATATCTCCGCGCATAAAGAGTGCGGGGATCCATCTGACCTCAAGTCCGAGATTGTCGATAAGATTGATACCCTTGACACCAAGCTCGGATATGTCGATCTCAAATCCGCGCAGGCTGAGCTCAAGATCCGCCCTTGCCGAAAGCACCGAGAAGAGCGCGAACTTTCCTGACAAAAGAAGGCTGATGGGGGGAACGTCGGATACCATGCAGATTGTATCGTAAAGATTATCAATGCCTCCGCCAACTCCCTGTATCCAGAAGATACCCATACCGTCGACGTTGATACCGGGGGTATCTCCCTCAATGTAGAAATACAGCTTATCAAGCCCGGGGACCTGACCGTGTGCCTTTTTGAGAGTGAGCGCCGCCTCAAATTTGATCATTGCGAAGTCTGCCTCACCCTCTACGCCTATCTTCCAATAATCGAGAGCAGGCATAACGTGAAGATCGAGCACGCCCGAGATACCGGGCAAGCCCTCTGCGTATGAGGGCAACCCTACCTCAATAGTCGATACGAAGCCGAGGAATCCGCCGCCGAACAGTATGTTGTCAACGTACAGATTCATGCTTCCCTTTTGGGACTCGCGCCAATTTCTCTGATCTCTGGCGTATCTTGTCTCAACGTCGCGGAGCTGATCCGCAGTATAATTGGTCTTTGCCATCTTCAGCTGGACGGCTTCCATAGTCGAGGTCTCTCTCGATCCCCAATCAAAGTTTCTGGGGAGCAGGAAGCTCGGCGAGAGCTGAGCGCCGAAGGAGATCACTCTCTTCTTTTGTGTGGAGGAGGTGACGGTTCCGGGCTCGGTAGCTATCATACCGAAGTAGCAATATCTGAATTCGAATATCATTCCCGCCAAGGTCTGCGCTTCGCTTGCCGCACCCGGCCAGAGCAGCATAATGGTGTTGGTGTTCGCCGTAACGCTGTCAATATTATCTGCCTCCGTGCCGTCCTGCTTATATTGCATAAGCGTGCTCAGATCGCCGTTTTCAAAGGAGGTGATGGCGCATACGCCGTTCCATACCTTAGAGCGCGTGTTGGTGGTATATACCCTTCCGTCGATATCAATATTGATACACTGGTCTTCCTTGCCCGAGTTCTCTATATTGATCGAAACGAATCCGTCCTCAACGTCAAGGCAGTTGCTGATATTTATCGTGTTTATGATCTTACCGCGGGCGTCCGCCATAGAAGCCGCCTTGAGCTCTACGAGAGTGCCGTCCGTGCCGTAATTTGCGCCAAAGTTGCCTCTGAACTCAAGAAATACGGTGTTGTTGGGGTCGGAGACCGAGGACTTATAGTCCTCCTCGCTCTCGTACATACCCACCGTGTATTTGGGATAGTCGTCGGTAAAATCCTTCGCCTTTTCGATCGTAACGATGCCGTACGTGGGCGCCACGTATTCGGGTCTGTCCGACACCATAAACTGAAGCGCGGTGGCTGTCGTATCCTCCTTGCCTGCCTCGTTCCAGTCAAATACCAGCTGATACGAGCCGGGATCCATCTCGGTGTCTATCGTTACGTACATGGAATTATTGGTCGTGTCTACCGCTACGTTCTGCGAGGGGATGACCACGTCCCCTGCTCCTGCCGTGGAGCGAAGGATCGTGGTATACGCCGTCGCATCCTGAAGCAGACTTATATTCTGACCCGATATAAAGAGTCGGCGCGTTCCCTCGTAGTGAATGATCTGAGGAGAGATAGTATTGAAGGTGACAGTCTCGCCGAGAACACCCGGACAGAAGAGATAAAACTCTCGGCTGCCAAGGAGGTTTGCCTCGGTAAGCTCCTCGCTCTTGCTCGTATCGTAGCAAAGGATCTCAAATCTTCTGTATTCACTTGCGGGGAGAGGGGTGACGTTAAAGTAGAGATCGTACGCCATCTCCTCTCCGGGAACGAAGTCAAATCTTGTTTCCTTATAATCCGCGTCCGCCTCGTACGTCTCGTTGAACTGCCAATCAACGTACGGGGTGACGTTGTTCATGGTCTTGACCAGGATCGTCATGGACTCTATTGCATTGGGCGTAATATTCTCGATGAGAAGCTGGAGATTAACGTCTCCGTTTCTGCCGTTCTCGACCTGCGAGATATACGCGCTCTCGTCCTCGGTCATCGTCATAGCCGCGGGGATCGAGGAGAAGTTGATGGCGACCGATTCATCGCCGCTTACGGTGGAATTCGAGAAAACTCCGTAATACGTGCTTACACGGCCATCCTTTTCGGGTGTCAAAGCACCCAGATCGTAGTACAACGCATAAGCGCTGTCTGCCGTTCTGTATTCAGTGTTGTAGGGGGTAGTAAAGTTGATAGCGGGGTCGGGGGTGAAATCGAACACCGTGGATGCAAGGCTGTTCCAATGTCCGAACGCCACCTGATACGGCTTCAACAGCTGACCGTCCACCGCTACGTCAAGCGTATAGGCGTTTATCTTGGGGGAGGCGGGATCGTCTACCGCGAAGAACGAGCCGTTATACGCTGTATAAGAGTCGGTGTTGTCGAGCAGATATTCGTTGGTAAGAGAGGTGTATTCGTTGAGCACGTTGGGGATCTGGTAGTAAGCACCGTCGTTGCTTCCCAGCGCGGTGTCAAGCATAATACGCACCTTTACGTTTGCCACGTCGTCAGAGGTGGTGCTGACCGTATAATCGATCGACACCATACCGTGCTGAGACGACGCCTCGTCAAGAAGTCCAAGCGTCTGCTTGACGGAAATATCCTTGACGGTCCATACCGCTTCAAGCGTATTTCCGACTCTCGCGATATGAACGTCCGAGCTGTCAAGCCCAAGGAATCCGTAGTCGCGGCCGAATATGTAATCCTCAACGCTTCCGTCCGTACGCGTTACGCGGATAGACGTATAAGAGGTATCGTAATCGGCAGAGGGATAGAGCAGATTTTGGTTGTTATCCTCTTTTTCAAGGCGGTTTCCTTCTACCGTGTTGATCAGAAATCCGCCGTTTTCAGCCGAAACGGTCACGCTGATATAATCGTCCGCAAGCTCGTACTGTTCGGGAGTATCCGACTCCTCGGCAAACACCGAGATCGGCAGATTACCCAAAAGCATCATCGCGCAAAGCACGAACGCCAATATTTTTTTCATTGTGTTTTTCATAGTAATAACCATCCTTACTGATTATTGAGCGTTTTGCGCTAAAGGCGCAAAAGGCGTGTTTGAGAACGTGTCGCAAACACGCCTCGATGATGCGCTTAACCCATAACGTAGATCACGAATCGATATACGTCTCTGCCTTGCGTAGTCACAAGGAAGGTATGATAGCCGGGGGTAAGCTCAAGTGTAATTTCGTTTTCCTCCGCGTAGGTGTAGCCGTCCGTAAGAGAGATCGCGTTATTCTTCATCTGACCCAGCGACTTATCTCCCTCTCTCACGTCAAGCTTATAAGGCTCTCCGTTGTGTGAGAGCGTGATGGTGACCTCGCCCGAATCAACGATCACGTACTGATCTCTTTCGACGCTCTCGCCGTTCACCTTGATCACGATCTCCTCTCCGCTGTAGAAGCGTATGAGTCCCTCGGCAGAGCTCTTGTTTCCTGCTTCGTCCTCGACGCAGTAGGTGACGGCATATTTCCCTGCCTCACTCACCTCGGGAATATCGAAGCTGAATATCAGATCCTCGCTCGACGTGGTATCATCGCGTGCCGTAACGTTTTCGCGAAGCTTTGCCAGAAGCTCCTCCTCGCTAACGTCAAGCGACACGGATATGAGCGACTTGCTTATCATAACGTCGGGCGCGGTCCTGTCCTGCATGGGAATACGGAGCAGCTGAACGATCGCGGAATTGCCGTATGCGTCCACCGCGAGAACCGAGGGATACAAGCCTTCTGAATCCGCCTCGATCGTGACCGCCGTCCAGGTATCCGCGCTTACGCTTATGCCGTCAGTATTTCCGTTAAGCGTCACGTAAGCGTCGCGGTTGACCTTCACGTAGACCGTGTCGCCGATATTTACGTCGTAGGTCTCGGGATCTATGATATTGCCTCCGCCCTCGTCGGTTGAAAGCGTTATCGTAAGCCTTTCTTCAACGATAGCGTCAACGGTCACGCTGATCTCGCTTGCATTTCCTGCTCTGTCGGTCACACGGAAGGTGTAGGTGCCGTTTTCGCGAACCGTCTGTGCAAGCTCGGTGTCCTTCGAGCCGTTCTGCCAGGTGACAGTCTCACTTGCGGTAACGGTCAGAGTGGCTTGCATGTGATTGTCGCTGATATCGGCCGTTGCCTCAAGCGTGGGAGCGATCTTATCAATGGTCTTGATCTCGGCAAGAGAGATAATATTCGTAAGAGAATTATTGATCGAAGACACTACCTTGATATACATCGCGGGAGTGTTGCCCTCGTAAATAACGGTAACTCTGTCCTGAATAAACGCGACCGTTACTCCCTCGGGAGCGCTGATTCGGTTTCCGTTCTTATCACAAACGTACACCTCACTGAGTACCTTTGAAAATTTCATCTGTACGGAAATATCCTGATTGGTGTATTTGACTCCCGTGCCGTCGTAATTCGCAGACCATACGGTACTGATCGGCTGCGGTGTAGTCATATCGATACAAGATACCGTAGTGTTTACAGAGCCCGTATAGACCTCCCCATCATACTCGTAAGAGTAATGCACCGTAATCAATTTGTTCTCGGTCACAAGGAGATACTGTTCTCCGAAGAAGGAGGAGAGCTCGTCGGTCTCGATCATCGGCGTTATATCGGTATTCGTTATCTTCAGATTAGTAACACCCGGGAGCGACGGCTCGGCAAGGTATATACGCACCTCGGTTCCGTTCTTGGTCAATGCCTGAATGACCTTGGGTGCGGGGAGCTCGTCACCGAGCGTCGTTACCGAAAAGACGATCGTTGCGCTATTGTTCTTGCTGTCCACGACGTGAAGCGCAAACTCGCAATTCTGACCTATCTGCAGCGTTCGTCCCACGATGCTGACGCCCTCTACTCTGTCGCTCGTTCCCGTGCTGTAATCGGGAGCGTCGGCGAAAACGTCCGCCGAGACAAACAGCCTGGTTTCGTTCTCATCTATGATATCCAAGGCAAGAATGAGTGTTTCCGCCCAACCCACCTGAGAGATAAACTCGCTGATATCGAAATACAGATCCTGATCGCCGTACTCTGCCTTATAGTTGTTCAGCATCGCCTGAGCTTCGGTCGGGCGAGAGGCGTCGGTGAGAACGTATCCGCCTGTGAGGTCTATCACACCGTCCTTGTATTTTACGTATCCCGTAATACCGACGTCGGGAGCGTAGGTGTCGTTTTCAGCCTCATCTGTCTTTTGGACCTTGAGAGTTACGGGAAGAGTTGCCGTAACGTCCTCACCCGTCATACCAACGTGGTTCTTATAGCCTGTAAAGACGTAAGAGGTCTCGCCGCCGGGAACGAAGGTAAAGGTAGGAACTACTCCGTTTTCATCGGTAAGGTACGAGCCGTTCAGGTCCGTCAGCGTTGCCGTGACCTCTCCGACGTAGGAGTTGTCGGAGCTGTCCACCTTATACTTGTTGTAGCTCCAGGATACCACGGGAACGATCGGCTTGTTGTAAATATTCGTAACGCTGATCGGGATATCGTAGCTTGTGCCCGAATAGCTGCAGCTTATATTGAAGGTCGCGTTATCCGAGAGCACGATCTTCAGGGAGCTTGTTCCGTTGCCCGTTATCACCGTTCCTTCGGGAAGCGCTTCGGCATCGACGGTAAAAACTCCGTCGGCAGAGCTGTTCACCGTAACGGTTACGGGATCCTTCGTCAGCTTGGTTTCGGAAACCGTGATCGCGGGATCGCTCGGAAGCCCGACGACGTCGATCGGTAGCTCGTAATACTCACCGTACTTGTCGAAGAAGCCGTAGGTATAAGCACCGTCCTTGAATATCGGAAGTGCAAAGTCAGTGCTGTATCCGTCGGTATACTCAACGGCCGACTCGATATATTCGCTCGTTTCGGAGTCGTATATACTGTCGGTTCGGACGTATACGTTATGCTCGGTAATTCCCTGCGCGTAAAGATACGCGCTTGCACTTACTCCCACAGCACCGACGGTGAATCCCTCCTTGAGCGTCAGCGTCGGCTTTAGGTTGGGCGCGCTTATCTTAAAGATATGCTCTGCCCTGTTGCCGTCGATATCGGCCGCTACCTCGCCGCCGACGTATCCGCGCACCGTTACGGTGTGCTCGATCATCTCGCCATCCGCCTTAGTAGGATCGTACGGGAATACGAACTCGAGCCACCCATTATCAAAGGAGATCAGACCCGCGTCGTTGGCATTTCCGAAAATATCGTGATTGTCGCTCTGCGCGTCAAGCTTCACTTCCCTGCGGTCATCGATCTGTACCGAGAACTCGTCAAGCGACTTTTCGATCAAAAGCTCGTTAAATCTGAGGATCTGCACGATACCGTCGTGCGTATACACCTCGGTATAGTCATTGGGATCGATCACCTCAACGTCAAGCCTGCCGACCTCGGAATTTTTCTCAAAATAATAGGTTCGGGATACGTATTCCGAGTACTCGTACTTGTCACCGCTGTAAGCGCTGCTGACGATGGGATAGAAGGCAGTCGCGTTTCCGACCTCGTCAACCACGATAATTATCTCGTTGACGGGATCGGTATAGGTGGTGTAGTTGGAATTTGTTCCGTTAAGCCCCATATATCCGTTCGTGCTGTCGCTCATCATAGGTATCGGCTGGCTGCCGTCAACCTTCCTGACCGTCCATTCGTTCGTTTCGGGGTCAACGTACGCCTGATAAACGGTCAGCTCTCCGTTGGGGGAGTAAGCGTAATCGATATTGAAGTATACCGACTGAGCGACCACTCTCTCATATTCCGTATCCTTGATGGGATAAGTGTAATCGTTACGCAGCGAATCCACCACCGTAACGGACGGGCCGAGCTCCATGCTCATCTCGACCACGGGCGCTTCATCAAAGAGATTGATCTCGAAGCGGCTCTCGGGCGAGACCTTGCCGTTTTCCATAATGAACTGATAGCAGATCACGTTTCTGCCCATCGCCAGCTTGAAGCTACCCACGTCGGTCGCCGCAAGCTCCTCGGGAGAAACGATCATCTTTTCGTCTTCACCCGAATACCAGCCGAGATCGACGTAAAACTCGTAATAGGTGCTCTCACCGCTTCCCCACAAGTCTTCGGTCCATTCAAGCGCGTACGGATCTCCGCTGCTTGCCGCATTCCATATACGTATGCCGCGGATCCCTCCGATCGTCTGCCCGAGGCAGACCGTATCCGACGCGGGAATATTTATCGTGATAGCAGGATCACTGGGGCTCCATCCCGCCGTATGTCCCAGCGCGTTCGTCACAGTCTGTAAAAATGCGGGCTTTCCGTCCTTGTAGATCGTAGTCGTGGGGAGTCGGTCCTCTCCGTTGTAGTGATCTGTCGGGCGGGTGACGCCGACGTCGACCGAGGTAAGATACTGCCCATCCTCCGCTGCTTTGCCCAGATCGAGCAAGCCTTCCTCGTAGTCGCCGTACATATATTCCACGTAGCGCTCGTATTCCGAAACGCCGTAGGATTCGGGAATCGGATCGTTGTCAAACAAAAGCTTTTCGGAAAGGAAGAATTCCTGCGCTCCGCCACTCTTTTGCGCGAGGTATATCACGATACCGTACGCGCCGCTGACAGAGCCGTGCTCGGACTCGGGGACCGCTATGCTCTGCGCCGAGCCGACTGCGAGAGGTATGCGTCCTCCCAAAAGCTCGCCCGTGCGGTTGCCCTCGGCGTCAAGCACGACGAACTGCGCGTAGGAGCTCGCGAAGTCTATATCGCTGACCTCAAGCGAGGGCATCAGCAGATTAGTCAGAGTGAAATTATACTTCACACCAATTATAGACCTGTATATCTTATAGAATTTGTAGCCGTTCGCCTCGCTCAGAGCGACCTCTGTGCCCGAGCTATCGGTAACGCCCGAGAGAATAACGTCGTGAACGTCGTCACGCAGGCAGGTATATATCACGTTATCAAAGCTTCTTCCCTGCTGGAAGGTGATATCTCCCACTCCCGAAACAGAGCCGTTCACCTGCGGAGTAAGGTCGATCTCCGACGCCGCAAGCTCGATGCTTATCGTACCGTAATAGCTCCAATCTGGAGTCTCCCTCGTAACGCTCGTATATACACCCGAGCCGATCTCTACGAGATACCAATCGGCAGCCGCCTTGTCAAGCAAGGAGACCTTTTGGTTCTCGTCGGTCAGGTTGAAGACTCGAACGTAGGTCTTGTTGCCGATCTGAACGGTCGCTCTCGTATATCCTCCGTAAACTCCGTTCGAGGAAACGGGAGCAAGAATATTTATGTCGGAGATGCCGCCGGGCTTATTTTCATCGCTGACGATCTCGTAGCGCGAATTGATCCTTTGGAGATCTGCCGTGAACACGCTCTCGTCCGACGTATAAGAAGCAAGATTTCCGATCTTATCGTATGCTCTGACGTGCAATATCTTGGTTACCGTATCCGTGGAGGCCTCGGGAACAAGCTCGATACGTCCGCCCGACTGAATTATCGTCCAGCCGTTGTTGGCGGGAGCAGCTCCTACGTCGGTCCACTGATATTCGATGCGATCGATACCGTTGAGGTCGGTCGCCGATACGTCAGCGCGGAAGTAAGCGGTGTTGGTCACGTCGTCCTCACGCTCGATCACTACCGCGTGAGGCGTTACCGAAAGCGTGGGGGCTTTGCGGTCGATTCCAAGGTCGGTAAGCGACGCGGTGGCAGTGGCAGTATTTCCCTTGGTGTCCGTAAGAGTGAGATCGATCTTAACGCCCACCGAATCGAGAAGCTCGGTCGCCTCGCTCGCATTAAAATATAAATGTAAGAAATAGTCGCCGCAAACGGGGATACTGAAATCCGAATACTGCTGTACCCTGTTGACCGCAATACCGTTGCCGCTGAAGGTAACGGGATCAGCCGAATTTGTTACGGCGTACTGCCAGGTCAAGCCCTCAACGCTTGCCGCCGAGGATACCGAAAGCTTCTGGATATCGTCATTCACGATACCCGCGCCCGTATCCGCTACGCTGAGCTTTATGATAAGGTACTTTTCGCGATCCTCGTCGATATGCTTGATAATGCTGCCGAGCTGCAGAGTCGGTGCCTGATTGTCTATGCCGAACTGCTTATCCACATTCACACCCGAAAGAGAGCCGTCCATGACGTTGTGGCTTGCATCCTCAAAGTTCTCCGCACCGATCAGCTCCAGCGGACGAAGCTCGCCGACCATACCGTCCGCCAGCGTTATCCTTTCAAACACCAGCTTGGTAACGTTGCCCGTGTTCTGCGACAGCTTTATCGTCTTGATCTCTTTAAGAGAGGAAACGATATAATTTCCGTATTTGTCGGTCAGATTCCACTTGAGCTTTATATTTTTCATATCCGCGCCGTCGAGCAAGAACACCTGTTCGCTGAGTATCAGACTGATCTCTGCCCAATCTCCACTCGACAGGAAGAGCTCCGCGTGATCAAGCCCCCCTCCACTCTTTACGGCGTTGCTGTCAAGCTCTGCCGATACGACCGTCGTTGACTTGGCGTCAAGATATACGGGTTTAGTTGCGGTGAGAGATACGGTTCCGTCGATAGCGAAGGGATTGCCCGCAACGTCGGTAATGGGAGACTTGACGGTAGTACCCGTATCGCCTCTTGAGGTGTAAAGAGGATACTGTGCGTATTCCGATACGTCCTCAAGCTCGACTATTCGCCATTCCTCTCCGATCAGCGCCTCGGCATCGGTGGCGGTAAATCCGATCTTCTTATAATCATCGCTGAGCTGCGTAGCCTCAAAGATGACCTCGGTGTATCCGCTTGCCTGCGAGAGCTTGGGAACGAGGGAGACCTTTAGCTTGAGAGTTGAAAGCATCTCATACGTGATCGCGTTGGGTGCGGAGGGGCGCACGATCTCGCCGCCATCCACCCATATAATTGGGGTTCCGTCAGCCGTGACCTCGCCCGTGACCGTGACCTTGTCCGACGGTGCCTGGAAGTCAGCCGTCAATACCATAATATCCTTGACCGTGTAAAAAGTGTTTCCCTTGAACGAGGTCACGCCCCAATCGGTCGTTACGGTCTCGGTCTTGAAGTTTCCGTCGTAGTCACCCGCATAGCTTGCAATGCGCGCTTGCGTATCGCGGACGTCCACCTCGTTGAGATATACGAGTCTGGACTTGAACTGATACTCGTTCTCCGCCATATAGGTTTTAAAATGATTGTACCCGACCTCCACACCGGGCTTTATCTCCGCGATATATTCGCCGATATCGGTAATAAGAACGTCCGTGTAGGAGGTCTGTATCTTCGATCCGCGTCCCGAAAAGGTCTTACCCGAAACGTTGCCATAGGTCCACGAGCCCGTATACCAAACCACGCACTCGTCACTATCCACCGCGTAGTAGAAGAGGTCCGCTTGGTCGTGGGTCACGTAAAAGTCGGTATTCTCTGCAAGATGGGCAGGCAAGACTCCGTACCCGAGATCAAAATAACTCGGCATATCGAGGTACTCAACGGCTTTGCCCTGTGTAGCCGTGCCGCCGTCCGCCTGCGGTACGGTCTCCTCAGCGTTCAACACGATCGGGAAAGACAGCAGCATAGCCAGCGTCAGCAGCGCCGATACCGTTGACTTGCCGATCCGCTTCAGCCGTTTGACCACTCTTAGCTTGTAAAATTTCTTCATATCGTATATATGCTCCTTTCGTGTGAGCTAATGCCCTCGTTGTCGGCAGGCTTTTTGTTTTTCGGACAAGTGCAGATGCCGATCAGCTCCTCGCATTGTTGATAATAAGAGCAATCCTCGCAGGTGCTGTTCTCGTCCTTGTTGCCCTTGAAGCGTTTACAAGGAATCTGCATCGCCGTTACAAACGGTGTTCCGTCGTCTGTAAAAACGGGAGCTTCGATGAAGTTTGGGTATATAGCCATAGGCTCAAACATTCTGTCCTTTTCCTCGTAATAGCCATATCTGATCTCAAATCGCCTTCCCATATACTCTATGATCTTGAAAATATCCCCTTCCTTTGGTGGAGGCGGCTTTGACTCGGCTTCAATTTTAAATAGCTTTGTAAACATAGGGTTCTCCTTTCGGCGTTTTGTCAAAAAAAATCTGCCATACTATATCGGTATGATAATAGTATAGCAGATGTTTCTGATTTTTTGTACTACCTAAAACGCCCCAAAAAGCATTGACTTTTTGGCTCGAATGGGAATATATATAACTTTTCGCGAGTGTTTGGGATATAAAAATTTACAGGATCGCTGCGAACTGGCTTCTTTCGAGTCCGCTTTTTTGCTTGATGATCCTGATTGCCTGCTTCACACCCGATATCGACATATTGGTCCTCTCGGCGATCTCGGCATCGGAAAGCTTGAAGGCGGCAAGACGCGCGACCTCGCGATTCTGCGCGGAGAGCTTGGGAATGATATAACGGCCGGTTATCTTGCTGCTGAGCCTTGACCAGCCCTCGCCGTAGACCTTGAACAGACGGCTGACCTCACTCCAAGCCGCCTCGTCCACAGGCTTCAGCCTCATTTCGATCAGATTTCCGACGGTGCGGCAATACTCGGAAAGCACGCCGTAAAACTTATCGGGAAGCGCGAGAGCAATGGCTCGGTCGATATGTCGGATCGCCTCCTTATCGTTGCCGTGGTGATGATAAACGGCGGCGCAGGTAAGACGGAGATAGATCTCGGACATCACGGTTTTTCTTTCCCTTGCCCAACAGATCAGCGGTTCAAGCGCGTAAGGCACGGAGGACATAACGTATAGTCCTTCTGCCCCGGGGACCTTCAACACACCCGTTGCCACCGAGTATGCGACCGCATACAAAAACTTTGCGTAATAGACCTTTGCCGCAGGGTAAGCATCCTCGTGTAACGGCTCAAAGCAGCCCATCTGGAACCATTTTGGGAAGCTTTCAACGTTATAAAGCATAATATCCACCGCGCTGATGGCAAGCTGCATCGTGTCGCGGTCATAGTCGTTTTTTGCAGGTGCTTCCGCAATATGTACTTTGGCATTGCGCCACATATTGATATCGCCCTTCCATATCGCGCACATAGCTAAAAGCATACCTGCCGAGAGGACGGCGTAAAAGCCCGAGTGCTTTCCGAGCAGGTAATTTGCACTCTCGTAGACCTTGTCGATCTCACCGCGAGAATAGGCAACCTCTGCTTCAAAAAGCACCTGTGCCTCGTGATTGTACGAAAGGCTTTCGCCAACACTGTCAGCCGTTCCGGGCGTGTGGTATAGGTCGGTCATATAAAGAAAAGGCGTTTTGCGCGGAAGCGGCATATCCGCATCGTGCTCGGCTCTCGCCGCCTTCGTTCGTCCGTCGATCGGCTTCTTGGCATCCTTCGGGATCATCCAGGCGCGCCCGAATTTGACTGCTCCCTCAACCGAGCCAAGCGTACACAAATGCTGTACCTGACGCTGTGACAAGCCCCACCTTTCCGAAGCTTCGGCTATGGTTATATAATCATTTTTCAGCACAAAAATCCCCTCCCTCCGATAAATAGCGGAATTGCGCTATTTGTTATATAGCGGCATTACGCTATTTATTATATATCGTTTTCGCGAAATTTGCAAGAGGTTTGGAAAATTTTTTCCGTTCTGAAAAAATTATTGGAGATCTTAATTGCAAACAACGGAAAAAGGCATCCTTTTGGATGCCTTCGTTGTGTTGTGCAGCCAATTTAGATGCCACCCTAAAAAAGTCAATAAAATCAAGGGGTTTTATGATTTAGCGGCATTTTCATGTGTTGACAAAATAGATGCCGAGCTTTTTATGGTGTTGTTCTTGAACTTCGCCGAGCTTTTCTTGCTCTCTTTTTCTCTGATTTCTTGTAATATCTATACTGCTTTTTTATGTATGTAATATCTCCGCAGATTGGAAAAGCAAGCATAATAAGTCCTATAATTACTATCGCAATACGAGATACGATTATCTGCTTGTTTGTTAACTCGTTGTTGTTGATCACAATATCATTAACATGAATTTCCGTCACCCAAGGAAGTCTGTCCATTCGACGGTATTCTATTCCTTCTCCTTCTAGCAATTCGCAAAGCTCATCAAGATCATATCCAATTGCAGAATATAATTCACCTGAAAAATTAGGATATGTGAGCTATACAGCCTCACTGGGAAGGAGACTTGCTGACCCTTGAAGCGCAGGTATATCTTCAACGTAGCTTCAAGACCGACGATTTCAGAAATTTCCTTGTAGATATCATTATATAAATCGACTTCTTTCTTCAAAATATCCACCCCCCTCAACATATTCTATCACTTCGTCACGGACAAGTAAAATCCCATTTTCCTTGTGTTTGTCCATGTTTTGCCACTCCTTTCTTGGTTTGAGGAATGATATATATTTGTGGGAGGAAGATTTGCGATAAAGGGATAAAAAAAGACCGACAACAGCAGAGGCTATTATCGGTCTTTCAAAATTAAATGATATATTATCGTTATTTAGCAAAAAAACGCGCCTTAAACTTATCAGGCATTCTATTGTAGTCTTCTATGATTGTTTTGATTGGTATTAATGTTGAATGATCATGGTCACATATTTTTATATCGCAACTACGGTACTGTACTTTTTCAATGCCACTACGATACAAGACTATATTGTTTTCAGAACAGTTTAATCCCATTGTTTCTAATGGCATATAACAAGAACTATACATAATACCATCAGGAAAAAATTTCATAATGACATCACATATCTGGTTAGTGAGATCATAGTATTTATATTCTTGATTCATCACTCCAAATTTATATGACAATAAAATACCATCCTCTATCTTCAAATCCTTAGGTAAAACTCGTCCAAAATATTTGTCCAAATATTCAAAAACTTCAACGTTTTCTTTTTCTTTCCTCGCAGGAGCCACAAGAAAAGCATTAAGAACAAAAGCAGCTATATTTATATTAATATTCTCACTATCTAACAAAGATAAACTACCTACAGTAATATCCTCTAAACACTCATAAGTAGCTATTGCATACTTGTCTCCTTTTTTGATATGGGTTTCCCATAAACATAGAAGTTCGCTACTAGCTAAATATAATGCTTCCTGTTCTTTTTTGTTTGCTCGGCTTTGTCGTCGTTTGTCAATCGGCGGTGCAGTCCATTGACTTGCATCAGAGAAATTAGTAGTTTTATCATACTCCCTTATTCTGTATAATGTACTTCCTTTTTTTATTTTTCGTCCACAAAAGTTAGGAGCACACCCTAATTTATCTAACATCAAGTAGTTAGGTATAATATCAAATAATTCATCTCCACTAACAAGTATCTTATCACGATTTTCTAAAAACAATTGCAAATTATTATTAAGCTTTGCTAATTTCATCAAATCAAATGCCTCACGGATATCCCAATCCGAATTTTTCATATTACGCTCCTTTAGTAGTCATCTATAATAATCATACCACACTTCATTCATTTTTGCAATAGTGTATTCTTTAACCTTCCATCACTATCCGTATCTTCCGTCTGACTCGAAAAGGGCAATTTTAATTTTCACCGCCAATTCACCGTCCAAAAAGAACCGTCCAAAACGGAATAGATCGGCATTGGCGAAAAGCTTGAAAGACGTCTGCAAACTAAAAAAAGCCCTAAAAAGGGCAAAAAAAGAGCCTTGGTACCGAAATACCAAGGCTTTTTTTGGTTGCGGGGATGGGATTTTTCATTGCCCACTCGAAAACATAGTCGTCTTGCTCCATCCGTCGCAATACTCCTTGTTTTCTCACTCGCTCACCTCGCTTCATCCGCCACCGGCGGCGCTTCGGCTTGCTCCCCCATTCCCTCCGCCGCCGCAAGCGGCTCGCGGAGGTCATTCGGCAATTCAAGATTCACTCTCGCAACCAAAAAGAAAAGGTAGCACGCTGTGCTACCTTTTCTTTTTGTGTTGTACCGCCTTAATAGATGCCACCACGGGAAAGTCAATAAAATCAAGGGGGTGGGGATATTGGATGTAGTTTCATGTGCATCCTTAATAGATACCGTGCGTTATGTTACTTTATAATGTGTTCGTAAGTATTCCAATCGTAAATTTCATAAATATGGCTGATTCCGAGCAGCTTTTCTATAAAGTTTTTCTTTTTACGAATATTTTTTACGGCTTTTTCAAAACCTCGCTTTCCAAATAAATCGTCATCATCGTCGTCAAGATCAAATTGGGCATCGGCAATCCAACGATTATTTTTAGCGTTGTTTTTAATTATAACCCCGCGGTTTCCCATCATCATCTGTCGAATCTCATCAAGAAGATCATCGGCACTGATATTGCAATTGAAATATTCTAAACAAAACTCGCCAAACCACAAATCCCAAAAGACGAAATCTCCGTCTTTTTCTTCAAACTCAAGTTCAATGTGCCGTTTGCCGTTTCTGCTATGGATTATCAAGGCGTAGAATTTATTAATTTTAGTATTTTTTGTATAGGGGTTAGATAAAATATGCTTCAAAAATTCTGCTTCGTTTTCAAATTCATATTCTTCAAACGGGATTGAATTAGCTTGGAGCAATTCTTTTACTTGAAATATATTCACAGTCGCACCTCGTTTTTCATTTAGTGTTGAGAAAGTCTAAATAACTATAAAGCAACTTTTTGTTTTTCTCAAAATCAAGCATATCAATCTTCTTCTGGTTTATCCAATACGCCTTTTGAATGATGTCGTAAGCATATTTTTCGCCCTCGGTTTTCGGGGGATTGTGGAGAAAGTAGGTTTTGCATCTGAGCAAGGTTAATTTTACTTGATAATATGGCTTCAGGTCTATCATTTTCTCGCTCCTTTCGGGTGGTAACACACATTATACCGAAAGAATGCAGAAAGTCCAGAGAAAATTGGAAGATTATTTGTTTTCTGCGGAAGATTTTGCGGTGTTGAGAGATGCGATCAGCATACGCTTGATTTCTTCGGCTAACGAAAGCAACTTATCAAAATCGTAAACTATTAAATTTGTGCGCTTCAACAAGGTGAGCCAATAAATACTTTCACCCGTCTCTTTGAGAGAAATATGTAATTTTGAGATAAAATCCGCTTTGCTGTTTCCGTAAATCGCTTCGTTTATGTTTGCGCCTACACTTGTAGCAGAACGCAATAATTGCTTTGCGATCGTCGTATCCTTTTTACTCTTTGAAAATTCCTCGTAGAAAAGCACAATCTGAGTCGCAAAGTCCATAGATTTTTCAAGTAATGGGCTATTCATTGTCTTCACCTCTCTTTGAAATCATTATATCACATTTTTAACTAAAAATCAATGCTTTTCGACCAACGGGAGAAAAGCTACCTTTTCTTTTCTCTCTTCTCTCTTATCTCTTCTCTGGAAAAGTCGCGCGGGGAGAGGTTAGAGAAAAGTGAAGGGTGAAAAGAGAATAGTGAAAAGTACAAAAAGAAAAAGCCGCTTGCGCGACTTTTCTTTTTGGTTGCGGGGATGGGATTTGAACCTCATGACCTCCGGGTTATGAGCCCGACGAGCTACCAAGCTGCTCTACCCCGCGATATTTAATTTTCGGCTTGAGGCTTTCCACCCCATTCATAACCCGAAGTGACCTCCGGCGAGTTTTGCTTCACAAAACTCGTACAGTAAACCGCAAGCGGTTTACGTATGTTATCGCTACGCGCCGCCGCAGGCGCATAGTCATTTTCTCGCTTCGTTTCTCTCAGCTCGAAAATTCCTTGCTTCGTGCGGTTTCACTTCACGAAAACGATACTCAATCGTTTTCGCTCGTTCACCCAACGAGCTACCAAGCTGCTCTACCCCGCGATATTTAGTTTGACGAGAAGCGGCTCTCGCCCCTCCCCCTGTTTGCACCACGGTGGTGCCGGTGACCGGTCTCGAACCGGTACGATACTCTCGTATCACGGGATTTTAAGTCCCGGGCGTCTGCCAATTCCGCCACACCGGCAACTTACATCTCCGTTCCGTGCACTATATTATATCACAGTACGGCTTGCTTGTCAACCCTTTTTTGCAAAAAAGTCCAAAAAAGATTTTTACATCGTTCGACGTTATCTGACGTCACAGCGGCCAGGCACTCCGCCATCCCCTCCCCCTTCTTCTATTTTTTCCTTTTCCCCCTTCACTTTTCCCGCTTCGCTTGCCTCCCTCCCCGCGAAAAATTCCGCTTCTCTATTGACAATCGAGGAAATATCCCTTATAATATTTATAAGATGACCGGCCGTCAAAAAGCGATGATCGGAAACTGAATTTCCCCAAATTCCCTTTAAAAAATACGAACGAATAAGCCTTGAAGCAGGCAAAAGAGCGAAAAAAGCTTCAATACATTTTAAATCGGAGGATACCTATTATGAGATCAAACAACAAGATCAAGACCATAGGACTTATAATATCGGTCCTTATGATAATGACCGCAATATGCGGAGTATCGCTGATCGCGGGCGCGACGGAGGGCGAGACAAATCTGGTGGAGCTCACCACCGATAGCGGAACCGTCGGCTATAAGACCCTTGACGACGCGCTCAGTGCGGCAAAGGACAGCGGCGGCAAGCTCACCCTGCTCGCCGACTGCACGATCGCAACAGAGGTTATTGTATCCGATCACGTCTACGAGCTCGATCTTAACGGCAAGACCCTGACCAGCGAAAATCTCGGTGTGTTCAAGATAGGCTCCGATGCAAAGATGACTATAACCGACAGTGTCGGGGGCGGCAAGATATCTTCGCTTGACGCAAGCGCGTATGTCATTTATAATTACGGCACGCTGACTCTCAATTCTGTAACGGTCACCGGAGCAGGCGGTATATTCAGCGCGAGTAACAATGACAACGTAACATATCTCACCGTAACCGACAGTAAGATCGAGTCGACCGTATATTCTGCGATCGAAAACAGAGGAACCGCCACTATCACAAACGTCGAAGCCAGCTGCACAAGCGCCGGGGGCGCCGCACTTGAAAATCACGGAACTCTTACCGTGGATAGCGGCAAATTTGTCGGTACAAGGGCGGTCCTGACCCACGGCGGCACGCTTGATATCCTTGGGGGAAATTTTGAAGGAACGACTCACGGGGCAATTTATATGATCGGCGGCGAAGTCAACGTATTCAACGGCTACTTCATGGGTAAAAGCCAGGTAACTGGAGACTATCTTGTCGCCGACGTAGGCGATAATTCTACCCTCACGATAACCTCGGGTATCTTCCCCAACGGTATCACAACGGTCGGCACCGATATCGCTTCGATCATCGCACAAGGCAGCGCACTCTACGACACAAGCTTTGTAAAAACGGAAATTGAAAGCGGTGTTACAAGCACTGAGAACGATTATTTTTACGTCTACCCCGATTGTGCGGCAATCGTGATCGACAGCACATCGAAGCTGGTCGAATCCTTTGACAGCGTAAACGATGCAATCGAATTTTTGAACACCAGCGTACATACGTCCATCACGGTGCTCAGCTCCACGGATGAGGATATAACGATCCCGTACAGCACAAGCTTCCTCACGGGTCGCAACAAGCTCAGCGGCAACGTGACCAACTACGGAAATATCTTCGAAGGCGTTTACAGCGGCAAGGTCACCAACTACGGAAACATATACGACAGTATATTTGAAGGCGAGGTCGTCGTTATGGGCGACAACCAGATCGAAGAGGACGTCGTCATCACGGGTACGATCCACGCGGGAACGTTCAACGGCAAGGTCACGCTCGACGGCGGAGAGATATTAGGCGGAGAATACAACTGCGAGGTCGTACTCAATGCAGGCTCTACCTTTAGCAACGAAGCAGACTACGGCTTGATCCTGGGCGACGGCTTCAAGCTCACGAACAACGGCGGTACGCTCAACTGCACCAGCCACATCGGTGAGCCGACCTGTACGGATCCTGCAAGCTGTCGTCTCTGCGGCGAGAGCTTTGGAGAGACCGATCCCAACGCACACGTCGAAGGCGCGGCGGCTACCTGTAGCTCTTACGCCATCTGTCTGCTTTGCGGTGAGGAGTACGGAGAGCTTGGCGACCACGTCTTCGGCGAGAACGGAAAATGCACGGTCGCGGAATGTGACGTAGCTGCAGAGGTAAGGATCGGAAGCGTATTCTACACCGACTGTTCCGAAGCGTTAGCCAACGCGGTCAGCAGCGACATGATAGTTGCGGTATGCGATTTTGAAATAGACGGTCTTTATATTCCCGAAGGCGTTACCTTTGACGGCGCAGACTTTACTATCACTCTCGGAGAGGATTGCGACGTAACAGTTTTAGGAACGATCATCGGCGGAACCTTCGTCGTCAACGACGGCGGTGAGATCGAAGTAGAAGTTGGGGGCACGATAGACGGCGGCAGCTTCTACGGCGAGGTCTATAACTCGGGAACTATACTGTCGGGCAGCTTCCTTTACGGCGGCTTATACAACAATCCCGACGGAACTATTCACAATGAAGGCGGATTCGTATTCGGAGATGGCGTATGGTTCGAAAATGTCGACGGAGACGTCTTATGCACCAACCACGTTGGCGGCGAGGCGACCTGTAGAGAGCTTGCAGTATGTCTGCTCTGTGAGACCGCTTACGGCGATCTTGCCGACCACCCGGACTTTGACCGCAACCACATCTGCGATTACGGCTGCGACGAGCGCGTAGGCGAGCACAGCGACAGCAACACCGACGGCGATCACCTCTGCGACCACGGTTGCAACGTATCCCTCGAGGAATGCTATGGCGGTAAGGCGACCTGCACCTCTCCCGCGATCTGCGAGGTATGCAGTCAAACCTACGGCGAAGTCGACCCGAATGCTCATAAGGACGAGAACAACGACCACGTCTGCGATTACGGCTGCGACGAGCACGTAGGCGAGCACAGCGACAGCAACACCGACAACGACCACGTCTGTGACTACGGCTGCGGTGAGACCATCGAGGAATGCTCGGGCGGTAAGGCGACCTGCACCTCTCCCGCGATCTGTGAGATCTGCGGCGAAAGCTTTGGAGAGCTTGATCCCAACGGTCACAAGTGGCTCGACGCGACCGTCGACGCACCCAAGACCTGTGAGCTCTGCGGAAAAACCGAGGGCGATCCCCTTTCCGAAGAAACGACCACGGCCGACGGCGGCGGACAGACTACGACCGACGGCGGTGAGCAGACAACCGACGGCGGTGAGCAGACTACCACCGACGACGGAGAACAGACCACCGACGACGGTGAGCAGACCACCGACAACGGCGAACAGACCACGACGGACGACGCCAGCAACAAAAAGAAGGGCTGTAAGGGCACGGTCGGCATCGGCGCGGCAGCGATCGTTGTGACCGCGGCATTCGCAGGCTTGATTTCCTTCAAGAAAAAGGAAGATTAAAAATAAAAGTCTTCAAATTTAACGAGAAATAGCAAAATGCCGACACGGAAAAAGTCCGTGTCGGCTCTTTTATGTTCCACTTAAAACAAAGATTGACATTTTCAACTCTTTATGATAGAATTAAAGCAAGAAATCACCCAAAAGGAGCCCAAAATGCCCACCGAAAGCCAAAAAACAGGAATTTTAAGCAACAACGCGCTGAAAATTCTCGCTTCGCTCTTTATGATATCCGACCACGTCGGCGTCATTCTTTTCCCGAATATTCTCTGGCTCCGCATCGTCGGACGGCTCGCCTTTCCGATCTTCGCGTATCTGATCGCGGAGGGAGCCAAGCATACGCGCAGCAAGGTCCGCCATTTTCTGACTATGTTCGCGTTCGCACTTGTAATTCAGGTAGTTTACTTCATATATCAGCCGAGCAACGAGATGAGCGTGCTGGTCACGTTCACGCTCTCGCTCGCCGTCATCTACGCGCTTGAATTTTTCAAAAGCGCACTCTTTTCGGCGAGTGCCAAGACCTCGAAAAAGCTCCTCGGCGCCCTGCTCTTTTTCGGCTCGATAGCGGCGGTCTGTGCCCTCAGCCTCGTGCTTGACCTCGACTACGGTGCAGAGGGAGCGCTCCTGCCCGTCTTCCCCGCCCTGTTCACGACGCCGAAGACCGACGGCGAGCCCCCCGCGATATTCAGTCAGCTCGACACAAAATGCTTCCGTATTATCGCGACTGCGCTGGGCACGCTCGCGCTCGCAATCGCCGACGGCGGAATACAATATCTCGGACTTTGCGCGATCCCTTTGCTCTTTCTCTACTCCGAGCAGCGCGGCAGACTCAAAATGAAGTATTTTTTCTATATCTTCTACCCCGCGCACCTGCTCTTGATCTACGCGATATCAATGATGATCAATTAAAAAAGAACGAAACGGCAAACGCACAAAATTAGCGACAAAACCGAAAAGCCTTCTCCAGTGGGAGAAGGCTTTTTTATGTTAAAATCACGCGCCAAGCGCATATAAGAACCTGCTTCGCAGAACCTTGGTATTAGATTCCCCAATACATTACGCCGCAGGTCATATTCTTGAGCACGTCGTTGTAGTTGAGCGCCTCCTCCTTCGGACCGAACGGCAAAAGCTCGCCCTCAAGCTCGGGGATAGAGTCGACCTTGCCGTCCACATAGTCAAGGAGTCTGCGACGACAAGATTCAAGACGGCGCAAGCAGCCGCCAAGGCGGATATCCTGCACGTCAAAGCCCTGCGGCTTATTTTCAAGCATCCACTGCTTTTCATTC
Organism: Clostridia bacterium; assembly: GCA_017536475.1. Taxonomy (GTDB): domain Bacteria; phylum Bacillota; class Clostridia; order Oscillospirales; family CAG-272; genus SVTX01. The sequence continues at coordinate 201,526 of JAFXHH010000007.1, forward strand.
GAGGCGGCAAAGAGCCTGACTCTCTTGATCGCCTCGGTGTAGTCGTTATTTGCAAGAGCGCGGAGCGCGTCCTTGTCGCCGTTTCTGTAAGCCTCGCGGGTCTTGACTCCCAGCTCCGCCTTGACCTCAAGCGCCGAGCAGAGCTTTGCAAGATTGTCGAAAAGATAGCCGTATCTGCGGCTCTTTTTCGCGGTTGTGGCAAGCTTGCGCGAGACCGCGCCAAACTCCTCACCAATTCCCCTTTTGACCGTACCGTCGAGGAAGCCGTTGAAACAGTCCGAATAAAGCATATACTTCGAGGGGTTGCGCGGACCGCTGCCCTCGGGCACGCTCACGTGATCGGGCAGATCGAGCGCCATAAACTCGTCAAAGTCAATACCCGTAAATCTCTTGAACTTCGCCTTGATCTTCTCGTCGTCGGTGTGACCCTTGGCGTACTCGGAGAGATAGAAAAGCGCAGGCAGAGCCGCAAAGCGCGAGCACTCGCCGCCGTTATCTCCCCACATCGTGAAGAATACGTTTTTGACCTTGTTCTTTCTGCACGCCTCAAGCGCGGGGATCATAGAGCGCAGGGAGTATTCGTTGTTCGGGCAGAAGCCGCACCAAGTCCAGACGCCGCCCGCAAACCAGATGTCGCTCGTAAATTGCTTGTGGTTGTAGATCATATCGTCAAAGCATTTTTCCTCGGTGTGATAGTAGTCCCAATAAACAGGAGTGACACACTCGGGTCGCGCCTCGATATATTCGCGCGGGATCTCGGTCTTTTCAACGTAATAGCGACCGTTCGTCCATCTGTTAAAGAACATATCCGACCACATCATCGGCTCAAAGCCATACTTCGACGCGATCTCAACGACTCGCTCAAGATGCTTTTTCATTATCTTGTCAACGGTCTCGTAGCCGTTCTGCGTAAGATATCTGCCGCGGCCGAGCTGATGCGCCTCGTCCATACCGACGTGAATACGGCGCGAACGGAAGCACTCGGCACAGCTTGCGAGCATGTGGTCGATCAGCGCATAGCAGCGCTCGTCACCGACGAGCAGAATGTCCTCGGCGTCGGTCGGAAACTGCCCCCAACGGATAGTCGCGTTGAGGTGCGCGAGCGTCTGAATACAAGGGATCAGCTCGATGCCGAGCGAATACGCGAAGTCGTCGAGAGATTTGAGCTCGTCCTTCGAGTATCTGCCGCGCATATAGCCGAAAAAGGGCTCGCCGTCGACCTCGTAGGTGTCCTCGGTATAAAGCAAGAGAGTGTTGTAGCCCATTTTTGCAAGCAGGGGCATAAATTTTTTAAGTCCGTCAACGCTCATAACGGCGTTTCGCGACATATCGACCATAACGCCAAAGCTTTTGAATTTGTACATAGATCCTCCTCGGTTCAGCGACCCGTTTTATGTGTTATCAAAGCAATTTTGCGATAATTTCCTCGTGCGAGAGGGGGGAAAGATAAGCGGGCGGCACGTCGAAGACGGTCTTGCAGCCGACTGCTCCTTCCCTTCTGAGTCTTGCCGCGGCGCGCGCGTAAGCGACGATGACCGAGGCAGTAAACTCGGGATTGGAATCGAGCTTAAGGCTGTATTCGATCACGTGCGAGTGCTCGCCATCAAGACCCGTTCTGCCACTGCGGATAACGAATCCACCGTGAGGGATTCCCGCGTGGTCGCGCTCAAATTCCTCTTTCGTGATAAAGTGGACCGTGGTGTCGTAGTCGGCAAAGTAGTTGGGCATAGTCACGATCTCGCGCTCGATCTTCTCTCTGTCCGCGCCCTCGGCGGCGACCACGAAGCACTCGCGGATATGCTTTTGCCTCGTCGTGAGAGTCGGCGCCTGTCCTGCTCTGACCGCGTCGAGCGCGCTCTGTACGGGGATCGTGTACTGTTTACCGTCAAGCACGCCGTCCACGCGTCTGATCGCGTCGGAGTGACCCTGACTGACACCCTTGCCCCAAAAAGTGTAATCCTCGCCGTCGGGCAGGATCGCACCCGAGATAAGACGGTTGAGCGAGAACATACCGGGATCCCAGCCGACCGAGATCATGGCTACGTGTCCTCCCTCTTTCGCCGCCTTGTCGACGTTTGCAAAGTGCTCGGGAATACGAGCGTGCGTGTCGAAGCTGTCAACGACGGTAAAATGACGCGCAAGCGCGGGAGTCTGCACGGGCAGATCGGTCGCACTGCCGCCGCATATTATCATTACGTCAATATCGTCTTTATATTTTTCAACCTCGTCTGCGCGTGCCACGACAGCGCCCGCGGTCGCAATTTTCAGCGACTCGGGATCGCGCCGCGTAAAGACGGCAACGAGCTCCATATCGGGATTCTGCCCGATAGCACTCTCAACTCCGCGTCCGAGATTTCCGTATCCAAAAATTCCTATTCTGATCTTCATATAAATCTCCATTCCGCCGCCTGCGGCGGCACAACCAGTAATCGATGAATTTTGCCTTGACGGCAAAATTCGCGCGTGAAACAGTTCACTTTATTTCAGATGGAATTAACTTTCACGCTGACACCAGCCTTTCATTTGATTACAGTATATCACATTTTCCTTTCGATTTCAATAGTTTCCCCCTACCTTTTTTGAAAAAAAGGTAGGGGGGTGTAAAAGTGACTGATGCGACGATTTATGTTACTTTCCTGTCATCAGCGACAGGAAAGTAACCAAAGGAACGCCGCTTAAAGAGGTGGGAGGTTTCGCCGTTCAAAAAGCAGCGAGCCGCATTTTGAACTTGCTTCAACATCTCCCCCTCTTTAAGAATTCTCCCCCTCTGCCCTTCGGGCGCATCCAAAATCCAATGCTTACAGCCGAGGCGCTGAACTGCCAATGGGGTTTCTTGCCCCTCTAAAACGTTCGCTCTTTTTTATTGCTCGCACACGCTTGTGCTCGCAAGGTGGCGAGGGCAAGTGAGGTCTTTGGTGCGCGTGATTAATGGTAAAAACAGTGGCGTAATAAAATGTAGGCATCGGGCGGATATGGAATCCGCCCCTACGACCTGTGGCGTAACACATTATGGCGAGGCAGAGGGCTTCACTACTCGCCTGTGGCGTAACGAACCGTAGAAAGATCGCTCCACTATTCGCCTATGGCGTAACCTTGCGAAGCACAAGCGTGTGCGAGCAATAAGCATTACTCTCGATTTAAGTGGACGAAAGAGCCCCATCAGGAAGTTCGACCTCACGGCTACAAATTCGGAAACACAGTGTGCCGAAGGCCACAGGGGGTTTCTTAAGGGGGAATGGCGCAATGATTCGGGCTTTAAGTTTTCAAACCGAAACGCTTTGTTACCGAATCATCAGCCCTCTCCCCCTTAAGCGGCGTTTCTTTGGTTCGTTTCTTGCCGCTGTTGGCAAGAAATGAACACTCACCGCTGCAGAAAAGAAATGAACACACACCGCTGCAGAAAAGAAATGAACACCTCTCCCCCTCCCCCTTGACAATCCCGCCCCTCCGTGATACAATAAAAGTAAGAAAAAATCAGCAAACACACCGTTTGCTGTTCAGGAGATAAAAATGTCGCTTTTTTCAAGCATTTTCAGAAAAAAACACCCCGAAAACACTCAATCCGAGTGCCTCGAAAACGATAAAACCCTCATCCGCGTCGAAAACGCTACCCTCTCCTACGACGGCAGAGCCGTCATCGAAAACCTCTCCTTTACGGTCGAGGACGGCGACTTTCTCTGCGTCACGGGTGAGGGCAGCTCGGGAAAATCAAGCCTCATCGGTGCGCTCTCGGGAATGGTCAAGCTCAATAGCGGTAAGATCACCTTCTCGAACCTCACCCGCAATCAAATCGGTGTCCTGCCCCAGCAAACCACCGTCGGCAGCGACTCGCACTCCACCGTCCGCGAGATCGTCACCGCAGGCTGCCTCGCGAGAAGCCGCAAGGGCGCGTTTATGTCCAAGGAATCAAAAGAGATCGTCGACTATAACCTCTCCCTGCTCGGTCTCACTCACCTTGCTGACCGACCCTGCCGTGAGCTCTCGGGCGGACAGTGCCGTAAGGTCATGCTCGCGCGCGCCCTCTGCGCCGCCGAAAAGCTCCTTATCCTTGACGAAGCCGCCGCAGGACTCGACCGCGCCACCGCGCTTGAGGTCTATAACCTCATCTCGCGCCTCAATCAGCGCGGTATGACGATCGTGATGATCACCTCCGATACCCTCCCCCTCCGCCACGCCACCAAGATCCTCCGCATCAATAAGGACTCGATCTTCTTCGGCACCCCCGAGGAGTTAGCGTAGGAGGCGAATTGCAGGAACCTTTTTGGACAAAAACCTACGTAAACCGCAAGCGGTTTACTCTGCGAGTTTGCTGCACAAACTTCGGGATTCCTGCACCTCCAAAAACCTCCCCCTAGGATAGAGATAGGGTAGACGGTTCAGGTTATAAAATTGAAAAGATTTATCAAAAACCTTGCAAAAAATTCAGCTTTGCGTTGAAACAAAAAAACGCGACAAAAGTGAGGAAATAACCATGGATAATAAAAAAGAAATGCTCGGCACTGCCCCCGTCGGCAAGCTCCTTTTCAAGCTTGCGCTCCCCACGGTAGTCGCCCAGCTTATCAATATGCTGTATAACGTCGTCGACCGCATCTATATCGGTCATATCGCCGAGGTCGGAGATCTTGCTCTGACGGGCGTGGGTGTCTGTATGCCGATCATAATGATAGTTTCGGCGTTCGCGGCTCTCGTCAGCTCAGGCGGAGCGCCGAGAGCGTCGATCTTTATGGGCAAAAAGGATATGGACAGCGCCAACAAGGCACTGGGCGGTTGCTTTGGCTTGCAGATCATCGTCTCGCTCGTGCTGACCGTCGTATTGCTGGTCTGGAACGAGGACCTTCTGCTTATGTTCGGCGCGAGTGAGAACACGATCAAATACGCGACCGAATATATGAACGTCTACGCGATCGGCACGATCTTCGTACAGCTGACGCTCGGAATGAACGCATTTATAACCGCCCAAGGCTTTACCAAAACGTCGATGATATCCGTCCTCGTGGGCGCGGTCGCAAACATCATTCTCGACCCGATCCTGATCTACGGGGTCGGAATGGGCGTCAGAGGCGCCGCCCTTGCAACCGTCATTTCTCAGGCGCTTTCGTGTGCTTGGGTCATCACTTTTCTGTGCAGCAAACGAAGTATTCTTCGCCTGATGCCCAAGAACCTTATCCCGTCCCCCAAGATCGTTTTGCCCTGCATCGCTCTGGGCGCGGCGACCTTTATTATGCAGGCGAGCGAGAGCGTGATATCGGTCTGCTTCAACTCGTCCCTGCTCGGCTACGGCGGGGATATCGCCGTGGGAGCGATGACGATCCTCACGAGCGTTATGCAGTTTGCCCTGCTCCCGTCGCAGGGTATCGCCCAAGGGGCACAGCCGATACTCAGCTACAATTACGGCGCAAGGAACGCCGATCGCGTCAAGCAGACCTACAAAATATTGCTGTGCACCTGCCTTATCTACTCGGTGACTATATGGACGCTGGTGATGCTGATGCCGAGCGTGTTCGTTTCGATCTTCACACCCGACAAAGAGCTTATCGCATTTGCCTCAAAGGCTCTCCGCATTTATTTTAGCGGAATGGTGCTGTTCGGCATCCAGATCGCGTGCCAGATGACCTTCGTTTCTCTCGGAAACGCGCCCTCGTCGGTCATAGTTGCGGTGGTGAGAAAATTCGTTCTGCTTCTGCCACTCATCTATATTATGCCGCATATCGTCAGCGACCGCACTATCGGTGTTTACGCCGCAGAGCCGATCGCGGATATCCTCGCCGTGACCTTTACGGCGATACTCTTCGTGTTCCAATTCAAAAAGGCGCTCAAAAAGATCGAGAGCGAAAAATGATCGCCAAAACGGATCTTGCCCTGAGATACGCTTGTAAAGGAGGTCAGACGAATGACGAAACAAGAATTTTTAAATATGTGTCTGGACTCGTACGGCACCGCGGCTGACTATCCCTTCGAGGACGACTTTGAAACTGCGGTACTGCGGCACGCGGACAACCGCAAATGGTACGCGATCGTGATGAAGGTAAGCCGCCGCAAGTTCGGTTTTAATAGCGACGAGATCATCGACGTAGTCAACCTCAAGCAGCCGACCGAGATGTTCGGCTCGTTCGGAGCGTCGGACGGCATCCACCCCGCGTATCACATGAATAAGCTCCATTGGATATCGGTGCTCCTGCCCGACGCACCCGAGGATGTGGTGGCGTTTCTGACCAACGCGAGCTTCGAGGCGACGAGAACGAAAAAGAAAAGACCAAAATAATACTGAAAATGCCACCTCTCACAGCATCGCGCCGTAGGGGTGGCAATTTTTATTAAGGGGGCTGCTGGCACCGTGAGGATGGCGACGTTTTGCGGAGCAAAACTCGGTTAGTGAGCCGACAAAGTCGGCGAACGAGGGATTCAGAACCCATACACAAAGCCTGCGGCTTTGGTGATCGAGTTCGAGCGACCCTCGCTCGACGAGATAAAAAAGGCGAGTGGCATAAGCCACTCGTCTTTTTTATGGCGGAGAGAGAGGGATTCGAACCCTCGTGTGCTTTTGGCACAAACTGATTTCGAGTCAGCCCCGTTATGACCACTTCGATATCTCTCCATAATTATGATGCAACAGCGTGCATCATAATTATGGAGCTCGATAAGATGCGGCTCGGCGAGCTTTGCTCGTCGAATCCACTTCGTATACCCCACCCGAAGATCGACAAGCTCGCTTGTCAGGCGCAGGGTGTGGGTATCTTCGCCAAAGGCGAAATAACTCTCCGTGATGCATTCTGTACATATTTAATTTGCCGCGCAATTTTGCTCGACCCGAATATTATATCACACTTTTTGGAAAAAAGCAATACCTTTTATAAAAATATTTATTTTTTCTCGATCAACACCTCACGAAACGACGTTCTCATTAAATCCTTCCACAAAATATAGCGAAAACGATTGAAATATTCACAAAAATATGGTACAATAACTGTATCAATTATTTTCCAAACAGGAACTGAACTGAAAACGCTATGAAAACGAAAAAATTCACTCTATCAACAACGCAGATCATACTGCTGAGCTTTCTTGTAACGATATTGCTCGGAAGCTTGCTTTTGGCACTGCCGATCAGCTCGGCTGACGGCAAAGCCGTGCCGTATCTCGACGCGCTGTTCACGGCGACCACGGCAAGCTGTGTGACGGGACTGGTCACACTTCCCACGGCGACCACGTGGAGCGTGTTCGGTCAGGTCGTCATTCTGCTCCTGATCCAGATCGGCGGCCTTGGACTGATCACGGTAATGTCGGGACTTATGATCCTGCTGCATAGAAAAATGGGCATCGGCGACCGATTGCTCATTCAGGACGCATTCAACCTCAACACGATGTCGGGACTTGCAAAATTCGTCAAAAACGTGCTTTTCGGCACTCTGATCGTCGAGGGGGCAGGCGCGATTTTGTATATGCCCGTATTCGTGACCGACTTTGGTGCAAAGGGTATCTGGATCTCGGTCTTTAACTCGATCTCGGCATTCTGTAACGCGGGCATCGACATTATCGGGGAAAACAGCCTCTGCAATTACGCCACCCATCCGCTGATCAACCTCGTGACCTCCGCGCTTATTATTCTCGGAGGACTCGGATATATCGTGTGGTGGGACGTGCTTCGCGTGATCAGGAGCCGTTCGCCGAAAAACAAAAAAATATTCAGACATCTGACTTTGCACTCAAAGATCGCCATTACCGTCACGGCAGGGCTGATCCTTATCGGTGCGATACTTATCTTTATTTTTGAATACAACAATCCCCTGACTATCGGAGAGATGCCGTTGTTCGACAAGATTCAAGTCTCTCTCTTTCAGTCGGTCACCACGAGAACGGCAGGATTTGCCTCGGTTCCCCAAGAAAATTTGACGAATGCCTCCTCTGCCGTATCGATCATACTTATGCTGATCGGCGGTTCTCCCGTGGGAACTGCGGGCGGTATGAAGACCGTAACGATAGCCGTTCTTCTCTGCTCGGCACTCGCTACTATCCGAAACAAGAACAGCGCAACGCTGTTTGGACGCCGCGTTTCCGAGAGCTCGATCAAAAAGGCGGTCGCCGTGGCGGTGTCCTTCCTTACGATCTGTACCGCATCGACCGTGCTTTTAATGACGACGAGCAACGCTTCCGCGCTTGACGTGGTCTACGAAACGGTCAGCGCGACGGCAACGGTCGGACTTTCAAGAAATCTGACGTCAACGCTCGACACGCTCGGTAAGCTTATAATAATCGTAACCATGTATTTCGGCAGAGTCGGACCGATATCGTTGGCGGTCGCTCTCGGCAGTAAGAATGAAGTTCAAAACGTGATCTCCGAGCCAACGGAAGAGATCAGTATAGGATAAATAAGGAGAAGCTATATGAAATCAAATAAAACATACGCAGTGTTCGGACTTGGAAGATACGGTGTAGCAGTAGCACGTGAGCTTGTAGAAAACGGCGCAGAGGTCATCGCGGTCGATACCGACCAGAGAATAGTTAACGACGCCGCCGTCTATCTGCCCGTCTGCAAGTGCGCCGACGTGACCGACGCAGAGGTCATCTCGCGACTCGGAATTGGAAGTGTTGATACCGTTATCGTCTGTATGGCGAGCAATCTTGAAGCGAGCGTAATGGCGATCACACTCTGTAAGGAGGCGGGAGTCAAGACGGTTATCGCAAAGTGTGCAAACGAGATGCACCAGAAGATCCTGCTTCGCGTGGGCGCGGATCAGGTGGTCTTCCCCGAGAACGAGTCGGGCATCCGCCTTGCGAAAAATCTTTTGAGCTCGGGCTTTATCGATATGATCTCTCTGTCGAAGGACGTATCAATGGTCGAGATCGACGTAAAGGAAGAGTGGATCGGCAAAAACCTCATCGAGCTCAATCTCCGCAAGAAATACGGAATCAACGTAGTCGCTCTGAAAAAGGGAGAGGAGGTCAGCGTAAGCATAAATCCCGAGCAGCAGCTCGACGGTGATACCACGCTGATCGTCATCGCAAATACCGCAAAGCTTGGAAAGCTGAAGTAATCCGTACAAACATAAAGAACCGCCGCCGAGGGATCGAGATCACTCGGCGGCATTATTTTAATGATAATACCGCAGACTGACCGCGAGGATCAGCCTATCTGTATGATCACAAGATGTGCGGACACGGGACGAGCTGCGCCTGCGAGAGGCGTGACGGTAAGAGACGCGGCGTTGCCCGCGGGATTGCTGACCGTGAGGACGGAGTTTGTGACCGTGGTAGTCACGATAGCCATTCCCACGATCTGCGAAGCGCCCGTGGCACGACCCGCAACGGTATAATCCAGATCCTGACCGTTCAAGGTCAGAATAAGCTGTCCCGCCTTGGTAACGCTGACCTGAAACATTACAAGATAGGTTCCGATAGGGCCGAGATTGAACGACGAGTCGTCAAGACGTCCTATATTCGTATTGGCAATAGGAGCGTTCTGCGGAAAGCTGACGGGCGTTCCGGGAGCAACGGTTGCCGAGTTGTCGGGCGGCATCAGCGCGTAGAAATCCGCGTAGCTCAATACTCCCCCGGGAATTCCCTGCGGACCCTGAGGACCGACTGCACCCGTAGCGCCCACGGGACCCTGAGGACCTATCTCTCCTGCAGGACCTTGAGGACCTGCGGGACCCTGAGGGCCAACTGCACCCGTAGCACCCACGGGACCCTGAGGACCGACTGCTCCCGTAGCACCCACGGGACCCTGAGGGCCTATCTCTCCCGCAGGACCTTGAGGACCTGCGGGACCCTGAGGACCGACTGCACCCGTAGCGCCCACGGGACCCTGAGGACCGACAGGACCCTGAGGACCGACCGCACCGCGCGGACCTGCAGGACCTTGAGGTCCGATAGGACCCTGCGGTCCCTCGGGACAGAAAATGCACGGATCTTTATATCTATCGTGACAGTCGTCACAGTTATCACAGCAGAATCGCTGATCGTTACAGTCGTTGTGACAGTTGTTGCAGCAGCGATTATTGGAATTTCTCATAAACAGATTTTGTCTGCTCATAAAATTACCTCCTTTTTGGATTTTGGTGTAACACCATTACAGTATACGTCGCTTTTTGTCGAAATGATACAACGGCCGCCGAACGCAAGCGTGGGGAAATTAATATTAATTTAATAAGATGAAATTTTAAAACATTTTGTTAAACCTATTGAAATAAGGAGAAAAATATTGTATAATGGTGGGGAATAATCTTGTGAGATAAATCGTGCCGATCGCTCGGCGGAATGGGAAATCTTATGGAATACGCTATCTCAATAATCATCGGCTACCTGCTCGGCTCGATAAGCCCCGCGGCGCTGATCGCAAAAATCAAAAAAACAAATCTTCGCAAAACGGGAACGAAAAATCTCGGCGCGACCAACACGACGCTGGTGCTCGGCAAAAAGTTTGGCGCGATCGTAATGATATTCGATATCGCCAAGGGCGCGGTATCGGTGATTATCGCAAAGCTGCTTTTCCGCGAGATCGCTATGCTTGCGGGATTGCTCGCGGGCAGCGCGGCAGTGGTCGGTCATATGTTCCCCTTCTATCTGAAGTTCCGCGGAGGCAAGGGACTTGCGGCGTACGGCGGAATGATACTCGCGTTCGACCCCCTGACCTTCCTGCTTTTGCTGATAATAGGACTGATCTGCGCGTTCGTCCTCAACTACGGCATCGCGCTGACTGCATCGGCGGCAGTGCTGTTCCCCTTCGTAACGGCGGCGAGAAATATAAGCTCGCCCTACGTCATCCCCCTTACCGTCATCGCCGCGCTGACCAGCGCCGTGCTTTTAGTTCGCCATTGGGGCAACATCTACCGCGCATTTACCAAAAAGGAAATGACCACGCGACAGTTCCTCAAGAGAATTTTCGGTAAGAATAAAGAAGCTAACTAACGAATACAACCTAATACCCAAATGGGCGCAGACAATTTTGTCTGCGCCCTATCTGCTTTATAGGTGTGATTTATTGCAAAATTCCTATTATCGCACGAATATTTTAATTTACGTGTTGATTTTCGGCGGAATATGTGATATAATATAAAATATAAATTGTAATAATGTAATTTTTTTGAGGTGACTTATGGCTGCAAGTTATAAACCCTTATTCAAACTTCTGATTGACCGAAATATGAAGAAAAAAGAACTCGCGGAGCGCGCAGGACTTAGCCTTGCTACCATTACGAAAATGGGCAAGGAAGGCACTGTTGTGACGACCGACGTTCTCGTAAAGATATGTGTAGCTCTGAAGTGTGAAATCGGGGATATTGTCGAGATCGTTCCCGACGAGAACGCGTAATGTGGAGGTCTTACAATGATCGATTTTACTAATATAGAAAAATATAAGGAAAACAACCGCATTGAAGCGAAAAAGGCAATCGGCGGTCTGCCCCGCAGCATTTGGGAAACCTATTCCGCGTTTGCCAACACTCTCGGCGGTATCATTCTGCTCGGTGTTGAAGAATACGCTGACAAATCCTTGCACCCCGTTGACCTGCCCGATCCCGAAAAGCTGATAAAAGACTTTTGGGATATTGTTAATAACGCGAACAAGGTGAGCGCCAATATTCTCTCCGATAAGGACGTAACCATTGAGAATATAGATGGCAAGCACATCGTGGCTATTCGTGTGCCTCGCGCGCAGCGTAGCGATAAGCCCGTGTATATCGACGGCAATCCTCTTTCGGGAAGCTATCGCCGCAACGGTGAGGGTGACTACAAGTGTACCAAGGAAGAAGTTGGAGCGATGATGCGCGATGCCGCAATTAAGACGCAGGATATGCTCGTGCTTGAAAATATGGAGCTTGACGCGTTCGATTACGACAGCGTGAAGCGTTACCGTATCCGTATGAAAACTTATCGTCCCGGACACGTTTGGGAGGAGCTTGAAGACGTGGAGTTCCTTTACAAGCTCGGCGCGGTTGGAAGATCAAGCGATGGCAAGATGCACCCCACCGCCGCAGGACTGTTGATGTTCGGCTACGAATACGAAATTGTCAAAGAGTTTCCCGCATATTTCCTTGATTATCAAGAGCAGTTTGATCCAAACACTCGTTGGACTGACCGCATTGTATCTTCATCGGGCGATTGGAGTGGAAATGTTTACGATTTCTATTTCCGCGTTTACAACAAGATCACGCAGGATATTAAAGTTCCGTTCAAGCTCGAAGGCGGTGACCGCATTGACGACACACCCGTTCATAAAGCATTACGCGAAGCTCTTGCGAATTGTTTGATAAACGCCGATTATTACGGAAGACAAGGTCTTGTCATAATCAAGAAGAAAGATGTGATCACGCTTTCCAACCCCGGCGGCTTCCGTATCGACGTGGAGGCGGCAAAAAGCGGCGGCGTTTCCGACCCTCGTAACAGTACGCTTATCAAGATGTTCAACCTCATCGACGTAGGTGAGCGTGCAGGTAGTGGTATTCCCAATATCTTCAGCGTTTGGAAAAAGCAAGGTTGGTCTGCTCCTGTTATTAACGAAAGCTTTGAACCTGATAGAATTACTTTATCGCTTACTTTGGGAGAATCAAGCGATAAAAAGCAAGCGATAAAATCGAGCGATAAAAAACGAGCGACAAAAACAGTTGCGTATAGAGAAGCTATTGTAGCATATCTTACCGAAAATGTTTCTGCCAAGTGTTCCGAGCTTTCTACCCTTATTGGAATTAGTGACTCGAGAACAAGAGCCGTTCTGAGTAAGATGATTGAAGATAATATTCTTGTTACTGAGGGCGAAAACAGAAACAGAGTTTATAAACTAAAGGCGTAAACAATAGTATCGGCAAAATATCAAATCAAAACGCAAATATAATTCAGAGATATTTTGCCGCAAGCGGCAATAAATTTTTGAGATAGTTCACGTGGTAAAACCTGATATGCAGTAAACGACGAAAAGGGCGGATATGGAATCCGCCCTTATTTCAACGCGTGTTACCGTAGGGGAGCATTCCATATGCTCCCGAAAAGGAACGGGCGGATATGGAATCCGCCCCTACTAAACAATCAAATCATTACGATCTCACCGACCCGCCTTCTTCTTCCTCTCCACCAATACGAAGGAGATAAAGACGAATATCGCAACAAACGGGAAGATCGCTCCGATAAGCAGCCCCAGCTTCATTCCAAGCTGCTCTGGGGCAAGACCCAAGCGCGCCGCCAAGGACAAAAGTCCCTCGTTCTTGATCGCCGCGTCGGTGATAAGACCCACCATCTGCGGACCGACCGACGAGCCAAGATCACCGCCCGCCGCCATAAGCGCGTATATCATAACTCCGCCCTCGGGGAATCTGTCGCTCGCCACGACGAGATTGCCGGGCCAGAGCATCGAGGTGCAAAATCCCGTGAAAGCGCAAGCCAAAAGTCCAACGACCGCAACGTCCGAGAGCGCGGCGACGAGATAACAAGCGGTAGCGCCGATAGCACCGAGAAGAAGTATCGTAGAGATATTCTTGCCGAATTTAGCGTAAAGCGTTCGTCCGAGTCCGAGCGTCAGCGCAAAGATCGCCACACCGAAAATATCTCCCCAGACCTTTTCAAGTCCGAGCGCCTGCTCTATGTAGCTCGACGACCACTGCGACATAATATTCTCCGCCGCGCCGCCGAGAAAAATGGCAAGCACGCAGAGCCAGACGCGAGGATTTTTAACGAATTTCAGCGCGCCCGAGGTCTTTGAAGGAGTCTGCATCTCGGGGATCTCTGCGCCCGAGAAAAAGAAGCTCGAGGCAAAAGGAATGAGGACGAAAACAAGGGGCAAGAACTCCCAATTTTTCTCGCCGAACAGCAAAAGATATGCCGTAGCGACCAACACCACGCCAACGACGCCCCAAGCGTAGATCGAATGGAGCTTGCTCATCTCGCGGTCAGGGTCGTCCGCAGGCATCGCCGCTATGATCGGACTGACGAGCACCTCGCAAAGTCCGCACGCCGCCGAGAAAAGCAGAGTTCCGATGACGAGCCCGACGTAAGCGATCGACGGGAAAAAGAAAGGCACGAGAGCGTAGACCGCGAATCCGATGCTCGTCAGCACGGGCGCGAATTTGACCACCCTCGGTATATTGAACTTGTGCGAGAAAAACGAGAAGATCAGGTCTACCCCAAGCTGCGTTACGAAGTTTATCAGTACCAGCAGACCAAGCAGCGAGTACGAGATCCCGTAGAGCGAGTGAAAGGTCAGAAACAAAAGCGGTGACATAGTACAAACCACCGACATAGAAACGTTAAGCGCGTAACAGCCAAGCTTTACGCGAGTATAATTCTTTTCCATAAAGCACCTCTGATAACGATCAGCAATTACGTCAATTATACCACCCTCCCCCGCCCTTGTCAACCGAAAAAAGAAGAAACTTCGGGTTTTCTTCTCCTTTCCTCTCTCGCCGTGCGCCGCGGGCGCGCTTCATAGCCGAGGACTGCTTCACAAGTTGCTCTGCAACTCGCTTCATGCGCCGCGGGCGCGCTTCATTTAAACACAACTACCTCTTACACCCCAAAATCTGCCTGTTGCGAAAAATCTATTTACAAAATCCGACAGATGTGGTACAATAAAGTCACAAAAGCACGTGAGGACACGGGAAAGGAGGACGGCGTGAGGATACGAACCGAATTAGCCGACACCGACGAGATAGTTATTCGGTGCCGCGAGAAAAACGACAGGGTAAAAAAGCTTGAGATCGCGATCGAGGAAGCCCTGACGAGAGAAGACACCTTGACGCTATCCTCGGGCGGCACAGACTACTTCGTGCCCAAGGGCGAGATCCTCTATTTCGAAAGCTCGAACGGCTCGGTCTACGCCCATACCAAAAACAGCGTCTACGCGGCGCACTATAAGCTCTGCGAGCTCGAGAGCATTATGGCGCCGAGCTTTACGAGAATATCAAAATCGGCTATCGCGAACGTGATGATGATAAGCTCGGTCAAGCGCGAGATAGTCGGCAACGGAGAGCTGACCTTTTACGGCTCGGACAAGACCGTCTGGTTTTCACGCGCGTATTTCAAGCTTTTGCAATATAAGCTTGACGAAATGAGAAACTGATACGATCAAAAATGGAGGCAGCGTGAAAGGTTCTCTGTCTAACAGTAAATCACGCTTTTTCACACACGAATTTTGCCTACTCGGCAAAATTTACAGATTATAATTTATGCCGCCAAGGGCGGCGGAACGGAGATAAAAATGAAAACAGGAAAGCTTTTTTGGGGACTCGGATTTCTTTTAGCCGCAACCCTGATAATACTCGACGTGGTCGGAGTTATGCCCACCCTGCTCAGCGCCGTGGGTGAGGTCTCGGTATTTGCACTTATACTCGGACTGCTTCTGCTCTCCTACGCTATCGCAAGACTGTTCAGGGGCAAGATCTCGGCGATCTTCTTCCCTCTTGCGTTCATATTTATGCTTTTCGAGAAAAATATCGCATTCCTTTGCGGTCTTGAGAGCAAGAATATAGTCAATAATTGGCTCGTGCTGCTCATCGCACTGCTCCTGCATATCGGATTTGCGATCCTGCTTCCGTCGAAAAGAATTCGCAGAAAGCACGTAAAATGCTCGGTCAAAAGCGATAATAAGTTCAACAGCTCGACGGTCTACGTAGACTGTGCAAGCTTTACACCGAACATCGTGGAAAATAAGCTCGGCGAGTGCACGGTTCATTTTCAGAATATCGAGCAGTATAAGGGCGAGCAAACTCTTAACATATCAAACAGCCTCGGCGCGATGACTATAAACGTGCCTGCGTCCTGGACTCTGATCAGCGACGTTGATAACAGTATGGGTGCCGTTGAGATCCCCGCGCCCCACGACGGCGGCGGTCCCGTGCTCTATATCAAGGGCGACAACAGACTCGGCGCGCTGGAGATAAATTTCGTCTGATAAATTCCCGTGCAAAGCACTTATCAAGTCCTGCGTTGCCCTACAACGCAGGACTTGTCTATCATATAGCGTGGTGTAAATCGATTGCCGCAGGCAAATAATGACACGATTTTTTGTGAAAAGAACACAATAATAAAAAAAGTGAAATTTTTTTCAAAAAAGTGTTGACAAAAGCATTTGCTTGTGATATAATATCAAGGTCGGCGGTACGGCGCGACTAAAAACTCGCTGGTGTGGCTCAATGGCAGAGCAGCTGATTTGTAATCAGCAGGTTGATGGTTCGACTCCGTTCACCAGCTCCATATGGGGGATTTCCCGAGCGGCCAAAGGGGGCAGACTGTAAATCTGTTGTCACTGACTTCGGTGGTCCGAATCCACCATCCCCCACCAACAAAAAACGCACTTTTGTCTACCAAGACAAAGGTGCGTTTTTTGAATGATGTTTGCCTGCGGCAAATGATGACGGCTTCGCCTAATGATGTTCGCTGCGCGAATGATGTGTGCCTTACGGCACATTGAGGCAAACATC
>JAFXHH010000008.1 GCA_017536475.1 Clostridia bacterium
CCTTTCATTTCAAGGAGCTGGTCGTGGGTACCGCGCTCGATGATCTCGCCTTGCTCGAGCACCATGATCGCGTTACTGTTACGGACGGTGGAGAGGCGGTGGGCGATAACGAACGTGGTTCTCGTTGCCATCAGTCTGTCCATGCCGTGCTCTATATGGCGCTCGGTTCGGGTATCGACCGAGCTGGTCGCCTCGTCAAGCACGAGGATCGGAGCCTTGGAGAGCGCCGCGCGGGCAATATTGAGAAGCTGGCGCTGACCCTGTGAGAGATTCGAGCCGTCTCCCTCGAGCATAGTGTCGTAGCCCTTTTCAAGTCGCATAATAAAGCTATGCGCGCTTGCGGTCTTTGCCGCCGCGATCACCTCGTCGTCGGTAGCGTCGGGTCTGCCGTAGCGGATGTTTTCCATGACCGTTCCCGTAAAGAGATGGGTGTCCTGAAGCACCATCGCGATATTTGAACGGAGAGAATCGCGCTTGATGTCGTGAATGTCGACTCCGTCGATGGTGATCTTACCAGACTCAATGTCGTAGAAGCGGCTGAGCAGGTTAGTGACAGTCGTCTTGCCTGCGCCCGTCGAGCCGACGAAGGCTATCTTCTGACCCGGATGAGCGTAGAGCGTGATATTTTTCAGTATCGTTTTATCGGGATTGTAGCCGAAGGTCACGTTCTCGAATACAACGTCGCCCTTCATATCGGGCATATCGATCGCGCTCTCGGAGTCGGGAGTCTCGGGATCCTCGTCCATTACCGCGAAAACGCGCTCCGCGCCCGCGAGGGCGGAGAAGATCGACGAGGTCTGCTGGGAGATGTTGTTTATCGGCATACTGAACTGCTTGGAATACTGTGCGAAGAGCTGAAGTGCACCGGGGTCGAGTCTGCCCATTACCATGAGTATGCCGCCGATGCCTATGGTGACCGAGTAGCTGATCATGCTCGTGTTGTGCATGATCGGACCCATAATGCCGCCGTAGAACTGCGCCTTCATCTGCTTATCGCGGAGATCCTCGTTGAGTGTCTCGAATTCCTCGCAGCAAACGTGCTCGTGGTTGAAGACCTTGACGACCTTCTGTCCCGAAACGGTCTCCTCGATGTAGCCGTTAGCCGCGCCGAGTGCCGCCTGCTGACCCGTGTAATATTTTCTCGATGCTCCCGCGATCTTTGCGCCGCCGATCGCGAAGAAGGGAACGAAGGCGACCGTGATCAGAGTCAGCCAGGGGTTAGTCGTTATCATGAATACGAGAGTTCCGACAAGCGAGATAACGCCCGAGACTATGCTGGTCAGCGAGTTGTTGAGCATAACGTCGATGTTGTCGACGTCGTTCGTAAATCTTGACATGACCTCGCCCGTGGGGTGAGTGTCGAAATAGCGGACTGGGAGCTTCTGCAGCTTCTTGAAAAGGTCGTTTCGGATCTTTTCGATCGAGTTCTGCGAGATCGTCAGCATAACTCTCGCCTGCAGATAGTGTGTGAGTATCGTAAATGCGTAGATGCAGACGAGGATCATTATAGTCGCCGCGATATAGAACATTACCGCCGTCGCCTTTTCATTGAAACCGTCGCCGACGAGCTTGCCGATAAAGCCTACCGCACTATTTTTGACCGAGCGTATTGCCGAGTCGAGAGCCTGATAGATCGGGCTGTTCAGCGTCTCTTGGTCGACCTCAAGACCTACGTATTCCGAAAGCTGATTTATGATAGGTCGGGTCATATAGCCGCCGACGAGAGATGCGACGGTATTGATCATCATGAAGATGAGCACTACAAATAATAGCACCTTATATTTGCCGACGTAGCCGAGAAGTCTGCCGATAGTCTTTTTTAGGTTCTTGGGCTTGCCGCCAGCACCTTTGGGGCCGCCTCTGCCGCCTCGGGGGCCGCCGCCCGGTCCACCGGGACCCTTTGCTCCGGGCTTGGACGAGCTGTGATACTGCTTCTGAAGTTCTTGTAGTGAGCGAGCCATTATCAGTTACCGTCCTTTCCCGAGATCTGCGAGTTGAATATCTCCTGATACTCGACGTTGTTTTCCATAAGCTCAGCGTGAGTGCCGACTCCCGTTATTTTGCCGTCGTCCATAACGACTATCATATCGGCATCCTTGACCGAGGAGATACGCTGGGCGATTATGATCTTGGTCGAAGCCGCAAGCTCCTCGCGGAAGGCGCGGCGGATCTGTGCCTCGGTAGCGGTATCGACCGCCGAGGTCGAGTCGTCGAGAATGATTATCTTGGGTTCTTTGAGCAGTGCGCGGGCAATACAAAGCCTCTGCTTCTGTCCGCCCGAGACGTTGACTCCGCCCTGACCGAGCTCGGTCTGATATCCGAGGGTAAAGTTCTTGACGAATTTATCTGCCTGTGCGCTCTCTGCGGCGGCGAACATCTCCTCGTCGGTGGCGTTTTCGTTGCCCCAACGGAGATTTTCTTCGATCGTGCCCGAGAAGAGCACGTTCTTCTGGAGCACCATTCCAACTCCCTCGCGGAGATTGTAGAGAGTGTAATCCTTGACGTTTCTGCCGTCAACGAGCACCTCTCCCTCGTCGGTGTCGTAAAGACGGGGGATAAGGGAGACCAATGTGGTCTTTCCGCAGCCCGTAGAGCCGATAATGCCCACGGTGCTGCCTGCCGCGATCTTCAGATCGATATTGGCAAGCACGGGCTCCTCGCTGTTCTTGTAGTAGCGGTAGGTGACGTTTCGAAATTCGATCTCGCCCTTTTCGACGGTCATGCTGTCGTCGGCGTGCTCGCCGTCGACGATATCGATCTTTTCGTCGAGCACCTCGTTGATACGCTTGACGGATGCAAGTGCACGCGAGGAGAACATAAGCAGGAAGGTGACCATCATAAGCGACATCAAGATCTGGGATACGTAGTTTATAAAGGATGAAAGCTCACCGACGCCGAACGAAGAGTTAACGCCGAAGCTGTCGAAGTTGTTGATAACGAGGATGCTACCGAACCAGATAACGAGACCCGTCGTGATATACATAAAGAAGCTCTGGACGGGCTGCATGAAGATCATATTCTTCATAGCGGACATGCCTGCGCCCTTGAGGTTTTTGTTCGAGCCTTCGAATTTTTCGGTCTCAAAATCCTCGCGGACGAAGGATTTTACCACGCGCACGTTAGTGATGTTTTCCTGAACCGTGGAGTTGAGCGCGTCGATCTTGGTCTGCATTTTCGAGAATCGGGGCATACCGCGAACGATGATGAACGCCATTGAGATAAGAAGCAGGGGAATGGTGACCGCCATGATCACGGAGAGAGAGGGGCTGAGTTTGATCGCCATGATAACGCCGCCTATGAGCATACCGGGGGAACGGAGCATCATACGGAGCATCATATTGACGAACATCTGCACCTGAGTTACGTCGTTTGTAAGTCTTGTGATGAGCGATGCGGTCGAGAATTTGTCGATATTGGCAAAGCTGTAGCCCTGGACCTTTTTGAATAGGTCTGCGCGCAGGTCTGCGGCGAAGTTGACCGACGCTTTAGCGCCGAAGTACGAGCCTCCGACGCCTCCGATCATCATGATCAGGGCGGTGCCGATCATTTTTACCATTACCCACAGGCTGCCCTCGTTTGTGAGAGTGCCCTTGACTGCGCCGTTGATGACCTCTGCGAGATACATCGGCATCAGGACCTCGCCGACGACCTCAATGATCATACAAAGCGGGCCCAAGATAAAGTAAAGCATATAGGGCTTTACGTATTTCATCCATCTTTTCATTTTTAGCTGGGGTTCCTTTCGTGAATTGCGTTTGCGGCTTTTATTCGCACTCATCCTCTGCCGCGGAGGGAAGCGGTTCGATAGTCTTCAGATTTTCCTGTACTCTTTCAAGCAGACCTGCGAAGATCTCGAGCTCCTCGTCTGAAAATCCCTTGAAGGCTTGGCTGTCGACGTGTCGGAAGTATTTGCAGCTTTCGGAAACGACTTTTCTGCCAAGCTCTGTGATTTTGATCTCATTATATCGCGAGTCCGAGCGCTCGGAGCACTTTTCGCGCTTGATATATCCCTCGCTCTCGAGCTTTTTGAGCGAGACCGCAACTGCGGCGGGGCTGATCTCGAAGCATTTTGCAAGGTCCTTTTGAGATGGTGTTGTTTTGCATTTCGAGAGGTACATAAGCATTCTGTGCTGCCCTCGGTGTATGCCTGCGGCAGAGGAGTCGGGATCCATGCCGAGGCTGATCGCCCAGCGGTCGATCGCTCGGCGGTGCATGATGTTTGCCATTATGAAGGAGTGGACGCCGCGATGCTCGGCGTTCTCACGTGGCGATTGAGTTAATTCTTTGTTTTCTGACAAGATGATTTTCCTTTCGGCAGTGTATTTTGACAAAAAGTTAACTTGTTAATCGTTAACTATTTAATTATATCACGAAGTGGGGAAAAGTCAAGTGAATTTTGTGTGAAAATTTGCGTTTTTCGCTTTTTTGATAAAAACACACGTAAACCGCGTGCGGTTTACTCTGCGAGTTTGCTACGCAAACTTCGGCTTGGCAAAAAGATTTGAGTAACTGAATAAGGAGTGTTCATTTCTTTTCTGCAGCGGTGAGTGTTCATTCTTTTCTGCGGCGGTGAGTGTTCATTTCTTTTCTGCAGCGGTGAGTGTTCATTTCTTTTCTGCAGCGAAAAGAAACGAACCAAAGAAACGCCGCTTAAGGGGGAGAGGGCTGATGATTCGGTAACAAAGCGCTTCGGTTTGGAAGATTAAAGCCCGAATCATTGCGCCATTCCCCCTTAAGAATCCCCCTATCCGCCTTCGGCACACTGTGTTTCCGAATTTGTAGCCGTGAGGTTGAACTTCCTGATGGGGCTCTTTTGTCCGTCTTGGATGAAAGCAATGCTTATTGCTCGCACACGCTTGTGCTTCGCAAGGGGAAAAGGAAACGGTGGAGCAAATTTGCTCTTACATTTAGCTTTTTTATAAATTCCCGTCCTCCAACCAAGCGAACGATTTCCTCGCCACCTTGCGAGCACAAGCGTGTGCGAGCAATAAAAAAGAGCGAACGCTTTGGAGGGACAAAAAACCCCATTGGCAGTTCAGCGCCTCGGCTGTAAGCATTGGATTTTGGATGCGCCCGAAGGGCAGGTGGGGGGTTCTTAGGGGGGAGGATGGCGAAATGATTCGGGCTTTAATCTTCCAAACCGAAGCGCTTTGTTACCGAATCATAAGTCCCTCCCGCCCTACGCGGCGCTCCTTTGGTTACTTTCCTGTCGCTGATGACAGGAAAGTAACATCCCATCCGCACCAGTTACTTCAAACAAAAAAGCGAGGAGCTTTGCAAAGCTCCTCGCGAAAATATTAAACTCCGATATCGAAGGACAAACGGTAAAGTCTTTCCATCTTCGCCTGCTTATACGCACATTCCGACTTCATCTCGGCGATCGCGTCGGGGCTGAAGCGGTCAAGGTCTCCGTCCTTGAGTCTGCCCTTATACATTCTGTCAAGCACCAGCGCGTAGTTGATGTCTGCGGTGGTGATCCTACCCTCGTGAACGCACATTACCACGTTGCTCTTGCCCTCAAGCAAGCAGCTTACCGCGTTTGCGCCCATCTGCGTTGCGGTGAGACGGTCACGGAGTGTGGGCGAGCCGCCGCGAACTATGTGACCGAGTCGCGCAAACTTGGTCTCAATACCCGTCTGCTCCTCGAGCTTTCTTCCGAAAACCTCGCTGTATTTATGCTCGCGGTCGAGTGAAACACCCTCTGCGAACAAGCCTACCATACCTCTCTTGCCGCAGTCTCTTGCGTGCTTGAAGCGCGAGATCGCATACTCCTCGTCGAAGGGAACCTCGGGGATCGCGATCGCGACCGCGCCCGAAGAAATGCCTGCGTAAAGTGCGATCATACCGCTGTCGCGTCCCATTACCTCAATGATATTGCATCTTGCGTGCGATTCGCAGGTCTCGCGGAGTGCGCCGACCATGTTGAGAACCGTGTTCATCGCGGTGTCGAAGCCGATGGTGTACTCGGTCGCGCTTATGTCATTGTCGATCGTGCAGGGGATACCAATGGAGGGGATACCGTGATTGGTCAGGTCGGTCGCGCCGCGGAAGGTTCCGTCGCCGCCGAGTGCGATTACTGCATCTATCTGGTTCTCCTCGCAGGTCTTGACAGCCTTTGCCATACCCTCGGGAGTTGCAAACTCGGGGCAACGCGAGCTGTAGAGCATTGTGCCGCCGCGGGTGATTATATTGGATACGTCGCGGCTTCCAAGGGGACGAAGATCTCCGTTGATGAGTCCGTTGTATCCCTCGTTTATTCCAACTACCTCGATTCCCTCGGAGAGCGCCTTTCTGGTCACGGCGCGGATCGCCGCGTTCATACCGGGAGCGTCACCGCCCGAGGTCAATACGCCTATTTTTCTGAATTTTGCCATTTTATAAGATTCCTTTCGGATATATTTACGTTATCTGTCAGCCGAAGCCAAGGTATATTTTAATATATTTTTCGCATTAAATCAAGAGCTTAACGAAAATTTATCAAAAATATTTTGCATATTTTTGCGAAAAAGTTGATTTTGCGGAGCGATCAGCCCTTTTTCAGCATTTCTGCGAGCTTTTTTGCGGCGAAGATAGCGGTGCGAGTGCGTATTTCATCGCGGGAGAGCTGCCCGAAGCTGAGGCGGTAAACGACGGTGTCATCGGAGAATGAGATCCCAAGATAGACCGTGCCTACGCCGTCTTTTTCGTTGCCGCCCGTGGGTCCTGCAAATCCGGTTGCCGAGATTGCAAGATCGCTCTCAAAAAGCACTCGTGCACGCTCTGCCATCTCGCAGGCACACTCGGCGCTGACCTCGGTGTGCTCGGCTATCGTTTCTGCACTGACGCCGAGCTTATTTATCTTTATGTGATTCGTATAGGTTATCATACCGCCGACGAATACCGCGGACGCACCCGACACGTCGGTGAACATCTTTCCGATTAGTCCGCCCGTGCAGGATTCGGCGGTCGAAACGGTAAGGCCGCTATCGGAGAGCGCTTTTACTGCCAACACAAACGCGTCGTTATTTTCCGTAATAAAGAGATTGTCGAGCGTGAGGGCGTCTATTTTCGTCAGTTTCATAAGATCATCTCCGTTTCGCGTGGTGATAGATATATTGTACCACTTTTTTTGCCGAAAGTAAATACAAAATTTTCAAAAGACTTGATTCGTGCCGATTTTTATAGTATAATTCAGTAGAAAGTCTATGCAAAGGAGGTGCACGGATTGAGCAAATGCAATATTTGTCCGAGAAAATGCGGAGTTGATCGCGCGTCGGGTGTTCTCGGAGTCTGCAATGCTCCCGAGGAGCTTTGGGTCGCAAAGACTATGCTTCACAAGTGGGAAGAGCCGTGTATCTCGGGAGAGCAGGGCGCGGGAACCGTCTTTTTTTCGGGCTGTAATCTGCACTGCGTTTATTGTCAGAACAGAGATATCAGCGGCGGCGCTTGCGGTCGTACTATGACTCCCGACGAGCTTGAAGCCGAAATATTTGATCTTGTTTCGCAGGGCGCGGAGTGCATAGAATTCGTCACCCCGACGCACTATACCGTCGCGCTTGCTCGCGTGCTTGAGAGGATAAAGCCGAGGCTTACCGTTCCTGTCGTGTGGAACAGCGGAGGGTATGAATCGGTCGGCACCTTGCGTATGCTTGACGGTCTTGTTGACGTCTATATGCCCGATCTCAAGTATTTCGATCCCGCAGTCGCGGCGGCATATTCAAGCGCACCCGATTATTTCGAGCGATCGGTCGAGGCGATAGGAGAGATGATACGTCAGGTCGGTAAACCGATATTTGATGGGCGGGGAATGATGAAGGGCGGCGTGCTCGTCCGACATCTCGTTCTGCCCGGTCACCGCGCCGATTCGATCGAGGTGTTAAGGCAGCTTGCCGCAAAATACGGTGTGGACAGTGTCAGATTGAGCCTTATGAGCCAATACACGCCCGATTTTTATATCGAATCGGGGTGCTCGGGCGGGCTTAAAAATCTTTCCCGCCGCGTGACCTCGTTCGAATACGACAGCGTTATGAAGATTGCGCTGGAGCTTGGTTTTGAAGGCTATTTTCAGCAGATCTCGTCGGCGGATAAAAAATATACACCTGATTTCAAGCAAAAATAAATCGGCAGGGGATGTCCTCTGCCGATTTTTATTTATTTTGCGTGATAAAGCTTTTTGACCTGATACTGCGGCTCGCAGGTAATGTTGACGCCGAGCTTTTTGAAGGTTCGGCTGTCGACCATTGAAAGAATTACCGAGGAATGCGCCTCGCAATCCTTCAGCTCGGAGAGCTGACTTAGAGCCTTGGCGGCAGTTTCAGACGTGACCGCACTGATAGAGAGTGCGATGAGCACCTCGTCTACGTGCAGACGGGGATTGTGATTGCCGAGGTGACCGACCTTGAGATGCTGAACGGGCTCGATGATCGAGGGGGAAATGAGCTCGACCTTGTCGTCAATCCCGGCAAGCTCCTTGAGTGCGTTGAGAATAAGCGCCGCCGAAGCGCCGAGCAGGGACGAGGTCTTGCCCGTGATTATCTTGCCGTTCGGCAGCTCCATAGCCGCCGCGGGAGCGCCGGTTTGCTCAGCTCTGTCCTTCGCCGCCGCAACTACCTTGCGGTCGTGCACGGTCACGCCCGCCTGCTGCATGAGCAGATCGAGCTTGCCGACGACTTCGGTACTGTTGGAGTTCATATTTTCCTTTTGCTCGCAAAGCGCCGCGTAATAACGGCGGATTATCTCCTGCTTTGACGCCTCGCGGCAGACCTCGTCGTCGATGATGCAGTTGCCTGCCATATTAACGCCCATATCCGTGGGAGATTTGTAAGGAGAGGAGCCGTGTATCTTTTTAAAGGTCGCTTCAAGCACGGGGAAGATCTCGACGTCGCGGTTGTAGTTGACCGCGGTCTGACCGTAGGCTTCGAGGTGGAAGGGGTCGATCATATTTACGTCGTTGAGGTCGGCAGTTGCCGCCTCGTATGCGAGGTTTACGGGGTGCTTAAGCGGAATGTTCCAGATCGGGAAGGTCTCGAATTTTGCGTAGCCTGCCTTGACGCCGCGCAGATTTTCGTGATAGAGCTGGGAGAGGCAGGTCGCCATCTTGCCGCTTCCGGGACCGGGGGCGGTGACGATAACGAGCTGTCTTGTGGTCTCGATGTAATCGTTCTTGCCGTAACCGCTTTCGCTGACGATGCCCTCGATATTGTAGGGATATCCGGGGATAGAGTAGTGGCGGTAGACCTTGACTCCGAGATTTTCGAGCTTGTTGGCAAAAAGCTCTGCAGAGGGCTGTGACTCGTATCTTGTGAGGACTACGCTGCCAACGTAAAGACCAACGCTTCTGAACGCGTCGATAAGTCTCATAACGTCGAGGTCGTAGGTGATACCGAGGTCGCCTCTGACCTTGTTTTTCTCAATATCGCTTGCGTTTATGGCGATGACTATCTCTGCGTCGTCCTTAAGCTGAAGAAGCATCTGAAGCTTTGAGTCGGGCGCAAAGCCGGGGAGCACGCGCGCCGCGTGATAATCGTCGAAAAGCTTGCCTCCGAATTCGAGATAGAGCTTCCCTCCGAATTTCGCTATTCTTTCACGAATATGCTTGGATTGCAATTCAAGATATTTGTCGTTGTCAAAGCCGATCTTACACATAATGCGCCTCACTTCCTCGCAAGCGAAAGTTATTGTATAACAAATACAAATATTATTGTATCACATTATTCGCCTTTTTTCAAGAGATTTTTAACTTTTTTGAAATTTTTTTCATTTGGGCAAAATATCCAAAAGCAAGGGGGCTCGGGTAGACTTTTTCTACGAATTCGATATTGACAAAGAAAAAAAAGAAGATTATAATTAATGAAAGCAAGGATGGGGAGCGACCCTTAAGCACTTTTCAGAGAGCCGTCGCAACGGTGCGAGACGGTAAAGTTTGCTTTTTGTGTTAAATCACCCCGGAGCCCGTCGCCGAACGCCGTTTTGCCAGTAGACCGACGCGTATTTTCTGCGTTAAAGAAAGGCGTATAAAGGTTGTACGTGATCAAACAAAAGAGTGGTATAACGAGGACTGCATTGGCTTCGTCTCTTTGGAGACGGGCTTTTTTTGTTCTCTTGTGGAATCTATATACAGACATTCGCTCCGAATTTTTGCTGTTTTGAAAGAAAAACTCCACCGTAAAACCAATATTTTTTGAAAGTTTTGAAAGTTCCAAGAAAACTTTTTCTAAAAGTTTTCTTGGCGGGTTTCAGGGCAGCGCCCTGATATATACAGAAAGGATTTTGAGATGCTTACACTTGACAAGATCTACCACGCGGCATACGTGCTCAAGGACGTGATCAGACCCACCGCGCTCGTGCGCTCAAAGATCGCGCCTGACTGCGAGCTTTACCTTAAGAGTGAGAACCTGCAGGTCACGGGCTCGTTTAAGGTTCGCGGCTCGGGATATATGATCTCCCAGCTCTCCGACGAGGAAAAGGCGAAGGGAGTTATCGCGTGCTCCGCGGGAAATCACGCGCAGGGCGTTGCTCTCGCCGCGCAGAAATACGGCATTAAGGCGGTCATCTGTCTGCCTGACGGCGCACCCATTTCCAAGGTCGAGGCGACCAAGAGCTACGGCGCCGAGGTCGTTATGGTAAAAGGAGTTTACGACGACGCGTACAAGCGTGCGCTAGAGCTCCGCGACGAGATGGGATACACCTTCGTTCATCCCTTCGACGACGACGACGTTATCGCGGGTCAGGGAACTATCGGTATCGAAATACTCAACGAGATCAAGGATCTCGACGCGATAGTCGTGCCGGTTGGCGGCGGCGGTCTCATTTCGGGAGTCGCTTACGCGGCAAAGCACCTCAAGCCCGATATCAAGGTCTACGGAGTGCAGGCGGCGGGCGCGCCGAGTATGTTCAATTCGGTGAAAAACGGCAAAAAGGAAAAGCTCGAGGGCGTTTCCACGATAGCCGACGGTATCGCGGTCAAGGAGCCGGGCGACAACACCTTTGAGCTCTGCCAAAAGTACGTCGACGAGATAGTCACCGTTTCCGAGGGCGAGATCTCGTCCGCGATCCTTGCGCTTATCGAGCAGCACAAAATGATCGCCGAGGGCGCAGGTGCAGTCTCTGTCGCCGCGGTCATGTTCGACAAGCTTCCGATCAAGAATAAAAAGGTCGCTTGCGTAGTTTCGGGCGGTAATATCGACGTTACCATCCTCTCGCGAGTCATCAAGCGCGGTCTCTTAATGTCGGGTCGAAACTATACCCTCTGCATTGAGCTTATCGACAAGCCCGGTCAGCTCCTCGGTGTATCCGAGATCATCGCGGGACTCGGCGCTAACGTCATCTCGATCCATCACGAAAGAGCCAGCGAAACTATGGATATCAACGGCTGTTACTTAAGAATAGTGCTTGAAACGAGAAACCACGAGCATATTCGCCAGATCGAATCTGCCCTCACCTCTGCAGGCTATAAGCTTGTGTAAGGGATACGATGGGATGCGGGGGATGCGATGGAGAAGCGCTCAGGAAACTTTTCGAGAAAAGTTTCCCGAACCCTTCAAAAGCTTCCCGAAGGCAAGAGAAGGATACAGACGGTTTAGGTTTCAAAACGGTGGAGTGAAAGTCAAAACTTTTCTTTTTCCGGAAAGAAGAACAAAACCAACTACACAAACCAATTTATCGAAAGTTTTTGAAGTCAAGAAACTTTTTTCCAAAAAGTTTCTTGCGGGTGCAGGGCAGAGCCCTGCGGAAAGGAAATATCATGGAGAAAGTATATACGAAAAAAGCACCTGACGCGATAGGCCCGTACAGTCAGGCGGTGAAGGTTGGAAATCTTGTATTTACGTCGGGACAGATCGCGATCGATCCCGAGAGCAGCGCGGTCGAGGCGACCGACATCAAGGGTCAGACCGAGCAGGTCTGCAAGAATCTGTGTGCAGTGCTTGAAGCGGCGGGTACGAGTGTTGAGAGGGCGGTCAAAACGACCTGTTTTCTTGCAGATATGGCAGATTTTGCCGCGTTCAACGAGGTCTACGGCAAGTACTTTACGGGCAAGCCTGCGCGAAGCTGCGTTGCGGCTAAGCAGCTGCCGAAGAACGTGCTTGTTGAGGTCGAGGTAATTGCCGAGCTTTAAGATTGACAGGAAAACGGTTTTGGTGCATTATTTTACTAATTTAATTGGTTAAAACGCAGACAAATCGGCAAAATAACGTGCCAAAACTGTGAAAAGTATATATATATTAATTTTGAAAGAAAAAAATTTGCCGTTTTTCTTGACAAAGCAAGCGGTATATGATATAATCAGTACATATTTCTTCAAAAATGCAATGAAGGGAAAAAGTAATTCACAAAAGATCTCAAGAGAGTCGGCGGTCGATGCGAGCCGATGGTCGTTTGTAAATGAAGCTCATCCCGGAGCAGTCGCCCGAAGGTCTTGATAAAAAGACTGCGTAGAGACGAACGGAAGTCCCCCGTTATCACGGACGTTTTACTGTCAGGTAAAAGCAGAGTGGGAGTTTGGCGCTCCAATAAGAGTGGTACCGCAGAGTGTTATTTAAACCTTTGTCTCTTTTTCGGGGAGGCAAGGGTTTTTTTGCTTTTTTGAGGATATGATTTGAAAAAAACGGATTTGGAGGTATAGAATGGTATTAAACGGTTCTGAAATACTTGTAAACGTATTGCTTGAGCAGGGTGTAGATACCGTGTTCGGATATCCGGGCGGTGCAGTCCTGAACATCTACGACGCGCTTTACAAATACCGCGATAAGATCACGCATTATATGACCGCGCACGAGCAGGGTGCGTCCCACGCGGCAGACGGTTATGCGAGAGCAACGGGAAAGACGGGAGTAGTCATCGCAACCAGCGGCCCCGGCGCGACCAATCTTGTCACGGGAATTGCAACTGCATATATGGACAGCGTTCCTATGGTCGCTATCACGGGCAACGTGCCGACCAATCTTATCGGTGCGGACAGCTTTCAGGAGGTATACATTGCGGGAATCACGCTTCCCATCACGAAGCACAATTTCGTGGTAAGACGCGTTGAGGATCTTGCCGACACTCTCCGCCGCGCGTTTGAGATCGCGGGAAGCGGCAGACCCGGACCCGTTCTCGTGGATATTCCCAAGGACGTAACGGCGGCAAAGACCGAGTACGAGGCAAAGCCTGCGGTCAAGACGGTCAGATGCAACGGTATCAAGGGAGACGTCAAGGAGGTCGCGGAGCTTATAAACCGAAGCGAAAGACCTTTCATCTACTTCGGCGGCGGCGTTCGTCTTTCCGAGGCGGGCGACGAGCTTCGTCAGCTTATCGAGACTGCGGATATTCCCGCGTCGTATACTCTTATGGCGGGAGGTGTTCTCGGATACGGCGAGAAGAACAATCTCGGACTTATCGGAATGCACGGCTGCTACAGCGCGAACGCGGCGGCGAACAGAGCCGACGTTATGCTCGCGATAGGCACGAGATTTTCCGACCGAGTTGCGCTCAATCCCGATAAATTCGGACACAATGCGCGAATAGTACATATAGACATCGACCCCGGCGAGATCAACAAGAACATCATCGCGGATTACAGCATCGTCGGCGACGTCAAGGAGGTTCTCACCGAGCTTCTCAAGTACGTCAAGCCGACCAAGCACGACGCATGGCAGGAGCAGATCGCACGCTGGAAGCAGGACGATTACAAGCCCGAGGACAGCGCGACCGAACTCAAGCCTCACTATCTCGTTGAAAAGGCTTGCGAGATCGCGGGCAAGGATGCGGTCTACGTTACCGACGTCGGTCAGCATCAGATGTGGGCGGCGCAGTTCTTGCACCACACTCACCCTCGCAATTTCCTGACCAGCGGCGGACTTGGCACGATGGGCTACGGCTACGGCGCGGCGATCGGCGCGAAGATCGCGAGAGGAGAGGACACCACGGTGGTTCACTTTACGGGTGACGGCTCGTTCCACATGAATATGAACGAGATCTGCACCGCGGTCAGCTACGGAGTTCACGTTATTACGGTCATTTTCAACAATTCGGTTCTCGGAATGGTCCGTCAGTGGCAGGGGGCGTTCTACGACAGACGCTTCTCGTCCAGCGAGCCCGAGAGAGTCACGGATTATAAGGCAGTTGCCGAGGGCTTTGGCGGTCACGGATTCAGATGCGAGACCCCCGAGGAGTTCGAGGCGGCTATGAAGCAGGCGATGGAGATGGACGGTCCCGTATGGATCGAGTGCATCGTTGACCGCGAGGAGAAGGTCCTTCCCATGATCCCCGG
Source organism: Clostridia bacterium (assembly GCA_017536475.1). Classification (GTDB taxonomy): domain Bacteria; phylum Bacillota; class Clostridia; order Oscillospirales; family CAG-272; genus SVTX01. The sequence goes on from JAFXHH010000008.1 coordinate 14,231, forward strand.
CGGCAAGACGGTCCACGACACCATTTTCAAGTGATAGGAAAGGGACGGTGAAGATTATGAAGCAAAGATGTATGGTAGTTCTCGTTGACAACAACGCGGGCGTGCTTGCAAGGATCTCCTCTCTTTTCGTACAGCGAGGATTCAATATCGATTCGCTGACCGTATCTCCCACGGAAAATGCGAAGCTGTCAAGGCTGACCATTATGACCACGGGTGACGAAAAGACCTTTCAGCAGATAATCAAGCAGACCGGAAAGCTGGTTGAGACCCGACTTATTTTCCTCGTTGAGCCTTCGTTCAGTATGGTCAGAGAGCTTATGCTGGCAAAGTATAAGGCTTCAGCAGACGAGAGCGCGGAGCTTTCCGAGCTTATCGCAAGCTACGGCGGTAAGGTTGCCGACGCGAGCGACGGCTGTATAGTCGCGCAGATAAGCGACACCCCGCAGGTGCTCGATGATTTCCTCTCCGCTGCGAGAAAATTCAAGCTTATCGAGCTTGGACGCACGGGCGTTATTGCAATGGAAAGAGGAAACGTTTCATACGAATTGTAAGACCTTAAACAATTTGCGTCATACTTTGTTGCTACTCGAAAGCGGCTCGACTTACGCAAGTAAGCCTTCGCCTTGCTTTCTCCGTTGCGCCTTGTCTGACACAAATTCTTGGCGGTCTCAATCGTGAAGCAAAAGAGAAGAAATAAATTTTAAGATTATAAATCCAAAAGGAGAAAAAAACAATGATCAACAAGTATTATGACACCGATTGTAATCTTGCCCTTATAAAGGACAAAACTATCGCGGTTATCGGATTCGGTAGCCAGGGTCACGCACATTCCATGAACCTCGCTGAGAGTGGCTGCAACGTAGTCGTTGGTCTGCGCAAGGGAAGCGGACACTGGCAGAAGGCTGCTACCTTCGCTGAGAAGAACCCCAACTTTAAGGTTATGGAGGTTGAGGACGCGGCAAAGGCGGCTGATATCGTAATGATGCTCGTTCCCGATGAGATCGCGGCTGACATCTACAACGCGCAGGTTGCTCCCTATATGAAGGACGGCGACGTTCTTATGTTCGCTCACGGCTTCAATATCCACTTCGGATTCATTCAGCCCGCAAAGAACATTGACGTTATCATGGTCGCTCCCAAGGGTCCCGGTCACACCGTAAGAACTCAGTATCAGGAGGGCAAGGGAGTTCCTTCTCTTATCGCGGTATATCAGGACTACACAGGCAAGGCTAAGGACTACGCACTCGCATACGCTTGCGGAATCGGCGCAGGCAGAGCAGGTATCCTTGAGACCAGCTTCAGAGAAGAGACCGAGACCGACCTCTTTGGCGAGCAGGCAGTTCTTTGCGGCGGCGTTACCGAGCTTATGAAGGCAGGCTTTGAGACCCTCGTAAACGCAGGCTACGAGCCCGAGATGGCTTACTTTGAGTGCATCCACGAGATGAAGCTCATCGTCGACCTCATCAACCAGGGCGGCTTTGCAAAGATGAGATATTCTATCTCCAACACCGCAGAGTACGGCGATTACAGAACGGGTAAGAGACTTATCACCGACGAGACCCGTAAGGAAATGAAGAAGGTTCTCGACGAGATCCAGAACGGTACGTTCGCTTCCGAGTTCATGCAGGAGTTCAGCGCAGGACGTAAGGCTAAGTTCCTCGCTACCCGCCGTGTTGAGTCCGAGCACCAGCTCGAGCAGACCGGTGCGGAGCTCCGTCAGATGATGTCTTGGCTTAAAAAGTAAGTTTTGATAGGATTGCGGGGAAACTTTTTGGGGAAAAGTTCCCCCGCACCCCCTCAAAAACTTTCAATAAGGATAGATCGTTTACAGACGTTTTATGTCACTTAACGGTGAAACGGTATTTTTGTTTATCTTTTTACAGGAAAGTTTTTGGAATTTCTAAAACCTTTTTCCAAAAAGGTTTTAGACGGGTCGTAGGGCAGAGCCCTACAGTAAACACAGAAAGGAGAAACGCTATGCTTTTGGCAGTCAACGTCGCAAATAAGAATATTTCGTTTGCAATATTTGATGATCTGTATGCAGAACCGACTGTGAAATTCAGTGTCGCGTCCGACATCAGAAAAACTGCCGACGAATACGTTGTTTCGGTCAAGCAATTACTCGATTATTCGGGAATTGACGTAAAGGCTGTTGACGGTGTGATCATGGCAAGCGTTGTTCCTACGCTTAACGACGTGATCCGTCACGTCATCCTTGCCCTGACGGGCAAAACGCCACTTGTCGTAGGTCCCGGAGTGAAAACGGGATTTGCGATACGGATCGACGACCCTGCGGAGCTTGGCGCGGACATCGCAGCCAACGCGAGCGCGGTTGTCGCAACACTAAAAGAAGAAAAGCTTGAAAATCCTGCCATAATTCTCGATATGGGAACGGTCACGACGCTTTTCGCGATAAATAAGAACAGGGAAGTAGTCGGCGGCGCTATTCTTCCGGGTGTGGATATGTCTCTTGACGCTTTGCACAGAGAAGCCGCGCTTTTGCCGAGCATAGAGCTGACGGGCTCTGCCCGCGCGATCGGCAAGAACACAAGGGAGTCGCTTATTTCGGGCGTTGTGCTCGGTCAGGCGGCTATGATCGACGGTCTTGTTGACCGATTTGAAAAAGAGCTCAAATGTAAGAGTGGCGAGGCCTTGCTTTTCGCCACGGGAGAGAAGTGCAAGGGCGTGATCGCGAATTGTACTCGCACCTTCCGCTACGATCCCACCCTGACCCTTAAGGGGCTTGCGTGTATTTACAAAAACACCGTAGGCTGATTTTTATTTTGATAATAACGGAAAATGCAGAGCGCAGAAATTCGGAGCTCGTTATCGCGAGACCGTAGGTCAGGGGCTTGCTCCTGCCGCTAAAAGCCAAATCGTTTTCCGAAGTTATAAATTTTACGCGCCGTACTCACTTTGAGACGACAGCAGAGGGTGAGAGTCCCTCAAGGAGAACTTTATATGTTTTATTTCAACTGCGCCACCTTGGCGGCGGTACGTCTGACCGCACGCGGCGAGAAGGAGGCAGGAAAATGAGAACATCGTCAAAGCAAAAGGTTTTGAAGCTTGCACAGCTTGCGATCTTGATCGCACTGATATTCGTTATGCAGTACGTCGGCACCTTGGTGTCCGCGCCGTTTGCGGCAATGGGTATCGAGCTGTCGTTCGTGCTTATCCCCATCGTTGTCGGAGCATTTTTGCTCGGTCCGATAGAGGGAGCAGTTCTTGGACTCGTTTTCGGAATTATGACGGTGGTGCTAACTGTTATGGCACCGGGCGGCATGACTTACATTTTGATGGAGTCTAATCCCATTATGTACGTAGTCGTGGCGACGCTTAAGGCTGTCGCGGCAGGACTTGGCTCGGGACTAATTTATAAGGGTTTGGACAAAGCATTCAAGGGCAAGCTCGTGTATTTGAAGACCTTGCTCGCTTCCGCATCCGCGCCTGTCATAAATACGGGAATTTTCCTTGTCGGAATGGTACTGTTTTTCAGCAACACCATTTCTGAAAAATGGGCAGGCGGACAAAACGTATTTTTGTTTATTGCGGGACTGATCTGGATCAATTTCGTCATTGAGCTCGGCATCAATATCATTCTCACTCCCGCGATAATCCGCATCGTTGAAGTCGTCAAAAAGAAATTCAAATAAAAAACAACTATAATTTCCCCTATATCCCTTTTTTGAAGGTTTTTGAAAGAGGTGGGGTGGGGATATAAAATCAACATTCACGTATGGAAGAAAGATCGGCTCGGACTTTCAAAGGACTAAATGCTTGGAAGTTCTTTGGGTTACCTTTCTTTCAAGAAAGGTAACTATGAGATCTGATAACGTAACGAAGGGCGCTGAAAGAGCGCCGAACAGAAGTCTTTTTTATGCTATAGGATACACGAAGGAGGAGCTTGAGCGTCCTCTTATCGGAGTAGTCAGCGCACACAGTGAGATCGTGCCCGGTCACGCGCATCTTGACAAGATCGCGGAAGCGGTCAAGGCAGGAATCAGAATGGCGGGCGGCACGCCCGTGCTTATCCCCTCGATCGGTGTTTGCGACGGTATTGCGATGGGTCATATAGGAATGAAGTATTCGCTTGCGAGCCGTGAGCTTATCGCGGACAGCGTTGAGACTATGACTATGGCGCACCAGCTTGACGGTCTGGTACTCGTGCCCAACTGTGACAAGATAGTACCCGGAATGGTAATGGCGGCGGTCAGAATGAACGTTCCCACCGTAGTCTGCTCGGGAGGTCCTATGCTTGCGGGCACGTATGACGGCGAGGAGGTCAGCCTTTCCAAGCTCTTTGAGGCGGTAGGCGCGTACAAGGCGGGTATCATAAATGAAGAAAAACTCTGCGAGTGCGAGACGGGTGCTTGTCCCGGTTGCGGTTCTTGCGCGGGCATGTACACCGCAAACTCCATGAATTGCCTTTGCGAGTCCATGGGAATTGCGCTCCCCGGAAACGGAACTATTCCTGCGGTCAGCAACAAGAGAATAATGCTTGCAAAGCACGCGGGCATGGCTATTATGGAAATGGTCAGAAGAAATATCTGCGCTCGCGATATTATAAATGAAAGATCGATCAGAAACGCTCTTGCCTGCGATATGGCGCTCGGCTGCAGCTCGAACAGCGTGTTGCACCTGCTTGCGATCGCAAACGAGGCGGGTGTTCCTCTTGATCTCAACCTTTTCAATCAAATGTCGGCAAAGGTTCCCAACCTCTGCCACCTCGCTCCCGCAGGCTCGACTCACATGCAGGATCTCGACGCAGCGGGCGGAATCAGAGCAGTTCAGGCAGAGCTTATCAAGAAGGGTCTGCTTGACGTCGATGCTATTACCGTCACGGGCAAGACCGTGGGTGAGAACGTCGAGGGCGCTTACATAAAGAACACCAATGCGATCCGTCCTATCGACGATCCCTACAGCCAGACGGGTGGAATACAGATCCTCTGGGGCAATATCGCACAGAAGGGATGCGTCGTCAAGAGAAGTGCGGTCGCTCCCGAAATGCTCGTGCATAGCGGTCCTGCGCGCGTCTTCAACTCCGAGGACGAGGCTATCGCGGCGATCTATAAAGGCAAGATCGTCGACGGCGACGTCGTCGTCATCAGATACGAGGGACCCAAGGGCGGTCCCGGAATGAGAGAGATGCTCAATCCCACCTCGGCTCTTGCGGGCATGAAGCTCGATAAGACTGTTGCCCTTATCACCGACGGACGCTTCTCCGGCGCTTCGCGCGGAGCGTCGATCGGTCACGTTTCTCCCGAAGCCGCAGACGGCGGCAATATCGCTCTCATCGAAGAAGGCGATATCATTTCGATCGATATTCCTAACGCATCTATCAACGTTCAGGTCAGCGACGAAATACTCGCCGCGCGCCGCGAAAAGTACGTTTCCCCCGAGCCTAATATCAAGTCGGGCTGGCTCGCCCGCTATGCTCGCCTCGTAAGCGGCGCAGATCAAGGCGCGGTTATGAAATGATGAATTGAAGGGAATGCGGAAACCTTTTTTGGTAAAAAAGGTTTCCGCACCTTCCAAAAAACTTCAATAAGGATAGAATTGGTTACAGACGGTTTATCCTTGAAGATGATGAAGTTTTTGGCAAAAAAAGGACAGACCTTATTACATACGGTTTATCCTTGAAGATGATGAAGTTTTTTATTTTAAAAATTTGAAAATATTCCTTACAAGCCTTGCTTTGAAAGCCATTTTTGGAAGTTTTTGAAATTCTTAAAAACTGAAATTTGCGAAGCAAATTCACAGAGCAAGCCGCGCGTGGCTTGCGTAGGTTTTTCTCAAAAAGTTTTTAAGCAGGGTTCGGGACAGAGTCCCGAAATAAACAGAAAGGTTAACATAATGAACGCAAGCAAGTACACAAGACAGTATTTTCCGGCACCGATCAGCGAGCCGAAATGGATCAAGAAAAATTATCTGACAAAGCCTCCCGTATGGTGCTCGGTCGATCTTCGCGACGGAAATCAGTCGCTTATGATCCCGATGAGCCTCGAGGAGAAGCTCGAATTTTTCAAGCTGCTCGTAAAGATCGGATTTAAAGAGATAGAGATCGGCTTTCCCGCCGCAAGCGAGACAGAATATACTTTCCTGCGCACTTTGATCGAGGAAGATCTCATTCCTGACGACGTAACGGTGCAGGTGCTTACTCAGTCGCGCGAGCACATAATCAGAAAGACCTTTGAGAGCCTCAAGGGTGTCAAGAACGCGATCGTTCATCTCTACAATTCCACCTCGGTGGCACAGAGAGAGCAGGTATTCAAGAAGTCCAAGGAGGAGATCATCGCGATCGCGGTCGAGGGCGCAGAGCTCTTCAACAAGATCAGCGAGGAGATGGGAGTTGACTATCGCTACGAGTATTCTCCCGAGTCCTTCACCTGCACAGAGCCCGAGTTTGCGCTTGAGATCTGCAACGCGGTGCTCGACGTCTGGAAGCCTACCGCCAAAAAGAAGGTAATAATCAACCTACCCGTAACCGTTGAGGTATCGATGCCACACGTTTACGCAAATCAGGTCGAATATATGCACGAAAATCTCAAATACCGCGAGAACGTCATCATTTCTCTCCACCCCCACAACGACCGCGGATGCGCGGTTGCGGACACCGAAATGGGTCTGCTTGCGGGCGGTGACAGAGTTGAGGGCACGCTTTTCGGCAACGGCGAGAGAACGGGTAACACCGACCTTGTCGCAGTCGCAATGAATATGTTCTCACAGGGAATCGATCCCGGACTCGACCTCTCGAATATGCCCGAGATTACCGAGCTTTACGAGAGAGTGACCAGAATGCAGGTCTACGACCGTTCGCCTTATGCGGGCAAGCTCGTCTTTGCGGCATTCTCGGGCTCGCATCAGGACGCGATCGCCAAGGGCATGAGATGGAGAGAGGAGCACACCTGCCGCTATTGGACCGTGCCTTATCTTCCTATCGATCCCAGAGACGTTGGCAGAGAATACGAGACCGACGTTATCCGTATCAACTCGCAGTCGGGTAAGGGCGGTATCGGATATCTGCTCGAGCATAACTACGGCTACTTGCTCCCCAGAAAGATGCGCGAGCATGTCGGCTACGCAGTCAAGAGTGTTTCCGACCACGCACACAAGGAGCTCTCTCCCTCGGAGGTGCTCGATATCTTTACGCGTGAATACGTGAACGTCAATGCACCCGTATGCGTAAGTGACTATCACTTCGTCAGAAAGGGAGATCAGATAAAGGCGATCCTTACCGTCGAATATAACGGTGAGACACGAGATATCTCCGCAGAAGGAAACGGCCGTCTCGATGCGGTCAGCAACGCCTTCAAGCGTAATCTCGGTATCGTTTACTCCAATATGACCTACCACGAGCACGCGCTCGAAACAGGCTCGACCTCCCGCGCGGTCGCATACGTAAGTATTACCGACGATAAGGGTAAAACCTATTGGGGCGCAGGCGTCCACGACGATATCATCGCTGCTTCCATTAACGCACTCGTTACGGCGATTAATAAGAAGCTGGCATGAGGAGGCGCGTTCGAGAACCTTTTTTGAAAAAAAGGTTCTCGAGCTCTCCCAAATACTTTCAATAAGGATAGATATTATTACAGACGTCTTACCCTTGCTGATGGTGAAATTTTAAGCAGTTAAACAACATTTATCCCCTAACTCCTATTTCGGAAAGGTTTTTGAAGGTGGAGGGGGTTCGGGGGAGGAGGAAGCTTTTTGCCTAAAAAGTTTCCTCCTCCCCCGAGAAAAAAGGAGAACATATTATGGCAATGACGATGACACAGAAGATCCTTGCGGCGCACGCGGGATTGGAATCGGTAAAGGCGGGACAGTTGATAATGGCGAACCTGGACTTGGTTCTGGGCAACGACATTACGACGCCCGTAGCGATCAACGAATTCAAGAGCAATGGATTTGAGGGTGTTTTTGACAAGAACAAGATCGCGCTTGTAATGGACCACTTCGTGCCCAACAAGGACATCAAGGCGGCTCAGCAGTGCAAGCAGTGCAGACTTTTTGCGAAGTCTTTTAACATCAAGAACTATTTTGACGTTGGAGATATGGGAATCGAGCACGCGCTTCTGCCCGAGAAGGGACTTGTCGCTCCCGGCGACTGCGTGATCGGAGCTGACTCGCACACCTGTACTTACGGCGCGCTCGGCGCGTTCTCCACGGGAGTGGGAAGCACCGATATGGCGGCGGGAATGGCGACCGGCAAGGGCTGGTTCAAGGTTCCTTCCGCAATCAAATTCAACCTTGTGGGCGAGCTCAAGCCTCACGTTTCGGGCAAGGACGTTATTCTTCACATAATCGGAATGATCGGCGTTGACGGCGCACTTTATCGCTCGATGGAATTTTCGGGCGAGGGTCTGAAATCGCTTTCTATCGACGACCGTCTCTGTATGGCAAATATGGCGATCGAGGCAGGCGCGAAGAACGGCATTTTCGAGGTCGACGAGATCACTCTTGCATACATTGGCGAGCGAGTAAGCCGCGAGTATACGGTATATTCGGCAGATCCCGACGCGGAGTACGACGAGACCTACACCATCGACCTTTCGGCGATCGAATCCACCGTGGCTTGTCCTCATCTCCCCGAGAATACAAGGCTTGCGCGTGAGCTTGGCGACGTAAAGCCCGATCAGGTAGTTATCGGATCGTGCACAAACGGCAGAATTTCGGATATGAAAGCGGCGGCAGAGATACTTAAGGGCAAGCACGTAGCCGACGGTGTCCGTTGCATCATTATCCCCGCGACCCAGAGCATCTACAAGGAGTGCATCAAGCGCGGATATATCGACATATTCATCGACGCGGGCTGCGTAGTTTCAACTCCCACCTGCGGACCCTGCCTTGGCGGATACATGGGTATTCTTGCCGAGGACGAGATCGCGGTCGCGACCACAAACCGAAACTTCGTAGGCAGAATGGGTCACGTTACCTCGAAGATCTACCTTGCCAGCCCCGAGGTCGCGGCATCGAGCGCGGTTGCGGGTAAGATCGTAGATCCCACAGAGCTTTAAAAAGGAGGCAGAGCAATGAACGCAAACGGATTCGTACATAAATACGGCGACAACGTCGACACCGACGTTATCATTCCCGCGAGATATCTCAATACCGCGGATCACAAGGAGCTTGCCTCGCACTGTATGGAGGATATCGACAAGGACTTCGTTAAAAAGGTCAATGACGGCGATATTATGGTCGGCGGAGCTAACTTCGGCTGCGGCTCGTCGAGAGAGCACGCGCCGATAGCGATCAAAAAGTCGGGCATCTCCTGCGTTATCGCAAAGACGTTCGCGAGAATTTTTTACAGAAACGCGATCAATATCGGTCTTGCAATTCTTGAGTGTCCCGAGGCAAGTGAAAGAATCGAGGCGGGCGACAACGTTGCTATCGACTTCGATACGGGTGTTATTACTAATATAACTAAAAACGAGACCTATCAGGCAGAGCCCTTTCCGGAGTTTATCAAGGATATTATCAATTCCGACGGACTTCTCAACTCCTTAAAGAAATAAGAGGCAGGATCATGGAAAAAAATATTGTATTACTTAAAGGCGACGGAATAGGACCCGAGATCGTTGATCAGGCGGTGAAGGTGCTCGATGCCGTTGCGGAAAAATACGGACATAAATTTAATTACACCGAGGTTGACATCGGCGGCTGCTCGATAGACAAATACGGTGTGCCGATCACGGATGAGGGAATGGAGAAGTGCAAGAATGCCGATGCGGTATTGCTTGGCGCGGTTGGAGGACCTAAGTGGGACAACGTCGATCCTTCAATAAGACCCGAAAAGGCGCTGCTTGCGGTCAGACGCGAGCTTGGACTTTTCGCAAATCTCCGCCCCACAAGACTTTTCCCCCAGCTTGCCGATTCCTCTCCGCTTAAGCAGAGCATAGTTGGTAACGGCATTGATCTGATGATCGTGCGCGAGCTGACGGGCGGCATTTACTTCGGCAAGAGATACACCGAGGTGGTTGACGGCGAGAAGGTCGCGACCGACTATATGACCTACTCCGAGCACGAGATCGAGCGAATCGGTCGCGTTGCTTTCGAATCGGCACTCAAGAGAAACAAGAAGCTTGCAAGCGTTGACAAGGCTAACGTGCTTGATTCGTCGCGACTTTGGAGAGCAACGATGCACCGACTTGCAGAAGAGTATCCGCAGGTCGAGTACAGCGATATTCTCGTTGACAACACCGCGATGCAGCTTATAAAGAACCCCACGCAGTTCGACGTGCTTGTAACCGAGAATATGTTTGGCGACATTCTCTCGGACGAGGCAAGCATGCTGACGGGCTCGATCGGAATGATGCCCTCGGCATCTCTCTCCTCGGGCACTCTCGGTATGTACGAGCCCATTCACGGATCGGCGCCCGACATCGCGGGTATGGATATTGCAAACCCGATCGGAACGGTCATGAGCGCGGCTATGATGCTTCGTTACTCGTTCGATATGATGGACGAGGCAGATGCGATCGAGGCGGCGGTCAACAAGGCGCTGGACGCAGGATACCGCACGCCTGACATCTACAAGGACGGCTTTAAGAGGGTCGGTTGCACAGAGATGGGCGACATTCTCGCCGCTAATATTTGAAATCAAAATTTATTCTTATAAAAAAGAAGGTAAAAAACAATGCTTGATATCAGATACGAATTGGTAAAAGAAAGAAAAGCAAAGCCCGACTGGAACAATCTCGGCTTCGGCAAGTACTTTACAGACCACATGTTTATTATGGATTACGAGGTCGGCAAGGGCTGGCACGATGCGCGCATAGTTCCTTACCAGAATCTTTCTCTCGATCCTGCCTGCATGGTGTTCCATTACGCGCAGGAGATGTTTGAGGGACTCAAGGCGTACCGCACGCCCGACGGTTCGGTACAGCTTTTCAGACCCGATCAGAATTTTGAGAGAATGAACCGCACAAACGAGCGTCTCTGTATTCCTCAGATCGACGTTGACGAGGTCATCGGCTATCTCAAGGCTCTCGTTTCGGTCGAGGAGGAGTGGGTTCCTTCGGTTGAGGGCACGTCGCTTTACATCCGTCCCTTTATTATCGCGACCGACGTTCAGCTCGGCGTTCACCCCTCGAAGACCTATAAATTTATGATAATTCTTTGTCCCGTCGGAGCGTACTACGCAGAGGGACTCAAGCCCGTCAAGATCTTCGTTGAGCGCGAGTACGTTCGCGCGGTCAGAGGCGGCACTGGCTTTGCCAAGGTCGGCGGCAACTACGCTTGCTCGCTGATCGGTCAGGAAAAGGCAGAGAAGATGGGATACTCGCAGGTGCTCTGGCTTGACGGTATCGAGCACAAATATATCGACGAGGTCGGCGCGATGAACGTATTCTTCGTTATCGACGGCACGGTCATCACTCCCGCGCTTGAGGAGGGAAGTATTCTTCCCGGCGTTACGAGAAAGTCCTGCATCCAGCTCCTTAAGAGTATGGGCTACAAGGTAGAGGAGAGAAAGCTCTCCTTGGCAGAGGTCGAGGCGGCGTACGCCGAGGGCAAGCTCGACGAGGCGTTCGGTACAGGTACCGCCGCAGTCGTTTCTCCTATGGGACTGCTCGACACAGGCGACGAAAAGATGATAATCAATAACGGCGAGATCGGTCCGATCGCGCAGAAGCTCTACGATACCCTCACAGGTATCCAGTGGGGCAAGACCGAGGACAGCTTCGGCTGGACTGTGAAGGTTTGATTGGTAATAGCAAGGAGGGGGAAAGGAAACTTTTTGAAAAAAGGTTTCCTTTCCCCCTCCCTGCACTCACCCCCAATCCTTCAAAAACTTCCTGTAAAATGGGCAAGGAGGAACTGCCGATTTGGGAGAACGCCACACGTGCCAAAGCCGCACCGCAGGTGCCTTTTTGGGAAAAAGCTTCGCCCTCTCCCACTTCAGAAACTTCAAATAAAAAAGGCTTTGGCAAACATACCGTCCAAAGCCTTTATTTTATATGTATGCGCGTTTTTATTGACAATACAGCAAAAATATAGTATAATCATATTGTAATAAAAATCACTATTTCAAAAAGGAGACCTTAAAATGAAAAAAGCAACGCGATTTTTAACAGCATTATTGGCTTTGATTATAATCTTCGTCTTGTCGTCTTGTTCTTTGATATCTCCTTTGTTTAAAGGAAATACAAAAGCGCAAAAAATGATGACGAAGATAAATGACAAGATGGGTTCTTATGACTCTTTTGAAATAGCGCTGACTATGGATATTAAATATTTTGTTGATGACGTTGCGGCAAGTGCCTATACGGAGGGAAAACAGATGACGACGGGACTTGTCTCGGGTGATTTCCAGACGTATACGAAAATGGAGACCGAGGTCTCTTCTGACGATCTCGACGAAAAGCAAAGGGTTTCATCCAAAGAGGGATATTATGATGGAAAATACTTTTTAACGACCAAAAGCGATTATTATAATCAGAAGATATATTCTCCTCTTACCGCACAAGAGGCTTATGAATTCGTAATGGAGCACGGTATGAGTTTCAGTGGATATTTGAACTGTGAAAACGCGAAGGTTTCAACCAAGGACAACGGCGACGTAGTCTTCGCTTGCTCGGGATACTCCAAGGCGGCACTTGAAAATATATATGATTATTTTGGCGTTGACGATTCGATTTTTGACGTGGAGATTTCCGACGTCGAGGTTACTATCACCGCAGACAGCTCCTACTGCGTCAAAGAGGTGAGTCTTGATTTCGTTTTTGAAAAATCGGACAACTCGAACAAGGCAAATGAAATGAAGATCGTGGAGAAGTATTCTGCTTTTAACGAAACACATATCGATCCCGCTATGATCAATTTGAAAAATCATACGGAGGTTTATGATATCAGGATCTTGCGAGAAATAGACGATATGCTTAACGATCTTTACGATAGCTCATATGAGCAATTTGATCTTTCGGTTTCGCAAACTGAAAAAATGATGGGAAAGACCTATAGCAAAGAAGGAAGCAGTGAGGTCGTTTACGGCGAGAATGAAAACGGATATTTTTATGAGATAAAAAAGGATAATGGCGATATTATAAAGTACGAAGACGGTTATGAAAAGTTCATAAATTCAAATGGCGGTACTGACAGTTCGGAGGCTTGTTCCGAGAAAGAGGCAAGAACGTACATTGAATCACTTATAAACACGGGAGGATTCTATATCCCGGGAGTGACCGATATAGAAAAGATTTCGGAGGGTGTGTATCAATTCGTTTGTTCGAACAAGGCCGCGTATGAAACCGTTTATCAAGGCTGGCGGTTAGGTGGTGTAAATCAAACCATCACCTTTACCGTCGACAAGGGGAAAATAGTCAAGATCGTCAGCAACGTACGCATATCGGGAGAGTATATTCAGTATCCCAATTATTACGGAGTAAGCATAACGATCGATTCAACGTTGGATTTTGAACCTCAAAAAAACGAAAATAATTTTGTGAGCGTAAAGTCCAACGAAAGTATAAGCTGATCTCTAAATAAAAACAAAAGCGCCTGTGATATGCATAGATGTTGCGTGTCAGAGGCGCTTCTTTGATATTGAATGACAGAGAAGGAGAAAAGCGTTCAAGATCTTTCGTAAAAATAGCCACAAAAAAGATTGTCGGAAAAGATAGATTTTGTGAGCATTTTTCTTAAGTTTTTCTTGACAGAGAGGAGAGAAAATAGTATAATTATATCGTAATATTTTTTTCGGTTCCGTAAAAAACAACGGACGCCTCAAAAAAGAGGTAAAAGGAGTAATTATGAATCTGCTTTACAAAGGTAAAACAAAAGACGTTTACGCTCTTGAAAACGGCAACGTTCTTCTTAAGTTCAAGGACGATTGCACGGGTAAGGACGGAGTGTTTGATCCCGGTGAGAACAGCGTAGGACTTACCATCGACGGAATCGGAAAGGCAAATCTTCAGACCTCGATATACTACTTTGAGCTCTGCAAGAAGGCAGGCATCAAGACTCACTACGTCTCTGCCGACGTTGAGAACGCGACCATGGAGGTCCTCCCCGCAGAGTGCTTCGGCAAGGCTCAGGGCGGTAACGGACTTGAGGTAATCTGCCGTCTCGTTGCTACGGGCAGCTTTATCCGCAGATACGGCGAGTATATCAAGAACGGAACCAGACTTGAGGGCGGTTACGTCGAGTGCACCTTCAAGAACGACGAAAAGGGCGACCCGCTTGTTACGGGCGAAGGTCTCGTAGCGCTCGGAATTATGACTCCCGAGATGTTCGAGAGCCTCAAGGCGCAGACCCTTGCGATCACCAAGATCGTTGCCGACGACCTTAAGACCCTCGGTCTCGACCTCTGGGATATCAAGTTCGAGTTCGGCTACAACAACGGCGAGGTAATCCTCATCGACGAGATCGCCTCGGGCAATATGAGAGTTTATAAGGGCGACCAGATCGTCGACCCCGTTGAGCTCACTAAGATCATTAATAACAGATAAGATTTGTGAATATGGGGGAAGGGGGAAACTTCTTGGAAGAAGTTTCCCCCTTCCCCCATACCCCCAACCCCTTTCAAGAACTTCCGAAAAGAAATATATTGTCTGTAAATATTGATTTTTGGGCTGAAATATGATATACTGTAATCAAGTATTGAGAGCAAGGGGGGATAGGGAAATGAAATATCTTGATAGCTTCACGCTGGCAAGCGAAAGAGAAGAGATAAATTATTTGTGGAGCTTCGGCAAGACCGATATGCAATGCTATTCCCAAACGAACGTCTACCCCTTTAAAATTTTTCCGCAAAAGAGACTCGAAAGATTGGATTTTGAGCCGATAACGGTGATCTACGGCGGCAACGGCTCGGGAAAATCCACTATCCTCAATCTGATCGCCGAAAAATTGCGTCTGGAGCGCACCGCGCCCTTCAATAACACTCCCTATATCGAGGAATACCTGAAATTTTGCAAATGCGATCTTTCCTTTGGTCAAAATGCGCCGAGGGGAAGCAAGATAATCACAAGCGACGGTGTTTTCGATTCGCTTTTGGACGTTCGCGCCATCAACGAGGGTGTAGACCGTCGCCGCGAGGCTCTTTTCGATGAATACGATCGAAGCCGCGAAGAAGCCTATCTGCTCCGCGATCTTGACGATCTTGAGGAATTCAAGCGCAGAAACGAGACCAAGCGCCGCACGAAATCCGACTACGTTTCAAGAAGACTCCCAAAAGAGATCACGGGTATGTCCAACGGTGAGACCGCGTATCTGTATTTTACAAAACAGATAGAAGAAAATGCCCTGTATCTGCTCGACGAGCCAGAAAACAGTCTTTCCGCAGTGCTGCAGGACAAGCTTCGGCAATTCATCGAGGATTCGGCGAGATTTTACAACTGTCAGTTTATAATTTCCACCCACTCGCCGTTTTTGCTCTCAATGAAGGGTGCGAAGGTCTACGATCTTGATTCGGTCCCCGTGGAGTCGAAAAAATGGACCGAGCTTGAAAACGTGCGATTGTATCACGA
The DNA here is from genome assembly GCA_017536475.1 of Clostridia bacterium. GTDB lineage: Bacteria > Bacillota > Clostridia > Oscillospirales > CAG-272 > SVTX01. The sequence goes on from JAFXHH010000008.1 coordinate 29,698, forward strand.
GTTTTTCAAGACGCACGAAAATGAATTTTAGTAATCTGACTTGGAAATAATAACCGAAAAACCATCGATTACCATTACTATTTGTGCCGCCATGGGCGGCGGAATGGAGATCCTATGATAGAACAAGGAACAAAAGCCCCTAATTTCACGCTTTCCGACAAGGACGGCAATTCAGTTTCGCTTTCCGATTTTCTCGGAAAAAAAGTAGTTTTGTATTTTTACCCGAAGGACAACACCCCCGGTTGCAGCCGTCAGGCGTGCGCGTTTGCGGCGGCTTACGAGGGATTTAAGCAAAAAAACGTCGCCGTTGTCGGTATCAGCAAGGATAGCGTAGAGTCGCACAGAAAATTTGCCGAAAAGTATGATTTACCCTTCGTGCTTTTATCTGACCCCGACCGAGTAGCCATCGAGGCGTACGGAGTCTGGAAGGAAAAGAAGCTTTACGGCAAGACATCTATGGGCGTCGTTCGCTCGACCTTTATCATAGACGAGCAGGGAATAATTGAAAAAGTGATGCCGAAGGTAAAACCCGATACCAACGCATCGGAAATATTGGAATATTTGAAATGAACAAAAATAAAACACAGTACGTAAAAAATATACTGCTGCCGCTTGTACTTTTCTCGGTGATGACGGGAGTGCTCACGGGTGCGGTGATTTTTGCCTTTAAGCTGGCGTCAAGCGCAGTCATAAAGCTGTCGGGCGATATCTACGCATTCGTGCGCGCAACTCCTGCGCTCATTCCCGTGCTGATAGTCGGTGCGGCGGTGATAGGACTTGTCGCGGCGATAATTCTGTGCATCGATCCCGACTGCCGCGGAGGAGGAATTCCGACCGCTATTGCGACCTTGCAGGGAGCGACGGTCATTCAAAAGACCTTCAGTCTGCCGATAATCTTCCTCTCCTCGCTTCTGACCTACCTTTGCGGAGTTCCGCTGGGCACGGAGGGACCGAGCGTTCAGATGGGAACGGTCGTCGGTTGGATAACGTCAAAGACCCTCGGCAAAAATCAACCCGCTTGGGAAAGATACATCATGACGGGCGGCGCGTGCGCGGGCTTTGCGGCTGCGACGGGCGCTCCGCTTACGGGAATCCTCTTTGCCTTTGAGGAGGCACACAGACGATTTTCCGCGATGATCTTTATGATGGCGTCTATGACCGTGGCGGTCTGTATGGCAGTCGTTGAGCTTTTGTGCTCGTGGGCAGGCATATCGTCGTCGTTGTTTGGATTTAGTATATCGGTCGTAATGCCGTTGAAATATATCGCTCTTGCGCTTTTCGTCGGCATCATCTGCGGATTTTGGGCGATCATCTTTACCAAGACCTATCGCTCGGTGCGCCGTGCGCTTATAAAATACGCGAGCAAGATCCCTTTTATCGCAAAGGTGGTTATCGTTTTCGTGCTTGTTTCGGTCATCGGACTGATCTGCGGTGAGTGCATAGGTACGGGACATCATCTCGTCGAGGAGCTGTTACACGGTCACGGCGTTTGGTATTTCCTCTTGATCTATTTCTGCGTGCGCGCTATTCTTTTGATAGTTGCGAACAACGAGGGCATCACGGGAGGACTTTTCGTGCCGTCCTTGGCATTCGGAGCGATACTCGGTGCACTTTGCGGAGACTTTTTCGTATTCATCGGCGTTTTGCCGCAACAATATTACATAATTATGGTCGTAGTCGGTATGGCGTCGTTTTTGTCGGCGTCCTCACGCACTCCGATCACCGCGCTTGCATTTGCCGTCGAGGCGCTTGCCTGCGCGAACAATATGCTGCCCGTGACTCTCGGAGTTACCGTGGCTTTCGCGGTCATTGAGGTGGTCGGAATACACTCGTTTACCGATGAGATCGTTGATACAAAGATCGAGGCGCGCAATTTCGGCAGACGCGTCTGCACTGTCGACGTCGATCTGACCGTCAAGGCGGGAGCGTTTGCCGTTGGCAAGGAGATCAGAGATATTCTCTGGCCGCCGTCCTGCGTAGTCGTTTCGGTCAGCAACAGTCCCGAGGCGAGAACTCACGGAGGATTGCACGAGGGTGACGTGCTCCATATCCATTACCGCACCGCGCATCCCGAATACACGAGAGAAAAGCTTGAGGATCTCGTAGGAAAGCAAAGCGAGGTCAAGCCGTGGGACTGCGTGTGCGAGAAGATCGAAGACGAGCAAGAGCTTCAAAAAAGCAAAACTTGACGGACAAAATGTGAAAATCTATTGCAAATAAGCAGAAATCGTAGTATAATATTATCCGCGATAAAAAATAAAAGAAACAAACGGAGAACATTGTGGCAGATCTCAGAAACGAAATAAACAGAAGAAGGACCTTTGCGATCATTTCGCACCCCGACGCAGGTAAAACAACGCTGACCGAAAAGTTTTTGCTTTACGGAGGCGCAATACAGACTGCAGGCTCGGTCAAGGGTAAGCAGACCGACAAGCACGCCGTGTCCGACTGGATGGAGCTTGAAAAGCAGAGAGGAATCTCGGTCACCTCGTCGGTAATGCAGTTTGAATACGAGGGATATTGCATAAATATCCTTGATACACCGGGACACCAGGACTTCTCGGAGGACACCTACCGTACGCTTATGGCGGCGGACTCGGTGGTAATGGTGATCGACGCGGCAAAGGGAATCGAGCCGCAGACCAGAAAGCTTTTTAAGGTCGTTGCGGCGAGAAATATCCCGATATTTACCTTTATAAACAAGCTTGACCGCGAGGCGAGAGACCCGTTCGACCTTATGGACGAGCTCGAGACCGAGTTCGGCATCGGCACTTATCCTATGAACTGGCCGATCTCCTGCGGACAGACGTTTAAGGGTGTTTACGACAGAGAAAAGAAGTGTATTCTGACCTTCAGCACATCGCACGGCGGCAGAGAGAGGCTCAGCGCGATCGAGTGCGATATCGCGGACAGAGAAAAGCTGGACGGTGTCATCGGCACCGACCTTGCCGACGAGCTTTGCGAGCAGGTCGACCTGCTTGACGGCGCGGGCAACGATTTTGATATGGATGCGGTCAGATCGGGTAAGCTTTCTCCCGTTTTCTTCGGCTCGGCGCTCAACAACTTCGGTATCGAGCCTTTCTTGGAAAGCTTTTTGAAGATGACGACCTCTCCTCTTGTCCGACAGACAATTTCGGGCGAGGTAGACCCCTTCGACGAGCATTTTTCGGCATTTGTGTTCAAGATACAGGCAAATATGAACAAGGCGCACCGCGACCGTATCGCGTTTATGCGTATCTGCTCGGGACGTTTCCAGCGCGGCAAGGAATATTTGCACGTTCGTCAGGGTAAGATGATCAAGCTCTCGCAGCCTCAGCAGATGATGGCGCAGGAGCGAGAAATGGTCGAGGAAGCGTATGCAGGCGACATCATCGGTGTGTTCGATCCGGGCATCTTCTCGATCGGAGACACGATCTGTGAGCCGCCCCTCAAGGTTCAGTTCAAGGGAATTCCGACGTTTGCTCCCGAGCATTTCGCGGTCATCGAGCAGATCGATTCGATGAAGCGTAAGCAGTTCCAGAAGGGAATGGAGCAGATAGCCGAGGAGGGTGCGATACAGATTTTCTTCCTGCCCGACAGCGGTATGGAGCGAGTTATAGTCGGCGTTGTCGGTATGCTTCAGTTTGACGTGCTCAAATTCAGAATGCAGAGCGAATACGGCGTGGGCTACTCGCGTATGGATCTGCCGCACGATCAGATCAGATATATCGAAAAATGCCCCTGCGATCCCAAAAACCTCACGCTTTCGGGAGACACGCGCAGAGTTGTCGACGTAAGAGGCAACAGTTTGCTTATCTTCCCGGGCTCGTGGGCAATCAACTGGGCGCTTGAAAACAATCAAGGACTCGAGCTTTCGGAGTTCAATAGATGGTAATCAAAAAAATAAGGTAGACCGTTTTTGTGGTCTACCTTGTTTTTTATTCAACCAAAATTCCAAGCTCTCTGAGCCTCCCGGCAATACGTCGGAAGGTCTCCTCGTCTCTTGCCACCACGGTGTGAGCGTGTACTCCGCCCGTGAGGTCAGCGAGCTGTGATACGCTTGAATTGCTTGCGGCGCGCACGAATTCATCGGCGTCGTAGCGCGAGGCGATCGAAAGCTTCGCCGAAATTATGCCGTATATCGCGTGCTCGACCTGCACGTCAAGCACTCTGCCGCCGTTGTCAACTATCGCATAAAATTCATCGGTCACGCTTGATTTCGGATGCTTGCAAACGATGAGCCTTTGTATCTCGCCCTGCACCCGTTCAAGCGAATACCCCTTGTGCTCGGCGCGGATGTCGTTGCCCGCGGCGCGCAAAAGAGCAACGTCGGCAACTATGACCTGTCTCGTAACGCCGTATTTTTCCGCAAGTCTGGTCGCGCTCACGGGCGCTGTCGCCGCGTTAAGCTCCGCCAATATCTCCTGCCGTCTTTTATCTGCTGTCATAATTGAGCCTCTTGACACGACTGTTGCGTTAGGATCAATAAGCAATAGTCGTCATCAGCGCGTATTCGGGCTGAGAAACGTCAAGGCGCGATGCCTGAACGACCACGGGCTGATCGCTTTCAACGAGCACGGCGTAGGGCGTGTCCTTGGGGATTTTTCTGCCGTCGTCGGCAACTATCTTGTCAAGACGTATGTGGTTGGTGCGCTCGTTTTTGCAAACGGCGTGAAGCCCCTTCATGGGTTCGTCATTTTCAAAATAAAGTGTAATATCGATGTGTGCGTCCTCTCCCGAAAGATTGAGCACGCAGATCGCCTCGTGACTGACGAGGTTTCCTTTTTCAGTATTGCTCATATAGCCGTCGGCTATCATCCAGACCTTTTTTCCGTACATAATAGAATTCCTTTCCGCATCACCGCCATAGCGGCTTTTTTCTGCTTTAAGTATATCATTTTTGTACGTCAGTGTCAAGGCAAACGGCAAAATTATCCCCAAAAGAGCGAATTATTTGCCGAAAGACATCGCTGCGGTATAAAGACCGTAATTCTTTTCCCGTATCTCGATTTTCTCCCAATCCTCAATAGATCCCGAATAATTTATCTGCTTGAGGTTTTCGCAGCCGTAAAATGCCATGCTGCAGATGGTGGTTACCGAATTTGATATTTCAAGAGTAGCGGAGCTGCTTGCGGAGGGATAACAGATCAGCATTGATTCGTCGATATTATATAAAACTCCGCCGACGTCGGTAAACATCATATTTTTGTCATCGACCGATAAGTAAACGAGCTGGGAGCAGCCTGCAAAGGCAAGATCTCCGATGGAAGACACGGTAGAGGGTATTTCTATGGCTCTGATAAAGGAATTGCCGTAAAAAGCCTTCTCTGAAATGGCGATAACTATATGTCCCTCGGGGCTCTTTTCGGGGATCGTAAGATAGGAATCGGTATACGTTCCGATGCCGACCACGGCGCAGGTCCCGTTGCCGAAGCTTTCATATTCTAAGGACGGTGCGGGCTCGGTGGTCTCCTCTTTTGTGGTTTCTGCTTCGGTCGTTTCTTGAGTGGTTTCTTCTTGGCTTGAGCTCTGCTCGGAGGTCTGCTCGGCGCTTTCTGCCTCGAGCTGCTCTGTGGTCTCGGAGGGAGAAAGATGCTCAGGTCCTTCAAGTACGCCCGTTTGCGTGCCGTTTTCCTCGTCGTTTACCTTGGGCTGCGATCTTTTCGTCACTGCGACGGATATGACTGCAGTCGAGGTTATAGCAACGACGAACGCGAGAATGATAAGTATCCAAAAAACTCTTTTTTTCATAATTTGTCCTCTCTTTTCTTTTGTATTTTCTGTGTTTTTCGTCGGCGGGGAAGCCGACCTATAGCGGTGTCTGCAAACCCTGAAAAAATTATATCAAGGCATATTCCGCTTGTCAATCGAAATCGTGCGACACGATGCTTGCATATTCGAGCAAAAGCAAGAGCTTATAAGGTCGATCTGCTCTTTTGTGACTAAACTCGTCAACAAAAAGATTTCGACTTTTTTTGCACTCGGCAGACGATGTATATAAACAATCAGTAGAAAATTAAATCAAAAATAGAGAAAACGATCAAACACAAATGTGTATGATATTTTTTTCACAAAGTTTGTGCCCGAAAACTTGACAAAGTATGAAAAAAATGCTATAATGATCACAGAAGATATTGATGCAATTTGCATCGATCCTCGGGGCAAAGCTCATAGCGTACACCCCCGAAATCCACGTACGAAAAGGAGAGATAATTATGAAAAACGTAATTACCATCAGCCGCGAATTCGGAAGCGGAGGAAGAACTATCGGAAAGATGGTTGCCGAGGCTCTCGGATATAAATTTTACGACAGTGAGCTGATAAACGAGGTCGTTAAGGAAAGCGGCATTTCTCGCGAATTCGTAGAAAAATACGACGAGTACGCAACTCATAAAAACAGTATCCTTTTTTCGATAGCGGTCAACGCGGGCGGCGACGGCTATAACGGACTTTCGATAGCCAATCGCGTGCAGATAGCACAGATAAACGTTATCAAGCAGCTTGCCGAGGAGGGTAGGTGCGTCATTATAGGCAGAGGTGCCGATTATATTCTCCGCGACCGAGACGATTGCCTCAACGTCTTTATCCGTGCGGATATGGATTTCAAGGCGCGCCGCGTGCTTGAGGCATACGGCGAGACCGACGTCAAGATCGAAAAGCGTCTTACCGATAAGGACGCGCGCCGCAGAGTGTTTTACAGATCCTTCTCGATGCGCGAGTGGGGCGCTCTTGAAAATTATCACCTTATGCTCGACAGCGGAGCGATAGGACTTGAGAACTGCGCCGAAATTATCGCCAAGGTTGCAAAGCTCGATAATTAACCTTCAAAAGTCGGATAAATATTAACAAAAATGAATAAAAATCAAGGTGTCGGGGCAATTTCGACGCCTTGATTGCGTTATAGTGCATAATTGAGTAATCTTTATTTTGTAAAATATCCCCAAAAATCAGCAAATTTATAAAAATTCATTGACACGGACTTTTGAGAGTGGTATAATGGAAGTACTTTATTTTAATAAAGCAAATCTGACTCGCGCGTAGACCCGATCATGAAAAAGACGCGCGAAAAAGCGAAACGGAGAAAAAGACCATGAAAAAACTGTTAAGCATCGTTTTGGCGGCACTTATGTGTGTATCCTTGGTAGTGCTCGCCTCTTGTGATACGCCCAACAAGGACGACGGTAAATATACTGTCGGTATCTGTCAGCTCGTTCCTCATCCCGCGCTCGACGCGGCTACTCAGGGCTTTAAGGACGCTCTTGTTGCAGAGCTCGGCGCGGAGAACGTAGAGTTTCTTACCGAGAACGCAGGCAACGATCCTGCGGTCTGCACCACTATCGTCACTAATTTTGTAACTAAAAAGGTCGATCTTATTATGGCTAACGCGACTCCCGCGCTTACCGCGGCAGTTAACGGCACCGATACTATACCGATCCTCGGCACCTCTATCACCGAGTACGGCACTGCTCTCGGAATCGACAATTTCGACGGTCTGGTCGGCGGCAATATTTCGGGAACCAGCGACCTTGCCCCTCTTGATCAGCAGGCACAGATGATCCTCGATCTTTTCCCCGAGGCAGAGACCGTAGCTATGCTTTACGCTTCGGGCGAGGCTAACTCGAAGTATCAGGTCAAGGTAGTTACCGAATATCTTGAGGCGAACGGAATTACCGTTATAGACAAGGCGTTTTCTGATTCCAACGACGTTTCCACGGTTGCTGCCTCCGCTGCAGCGTCCGCTGACGTTATATATATCCCCACCGACAATACTGCGGCAAGCTGTGCCGAAACAATCGGCGGAGTTATAGGAGAGACCCCTCTGATCGCGGGCGAGCAGGGAATCTGTACGGGTTGCGGAGTTGCAACTCTTACTATCAGCTACTACGATCTTGGAGTTGCTACGGGCAAGATGGCTGCGAAGATCCTTAAGGGCGAGGCTGATATCTCCGAGATGAAGATCGAGTATGCAGAGACATTTACCAAGAAGTACAACAAGGAAAGGTGCGAGCTTCTCGGTATTGATATTGAGGCTCTCGAGGCTGCGGGCTACGTTGCGATCGAAGTCGAGGAATAATATCGTTCCCGTATCCAATAATATTTAAAGAACTATCCTGCCGCTGCCGTGGTGACAATACCGCGGCGGCGTCAGTTGTATGAAAAGGATTTTTTGAGATGAACTTGATTTTGAATTGGCTTGGAACTCTTCCGGGCGCCGCAGGGCAGGGACTTGTCTGGGGACTTATGGCGATAGGGCTCTATATCACCTATAAGATCCTCGACGTTGCCGATCTGACGGTCGACGGCTCTATCTGTACGGGCGCGGCGGTCTGCGCGGTAATGGTCACAAACGGCGTAAATATATGGATAGCTATGTTTTGCGCGCTCGTAGCAGGAATGCTTGCGGGACTTGTCACGGGATGGCTTCATACGATTTTTGGTATCCCCGCGATCCTTGCGGGAATTTTGACTCAGCTGATGCTCTGGTCTGTCAATCTTCTGATAATGAGTGGCAGAGCAAACGTCGCGATAACGAGACTGAAATACGGCGACAAGGTGCTGATAACCTCTGCGGCGTCCGATATTTACAGAACGATCGTTATTCTTGCGGTATTCGTTACGCTGACGATAGCTGTGCTTTATTGGTTCTTCGGAACCGAGTTCGGCTCTACTCTGCGTGCGACGGGAAACAACCTTGAGATGAGCAGAGCACAGGGAATAAACACCAACTTTGCAAAGGTATTCGGACTTGCGCTGTCGAACGGAATAGTCGCGCTTGCGGGTGCGCTGCTGGCACAGCAGCAGGGATCTGCAGACATCAATATGGGACGAGGTGCGATAGTTATCGGTCTTGCGGCGATCATAATCGGAGAGGCGCTTTGCCCGAAGCTCGTTACGAATTTCTATCTCAGACTGCTCTGCGTTGCAGGAGGAGCTATCATTTATTGGTTCGTTTTCCAGACGGTAGTCTTTATCGGTCTGCCCAGCGAGCTTCTGAAGATGCTTTCGGCTCTGGTCGTTGCTTGCTTCCTCGGTGTGCCTTATCTGAAGAAGACCTATTTCTCGAAAAAGAAGAAAGCGAGAGGTGGCAAACATGCTTGAGATAAAAGATATTTATAAGACCTTCAACGAGGGCACGGTCAACGAGAAAAAGGTATTCGAGGGACTCAGCCTTACGCTTAAGGAAGGCGATTTCGTGACCGTTATCGGCGGAAACGGCGCGGGAAAATCGACTATGCTCAATATCGTTGCGGGGGCATATCCTGCCGACGACGGAAGCATTACGATCGACGGCGTTGACGTTACAAAGCTTCCCGAACACAAAAGAGCAAAGTATATAGGCAGAGTATTTCAGGACCCCAGAATGGGAACCGCCACGGATATGTGGGTCGAGGAAAATATGGCGATCGCGGACAGACGCGGCATGAGACGCGGACTTCGTTGGTCGATCACGAACAAGGACAGAGAGCGCTATAAAGAGGCTCTTGCCCAGCTTGACCTCGGTCTTGAGGACAGACTCTCCACCAAAATGGGTCTGCTTTCGGGCGGACAGCGCCAGGCAGTCACTTTGCTTATGGCAACTATGAAAAAGCCGAAGCTTCTGCTTCTCGACGAGCATACCGCCGCACTTGACCCCAAGACCGCGGCAAAGGTTCTTGAAATAACCGATAAGCTTATTAACGAAAACAATCTTACCGCGCTTATGGTAACCCATAATATGCGCGATGCCATAGCCCACGGAAACCGTCTCATTATGATGAACGCGGGTAAAATAATCATCGACGTCAGCGGCGAGGAAAAGAAAAAGCTCACCGTCGAGTCGCTCCTCGCAGCCTTCTCTAAGGCAAGCGGAGCCGAATTCGCAAGCGATAGAGCTCTGTTGAGTTGATGATGAGATATAGGGGGAGAGAGGAGACCTTTTTCCAAAAAAGGTCTCCTCTCTCCCCCTAAAACCCCCTCTCACCTTCCAAAAACTTTCTGGAAAAGAGGAAAGAGGGAAAGGTGGAGAAACCCGAAAGCCGTATGGTGATCGGGAGAACGAAGAACGAAGAATGGAAAATGAAGATCAAATATTATGATTCGGTTTTCATAAAGCTTTTTAGAGATAGCGCGACGATCGGACCGATGAAAATTCCGCCAAATCCGAGCAGCTTTATTCCAACGTATATAGAAGCAAGCGTTGCCAAGGGGTGTATGCCGAGCGAGTCGCCCACGATCTTTGGCTCGATCAGTTGTCTTATTATCGATACTGCGGCGTAAAGGATCAGAAGACCTATGCCGAGCTTGGAATTTGACACGGCGAAGGAGAAAAGCGCCCACGGGATCAAGATCGTGCCCGTGCCCAATATGGGGAGAATATCGACGATAGCGATGATGACGCTCAAAAGGAGTGCGTAATTGACGCCGAGCAGGGAAAGTCCGACGAACATTTCACAAAATGTCAGGAGCATAATAAGAAGATAGGCTTTAAGATAGCTCGTAAGCGTGCGGGTTATCTTTCTTTTTGTTTCGGGGAGCTTTGAGCGCATAGCATCGGGCAGGAGAGCCGAGATGCCCTTGCCGATCCTTTCCTTGTCGGTGCAAAAATAGAACGCAGAGATCAGAAGTACAGCGACCGTCAGTATTATCTCGGGAATTTTCGCCACAAGGCCGACTGCGGCGGAGGGCAGGGCACTCGTTAAAGATCCCATCAGCTTACCGAGCGCGTCAAGCATAAGCTCGTCAAGGTCAAGCCCGAGCTGTTGCATCTGCTCAGACTCAAAAAATCGTCTGATAAATCCGAATTTTTCACCGATCGGGCCAAATTTTTTGCCGAGATCCTCAAAAAATCGGCTGATCATCTCGGGGTCTGCGGAGAGTCTGTCGATAAGATTGCCGATCTCCGAGACAAGCCGCGAGATCGCAAGCGATAAAAGTGTTGCGATTATCCCAAAAAATAGTATCACGAGGAAAGCCGAGACAAATTTTGGCGAGGCGTGAGTCTTTTTAGATATCCAAGCGGCGAGAGGGGAGATTATCACGGAGATCAGAGCCGCCAGAAGAAAGGGCATCGCTATTGATAACGCGTATTTGAAAAAGAGCCAGAAAAATATTAAAATTCCCGCAACGATCACGGTAATATTCGCCGCACGTCTGTATTCGGTGTCCATAAATACCTCCGCAGAAGATTATATATCTATTTTATGACAGATCTTGTGCGTTCTATTTCTCAAAACTTTTTTATCTTGACATTTTTCTGTATAAATGTTAAAATTGTCGTGTAGAAGAACGGAGAAAGCGACGGTGATCAGAGTGAAGAATTTGTTTGCGAAGCTGCCCGAAAGAACGAACAAGGGAGATATGGGCAGACTCCTCGTGCTTTGCGGCTCGTATGACCCGAAGGGTGCGTCGATGTGCGGCGCGGCATATTTTTGCGCGGCGGCGGCATATCGCACGGGCGCGGGGATAGTTGAGATCTTTACGCCGAGAGAGAACTATCCTGCACTTGCGACTCTTGTGCCCGAGTCGGTCTTTTCGCTTTACGGATACGAGGAGGAGACCTGTGCGGTAACGGCGCGATTGGCAGAGGCGATATCTCGCTCGGATGCGGTGGTCATCGGTTGCGGACTTGGAAAGAGTGCGCTTGCAAGAGAACTTGTCAGGGTTACTTTGTCAAGTGCGGCCTGCCCGATTTTGATCGATGCCGACGGACTAAATATCATTTCAGAGGATGAAAAAATTTGGAGTCTGCTTGACGAAAAGCAGAGAGCGCAGACCGTTATCACGCCCCACCCGGGAGAGATGTCGCGGCTTTGCGGCGAACCTATTGTCGATATATTGTCCGACACGTCAAAATGTGCGAAAAGCTTTGCTAAAAAGCACGGGCTAATCTGTCTTTTGAAGGATCACCATACCGCGATAAGCGACGGCGAAAGACTTTATCTCAACCAAAGCGGAAACGCGGGAATGGCAAGCGCGGGCATGGGAGATCTGCTTGCGGGAATTATCGGCGCGCTGCTGGCGAGAGAGTCGAAAAATAATTTTGGAAATTCGGACGTTTTTGAGTGCACCGCGGTCGGCGCGTACCTCCATGGCCTCGCAGGAGACCTCGCGGCTGAAAAATACGGCGAATATTCGGTCACAGCAAGTGTGGTTTTGTCGGAAATACCTGCCGCGATAATGAGAAATTTTAGCAATAATACACAAAATTAAAAATTTTTCAAAAAAATCAAAAAAACACTTGCATTTGAGAAAAAAATGTGATATCATATATGAGTATGCGGCGGTATGCCCGATGTACCCTCTCAGACGGAGGGCGATCCGTGCATTAAATGTAAAATTTACATGGAGGTTGAGAAAATGCCGAACATTAAATCCGCAAAGAAGCGCGTATTGGTCATCAAGAAGAAGACCCTTCAGAACAAGATGTTCAAGTCCGCTATGAAGACCGAGATCAAGAAGTTCTACGCTGCTGTAGCATCCGGTGACGTTGCAAGCGCACAGGTTGCATACAAGTCTGCTACCAAGAAGATCGACGTTGCTGCATCCAAGGGCATTATCCATAAGAACGCCGCTGCTCACAAGAAGAGCCAGTTCACCAAGGCGATCAACGGAATGCAGAAGTAATTTCAGTTAAATCAGTTAGCCTTTCGTCTTAACCCAACGAAAAGCGAAAAAATAAACGACGGTATGTTTAAGGGACACTCACTCCCGAGGCATACCGTCGTTTATTTTTCGTATTGGTTCAATTCAACAAAAAAGCTCCGACCACACGGGCGGAGCTCTTTGTTTGCCAATTCAATTATTTGTTCGAATTCATCTTGAGGTAAGCGTTGATGAATCCGTCGATATTTCCGTCCATTACCGACTGGATATTGCCGTCCTCGTATCCGGTTCTTGTGTCCTTGGCGAGAGTGTAGGGCATAAATACGTAGGAACGGATCTGCGCGCCCCACTCTATGTTGGTCTTGTTGCCCTGGATCTCCTCGATGGTGTCAAGACGCTCGCGGAGCTTGATCTCCATAAGCTTCGCCTTCAGCATTTTGAGGGCGGTCTCTTTGTTCTGAAGCTGGCTTCTCTCGGTCTGACAGCCGACCACGATTCCCGTAGGCTTGTGCACGATACGGATAGCCGAGTCGGTCTTGTTGATGTGCTGACCGCCCGCACCTGACGAACGGTGCGCGGTGATCTCGAGGTCCTCCTCCTTGAGAACGACTGCGTCGACGTCATCAAACTCTGGCATTACCTCGATAGACGCGAACGAGGTCTGACGTCTGCCTGCCGCATCAAAGGGAGAAACGCGGACGAGACGGTGAACGCCGTTTTCGCTCTTAAGGAAACCGTATGCGTTCATGCCCTCGACCGTGATAGTCGCGGACTTGATTCCTGCGGCGTCGCCGTCGAGCCAGTCGATAAGCTTGACCTTAAATCCCGACTTTTCTGCCCAACGGGTGATCATTCTGTAAAGCATCTGCGCCCAGTCCTGTGCCTCGGTACCGCCTGCACCGGGATGGAAGGAGACTATGGCGTTGTTTTTGTCGTATTCCTCGCAAAGAAGCACGGAGATTCTTTCCTTTTCTGCCGTTGCTTCGATCTCGGCAAGCTCTGTTTCGACTTCTTCTACGCAGCTCTCGTCGTTTTCCTCGATCGCCATTTCGGCGAGAACGATAGCGTCCTCAAGGCGCGAGCAAAGACCCTCGTAGTCCTCGATAGTATCGCGGGATTGCTTTATCTGTTGCGTAATTTTATTTGCCGCGCTCGGATCGTTCCAGAAATTCGGGTCGAGCGTCTGTGCCTCAAGCTCAGCAGCCTTTGCCTTGAGATCGGTGATGCGAAGCGCGTTGCCAAGCTCTTTTACGTCGTCGCGAAGCGCGATGAGCTTACGCTTGGCTTCTTCAAGTGCTATTATCATAAATGTTATCCTCCAAAATTATCAATGTTGTTTTTTCGTGATTGCGTGGGGGATAAATCGCTAAATTTTGAGTTTCATAGCTATCTGATCCTTATCCATATTTTATCAGCGTATATTATAACACAATTTTTGCTATTTTGCAAGAGGGTTTTTCATCATTTGAATATTTTTTGCCCGGCGTGAAAAAATATTTTCAAAACGCTTAAAAATACTGCGTTTCTATTGACTTTTTTTGTGGCAGGATATATAATAGTATTCGTAGAAATATAATCTTTATAAAGGAGGATAGCACTATGAAGGTAACTAAGGAATCGATCATCGGCGATATTCTCGATTACGACAGAGGAACAGCAGAGTTCTTCTTTGAGATCGGAATGCACTGCCTCGGCTGCCCCGCTTCTCGTGGCGAGTCGATCGAGGAGGCTTGCGCGGTTCACGGAACCGATGCAGACGAGCTTGTAGCAAAGATCAACGCGTATCTTGCAAGCAAGTAATGTCCGAGAAAACAGCCCGTATTCAGAATATGTTTACGGGCTGTTTTTTCAAGGAAATAATTTTTACATTAATTTGAGAATTCTCCTTGTTTTGCAAAGGCTTACGGCGAGGAGATAAATCTACAATACATACATTTTTACAAGAAGTTTTTGGGATTCTCCTTGTTTTGCAAAGGCTTACGGCGAGGAGATAACACCACATTATATACATTTTACAGGAAGTTTTTGGGATTCTTAAACCCTTTTTTCCAAAAAGGGTTTAAGTCCCCTAAGGGACAAAAAATGCAATTAGACACACGACTTCGCGCGGCGGCGGAAATGATCCCGCGCGGCGCAAGACTTGCCGATGTTGGCAGCGACCATGCATATCTGCCGATCGCGCTATGCTTGGAAAATAAAATTGAATACGCGCGAGCGTCCGACATCAACGAGGGGCCCGTGTCGGCGGCAAGGGCTAACGTAATAAAGAACGGGCTTGCTGAGAGAATAGAGGTCACGCGCGCCGACGGACTCGACGGAGCCGAGAGATTTGAGCCCGATTGCATTACGGTGCTTGGAATGGGAGGTGAGCTGATCGCCTCGATCCTTGACAAAGCGAAATGGATAAAAACCGGCAAGATCACCCTCGTGTTGCAGCCTATGACCCACGCAGAGATCCTCGCAAAACATCTTGCAGAGCAGGGGTTTGCGATCCTTGATGAAATAATAGTTTGCGACGGCGGCAGAGATGACCGAATATACCGCGTGATCAAGGCGAGCTATTGCGGCGAGAGCTATGAGCTCTCGGAGCTTGAAGCGCTGATCGGCAGGATAAATCTCGACCGAGGCGACAGCGTCACCCGCGCGCTCGTCGAGAAAAATATCCGCATACTGCAAACGAGAATAGACGGTAAGGCAATCTCGGGTGCCGATGCCGAGCATGAAAAATTGCTTGTAAAAGAAATGAAAACATATTTGGAGACGAAAAAATGAAGGTAATCGAACTGTACAATAAGCTTTGTGAAATAATCCCCACCTCGCTCTCTTGCCCTTGGGATAAGGACGGCCTTGAATCCTGCCCCGAGCCCGACCGCGAGGTAAAAAAGGTGTTGATAACTCTCGATATCACTAATGCGGCTATCGATCGCGCAATTGAGGGAGACTTTGACGTCATCGTGTCGCACCATCCCGTCTTTTTCGGAGGTCTTGGTGTGATGAATGCGCTGACCTTTGACGGCGCAAAGGCGGTAAGACTTGCAAAGAACAATATCGCGGCGATGTCCTTCCACACCCGACTCGACGCGCGTGAGGACGGCGTAAACGACACGCTCGCACGCCTCTGCGGTCTTAAAAATATAGAGATCGTCGGCGATGATAAGATCGCCCGCGTGGGAGAGCTCGACGAGGAGATCTCGCTTGAGGATTTTGCAAAAATCGTAAAGGACAAGCTCTCTTGGGGAGGCGGCGAGCGCGAGGCGACACTTTCGGTCTGCAACGTAAACGGCAGAGTTAAAAGAGTTGCACTGGTCGGAGGCTCGGGCGGAGATATGATGAATCTCGCCAAAGATGCGGGTGCCGACACCTACCTCACGGGCGACGCCAAGCACCACGAGTACCTAGGCGCGTTCGATTTCGGCATAAATCTCATCTGCGCGGGTCATTTCTTTACCGAGCACCCCGTCTGCGAGTTCTTGGATAAAACGCTTGCCGAGATCTGCCCCGAAGTCCAGCGCGAGATATATTTTTCAAATCAAGTGATAACGCTTTAATTAAAATAAAGGAGATCAGATATGACTTACGTAGTATCAAATTTGCACGGAAATTACGCGAAATTCAAAGAACTTCTTAAGACCATCAATTTCAAGGATACCGACCTTATGTACATACTCGGCGACGTTGTCGACTACGGTGATGAGAGCATGGAGCTGGTCGGCGACCTCAGTATAAGATATAACGTCTATCCCATAGTCGGCGAGCACGACTACACTGCGGTCAGAATGCTTTCGGGCTTTGAAAAGATGCTCAAAAGCGGTGAGACTCCCGACAAAAAGTTTATAAGTGAGATGACCGCCTGGGTCGCTGACGGCGGACAGAGCACCCTTGATTCCTTCCGCACGCTCGACGCGGAGATGAAGGAGGGAATAATCGACTACCTCTCTGATATGACTCTTTACGAGGAGATCGAGGTCGGCGGCAAGGAGTACCTGCTTGTTCACGCGGGAATCGCGGGATTTAAGACAGGAGTTGACCTTGAGGAGCTTAAGCCCGAGGCATTCTTCAGCGAAGCACTTGACCTGACGAAGAAATATTTTGACGATAAAACGATCATCGTCGGACATACCCCCACCACCGAGGACAACGGCGGCGACGGCAAGATCTTCTTTGGTAACGGCTCTATCGCCATCGACTGCGGCGAGGCAAGAGGCGGAACTGTCGGTTGCTTGCGCCTTGAGGATTTGAAAGAATTTTACGTTTGATAGGAATTTACAGTGAACATAAAGAAAAACGATCTCATAGAGCTTGAAATAACCGATCTCAACAACCTCGGCTGCGGCGTGGGTAAGACCGACGACGGAGTCGTGGTCTTCGTCAAGGGTGCGGTTACGGGCGACAAGGTGCTTGCAAAAGTAATCAAGGTGTCGTCGTCATTTCTCGTCGGCAAGCTTGAAAAAATAATCGAAAGCTCGCAAAACCGAGCCGACGGCACGGGACTGCGAACGAAGGACTGCAAAGCGCCGCAATCCTGCGGAGGATGTATATACCGAAATATCAAATACGAGCACGAGCTCGAGCTCAAGCGCGATTACGTCAAAAATGCCTTTCGCAAGGCGGGCTTGCCCGACGTGACGGTGAGCGATACAAGACACACAGACAAAGTGTCGGCATACAGAAATAAGGGTCAGTACCCCGTGAGACAGGTGCAGGGTGAGCTTCGCGCGGGATTTTTCGCGACGAAGACCCATAATCTCATCCCCTGCGAGCAATGTCTGCTCCAGCCCGACGTTTTCGGCGAAATAGTTGAGTTCACGATCGAATTTGCAAAGAAAAATAAGATCACGGCATACGACGAGGAGAGAGAAAGCGGAATTTTGCGCCATATCTACCTGCGAATCGCAGAAAAGACGGGTCAGATAATGACCTGCCTCGTTATAAACGCGGATAAATTGCCCTGCGCCGAAAAATACGCCGACGAGCTGACGGCAAGATTTCCGCAGGTCTGCTCGGTAATGCTCAATATCAATAAGAAGAATACGAACGTTATCCTCTCCGACAGATTCGTCTGTGTCAAGGGAAACGATTACATAGTGGACGAGCTGTGCGGCATGCGATTTAAGATCACGGCGGGCTCGTTCTATCAGGTCAACCGCGACGGCGCGGAGCTGCTCTACGGTCTTGCAAGAGAGAGAGCAGGACTGACGGGAAGGGAGACTGTTGCCGACCTCTATTGCGGAACGGGAACTATCGGCTTGTCAATGGCGAAGAATGCTTCACGAATAGTCGGCGTAGAGATAGTCGGCGAGGCGGTCGAGTGCGCCAAGGAAAATGCCAAGATGAACGGCGTGGAAAACGCTTACTTCTTCTGCGGAGACGCCTCGGATACGCGCGGACTTTTGGCAAGTGCCAGGGATACCCTTGGCGATTTCTGCCCCGACGTCGTCGTGATCGACCCGCCGAGAAAGGGAACTACGAAGGAGCTTGTCGATTACCTCGATTCTCTCGGCGTGCCGAGAATAGTGTACGTTTCCTGCAACCCCGACACGCTCGCACGCGACTGCGCGTGGTTTGCGGATAAAGGATACGATATAGGCGAAGTTACTCCGGTGGATTTGTTTCCGGGCACAGGACACGTCGAGAGTGTCGTTTGTCTGACGCGAAAATGAAAGGAGTAAACACATATGATATATAACAAATTCAAGCAAGGTTTTCTTAAAAACCTTTTAGCTTATGTTGTGATGATAGTTTTTCTCACTCTCACTGTTTTGCTGGTGGTATTTGATGATAACCCTATTCGCATCACTGCTTCAATGATATGCTGTGCCGTTTTGGTGCTCTTCTTCATATATGATTTGTTTTTGTCAGAGATTTTTATATTCAAAGAAGCTTGCTTTTTGACTAACAAATATCCGTTCAATAATTCCAAGTACGCGCCAAAGTTGTTTAAGAAAATATCCGTACAATATAGCACAATTTCAAAAATTGAGAAGCGTTTATGGGATAAAAGACGATTTGTGCTGATCATTCATTTTAAAGAAGACGAGCCTCTTCAATATGTTTTCACACGCGAGGATTCGAGAAATTTTATTTATGACAAGCTTTCGGAATTGAAAAAATGAAAGACTAAAATATACCTTTTAGAGTCTTGACCCATGTCGAAAGTGTCGTTTGTCTCACAAGGAGAGAATTATGATACCATTCAAAAAAACATGCGACAAGTGTAAAACCATTGAAACGGTAAAGTCGCTTAAAACTACCGAAGAATTTTTTGCCATATTAGAAGAACTCAAGAGATTATTGGTAAGTAAGAACTACGAATATGTGGGAGGAAATAACCCTGCCGACACCATCAAAAATTGGCCTCAAGACGGATTGTGGTATAGAATTAAATGCAAAAACTGCGGCGCGATTTATACCTTATGGTACGATGCTTTTAAGGGTAAAGGCTACTTCAAAAAGGGTAAATAAATATACCTTTTGGACTTACAACCCCCATTTTTGACATAAAAATATACCTTTTGGAGTCTTGACCCACGTCGAATCCGTCGTGTGTCTCACACGAAAATAAGCAAAAAACGGCTTAAATTAGGCAAAATCAAGCCTTTTAGAGCGATTTTGAGATAAAAATTTCAAAAAACGGTGTTCAAAATTAAAAAATGTCCTGTTTTTGAGGTGGGACAAATGAGATTTTTGAGCAAAACTCAAAACTTCAATTTACACCTGTTTAGTATAACATATCGACATGAACCGAGGAGAAAATATGAAAAAATGGATACTGTACGATGGTGGCTCAACCATCGGTAAAATTGGATCTGAAAATGGAAAAATCATTTTTGATGAGGAGTATGAGGATAGCTGCCGCATTACGCTCGAAAAAACCAAACCGATTCCGTATAGTATTACTTGCGGTGTTTATGGTTTGATGTGTCACACTGTATTCGCAAAAACAGAGCAGGAAGCAAAAGAAAAATACGAATTTATGAAAATAGAGTTGAAGGACTTTATAGCTTCGTATACAGAAGAAACCGATGCAGTAAATTGGGTCGAATGTTTTGTTGAAAAGTGGTAAAGTGAGACTTTTTGGAGTTTCCACCCCTATTTTTTGCACAAAAATATACCTTTTAGAGTCTTGACCCACGTTGAAACTCTCGTATGTCTGACGAGGAAGGAGAAGAAATGAACAAAAGTGTAGAACATTTTTTTGTAAAAACTTATATAGATAAAGATTATCAAGAACGCTTGTTGTTTGAACTGAATTCTATAAAGAAGCGTTCAAAAGCACTGTCGCGCTTTTCACACGATGCGGAAACGGTGCTGAATAAGGTTCTCGATAAAAGAATCATTACTGACCTTAGTGAATTGCATGAAAATGATAAAGCAGTTTATGTAATTTCATGGGACGAAAATGATGGTATGTATATTCCATTCGAGGATGCAATGAGGTATTGTGAAAATACATCTACATCGGTGATATTGATAGGAAACTCTTTTTCACTTATTAAAGAAGAGGCGGAAACAGGGAAACCTAAAATATTTTATCTAAAAGTGAGACTTTAAGGTATTACAACCCCCGTTTTTAGTGGGTTTTGAAACCTTTTGGAGTCTTGAACCACGTGGAAAGTGTCGTTTGTCTGACGCGAAAGTTGCAATAAACCTGTAGGGCAGGGGCTTGCTCCTGCCGCAAATACAGACAATTGCCAAAAACGGCGGGAGTAAACCCCCACCCTACAAAAATCGTCATCCAAATTAAAAAATCCATCCCGAAAATAAAAGGAGCCCAACTATGAAGCACGAGCATTCTTTAGACACACTTTGCGCGGCGCTGACGACCGCAATGGGCATTGACGCCCCCGAAAACGCTGCTCCCGCAAACGAATTTCTCGTCGATTACGTCAACAAGACCCTCGGCGGCGAGCACGTCGACCGTATTTTTATGTATAACCCCGACGCGATCGCGACCTGGCTTTACCAAAAATATCCGCATTTCTTCTCGACATTGAAGGAAAGAACGGGGAT
The DNA here is from genome assembly GCA_017536475.1 of Clostridia bacterium. Classification (GTDB taxonomy): domain Bacteria; phylum Bacillota; class Clostridia; order Oscillospirales; family CAG-272; genus SVTX01. Next base: position 50,269 of record JAFXHH010000008.1, read on the forward strand.
CGACCTGCCCTTGTGCACGGTCATGCCCTCGGTAACTCCGGTCTGCTTCGGCACTATGTACACGGGCGCGCAACCCGAGGTACACGGTATTCAGGCATACGAAAAGCCCGTCATTAAGATCGGCACAATATTCGACGCGCTCATCCGCGCAGGCAAGAGGGCGGCGATCGTCTCGACCGCAGGCGACAGTATGTCGAGCATATATCTCGAGCGCGAAATGGATTATTACATCTACCCCTCGCTCGAAGAGGTTAATGCAAAGGCGGCAGAGCTGATAATTGACGATAAATACGATTTTATAGCCGTGTATAACGGAAATTACGACGGCTTTATGCACAGATACGCGCCCGAGAGCGCAGAGGCGTTGGCAGAGCTCCGCGCAAACGTCAGAACCTACGGAATCTTCGACGCTATGATCAGAGAGCATTGGAAAAATCACCGCACGCTCGTCGGCTTTGCGACGGACCACGGCTGCCACGAGATCGACGGCGGCTGCGGCTCGCACGGTCTTGCAATGGACGAGGATCTGAATATAACGCACTTTTATAAAGTGTATAATCCCGAAAATTGAAAATGAGTTCAAAATTTAAAAAGGCTTGGGATCTTATAAAGCGCGGTCAGATAAAAACGCTTTTAAAAAAGGCATATATCTTTTTCAGAAGCAGACTTTACCATCTGCGCGCTTGGTTTGAGGACTGTCGTTACGGCGGCAGATCGATCAATAAGCCGATCCCGTCAAAACACAAGGAAATGGGCGCTCATCCCAGCCAAAGCACCGACTATCGCTGTCTGGACAAGATATTCAAGTCCTGCCCTTTGGAAAAAGGCGAGATACTTGCCGATATCGGCTGTGGCGAGGGCAGAGTATTGACCTATCTTTATTCAAGAGGACACCGCGGGAAGCTGATCGGTATAGAGCTTGACGAGGATGTTGCCGCGACGGCAAAAAAACGGACTAAAAAATGCAAAAACGTTGAAGTGCATTGTATTAACGTGCTCGAAGCCTCGGAAATACTATGCGAAGTCGGTGCGGTTTATCTTTTCAATCCCTTTAACAGGGCCGTTATGACGGAATTTGTAAGTGTGATAGAGAAAAGTTGCAAATCTCGAGTAGATCTTTATTACTGCAACGACGTTTACAGAGACGTGATTGACGGCAGAAAAAATTGGACGATACGTTGCCGAGACGTTATTCGCAGACCGGGTGTCCGGCCCGCAACGTTTACGGTTTATAGATATCTGCCGTAAGCCATATTATCTAGGATTACAAAAATATTCATACATATTGCCGAAAGAAGTTCAAATATGTTACCCACAATAAAAAAAGTAAAGCTGCCGAGATATGATTTTCCTACCGCTTGGCAGACAGTAATATTCAGAAACTACGGCTACGTCCGTACCGAGCGTATAGCAGAGGTGCTTGGCTGTGACGTTGCCACAGTTGATGCCGAGGCGAAAAGACTCGGACTCGACTACATAGATTACAGTGCAGAATTTGAGTCGCGCGGATACATAACCGTGATCAGAAACAACTGGTATCTGTTGCCCTACGGTCAGCTTGAGCAGATTCTTGGATTTGATGAAAGCAAGCTTGATTTCGTGCTTGAAAAGGACGATTTTCTATCAACCAAGCTCGGCGGCTTCAAGCCCGAGTGCGATGAGGTGCGCTACGCGCCCTTGAATGACGAGCAGATTGCTGTCACCGAATCTCTTGCACATACTGTCGCTTCTTATCGCGCGCAAAACCCTGCTCGTCCCTTCGATTTCTTCTCCGATTCACCCGAGCAAACGGGAATGGTCATAGAGGCGTCGGGAAAACGAATCGTTCACGGCTATCTTTCGCCCTGCGGCGACGTTTTCGTCAGCGATTGCTCGGATACTCTGCCCGAGGCTCTGCTTGAAAAATACAGAGAATCGGGAGTCAACGGCATCTGGCTGCATGGCGTTTTGTCGTCGCTCTCGCCCTATCCCTTTGTGCCCGAACTGTCGCGGGACTATCAGCTTCGCCGCGAAAATCTAGGTAAGATCATCGCGCGTTGCAAAAAGTATGGGATCAAGGTCTATTTATATATGAACGAGCCGCGCGCTCTGCCCGCCGAGGCTGACCCTAAATATGACGGTCTTATCGGCTGGAAGGGAATGAGAACGCTTTGCATGGAGAAGCAAGAGGTGCGTGACTACCTCTACTTTGCAGTCCGCGATCTGTGTGCAAGCGCCAAGGATCTTGGCGGCATCTTCACGATAACCATGAGCGAAAACCCGACCCATTGTAATTTCCTGCCCGACACCGAATGTCCGACTTGTAAGGATATCTCTCCCGAGATCAGCGCCGCAACGGTCAACAATATCATGTGGCAGGCGATGAAGGATAGCGGCTGTGAGGGCGAGCTGATAGCAAACCTTTGGGGCTGGTCATCTTACATGGGCTGGAGCGATGATCAGATATTCCACGGAATCGATATGCTTGACCCCGAGATCTCGGTCTTGTGCGTCAGCGAATACGATCTCGATATCGAAAAGGGAGGAGTCAAGAGCCGAATCATAGACTATTCTATCTCCAACCCCGGACCGAGCGAGACCTCGAGAAAAATGATGACCAAGGCAAGAGAGGTGGGACACAAGGTCTACGCCAAGATACAGGCAAGCAATAGCTGGGAGTGCTCGGCAGTGCCCTATATTCCCGTGTTCGACCTTGTCTGTGAGCACCTTGAAAATCTCTCGGCGATCGGAGTAGAGGACTATTTCCTCACCTGGACGCAGGGCGGTTATCCCTCTCCCTCGGTAGAGCTCGCGGGAGAATACAAAAAGGGCTTCGATTTAGATAAATGGTATGAGAAAAAGTACGGTGAGAATGCCGAAGTTGTCCACAAGGGCATAAAAAAGATCTCCGACGCTTTCAGAGAGTACCCTTTCAGCGTCAGAGCGCTCTATATGTCGCCCAAAACGCTTGCAAGCGCAAACATGTGGGATCTTACACCCGATGAAAACAGCTCTTGTATGGTCTGTTATTCCTTTGACGACTACGAGTCGTGGATAACGCCGTACCCCTATGAAATATACGTCTCGCAGATGGAAAAGCTGCTTGATCTTTGGCAGGAAGGTATAGATATTCTCCGAGATGCCGAAAAGACTGAGCAGACCGACGAGCTTTTGCGCCTCGCGATAGCGTCCAGACTTCATTTCAAAACAGACCTTTTGCAGACCAAGTTTACAAAGGCGAAAAGAGAGGACGACAAGGAGCTCATGCTCTGTTGTATAGACGAGGAAAAGCAAACGGCGGCAGAGCTGCTCGAGCTTGTCCGACTTGACGCGAGGATCGGCTACGAGGCATCAAACCATTATTTTTACACCGAAAGAAATCTGATCGAAAAGATCGTGAGAATGAAAGTGCTTTCGAAGCTTTTGAAAGGATAAATCATCAATCCAAAGGAGATAAACCAATGAAAGAAATGCATCTTATCTGCAACGCACATATAGACCCTATATGGCAGTGGGATTGGCCTGAGGGAGCAAGCGCGACTCTGTCGACCTTTTATTCGGCAGTAAAGCTTTCCGACAAATTCGATTATATATTCTGTCACAACGAGGTCACCGTCTATAAATACGTCGAGGAATACGCTCCCGAGCTTTTTGCGCGTATACAAGAGCTCGTTAAGGCGGGAAAGTGGCATATTATGGGTGGCTGGTATCTTCAGCCCGACTGCAACACCCCCGCAGGAGAAAGCTTCGTGCGTCAGATACGCGAGGGACAGAGATATTTCAAGGAAAAATTTGGCGTTTGTCCCACTACGGCGATAAATTTTGATCCGTTCGGACACACGGTGGGACTCGTACAGATCATCAAGAAATGCGGGCAGGACAGCTATATGTTTATGCGCCCGTATACGTCCGAGTGCGCTCTGCCGAGCGAGCAGTTTATCTGGCGCGGACTTGACGGCAGTGAGATCAAGGCAACTCGCACGGGACCCTATAGCTCATCTCTCGGAAAGAGCGCCGAGCTTATCAAGGGCAGAGCAGAGCAACAGCCGTTTTCGGTCGGCGCGGTCCTTTGGGGCGTGGGCAACCACGGCGGCGGCCCGTCTGCTAAGGACCTTGGCGATATAGAGCGCGAGCTGAAGACCTCGGGCCAGATAAAATATATCCATTCGACCCCCGAGGAGTTCTTCTCTAAAATTGCTCCCACCGAGGTCTTTGACAGCTCTCTGCATATTTCAATGCCGGGCTGCTATACCTCTATGCATAGTGTAAAAAAGCGCCATGCTATGCTTGAAGGTGAGCTTTATCTTGCAGAAAAAATGGCAACGGTGGCTTATGCGTCGGGCGCAATGGATAAATATCCCGAGGACGAGCTTCGCGTGGCAACGCACGACCTGCTCAACGCGGAATTTCACGATATACTTCCGGGTACCTCTATAAAGTGCGGAGAGGAAGCGGGTATCCGTTTTCTCGACCACGGCTTGCTTGAAGCCGAAAAAGTCAAGATCAGGGCGTTTTTTGCTTTGTCTGCCGCGCAAAAGCCCGCAGGGGAGGGCGAATACCCGATAGTTATCTTCAACCCGCACCCCTACCGTATAAATCAGAACGTAGAGTGCGAGTTTATGCTTGCCGACCAAAATTGGAGCGATGAGATTGAGTCCTCGATAACCGTGCTCGATGAAAACGGCGAGCCTGCCGATTTTCAGGTTATAAAGGAAGAAAGCAACCTCAACCTTGACTGGAGAAAGAGGATAATCATAAACGCAGATCTTCGTCCGCTTGAGCTTACGAGATACAGCGTTTACGTTGAATATAAAAACAAGAAGCAGACGAAAAAAGCCGAGTCGCTCGTGTTCGACAACGGCCACAAGCGCGTGGAGATAGACGAAAAAACGGGACTTCTCAAGACCTACAGAATAGATGGAGTCGACTACGTCAAAAACGGATTTGAGCTTGTCAGCTTTGACGACAATGAGGACCCTTGGGCGATGGGCGCCGATCAGCTTCGCCGAGTTGGAGTGAATGAGAGAGCGTTCGCTCTTTCCTCCGCCCCCGACGGTGTTTTCAAGGGAATGAAGAGTATTCAGATAACCGAGGACGGCGATATATATCTCGGCGTCGAGGCGTTTTTCGAGCAGGACAATACCCGCGCGAGAATAGCCTATAAGATCTATAAGAATAACGACGACGTGGATGTTGACGTTGACGTTTATATGGGCGATATAAACAGAATAGTAAAGCTCAAGCTGCCTTTGCTTGCAAGCGGTGAGCTGATAGGACAGACCGCATTTGGTACTCAAAGACTTTTCACCGATGCAAGAGAGAACGTAGCGCACCGCTTTATCGCTATCGACGGTGAGGGTAAGCGCCCCGTGCTGATGAACAAGGACGTTTACGGCAGTCATTATGAAAATCAAGCGTTGTATATGTCCTTGGTAAGAGGAGTTACCTATTGCGCTCATCCTATTGCAGAAAGAGCGCTCGTTCCCTCGGATAAGTTTACCAAAAAGATGGATCAGGGAGAATGCTCCTTCTCGTTCAGACTCAGCGTAGCAGATCGCGCTCATCTTGAGAAAAAGGCTCAGGAATTCACGCAAAAGCCTTACGCCTTAAATGTTTTCCCCGTGCCGACCGAGAAGAGAGAGCGCGGCGCGTTTGACGTGAGCATCGAAAGCGAAAGCATCTGCTGCGTAGCGATCAAGAAGGCAGACGGCAGAGAAGCCGTAATATTCAGATTGCTCAACAACACCGACGCATGCGTAAGCACCGATATTGTCGTCAACGGAGCGAAGCTTTCTCTCTCGTTTGGACGATTTGAGGTAAAAACGGTGATCTGGGAGAACGGGCGGCTTGTGCAAAGCAATGAATTGATAATATAATTTGTGCTGTAACGCTATGATATGCCATTGTGTTTCGGCATATCTGTTGGAGGACGATAATGGAGAAAAAACTGATAAATAGCGAAGCGGCAATCCAAAATCGATTTTGTGATTTGCACATGCACTCCGTATATTCGGACGGCAGTTACACCCCAACCGAGCTTATCGACGAGGCAGAGAGAATAGGACTTTATGCGATCGCGCTCTGCGATCATAACGGAGTCGGCGGTCTGCCCGAGTTTCTGGAGTCGGCGAAGGGAAAAAGCGTTACAGCCGTGGCGGGTGCTGAATTTTCAACGGATTATAAGGATAAGGAGCTGCATATCCTTGCGCTTGGAATTCGTCCCGAGTGCTTCGGCGAGATAAGTGCGCTGATGGAGGACGTTTGTCGGAGAAAGGAGCAGAGCAACGTTGAGCTTGTAGAGGCGCTTGCGCGCGCAGGCTACGTTGTGGACTATGAAAAAATAAAGGCGCAAAAAAGCGGCAAATATATAAATCGCGCGCATATCGCGGCAGAGCTGATGGCAAACGGATACGTCGGTTCTATCAAGGAGGCATTCGTGCGCCTTGTTGCTAAAGACGGAGGCTTTTATAAAGAGCCCAAGCGTCCCTCTGCCTTTGAAATGATCGAATTTATCAAGAAAATAGGCGCGGTGGCGGTGCTTGCACATCCTTTTTTGAATCTTGACGAGAGGGAGCTGAGAGAATTTCTTCCGCAAGCCAAGGAACACGGTCTTGATGGGATCGAGACCTTGTATTCCGACTACGACGCGGAAACGACCGCGCTGTCGAGAAGGATAGCCGCGGAGTATGGGCTTATGGAAAGCGGAGGCAGTGATTTCCATGGTGCAAACAGACCGCACGTATCAATGGGCAAGGGCGCGGGCGCTCTTGCGATCCCCGCGGCTTTTGCCGAGAGAATAATCGACCGCGCAAAAAGAAAATAATTGAACATACCGAAATGAATCTGAAAAAATGTCCTTACAGAGAGAGCAATGAAAGGAAATATAAATGCGTAAGACAAAAATAGTGTGTACCCTTGGTCCCGCGACCGACTCCAAGGAGATCATAAAGGGACTTTGCGAGGCGGGAATGAACGTGGCGAGATTGAATTTCTCTCACGGTACTTATGAAGATCATCAAAAAAGAATCGACCTTGTCAAGAGCGTTCGATCGGAATTGAATCTTCCGATCGCTATTATGCTAGACACAAAAGGGCCCGAATACCGTATCAAGACGTTCGAGAACGGCAAGATCAGCTTGTCGGACGGAGATAAATTTACCTTTACCTCGGACGAGGTCGTTGGAAATGAGCATATCGTCTCGGTAAGCTATGCAAATCTGCCTCGTGAATTGATCGTGGGAGATACCATCCTGCTCAATAACGGACTGCTTACCTTCAAGGTCGAAAATATCGACGGAAGCAACATTGACTGTCGCGTGCTTTGCGGCGGAGAGCTTTCCGACCGTAAGAGCATGAGCTTTCCGTGCAAGGTGATGAAGCAAACATACCTTTCCGAACAGGATAAGAACGACATTCGCTTCGGCATCGAAAACGGGGTGGATTATATCGCCTGCTCGTTCGTTTCGGGCAAGCAGGATCTTATAGACGTTCGCGAATATCTCAAGGAGCTGGATGCAGATAATATCGAGCTTATTGCAAAGATAGAAAATCAGTCGGGCGTGGACAACATCGAAGAAATATGCGAATATTGCGACGGAATTATGGTCGCACGAGGAGATATGGGAGTGGAGATCCCCTTTGAGCATCTTCCCACGATACAGAAAAAGCTTATTACCAAGTGCCGTTTGCTTGGCAAGAGAGTCATTACCGCGACCGAGATGCTTGAATCAATGATATCAAATCCCCGTCCGACGAGAGCCGAGATCTCCGACGTTGCAAACGCGGTCTACGACGGCACGAGCGCGATCATGCTCTCGGGTGAGACCGCCGCGGGAAAATATCCCGTTCAGGCAGTTGCTACGATGGCGAAGATCGCCGAGACGACCGAGAGCAGCATCGATTACAAAAAGCGCTTCTATAATGCGGAATTCAAGATCAGAAATTCTATCGACGCGATCTCCCACTCGACCTGCGGTATGGCTATCGATATCGATGCGAAGGCTATCGTTGCGTGCTCTTTGTCGGGAATGACCGCGCGCATGGTTTCCCGTTTCCGTTCTCCCGTCGACATCATCGGCCTGACCACCAATGAAACGACTTGGCGCAGGCTTGCGCTCTCTTGGGGAGTTATCCCCGCTATGTGCGAGGAATTCACGTCGACCGACGTGCTGTTCTACACGGCAAAGAAGATCGCATCAAGGACTCTGGATCTGAAAAAGGGCGATAAGATCGTCATAACAGGCGGAGATACCACGGGTAAATCGGGAAATACCAACCTGATCAAGATACAAGACATATAAAAAAAGTTAAGAGATCCGCCGAAAGCTCGGCGGATCTCTTTGTATATGTAAGCGTTTTATTTGCGATTCTCTGACTCGGCAAATTTTTTGATCGCCTCGAACGAAGCCTCGCTTATGTGGTGCTCGATCTTGCAAGCATCGTCTGCCGCGGTCTCCTTGTCAACTCCGATACGAATGAGAAACTCGGTAAGCAGGGTATGGCGCTCGTACATCTTGTTCGCGATCTCAAGGCCCGTGTCGGTCAAGGTGATGTAGCCGTGCTCGTCGACCTCGATATAATCCGCGCCCTTGAGAATACTCATCGCGCGGCTGACGGAGGGCTTGCTATAACCCATATATTCGCTTATGTCGATAGCTCTGACCGAGCCGTTTTTCTTTGATAGCACGTGTATCGTTTCAAGATACATCTCGCCCGATTCCTGTATATGCATCGTACCCCTCCTTTTTTATTTGTTGATATAAGTATATCATAGTTTACCCGAAAAAGCAAGTCTTTTTTGTGACTTTTCGCGGAAGCATGCGTCGCCTTGACAAAGTCCGCGGCTTGTGGTACAATAATTTTAATAAAAAATCTTGATTTTTGAAAAAATCATCTAACGTAGGGTATTGCTCGTGACGCAGCGTAATGTTGTATAATAAGCGTGCAGGGCGGGGAAACGCGCACAAAACTCTGCCGTGACAAAATCAAGAAAGGAGAAAACTATGTCCAGATATACGACGGGTGAGATGGCAAAGCTGTGCTCGGTCTCGGTCAGAACCGTTCAATATTACGATACCAGAGGTTTGCTGACTCCCAGCGAGCTGAGCGAGGGCGGCAGAAGACTCTATTCCGACGAAGATCTTAAAAAGATGAAAACGATCTGCTTTCTTCGTGATATAGGACTTCCGATAAACGCTATCACAAAGCTTTTTGAGGAGGGGAACTCGGAAAAGACTATCCTGCTTCTGCTTGAGCAGCAAAAGGAGCTTTTGGAGAGCGAAATGTCCGAAAGGCAGGAAAAACTGAAGATCATCGAGGAGCTGACAAGAGAAATAAAGAACACTCCGAACGTCTCTGCCGAGAAAATAGGGGATATAGTGAGATTTATGGAAAACAAGAAGAAAAGAAGAAGGACCCTCGCGGTTATGATAGCCATTGCTGTGGCAATGGAGCTTATTGAGATAGGAACTGTTGTTTTGTGGATCTCTACGGGCATTTGGTGGCCCTTTGCCGTGGGAATGCCGATATTGATCGCGCTTGGAGTTTGGTTTTCTGCATATTACTATAAGAAGACCGCCTACCTTTGCCCTGAATGTAATACGGTCTTCAAGCCGAGCTTCAAATCAATGTTTTGGGCGGCTCATACCCCTCGCACAAGAAAACTGACCTGCTCACATTGCGGAGTCAAGAGCTATTGCGTTGAGGTCTACGACGAAAACAGCGATAAATAATAAAATTCGGCTTCAAATTTTATTGGATCAATAAAAAATCCGACTCCGCGAGGGAGTCGGATTTTTTAAACGTTAAAAACCGTTGTAATAATTATTGTTGTTATAATTGTTATTGTTTCCGTTGTTGCCCTTGTAGCTGCCGTCGTCCTCGCTCTTTTTCTTGTTGGCTTTTACAGCCTTTACTATAAGGACTATAGCTACTACGATCATACCGATGGCAAAAATGACCGTGACGATGTCAGCGAAGCTGATAGTCTTGGGGAATACTTCCTCAATATCCTCGACTACCACGACCACGGGAATGCCCGTTGTATTTGTAAAATGCTCGAGGGCGGCGTCTACCGTGGATTCGGTGAGATGAATACTGGATCGATTTGTCAGATGTGATTTGTAATCTCTGTCTTGATTGTTGCAGATATAGCTCGACTCAAGGCCGAGAGCGTCCACGCGGTCCGCCATCGTGTACATTACCGCCGCGATGCCCGAATCAAGCGAATATTTGTAGGTGTCGCTGTTGATCGCAGAGGAAGCGATTGCTCTGCCGAATTCGGTCTGCTCGTTGCCGAACATATAGTTTATTCTTGTGTTTACGTGGTCGCCTACCCACGCGATGAATGCGTAATCGTAGTATTCTTCGTCCTCAACGAGAAATACGATGAGAAGATTGTCCTCGTAATCCTTCGTAGCACCGAATTCAACCGCGTATTGCTGATCGGCGTAATCCTGTAGCTTGTACTCGTCGTAGGTCGAAACTCCACCGCGGGTGACGTTTGAAAATGCCGAGCCTATCGTGCCGAGCAAGATGACTCCCGAGAATATTATGAGAAAGAAGGGGAGCATGAGCATGGAGAGCATTCCTCCAAGACAACCGCCGCCGTATCCGTAACGGCGAGGTCCCCAATATCCTCCGTAAAATCCTCTGTGATAATGGCGAGGTCCTCTCGGTCCTCCTCCAAATCCGCCGCCTCGATGACCTCCGCCGAAGCCGCCGCCACCGCCAAATCCTCCTCTTGAGCCACCGCCACCGCGTGCTCCTCCTCCGGGTCCCGGCATAGTAAAATCCTCCTTCAAAATCGTTAGATCGCAATTCTTTAGTTATATTGTACCATGAATTTAATCCAATTTCAATGTTTTTGCGAAAAAATTAAAAATTCTTGTTAAAAAGGAATTGGAACGACACATTTATAGAAAAAACACTTTGATTTGGCATAAGATAAGCACGACTTTATTTTTTAGTTTACTAAAAGAATTTTATCCCTTTTCTATTGACAATGTTGATATTGTGTGATATAATTGTTGATAACAAAGCAAGACAGCATCAACTGAATATTTTTACTCGGAGGCATATCGAAGCGGTCATAACGAGGCGGTCTTGAAAACCCGCGCGTAACTGTTCCTTTTGTTCCCTCAAAATCCTTTTAATATCAAGGGTTTTCGGCATTTTCCATCATACAAAAATTTCATAGTTCTCTCGCGAAATTCTCTCCAAATTCCGGAGCATTTCGCTAAAGATAACCTACGGAGGGTTATCGAAGTGGTCATAACGAGGCGGTCTTGAAA
>JAFXHH010000009.1 GCA_017536475.1 Clostridia bacterium
CAGCACACGGCGGATTCCTGCGGTCATAGCAAGACGGATATCGGAGTCGATGTTGATCTTGCAAACTGCCATCGAAGCTGCCTTTCTGAGCTGCTCCTCGGGGATGCCTACCGCGTCGGGAAGCTTGCCGCCGATAGCATTGATCTCCTGAACGTACTCCTGAGGCACACTGGAAGCGCCGTGAAGAACGATGGGGAACTGGGGAAGTCTCTTTTCGATCTCCTCGAGAATATCGAAGCGGAGAGGGGGAGGAACGAGAATACCCTTTTCGTTTCTGGTGCACTGCTTGGGAGTGAACTTGTATGCGCCGTGAGAGGTTCCGATCGAGATAGCGAGCGAGTCAACTCCGGTGCGGGTAACGAACTCCTCAACCTCCTCGGGACGAGTGTAGGAGGAGTGCTCTGCGACTACGTCGTCCTCGACGCCTGCGAGAACTCCGAGCTCACCCTCAACGACAACTCCGCGCTCGTGAGCGTACTCAACGACCTTTCTGGTCAGAGCGATGTTGTCCTCGAAGGAGTGGTGAGAGCCGTCGATCATAACCGAGGTAAATCCTCCGTCGATACAAGCCTTGCAGATCTCAAAATCTGCGCCGTGGTCGAGGTGGAGAGCGAGGTCAACGCCGCTGTCCTTGATAGCCGCGTTAGCGAGAGCCATAAGGTACTCCTGCTTTGCGTACTTGCGTGCGCCTGCGGAAACCTGAAGAATAACGGGGGAACGGAGCTCGCCCGCAGCCTCGGTGATCGCCTGAACGATCTCCATATTGTTGATGTTGAACGCACCGATAGCGTAACCGCCTTCGTATGCCTTTTTAAACATTTCCTTTGTGTTTACAAGAGCCATGTGTACTGCCTTTCTTACCCGAACTCAATATAGGAGAACGGATATTTGAATTTTTTTATAATACGGTAATATTTTACCACATAAAAGAGCCAAAATCAATAGTAAGAGCAAACTTTTTGCAATAAATTTGTAAAAAAATCGACTGCAGCCGTTTTTAACGCAAAAAAAGAGGCGGCTCAGCACACATTGGCGCGAGCCGCCAAAAAAACAATATTATCCGATCAAGCCGGAATCCTGCCCGCTTTCTGAATAGGCGGTTGCCGTTGATGCGACCGCGGCGGACGAGGGGGTGTTGTAGGCGGGCGCGTCGGCCGCGCCTCCAAGACCGAAGCTGACCGCGATGGCGCTGTTGACCTGAGACATAACGGCGCTGTCGAGATGCCCCATTTTTTCCTTGAGTCTTCGTTTGTCGAGAGTTCTTATTTGTTCGAGGAGAATTACCGAATCCTTTGCCAGACCGACTCGATCGGCGTGAATATCTATATGGGTCGGCAGCTTGGCTTTACCCATTCGCGAGGTTATGGCGGCCGCGATGACCGTGGGACTGTATCGATTTCCTATATCGTTTTGAATTATAAGCACCGGACGGAGTCCCCCTTGCTCACTGCCCACCACGGGACTCAGATCGGCGTAAAATATATCTCCTCGTTTTATATTCGATATCATCTTTCAAATATTCCTTTCGCTTTGTTGCCGTCTGCGGCGAGCTTATCTTTCAGGAATATTTTTGCCGCAGAGAACGGCACTTTAAACATAATTATAGAAAATATCTTTGAAGATTTTTCATAAACGTCCTCGAGGGGAAGCGATCCCCTCGTTCATATTATATGCGGCTATATCGCAGATGGATAGGACTTACGACCCGTATGCATTATATATTATTGTATATTATCGTAACAAAATTAACACAATGGTCATTGACATATCGTAAGGTTTGATGTATAATAAAACGGAATATGAGCTTTTATAAATTGCCTGATAAGTTTTTGGCAACTTTGAGAGGAAACGATGATAAACTTTAATTTTGATAAAAGATTTCTTTCTCTTTTAATGGCTTTGGCAATGACGCTTGCATTTGCAGCCTGCGATACGTTGGGCAGCCATTCGGGAGAAACCGAGTCATCAAGTGCAGGATCGTTCAGCACGGAAGATAGTCAGGACGGATCCGTTGAAACCGAAGACGGTCATACACAAACCGGCGGCAACTCCGAAGGTTCGGGATCGGAAGACTCAGACAATACGGGCGGCTCGACCTCGGGACGCGAAACGACTGCGAGGGAAGACTTCGACACAGAAAAGACCGAGACCAAGGAGGAGACGACCGAGAAGATCGTGCTTGACGAGGAGATGGTCTTGACCTATGAAAATCTTCACGAGCTTTCTTCGGGGAAAAATATAGTAGTTTTCCTTGTTGACAGATTTGACGCGAAATATTATCGCAAGATGGAAAAGAAGTATCCCGATTTTTTCCAGGGGCTTGACGGATTTACCTATTATAACGATTACACAAGCCTGCACTGCCGCACGTACCCGGGGGTTGCTTCGATCCTTACGAATCTTGAGCACGACTACACCAGCAAAAAAGCGAACGCCTTTGATTATTTCTATTCGAACGGCGGCACGATGAGAACGCTGCACGACCACGGATACACGCTTAACGTATATACCGAAACGAGCTACGTTTACAATGACGCAACTCTTATGTCCGAATACGTCAGCAATACGGGATATGTCAGCTTGTCCGAAGAGTTTTTGGTCGGCGCAGACGCAACGGTCGACCTGCTCGAGCGAATCAAGAGCAGAGATTTTTATACCGTTGACAGCAAGGGCCAGTTTACCTTCATTCATCTTTACGGTTGTCACAATACGGATAAAAATTCTTACGAAAATATTGAAGATACGTTTGAGATAATATACTATTACATAGAGCAGATGAAGACGTTGGGAGTATATGATGACGCCACAATCGTGATCACGGGCGATCACGCGGCGGCGCTCAGCGACAGCAAGTACATCGGCAAGGCAAGCAGCTCGGACGACGGCACGAGAGTTACCGCGATGCTTTTCAAGAGAAGCGGAGATAGCGGTGTTGCTCTTCGGCGCTCCGAGGCGCAGATATCTCAAGATGAGCTTTGGGCTACCATCTTTGAGTCCGAGGGTATGCTTTCCGAAAAGAAGGGAGATTCCTTTTTCGACATTCCCGAGGGAGAAGATCGGGAGCGAAGATACCTGTTCTATATGTATAAGAATGCAAAAAATAACAATCTAAAATACAGTCAGGTCATAGAATACAAGATAACGGGAACTGCGAACGATCCTGCGAACTGGCAGATGATCACAACGCCCGTCACGACCGAGTGACAGAATGCGTCTGCTCCCGAAAGCAAGTGTTTTATAAGGAGAAATAAATGAGTACTAAAAAATCCCAAAAGAAGAATCACACGTTATCTAAGACGAAGGTTCAGCAAAAGGGCAAAAGAGAATATTCTTTGAAGAATAAGCTCCTTACCACGTTGCTGCTGTCGTTTGTGGCGCCTCTGACGGTCTGCTTTTTCGGCCCGTTTGAGACCTATTGCGGAAATATCAGCGAATTCACCTTTGCGCTCGGAGATTTTTTGCCCTACGTTGCGGCAATTTCGGTCGCGGTCGCGGTTGCTATCTTCGTTCTGCTTATGATACTTGACGGCAGAGCGTTTGATATCGCTTCTGCAGTCGTTTTGGCTCTGACCGTGCTGACGTTCGCGCAGAAATACTACCTGAATCTCGGTGTAAATGCGCTTGCGGGTGACGGCGTGGGAACGACCGAGGTCGGTCCGCTTGCAACCGTTCTCAACGCACTTATCTGGGTCGTAGTTATTGCGGGCGCGGTTGCCGCCGCAATTATATTGAAGAAGCAGAACAAGGCGAGATTTTTTGTTTCAACTGCGCTCGTGCTTATAGCCGTGCTTGTGATGCAGTCGATCGGATGCATCGCTATCGCCACCGATCTTGGCTCCCAGACTGAACAGGGAGATGCTTCCGACAGTGCGCACAGAGAGAAGAATATGCTTACCTATGAGAACCTCAACGAGCTTTCTGAAGGCAAGAATATCGTGTTCTTCCTTATCGACCGCTTTGACGTGAGATATTTTGAAAAGCTTCAAGCGACCGATCCCGAATTTCTCGAGGGGCTTGACGGATTTACCTTCTACAACGATTACACGAGCCTCTATTGCCGCACCTATCCCGCTATCGCGTCGATACTGACGGGCAAGGAGAACGATTTTGAGAACACCAGGCTTGAATTTTTCAAGGAGATATACACCGACGGCGGACATATGCGAGATCTTCATAACGCAGGCTATGACGTCAACGTCTACACCGAAAAATATTACGGCTACGACGATGCCTACTATATGTCGGATTACGTCAACAATATGTCGGGTGTAAAGGGATATGAGATAGACGACAATCTTGCGCTTTCGCGCGATATGATACGCCTTTCGCTCAGCACTTGCTTGCCCTTTGTAGCAAAGGACACGGTGGGACAGATGAGCACCCCCGATTTCAACGCACACGCCGTTTACGAATCTGACGAGGCCGTTTACGACGCCGATATGAAGAACGTTTACGATTATATAACCGAAAACGACTTTGTAAAGACCGAAAGCAAGGGACAGTTCAGCTTCATTCACATCTACGGCTGTCATACCCCTATAAAATACAATCTTAATTGGGAAGCAGCAAACGATAAGGAAAAGAACGACACCACGATGGCACTCAAGCAGAGCCTTACCATTATATACGAGTATATCGAAGAAATGAAGCGACTTGGCGTTTATGACGATGCGACGATAGTCATTACGGGAGACCACCCTGCCGCGCTCAGCGATACCAAGCTTATCGGAGAAGCGAGCAAGAGCGATAACGGCACGAGAGTAACCGCGATGCTCTTCAAAAAGTCGGGCGACAGTGGAACGGCTCTTAAGACCAGCACCGCGCAGATCTCGCAGGACGAGCTATGGAATACGATATACGAGTCCGAGGGACTTAAATCGCTCAAAACGGGAGAATCCTTCTTTGATATCCCCGAGGGAGTGGACAGAGAGAGAAGATATCTCTTCGAGCTTTCGGTCACTCTCGAGGACAAATCCCGTGCAGACGAGATAGTTACCTATAAGATCGTTGGAAGTGCAAGAAACAGAGATAACTGGTCGGTCGAGAGCCGCAAGGTTATCGAAAAGATATACAAATAAAGTTTGGAGAAAACGATGAATAACGTACTGTATTACATCTGCGTTCCGCTTGGAGTGCTGATGAAATGGTGTTGGCAGTTGCTTGGCAATTACGGCCTTGCCGTCCTGCTTTTCACGCTTGCCACTAAGCTGGTTCTTTTGCCGATCTCTATCTGGATACACAAAAACTCGATCCTGATGGTAAAGATACAGCCCGAGATGAATATGCTCAAGGTCAAGTATAACGGCGATAGCCAGACGCTTGCAACCGAGCAGTCAAAGCTCTTTAAAAGAGCGAAATACCGCCCGATGCTCACGCTCGTGCCGCTTGTTTTGCAGATAGTTCTTCTGCTTGGAGTGGTATATATCATCAATCGCCCCTTAACTTACCTTTTTGGTGTCGGAAATTCCGATATTATTGCTATGGCAGAGGCGGCACAGCTGAATCTCGAATCCTCCTCGTACGAGCTGTCTCTTATCGAGGCGATACGCGCGGGCAGTTATACGCTTCCCGAAAATTTTGCTTGGCTCGGTGATAAGATCGCGGCGTTTGACAGCAGATTTTTAGGCCTTGAGCTTGCCACGATACCGACAAAGGTATGGGGAGTATATACCTTGATTCCTCTTTTGGCAGCCGCGTCGTCTTGGGTTCTTTGCTTTGCACAGAATCAGGCAAACGTGCTTCAGCACGAGCAGGGAAACGGCAACAAATACGGAACTATGATCTTTTCGGTCTGTCTGTCTCTCTATCTCGGTTGCTTCGTGCCGACAGGTATCGCGCTTTATTGGATGGCAGGAAATATTCTTTCGGTCGTTCAGCTTCTCATTCTTAACGTCGTTATAAATCCGAAAAAGCACGTCGATTACGAGGCGCTGGAGGAAAGCCGCAAGGCTCTTGCCGAGCTCAAGCTTGACGAAAATGCCGAGGAAAAGAAAAAGAAAGAAAAGGAAAACCGACGCCGCGAAAATGCGGATTATAAGAGATTTTTCTCTATAGTAAACAAGCACCTCGTTATCTACTCGGAAAAGAGTGGATTTTATAAGTACTTCAAGGGAATTATCAAAGAGCTGCTTGCGCGCTCGGATATGGTGATACATTACGTTACGAATGACCCCGACGACGTAATTTTCGAGATCGCGAAAAAAGAGCGCCGCATCAAGCCCTACTATATCGGACTAAAAAAGACGATAAGCCTGATGCTCAAGCTTGAGTGCGATATCTGTCTTATGACCACCCCGGATCTTGATAAATATTACCTCAAAAAGTCCAAAATGAAGAAGGATGTTGAGTATATTTACGCCCCCCACGCGCTTATGAGCATGCATATGGGAATGAAAGAGGGCTCGCTTGACGCGTTTGACACTATCTTCTGCGCGGGTGAGCACATAAAGAGAGAGGTTCAAGCTACGGTGCAGGTCTACGGGCTTCCGCAGAAGGAGTACGTAGAGTTCGGTTATCCCCTCGTTGACGACCTCATTCCGCTTGGCGAGGCAGAGAGAAAAACGCACAAGCAGGGCGGCAGACGCGAGATCCTGATCGCTCCCACGTGGAACGAGGATAACATTCTTGACAGCTGCATTGACGAAATGCTTGAAAAGCTACTTTGCGACGAATATCACATCACCGTCCGTCCTCACCCCGAGTACGTAAAGAGATTTGGTCAGAAAATGAACGCGACCGTCGAGCGCTGGCGCGATAAGATCGGCGACGGACTTACCTTTGAGCTTGATTTTTCGAGCAACAAATCGATCTATTCGTCCGATCTGATGATCACCGACTGGTCGGGAATTTCGTTTGAGTTCAGCTTTGCGACCAAGCGCCCGACGCTCTTTGTCAACACAAAGATGAAGGTGCTCAATGAAAACTGGCAGAAGATCAACTGCACGCCTATCGAGATAACGTTGCGTGACGAGATAGGTATGTCGATCGAAAAGAGCGACGTCAAAAATATCGGCGAGATCGTCAAGGACACTTTCAAGAGATCTACAGAATACGAAAAGAAGATAGACGCGGCGCTGCATAAGGCGGTATATAACGTCGGACATTCCGATCCCGTCGGCGCAAAGTATATCTTAAAGCGAATCGTTGAGAAACAGGAGGCAAGAAAATGATCTTTAATATGTTTAATATGGTCGTAAATCTTGACCTCAAGGCGCTTTATATTGACCCGACCGCGATAACGACCTCGCTCGTTTCGGCAAGCGGAATAATAATCGCGCTCGGTGCGTCCGCGGGAGTTCTTCTTGCCAAAATGGCTACGATCAGTGCAAATCTTAGCGTGTTTTTGACCAAAATAACGCGCGGATTTGTAAACGCTTTCTGCATGGTTGATCACGCAGGCAAAACGGTCGAGCCCGATATAACGCTTAAGAAAAAGCTTTAACGTACAAAGCCTCCTTCGAGCAAGGGGGCTTTTACAATACCATTTTGCATAAAAAAGCTATCACAAAACAAAATCTTTAGGTCAAATTTCTAAAATTGAAGAGTTTATCGCTTTAAGTTGCTAAAACCTATTGACGAATTTTTCAAATCGTAGTATAATATTAATAATTTATTTTATCTTTACTGTGGAGGCTAGCGTGAAAGCTGCTTCCGCCAAAACGTGAAATAAACTGTTTCATGCACGAATTTTGCCGATGGCAAATTTCATCGATTATTATTTGTGCCGTGTTGCGCGGCAAAAAGGAGGTTTTTATGAACAGAGTTTACAATTTTTCGGCAGGTCCTTCTATGCTCCCTCTGCCCGTGCTCGAGCAGGCGGCAAAGGAGCTTGTATGCTACGGCGAATCAGGCATGTCGGTAATGGAAATGAGCCATCGCTCTCCCGATTACGAGGCGATCATTAAGGCGGCAGAGGCAGATCTTCGCAGATTGATGAACATTCCCGATAACTATAAGGTCCTCTTCCTTCAGGGCGGCGCATCCACGCAGTTTGCGTCGGTTCCCATGAATCTGATCAACCTCAAGCCTGCAAAAAAGGCGCTCTATGCCGTTTCGGGACAGTTCTCGGGCAAGGCGTACAAGGAAGCGCAGAAGATGGGCTACAACGCAAAATGTATCGCTACCACGAAGGACGACAACTTCGACCACGTTCCCGTTATCACAAAGGATATGGTCGATCAGGACGCATCCTATCTCCATATTTGCTTCAATAATACTATATACGGCACGAAGTATCCCTATATCCCCGAAACGGGAGACGTTCCGCTGGTTGCGGACCTCTCCTCTTGCATTATCTCCGAGCCCGTCGACGTGACCAAGTTCGGCGTTATCTACGCGGGCGCGCAGAAGAATATGGCTCCCGCAGGCGTTACCCTTGTAATCGTTCGCGAGGATCTTCTCGGATATGCCGACGAAAGCATACCTACTATGCTCGATTGGAAGACTATGGCAGACAATGATTCTATGTACAATACTCCCCCTTGCTACGCTATATACGTTGCAGGTCTTGTTTACAAGTGGATCGAGCAGCTCGGCGGTCTCGAAGTTATGAAAGAGATGAACGTAAAGAAGGCAAAGCTCCTCTACGATTACCTTGATAGCCAGAGCTATTACACAGCTCCCGTTAAGCCCGAGTCGCGCTCCTTGATGAACGTTACCTTCGTTACAGGCGACGCAGATCTCGACAAGAAATTTGCAAGCGAGGCGGCTAAAGTCGGACTTAAAAACCTCAAGGGACACAGAAGCGTCGGCGGCATGAGAGCCTCCATTTACAACGCTATGCCCTACGAGGGAGTTGAAGCGCTCGTTGCGTTTATGAAGAAATTTGCCGAGGAAAATCCTAAGGCGTAAAAGGGAAGCGAGGGTTGCGTGCCTTCGGCGACCTACTTTCTTTGGAAAAGAAAGTAGGCAAAGAAACTTCCAATAAGGCTTTTGTGGCCTTAAAATAAATCACAAAAAAGCAATATCCTTTGAATTCTATACTGTAAGATGAGCGGTATCTCAGTAGGTTGAAATTTGACTTGTCAAATTTCAACGTTATTCCACCACAGTTAGAACCCAAGGCGGCAAGTTCTTTGCCAAGCTTTCTTTCAAGAAAGCGCCCTTTTCTCCACACAAACTAACTATTAAGGAGTTCGTTGTTATGATCAAAAATATAAAATTACTCAACAAAATAGCAAAGGTCGGCACGGACAAGCTTGATCGAGAGCTTTTCAACGTAGGCGAGGACGTAGAAGCACCCTATGGAATTATGGTGCGCTCTGCGAATATGCTTGATATGGAATTCAACCCCGAGCTTCGCGCTATAGCGAGAGCAGGTGCGGGAGTCAACAATATCCCGATAGACAGGTGTACGGAGCACGGCGTCGTCGTGTTCAACACCCCCGGCGCGAACGCGAACGCGGTTAAGGAGCTTGTTATTTGCGGACTTATGCTTGCATCGAGAGACGTAGTCGGCGGTGTAAAATGGGCAGGCACTCTGACCGAAGACGTAGCCAAGCAGGTAGAGAAGGGTAAGAGCAAGTTTGCCGGCGTTGAGGTAGCAGGCAAGACTCTTGGCGTTATCGGACTTGGCGCAATCGGCGGAATGGTAGCAAATACAGCGGTACATCTCCGCATGTCTGTCGTGGGATGTGACCCCTACCTGTCGGTAGAGGCGGCATGGAACCTCAATCACCACGTAACCAAGGCGGCAGCGTATGACGATATCTACGCTTGCGCGGATTATATCACCCTTCACGTGCCCTCCACACCTCAGACAAAGGGAATGATCAACAAAGAGACCATTGCGAAGATGAAGGACGGCGTCAGAATTTTGAATTTCTCTCGCGCAGACCTTGTGAACGCGGCGGACCTCAAGGAAGCACTTGAAAGCGGAAAAGTTGCCGCATACGTGACCGATTTCCCCACTGAAGAGGTAATAAACGTCAAGGGCGTGGTTGCTATCCCCCACCTTGGCGCATCGACCGAGGAGAGCGAGGACAACTGTGCAGTCATGGCGGCGCAGGAGCTTGCCGACTATCTTACCAACGGAAACGTCCGCAACAGCGTCAATTTCCCCGCGATCTCAATGGCTCGCAGCGGCGATGCGAGAATCTGTATGCTTCATAAGAACGTTCCCGCCGTGCTTTCGAGCATTACGACCTGCTTCTCGGAGCAGGGAATCAATATCGAGAATATGACCAACAAATCCCGCGGAGACGTGGCGTACACTATTCTTGATATCACGGGCGAGGCAAGTGAGGATTCTCTTGACAAGCTCAAGGCGATCGACGGCGTTATAAGAGTAAGAATTTTGAAGTAAATAAACGAAAAAGGAGCTTTGCCAAAGCAAAGCTCCTTTTTAATTTTCACCCGAGCCCCGCCGAAGCGGGACTCGGGTTTTTGTTGTTTTGTATCGCTTAAGAATAGTTTTTGCAACTTAAGGAACAACTACATCGATTTTAATGAGATCAAGGGTGTGATCAAAGTCACCAACAATGTCTACGGAGTAAACAACGGTAACGGTTTGCCCGGTGTATTCGCTAAGATTGAAAATATAGGATTGATCGCCGTTGATTCTGTAAGGAACTGTAGAATTTGAGTATCCCTGTCCCGTAATGTCATTTATTATGCCTGTCTCGGCAGATGCATCTATTATGCCACAAGCGATTGTTTTAAGAAGCGTGCCGTTCGTGTTATAAATTCTGCAAGTCAACCCTGAGATGTTATATCCGTCAACAGCAATCCAACCGCCTGCCAACCAAATGTAGTTTGCGGAATCAATTTTTGTAAGAGTATCGGTTCCTTTTGTAGGGGAATGACCCACTGTGCTATTGGTGCTATAGTGTTCATATAGGACAGGGTCGGAAAGATCGCTCTTTGTGCAGTGATAGAATTGATCCATAGCGGTATGCCAAGCCACATTCATATCAAACAAATCGATATACGCAATATCAATGCTGTCGCCTACGGGCAGAGCTGACAAGAAATCAAATCTTACGAAGTTGATATAATATTCTCCGTCATCAGCCTTTGCTACGTCAATGATTCTGGAAAGATCGAAATAAGCAATATGCCACTCGCCATCGACTATGAGCGTGTTGTCGTAAAGAGCCTGAGCGCCGTTCACTGCGGCGTAAATGTTGGTGCTTGCGTAGATAGTATACGTCTGCGAGTATGCATTGCCCGTCGTGTTACCTCTGTACTTGATCGCAAGATACTTGCCGGTCGCTATCTTCGCGGTGTCCGAAGACGAATTGATCAGGAGCGAGAAGTAGGTATCGTTGGTAATATTGGCTGCCTTCGTCAGAGTCAAATATCCATCGGTTAGCTTTGCTTCTCCGAGATTTTCAGCTCCTATGAGGTGTCCTTGTCCTGAGGTGGTCGCATTCGTTACGATGCTTTGTGGAGTAAACGTGGGAAGATCTACGTCAAATTCCCACAGAGTCTGAATAGAAACTCCTCCGCTGACCGCGTTGTCCCAGAAAGCAGCGGCAACGACCACGGTTACCTGTCCGCCGGAATTGCCAAGATTAAAGGAGCATTCTTTTATTCTCTTTACAGTAGGCGCGGTGTAAGTGTTCATTCCGTCCGTTGGACTGGTGCCAACATGGTCTTCAAGTGACTTCTCGTCTTCAAGTAATATGCCGTCCGGAATCATCCAAGCGCTGTAATTGCCTTTTGCGTCAATTACCGTATAGTACAGTCCTGCAAGCGCGCTGGGATTGTCAAGCGCGATCCAACCACTAGGCATTGTTATCTTCCACTGATCGTTAGTAGACGCAACGGGGATCGAAAGCGTCGTCGTTGAATTCACAAAGCCGCTGGTAACGTAGTTGGTCGTGCCGTTGGTAAGCGAATCTATCTGGAGATGATACCTATGGTTGCTCTCGAGATATCCAAAATCACTATCCGCGGAGATCTGCTTGAGCGCGTCTGCGTTGCAAAGACCTACGTAGGCAATATCGATCGATTCTCCAACAGCCATAGCCTCGGTCATATCAAGTCTGAAATATTTGAGGTAATACTTTCCGTCGGCGGCAGGAGTTACGTAATTCTCCTGTGACAGATCGATATACGTTATATGCCATTCTCCGTCGGAGATCAGATGCGAGTAGGGGAAGCAAGCATCTCCGTTAGCCGCGGCGTATTTCTCCGTGCTTGCAAAAATATTGAAATTCTTGAGGCTTGCACTGTTTGTTCTGTACTTGATAACGAGATACTGACCCGTTTCATTGTTTGTTTCTATAGCGTCACCCGCAGCGGCACCGTAATTGGTGCGAACGGTAAAGTACGCGCCTGTTGCGTGAGATTTCGTAACGGTAACGTAGCTTGTGTTAACGACTGCGGAGAACGGGGAAGCGCCCGAAGTGTGATCTTCTCCATATCCGTCGGCTATCTGAGAAGCAAGTGTAGAGGGATCAAAGCCTGAGTTGAGAATATAACAATTTGCTCGTCCGAGTTTTACGGATCTGATGTAGAATACGTCGCCCGGTCCTGCCTCGTGCAAGAAGTCGAGTCTCAGCTGATTGAGTTTGCCCGTCCAAGCGGCGCCGAGGTCGCTCGTATTGATCCTTGCGGTATGGAACTGACCGTCTGCGGTGAGATTGATGGGGAAATAATTGTAAGCACCGTCAACGGCAAGAACGCTGCCGACGCAGTAGAAGAGCTGTGCCTGATAATTTCTGCCCGCAACGCCTGCAGGGATCATATACTCGAATTCTATGTAATCATAGTTGTCTGCGGTATAGACAGTGTCGTACAACGAGTAGTTGAGATGGAAATACGGGTCTCCCGCGGTCACGTCGAGCCTGACGGCACCAACGGATGCGTCAAAGGAGGCGATCGTGTTGGTCATATCGCGGACGAACGACGCGTTGTTTTCGCTCGAGAAATCAATATACTCAAGATTGATCTCGTCGGGGATCTTCTGAGAAATAGAGTTCTCGTTAAGAGAATAGTTGCTTGCAAAATTCTGATTTGCGGTGAAAACGTTGCGGATAGTATCGATCGTACCCGCGCAGAGCAGATAACTGTATTCGATAGGCTCGTAGCAAACTATCTTTAAGGTTTTCAGGGGAGCGAAATAGCTGGTATGTCCGTCGATAGCGGAAGCTGACATGCTGGATTCCGATCCGTCAAGTCTGCCGCCCTTTATGGTATCTATATTGGGCACGTACATGCCAAGACCGTATTTAGTAGTTCCGTTTACGAAAGCACCCCAGGTCTCAGTGTTGCTCTGCTGATAATTAAAGGTCGTGTCTATAAACTTTGCGGGATCGCCCCAGAACGGGAGATTATCCTCACACTTCAGTCCTGCGGCGTCGTTGGTCCAAGGCTTCGTACCGTTGTACCAATAATAGTCGTCAAGGTATGCGAGCGTGTAGAATGCGGGAAGCTCCTGCGTGGAGTAGGGATGAGTATATCCCGAAAAATCGACCATTCTGTTGTCGACCTGAATGTAACTTCCCTTGTCGGCGGTGGTCTTGAGTGTATAGCGGTTTTCTATATAGCAGAAGGTAAAGCGGGAATCTGTCTTGGTATAGGTTCCGTCTGCGTTGGCGATGTGGTTTGCCCAGTCGAGAGGCTGAGCCTTTACGTAGATGTAGTTGCTGCCAACCTCAAAGTCGATGATTCGGCTTTGGTTGTTATTGGCGTCTCCGCCCTGAACGGGGTTGTAGGACCACTTTGCATAGGGCAGATCATCTCTTGATTTCCACCAGTGCGGAGTATAATTGGGATCGCTGTCTCCGTTAGTTCCGTAATAGGACTGCTGGATAAGACGGCCCGTATCGCTCGCGTTGATAAGATTTGTGGTTGATTTGATGCTTCCGCTGTTTGCGGTCAGATCGTAAAGCTCGGATATAGCGCCTCCCCAGGTGAGATTGATGCCAAGCTTGTAGTGTGCATCCTGCACGTAAGACAAATAGCAGGTCTTGCTGTTGTAATCAACCTGAGACAAGGAGGGATTTACCGTTTCCGCGCTGTAATTAAACAGTGCGAAATCAAAATCTCCGCTTATGAGAGGTTCAACGGTCATTTTGCTGAGGGTAAAGTACTCGTTTCGTCCGTATTTTGTGATCTTATCCTGCACCGATCCGCCGCCATTCGAAGCAAGGAAGCTGTATTCGACTGCGGAGAAAACTTTTTCGCCCGCCTCCATATAATAGACTTCGTTTGCTGTGAAATCGGTCTTGTTGGGGCCGTAAGTATACGTCATCGTAAGCTTGACGGGAACCGAAGCGTAGTAGTGCAGATGGAATCTGTTCGTGGTAGTCGCACTATAAATATCTGTGCCTGAAATTACCAGTGCATTTCCCGCGGGAACGTGAAGACCGGTTTCCGCTGCCGCGGTGTCGTATCCGCTTGCAACGTAGTCCAACCCCTCGGTCGTGGTGATGGTGGAATTGGCACCCAGATTGATCGCACCTGAGGTGCCCCTTTGAGTTCCGCAGTCGGAGCAGAGGAACGCGTTGCCGAGATGTGCGTCGATATACGTGCGGTCGTGCAAGCAATTTTGCGCGTGCGTTGCGGTAGAAACGTCGATTCCTGCGTACTCGGAGGTCCAAACGTAGAACAAAAACATCGAGTATGCAACGTTTTTAAGGTTTTCGCTGTCTGTGCTTGCGAGAACGCCCTGAAGGTAATTGAGCACGCTGTAGTTCATTACAGCATAGTTCGGTCCACCTTCGCTAACCAATACCGCGTACGGATGATTGAACTTCGTAGCGGGAATATTGTTTATAAGCACGTAATATTTGCCGTTCTCGTCTTGCATTATCTCGTTTTCGTACGAGGCGCCTTCTATGTTGACTATAAGATCCTTTGGATCGAGCGCTCCGTTATATTCAAAATAGAAACGGAGAGAAACCGTATCCTCAAGATAAGCATTCACTCCCGTGAACCTTATAACGCTTTCGTTCGTGGTGCTCGAAGAAGCCGCATTGATTCCGTAAAGGTCCTCGTATGCCATATCGTCGACGGGATTTGTGCCCCTGTAGTACAAGCCCTCGTTTGCGAGTGCGCTTGTGTTGTATTCGAAGTGGAGCTGAGCCATCGCGCCATAGTTAAGCATACTCTTGACCGCCTGCGCCGCAGGGTCGAGCGAGGGGTTAGTGCCGACGCCGGAGAGCAGCATAGCGGCATAGTCGGCAATAGAGTACTGATATGTTTTCGTGCTTCCGACGTTATTTGCGTTGAACGCCTGCACGGAGACTCTGGTAGATTGCTGAGCTGCCGCAACGGGCACCTTGAGCAGATATCTGCCCTTGGCAGAGTCGTATCTCAAGGCACTCTTTTCGACCACGCTTATGGTTTCTGAGCCGTCCTTGTTGGGAACGGTGAACTTGAAATAAGATACGTTATTTAAATCCTTAAAATAAAACATCAGCGATATTTTTCCCGACACTTCAACGTTCATTGCCGAGAGAGTTTCGCCGAGATCTGCGGTGTTTGCCGCGATGATCGAGAAATTAAATCCCGATATCGCAAATAAGCATACAAGCATTACGGCAAGAGCTTTTGTGATAAAATTCTTCATAGTCTACCTCTTCTTTAATTAATTTGATTATACGGCTACGCTCCCGAAAGAAAAATAGAACGGTGCGCGCCGCCTGCCCATATATTATATACTAATTTGAAGGAAAAATCAAGCATTTTGTAAAATATTAACAAAAATCACACATTTAAATAGGGCAATTTGGCGGAATTTGTTGGCATTTGTCAACAAGGCTGTAGTAATCTGTGTTCTTATTTTTAGGCTTGTAAAATTCCTCGCACCAAACGAAAAAAGGAGTCCCGCCGAAGCGGGACTCCTTTTTTTGTTTTTGTTCTAATCAAAACTGTTTGTTCAGATTACGGAACCGTAACAGTTATTTCAAGAACGTCTATCGTGCTTGCTTTAGCATTATCAACAGTAACCGTGTAAACCACTCTTACGGTGCCGGTGTTGCCGGCAAGCGAGACAATATTTGATCCGTCTGTCGCATAATTGACACGATAAGCTACGGCACCGGTGTGCCCGGTCGCTCCGGCGATAGCTGCCTGCTCATCGGGAGTTGCGGTCAAGGGTTGAGTTCCGGTAGCAAGAACGTTGTTGTTCTCATCATATACGGTATACGTCATACCCGCAAGGTCAACTCCGTCAACCGAGATCCACGCACTGGCAAATGCAATATAGTTTGCCGTGATGGGAGAGACGGAAAGCGATGTTGTCGTATCTGTTCCGTTGAAGATAACAAAACCCGTGAAGGTTGCAAGGTCGGAGAAATCTGCGTTTTTGCAATAATAGAACGAGTCAATATTCAAATGCCATTTGGGATTAAACACGCCCTCTACAGTAACGTGAGCCGCATATACTGTCACCGCGTGTCCGTCGGCTGTAACGGCTCTTACAGAAACGGTAACGGTCTGACCTGCATAGTTGGCAAGATCGGCAGCGAGTCTGATTCTGTAGCCAACCGTTCCGGAAGCATACGAGCCTTGCAAGTCTGTCTGTATAAGTTCCTCGCCCTTCCACCAGATATGGCTACCGGAGTCGGAGTCGGTCTTCGTTGCAGCCAACCAATGCTCTGCGCCGTTTTCTTCGGTAACGCATACGCTGACGTCGGTTATATCCTGACCGCTTATTCCAAACCAGCCGTACAGCGTCCAGGAGTTGCCGTTAAGTGTGGTCTGCTGTGTAGCGCCGGCAGAGTAATTGCTGTTGCTCTTGGAATCGGTATAATCAGTACCGCCTGCGGTTACTTCGTCAATGGAGGTCTTCCACATATCCCAAGCGTATTCAACGTATTCTCCGTCCTTTACCTTAACGTCGGTCAACTTATCGCAGAATCCGATGTATGCGAAATCGATGGTAGAGCCGGAGGTGAGTTTGGTCAACCAGTCGAGTCTTACTTCGGTGACACAATACTTTCCGTCACCATTGGGAGTAACGGTAGAGGATTTAGTGAGGTCGATAACGAGAGTATGCCACCTTCCGTCGCCTACCAATCCGTACGCGGTCATCCTGTCGGCATCGGTGGTGACGTATTCGCTGGCAGTGGAAGCGTAAGGGAAGAATTCACCTGTGTTCGGTATCGCAGAGGTTCTGTACTTAATTACCATGTACTGTCCGGTAACCGAGCCGTCGGTTATAGTAATTCCTATATATTCTGTACCTGTGCCCTCAACGGAAATCGAGCCGTCGGTGTTCTTGGTCACTGAAGATTCGGGAATGCTTGCATCCCAACGACCGCCGAACATATCGTTGTAAAGGGCGTCGCCCAAGAGAGTGTATTCAAGATCGCTCCAAACGGGAAGCGCAACCTTTATCTTTGCCGCGTATACGGGTACCGCGTATCCGGATCCGGTTACGACTCTAACGGAAACCATAACGGTCTGTCCGACGAATTCGGACAAGTCAAGCGTGGAATAAATTCTGTAACCCTTAGTTGCAGAGCCATATCCACCACCCGCACTTGAGGTAACATGACTTGTTACACCGTCGTCTACAAGCCATCTGTTAGATGCGGAGCCGTCCTTTGTCAAGGTCGTCCAGTGTTCAACGCCGGTTTCATCGGCTATGCATACGCTGACGTCGGTAAGAGTCTGTCCGTCAACAGCTACCCAGCCGCCGAAATCCCAAACGCAGCCTTCAAGCGTAGAGGGCTGTGCAACACCCGAGGAGTTGCTTGTGGCAACCTTCGAGGCGGATACGCCGTCCATAGTTACAGCTTCGAGGAATGTCTGCCATGCGGGAGGAGTACTGTATTCAATATACTCGTTGTCGCCAAGAACGATCTTACTTACGTTGTCACATACTCCGATATAAGCGAAGTCGATCGCCGTACCCGAGGGGAATGCGTCGAACAAGTCGATACGAACCTCGTTGGTGAAATATGTTCCATTCAGTGCATTTGCGGTAAAGTCAGCGGACGCGGAGAGATCTACTACGAGAGTATGCCAAGCGCCGTCGCCAACTACTCCGTTGGTTACGAAGTGGGATTCTACTCTGTGAGTAGTACTGTTCGTGGTGGCGAAGATGCTGAACGAGCTTGATCTTGCAGGAGTAGTAGTTCTGTATTTCATAACCAGATACTGACCGTAGGCCGTTCCGCCGCCAAGCGTGAAGCCGAATCCGACGTCGCCGGTGGTATCGGTGCTTACGACTCTTACGAAATCTTCATCGTAGACATAGGGAGAAAGAGTCAGGTAGTTGAAGTCAACCTGTCCGTCGGTAAACAGGGAAGCGAGCGCAGAGCCGCAAACGCCGACATTGAGCGCGTTAACTGCAGACTGGTTGGGGTTGGTTTCGGTAGCATTGGTAAGCGAGAAGGACTTAAGATAGATCACCTGACCCGCGCCGATTCCGTTATTAAGGAAGTCGAAACGCAAGGAGTTGATCTTGCCCGTCCAATTGGGGATGGTTACCGTGTAGATCTTTGCGGTGTGATATTTTCCGTCTGCTATAAGCGTTACGGGGTTGCCGACATGGTAATCTCCGCTTGCTACGGTGTTAGATCCAAGCTGATAGTAGAGCTCCTGTCCTACGGAAACTCCCGTGGGATACAGGGTCTTGTTTGCAGGAATCATATATTCGATCTCGATACAGCTATAATTGTCTGCGGTGTATGTGTCGCCGTAGAGGTCATAGTTGATATGGAAGTAAGAGTCCACGCCCGTGGTGGTGATTTTTGCTGCCTGCTCTGTCGTATCGTAGGAGGGCTTCATATCGATGATCGACTGAAGGAAGAGAAGATTGTCTTCAACCGAGAAATCGATAGAGGTCATATCCTGCTCGTTGGGCATCTTCTGAGAAATAGAGTTCTTGTTAAGAGAATAATTACTCGAGAAGTCCTTGTTATTGGTGAAGGTCGCGCGTATGGTGTCGATGTTACCCGCGCAGAGCAGATAGCTGTACTCGACAGGCTCAAAGGCAACTATCTTGAAGACCTTCATGGCGGTGAAGTAGCTGATGGGAACACCCATTTCGTCCGTGCTGCCTTCTCCGTCCGAGATGCCGCCCTTCATAACGTCTATATTCGGTACGTACATACCGAAACCGTACTTGTTGGTCTGGTTTACGTATGCGCCCCAGGTCTCGGTGTTGCAGACCTGGAAGTTAAAGGTGGTTCTGGTCGAGTTTGCCGCATCGCCCCAGAAAGGAAGTCCGTCTTCGACCTTATAGGTGTCGTTGGTCCAGGGCTTTGTGCCGTTGTACCAATAGAAATCATCGAAGTAGCTCATCGTATAGAATGCGGGGAGCTCCTGATGAGTGTAGGGGTGATCATAGCCTGAGAAGTCGACCATTCTGTTGTCGACCTGTACGTAATTGCCTGTGTTGTCACTGATGAGCGAGTAACGGTTTTCCATATAGCAGAAGGTGAAGCGTCCGCCGTCGTTAAGATCGTTGCCTTCTGAGTCTTGGCACGCCCAGTCGCGAGGCTGAGTCTTAATGTATATGTACTTACCGTCAACCACCTCGTAGTCGATAAGACGGGCACGGTTCTGGCTCATGTCTCCGCCCTGTACGGGGTTGTAGTTCCACTTGCAGATGTTTCCCGCAACGTTATAGTATTTCGGTGTGTAGCCATCATCGGGAAGACCGTCTCCGTTGTTGTCGGCACCCGTGGTTCCGTAGTAGGACTGCTGGATCAGACGTCCCGTATCGTAACGGTTTATAAGGTTGCTGTTCTTGGTAATCTTGCCGTTGGTCGAATCATTGGTGCTGGTACCTGCGGTCAGGTCATAAAGCTCAGAGAGCGCACCGCCGTAGGTAATGCTGACGCCGAGCTTGTAGTAGCCGTTTTCGGTGTAGAGCATTTTTTCGGTTATATTATCAACACCGCTATTCGGATAGGTAGAAAAGCTAACGCTCTTGCTGTCCGGGGTGTATTTGAACATTACGAAGTCAGCGCCTGATTCAGCAAGGGGAGTTACCTGGATGTTCTGGAGGGTGAAGGCGGTTATCGAAGATTTGTATACGCTTTGTCCTGTTACGGTTGTACAGTCATACATAGCTGTTCTTCCGTCCAAAGCAGAGTATTCCAATGCGTTGAACACCTTTTCTCCGGCTTCAAGATAATATACCTCTCCAACGGTTCCGGTTGCAGTATACGTAGTTCCAAACATGTCGCCCATAGCGTCCTTTGTATACGTATATGTTATTTGATACGTCATCGTCACCTTCACGGGCGCAGTAGCGTAGTAGTCGATCGTGAAATAGTTATTGTCTACCGTGCTCGTAATGTTTGTGCCCGAGATCGTCATAACCTCGCCGTACTCCATATGAAGACCGTTGTCTGCGGTCGTTTCGAACACGCCTCCCACGTCATTGGTCGTTGCGCCTACTGTGTAGGAGAAATCGCCCGAGGTAATAGTAGAACCGTCGAGCGCGAACGAACCCGCAGTTCCCGTCTGATATCCGCAGTCGGAGCAGATGATCGCCTTTGTTCCGGCGTTGATGTGAGTACGGTCGTGGCTGCAAGCGGCTATGTGGTCAGAGCCCGAGATGACGGGATTGTTCTGATACTCGTTGGTCCAACCGTAGAACTGGAACATAGAGTAAGCAACGTCCATGAACGCCTGATCATCGGTCTTTGCAAGGCGCGCCTGAATGTAATTCAGCACGCTGTACTTTACAACGGCATAGCTGGGGCCGTCGCTGACAAGCACCTGATACTTCTCGTTGAAGAGGGTTGCGGGAATGTTGTTTATGAGAACGTAATATTTTCCACTCTCGTCCTTGAGAACCTGGTTGGGATATTGTGTACCGTTTATTTGAACCGTAAGGTTCTCCGGCTTGGTCGTTCCGCTATACTCGAAATAGAAGCGAAGCGAAACCGCGTCCTCAAGATATGCATTTACAGCGGTAAACGAGATCTGTCCCTGTCCCTGGGGACCGGATTCCTCCGAAGCGGCGATTCCGTAAAGATCCTCGTAGTTCATATCGTCTACGGGGTTGGTATCTCTGTAGAACAAGCCGTTGTTCGCGGGATTTTCTGTGTTATATCCGAAGTAGGTCTGTGCCATAGCACCGTAGTTGAGCATTGCCTCAACTGCCTTTGCAGCCTTCTGCAAGCTTGCGTTGGTGCCTGCTGCCTTAAACAACAAGTCGGCATAGTCCTTAACTGCGTAGGAACGGGTCGTTCCTGCAACGTTTGCCGAGTTGTAGCTGGTTACAGTGACCTTGTCAGCCTGCTGGGCTGCCGCAACGGGCACCTTGAGCAGATATCTGCCCTTGGAGTCGATCTTAAGATCGCCCTTGTTGACGGTGGTCACGGTCGTCGTTTTGTCCTTGTTAGGAACTGAGACCTTAAAGTAGGACACGTCATCCATGTCTGTGAAATAGAACATCAAGGATATCTTACCCGATACTTCAATGTTCATCGCCGCAAGCGTTTCTCCGTGATCGGCGGAGTTGTCTGCGATGACCGAGAAATTAAATCCCGATATTGCAAACAAGCAAACAAGCATTACGGCAAGAAGCTTTGTGAAAAGTTTTTTCATAGTCTACCTCTTGTCTGGAATAGATTTTGCATCGTTCGTTAAAAAACAAAAAGCGTTTTCAAACACTCGACGCTACATATTATATTATACAACGCAAAAAAACAAAAGTCAAGCATTTTGGCAAAGATTAGCACGATTTGTACATTTTGTATAACAATTTTCATAAAATAATGCGTTTTGAGCCCTTAAAATTTGCTTTTTTTGTGCAAAATCCCCTCATCGCTTATGCGACAAGGGGATTTGTTGTTTTTTGATATAAAAATATCTGTTTTTTAATTTACGGGAATAAGCTCAATCTGTGTGATATACATAGTGTTCGGCTCACCGGCGTAGTAGGTGAAGAAGTAGTCGAGACGTATACCCTCGATGTTACCCGTCCACAAGTTACTGCCGTTGTAAGCAAGGCTCGAAAAATCGACTTCAAGGTAATTGTATTCTCCGCTTACCTCGATGTTGTTGAGCGTAGATGCTACGCCCTGATAGCCTACCAGACCGATGCTATCCATGCCCGTGGTGTCAATAAAGAACTGAACCTTCTGGTTGGTGCTGGATCCCTCGGGGACCTTGTACTTTATTCTGATGCCGGAATATTTTTGGGTCGAAACGCTTAGTCCGTCGAAGCGGAACGAAATGAAGGGGTCGAAATCCTGAGCATTCTTGTCGGAGGGGAGCTCATCTGCGGAGAGCTTGAGCGAGCCCTCGCTTTTGTCGAAGGTCACACCGGACTGGCTCGAGCTTGCGATGGGAATAAATTCGTAGAGCTGATAAGCGTAATTGAATATGCCTTGCCAGATGTCATAATTGTTTCCTGCGGCATAGTACAAGGCAGGAGAACCTCTGTCGGTAAAGGCAACGCTTGAAAGCTCCTGTTCGATGGTGTCTGCGGAGATGATAAGCGAGTGGAGATACATTACGTCGTTCGCTGCGGAGGAGTCCAGATAGTCAAGTCTGACGTATTCGATGGTTCCGGTAATGCCCGAAGGAATGGGAACGACGACGGTGTGGTATTCTCCGTCTGCCTTTATTGAGGAGATGCGGATAGATATCGGAGTATCAACTCCAACGAGCTTCAGATAAATATCGACGTGGTAATAAGACAAGGACTGTCCTGCGGGGATCATACAAGTGAACTGTATCGTATTGTACTTGGAAGCGTCGGGCGTCAAATTGTTTGCGCTGTAGTTTACGTATACCCACGGGTCGTTGTTCAGGGCGGTGAGCTTTATTGCATTTTCTTCCGCGTCGAACTCCATCGTCGAGTTGTTGATTTTGTTTGCATCCTGACCTATGGTCAAAATGTCGGTCATATCTATTTGGGGAATGAAATCTGCATTAACGAAGCGGTCTTCGTTGGTGAGAAGCTGTATGCCTCTTACGTATATCTCGTCGCCTTCGGTTGCATTGTCAAAAGAAAGCTTAAGATTTTGGATCGTAGCCGAGCTGCCCGAGGTGACCGAGGAAATGCTGATAACCTCAGTGCGATAAGTGCCGTCCGCTGTGAGCGTTACGGTTCCGAGCGCCGTTGTGCCGTTTAGATAGATCGTGCAGGTCTGATCTCCGCATTCCTCGGGGACCATATATTTGATTCTGAGCTGAACGAAATCTTTTGCCGAATAGGTCGTGTAACCCGTAACGTGATCGTAAAGCAGGAAATCAAGATAAACCGAGGGGGTGCTTCCCGTTGCGATGATTCCAGCAGAACAGGTGGCATCGTGATATCTTACGATAGCGTTTGTCGCATCGCGCAGAAGCAGGTTGGACTGCTCGGATACGAACGAGAGATCGGTCATATCGGGTTGTTCGTCGGGAATTCTCGTGGAAATGTAGTCGTTGTTGAGATCTTCGTTAGTCGCGAAACCTTGAAGCGCACCAAACTGCGCACGAACAGGCTCAACGGAGGTGCT
Organism: Clostridia bacterium; assembly: GCA_017536475.1. Lineage (GTDB taxonomy): Bacteria > Bacillota > Clostridia > Oscillospirales > CAG-272 > SVTX01. Next base: position 23,373 of record JAFXHH010000009.1, read on the forward strand.
TATGGCGATCAAATAACTATATTCAATAGCTTCGTAAGAATATGTTTTCATCGTCTTTTGCATAGCGATCCGTCCGTAATTTTCTGTGGAATCGTAATCAGTCATCTCGCCTGAATTTCCTGCAAGCTGTACTTCAAACGAGTCGACGTTGGGAACATAAATTCCGATTGTGGGGCGAATGCCGTTTATTTCATCCGATACCCAAGCGCACCAAGCCTCTTTTGTGCTGTTTCTGAAGTTGTGGGTTGTGGGTGTAGCAGAAGTCTCGTAAAGTGTCGGGGATGAGCCGTTTTCCCAAGAGGTACCGCCGTCGAATGCATACAGGTGGTACGGGAAAGTTATTGTGTGTAGAGTGGGCAGTGAGTGCACATCGAACTTTCCGTCAACGCCCGAAAAATCGATCTGTCGGTTATCTACCTGGATAACGTTTAGACCGCCATTGTCATTATAAACAGCGGAATAAGTGCACTCGAAATAGGTTGCAGTCTCGCTTCCGTTCTCTCCAGTGAGATATTTTACGCAAATGGCAGGATACACCTTTGCACTAAAGCCATCCATGTGGCTATACTTTGAGGGAATGTCAAGAATTTGAACGTCGATGAGGCGCGTTCCGCTGTCGATCTGCCAGTCGTATTGAGCAAATTTTGAGGTTGCAACGTTCTTAACAAGGCTGTAGTCCTTGCCGACGTGAGCATGGGAAAGCCAAGTTATCGCACCCCCATAGGCGAGATCAATAGAGAGCTTTTGCGTGAAGGATGCATCGCCGTCCATAGTAAGCACCGAGGAACCGTCGAACGACACCGACGCTGCAGACAATGTCGCGGGAGTGGACAAATCCAATGTTTCGAGCACGTAGTCGAAAAGAACGAACGCAACCTCTGCATCAGGCTTGCACGACTCTACCACTATAGAATCGAAAGACGAAGCCTTGCCGTTGTCCAAAAATTCGGGCAATACCGCGTTGAACGTATGCTCTCCCGCTTCGAGATAATAATCGGAACTCTTTTTGGAGCCGCCAAGCGTGTAGTTCAGAGTTATCTTAACGGGCTCGGAGGAGTAGTAAGAAAGGGAGAAACGGTTGAACGATGCATCGGTCTCCTCACTGTTCCAGAAGTTTGAAAGAGTAAGTGACTTTATGGTGTTGTTGAATCGAATGCCGTCGCGCGTAACATTTTCGTACTCGCTTACGTTGTAATGGATAGCATCACGTCCGGTCCAATATGCCTCGACGTTGTGATTTTTGTCGGGGCAGGCTGCGTCCGTATCTGAACCAAGGATTTTAAATCCTGCAAAGAAATATCCGCAGTCGGAGCAGGTTTCTCCGGGAACGCCCTTGAGATCTATGTGAGTTCTTGTATGGGTGCAGCCAGGGTTGATGAAGCCCTCTGTTGTATTATTGACGTAAGCGGAGACCCATACGTAATACATATACATAGATGCGGCGAGCTCGGGGTCTTCGTTGAAGAGCCCCTGCACGTAGTTCAAAACACTGTAAGAACCTCTTGTAACAGTGTTGTTGTTGGCAGTGTCGGTTATTTCAACGTAATAAAGATGGTCGAAGCTCTTGGCAGAAACTCCGTTTATGGCTATGTAATAACCTTTTTCGTCCTGATAAAGCTGATCGTTAACGAGGTTATCTTTGGAAAAACCGGCTCGTACCGAGAGCTTGGAAAAATCTCCGGTGTATGAGGGATATATTCTCAACGACACCTTCCCGTCAAGAACGCATCTTGCAAGAGCGAACCCTACGGAGCCGTTCATTTCCAATGTTGATGTCCAGTCGGGCAATATGTACATGTTTGAGGCGTTCATGCCGTTAACGGGATTGGTTCCGTCGGCATAAAGACCGTCGTTTGCGAGGTTGGTTGTGTTGTATCCGAAATATTTCTGAGCCATTGCTCCGTAGTTGAGCATTGCCTTCAGTGCTTCACAAGCGTAGTAATACTTGTCGGGGTCTTTCTCTGCGAGAGCAAACACCATATCGGCATAGTTCCTTACGGAATAGCCGCGGACCTTGCCTCCGTTGTTATTTGCATCAAAGGCTTGGACGGATATCGTGTCAGTCTGCTGAGCAGCTGCGATCGAAACCTCGAGCAGATATCTGTCTTTCGCTGAATCGTATTTAAGAGAATCCTTCTGTACCTCCTTGGTCTCAGCGCCGCTTTGCGTGGGAATTACGACTTTGAAATAAGAAACGTTGTCAAGATCGGTAAAATAGAACAGCAATGACACCTGTCCGTGTATGGCAACGTTTATTGCGACGAGCTTATCGCCCAAGTCGCCTCCGATGGTTTCTGTGCTCTCGGTTGCCGCGAATGCAGGGAACGCCATTCCCGATACGACGAACAAAAACGCGAGCATCGTTGCCAAGGATTTAACCAAAAATCGTTTTGTCTTCATCATAATGCTTTTCCTTTCTTAGAGTGTCGTGACCGTGCGCAAATATGGCAAGTGTAACTGGTCGCGACGGGGTGGCCGGTTCGAAACAAGTCGGTACTTGCGTAGGAGTTGACAATGGTTTGACAAAATATTTGTTTCATATTAATCATATTAATTATACCACAGCAACCCGCATCTGTCAATGCCTGTGCCCCTTCTTTTTGTTGTGACAATTCACAAAAATGTATCAGAAAGGACTCTGTGATTTGGCTTCATTTCGCGGAATTTTCTGTTTCAATGACCTAAAATCATAGCTTTTTAATGCGCGAGCGAACGCTGATCTCGCAAAAAAACAGCAAAAAACCCACTCTGCGCATGAGTGGGTTTTTTGCTGTTTTTTTGTGATTTATTCTGCTGCCTTGTCGGTTACCGGCTGTTCTTCAAAAGTGTTAACTTCGCCGGGGCTCCAGGTCAAGATGTCTTCCTCAACGAGCGACAGTTTGACGGAAGGGGCAGAATATACGAGCTTTTCGCTTTTCATTTTGACATGTCTCCGTTCATACTTAAGTATTTGTGTTTTCGTCGTAACGCCTGCGGCGTCCCGCAGACTGATATTCAGTGTACATTATAACACGCAGAAGCGACCGTGTCAATAGCTTTTGGAAAAATTTTTGCGTTTTATGAAAAAAACTATATTAACAAAAAATAGAAAAATAAACTAAAAATTTAAAAATCGCCGAATTTCACGAAGTTTATGCTATTGGGCGCTACCGTTAAGCAAGAAAGATCTTCGCTGATTTCGAGGAAAGCGTGATTTCCGTCTGCTGAGAAAATTTTTGCGTTTTCATCTCTTGTGCCATCAAAAGAGAGGGAGATCTTTTGCTCGGCGCCCGTGTGATTGACTATAGCAACGGCCGCGCCCTGATCTCCGCGTGCCGCAAGGGCGTGAACCTCGTCACAGTCGGAAGAGCACTCGACCTGCTCGCCGAGCGCGTAGAGCTGACCGAAAATATAGAAGGAATAATAAGTATTGAAAACCCCGTGGTCGATCGGATTGAAAAGACCGCAATAGGGAGACATAACGTTGGCGTCGTAATACATCAGCATATCGACGGGGGCGTTTTGCATCACTATCATATTTGTCATAACGTTTGCGGCATCCTCTGCGGTCCCGCGCAGATGGAAGCCCGGATTCCACTCGTTGAGATGTATCTCGCAGCTCGTATATCCCGCGTCGTCGAGCGCTTTTCTCGGAAATTCGGCAAACTGTGCCATATCCCTTATTCCCGCATAGCTATGCCAGCTGAAAAAGTCAAGCGGAAGCTTGCGGTCGCGTGCATATTCGACGAATTTTACGAAAAATTCAATAAAATATTCGGTTCGCGAGGACGAATTCGCAATGCTTGATACGTCGACCGAGTTGATCGCGTAAAAACCGCAAGATCCGTAGCCTCCGATCTTCAGGTGGGGGAATTTTTTCTTCAGATGCGTTGCCGTGACCTCGTACAGTCTGAAATAATCCTCCATAGAGCCCTTCCACATTACGTTGTCCTTGACTTCGGGCTGATTGTCGGGCTCGTTCCAGATCTCCCAATACTCTATTCCCATATGGAAGCCGTTTGCCCAGCCCTCGTTGTAGTGAAGGATAACGTGCTCACATATTCGTGCCCATTTTTCATAATCCTTCGGGGGAAAGATGTGATACGGCTTTATGTATTGATGATTTTCGATCGAAACGCCGAGGCGGTAATATGGCTTTATGCCGTTGGCGCAGATCTCGGACAGCAAGGCGTCGGTGAATGCGAAATCATAGGACTCGGGATCGTTTTCATCGGCGTCGAAGCAGGGAAAAACGTTTGGGATATCAACGTAGTGCGCTCCGCCGAAATATCCTCCAGTGTCGTGCAAACGAGCGTACGGCACGTGCGCCTCGCGAAGCTTGCTGAAAAGACCGTATCCCCAATCCGTCGGAACGGTCGGCATGTTGTTGATCGCGTGCATTGGCTTGATCCTTCCGCAGCTTTTATCAAAATTTGTATGTATTTTTACCATAAGCGAGCCTCCTCGGTGATATCGTACCTTAATTATACCCTTTTGGAGCCGGTTTGTCAACTCGTTTTGTGATTTGAATAACAACAGCCGCTTGCCCAAAGACAAACGGCTGTGTTTTTTAAAAACTTGTTCGGCTCCTTATTTTCCGTAAGGAGTTCTGTGGTGCTTGGCGTTTTCGCTCGCACCCTCGTCCTTTTCTGCCTCCGTGCCGTGTGTGGCATCCTCGAGGTTATCTCCGTCCACAACGTCACTTACGATATTGCCGGCACCGTTTATCACGTCGCCTGCCATGTCTCCAACATCGCTGCCGATCTCTCCTGCGACGCTGTTGGAGGGCTTTTTCGTAGTCTCTACGGTCGTTTCCTTGTCCGAGTTGTCATTCGTCGTGCTGTCGTTTACTCCGCAAGATGCTAACAAGGCACTCGTGCACATGGTCAGCGCCAATGCGGAAATTATGATCTTCTTTTTTAACATAGCCTGTGCTCCGTATTCGTCTCTTTGCGCCAAATTGATCTTGTCAGGTTGACGCAAAGTTAGTTTGTCCCACAGCGTTGGTTTTCAATCCCGAATTTTTGAGGTAAAGTATGGAATATAACGCAATGAACGGAAATAAATTTTCAAAAAAGACTGTTTTGGGGGCTTAACGGCGAAGCGTTCATTTTGCGGCAAATACGTGTAATATTTTGAACGATCGCTTGACATTTACGGTGATATGAGATATAATTTAAGAAAGTATTGTAAAAAGTCGTTCGCTCTCGCTGTTGCGGTGGCGATCTTGTTCGTTGCTCTTGCGTCGGATTGCCTTGCTTTTGAGGAGGGCACGTCGGCGCGTGTCGGGGACGAGGGGGTCTTGTTTATTGAGACTTTGGTGTCGGATGGCGGCGGATGCATTGAAATAACGCTGGGCTCGTCAAGATCGGCTTGCGGAGTGTTGGCAACGCTTTCGTACGATCCCGAGTGGTTGTCGTTTTTGACGTTCGTCAAAAACGATGCTCTTTCCGAGCAAATAACCGTTTCTTGTTTGGAATCAAACGGAAAATTGCGTATACTTATCGACTCGGATGAGAATTTTGACGGCGTTTGGTGCAGATTTTTCTTTGCGGTAAACGAAACGAAGCTTAACGGGACGGGCGACGGCAAGCTTTTGTCCGAAATAGCCGTTTCGACCGATTCTGCATACGAAAAGTCCGAATCGGGATACGGAGAGCTCTTTTTTGACGACGTGACCGTACGGCTTGACCTGAGCGAATGCTTCGATCGCGAGCAGGGCGCAGTCGGGCAAGGCGACTCCGTATCGGTTCGGTGGATGGATCTCAACGGGGCCCTTGAGAAAAGTTGCGCGATGTGCCTCTCGGGTTTTTCCGATAAAGATTATTTTGCCGCAGGCTTTGAGATCACGGTGAGCAGCGAAAATCTTGCCGAGACCTATACCGTATCTCGCGTTTTGCCCGCGAGTGCGGGAGATGCTTGGGAATATGCGGTGATAGCGCCGTTGCCGTTTCGCGATAGCTTTTACGTTACGGCTCGCGAGATTGGATATTCGGGGAAAAACGTGATCGTTGAAGAAAAAACGCATTGCTTTTTTGTGTGCGGCTCAAATATTGAACGAGTCGGATCTGATTGATAAAATTCTAAAGAGGTATTGGTAAATGAACAAGGAAGTCACGAAATTTAGGATTCGCGGAATACTTGCAATATTTCTGTCGGTGTTGATTTTCACGGGCATCCTCTCCTGCTTCTCGGCGCTTGCAGATAACGCGGTCACGGAGGAGAGCTCGACGGATATCACGGAAGACGGCGACGAAGGCTCTCAGTGCCTGGTCCTGCGTGCCGACGAGCTCGCAGATAAGCTGTACGCACCGAATTTCTCGTCGGTGGAGCTTGTCGAGCGCGACGGTATATCCGTAGTGGATCTTACCGTCACCGATGAAACCAACGATGCATTTGTTTACGTTGATCTTAAGGGATATGCTGCAAGCAGATACGTGGTCGTTTTAGCTCGTGCTCCTATCAACGAATTTTCGAATTTTTCCATTTACTATCACACAAGCGCTCGCGGCGGCGAGGAGATGAGACTGGGAGAAGACGCGAAAACTACCTCGACTTATTTGTTCGGCAACGGTTGGCAGTTTTTGGAGTTTGATATGAAGGACGAAGAGGGCTGGGGCGGAAGCATATATGAGTTCAGATTGGACTATCTTGAGGGCGGCAACTTGGCAGCGGGAACCAAATGCGAGATCGCGGCAGTCATCTTTTCGGATGATGCGAAGGCAGTCAACGACGCCGCTTACGGCTTGATGACGGAGATATATACTCCCGTTCAGACGCTTTCGGATTTCAAGGAGTCGGACGTTGCATATTTTTGCCACGGCAACTCACTTAATACTAAAATCGACGCAATCGAAGGCAACCTTATATACAGATACGTCGATGACGGAGAATCTAACGATCCGCAGGCGATGTTCGATTATCTTGGCTACACGGAAGCCAACGGAATGCAAGCGCTTACAACTGACGAGTTCAGATATACGGTCATAAGGTACAGCGCGCCGGAGATAGCTAATTCGGTTATGGAGCTGTTTACCTTGACGGGCTCTGCCCAAAGCTTGATGGAAATGATACGAGCAGAGAAGTATGTTTGTCACTCGGCACAGGCGAGCTACAACCGCGCGGTGACGTGGAACACTATGGTTCTTGATATGGCAGAAGACGACGGTCTTGAGGAGAACACCGGTCTGAAATACGGCTGGAATAGAGAAGATGGAGACAAAACGTTCAAGGGCTTTCGTGTCGATTGGTGTGCAGAGGGCTTTGCGGGATACTATCTGGAAATCTCCGATTTTATGTTCTATCAGAGCGAGGATGCCGCAAAGGGAATGGCTTTTGCTTTGTCGTCGCTGATGCTCGAAGAGAGTGGATATTGGGGCGAGGAGCCCGAAGAGACGACTAAGGAAGAGGAAACGGGCACGGGTGGAGATATCTTCTTACCTCCTTGGAATACCGAAGAAAGCTCGTCGGCGGAAACGACCGAGGAAACCATCCCCCAATATGAAAATACCGACGAGGAAACGACCGAGCAGAGCGAGGATGAGTCTGATTCTGAGATCACGATGATCCCGGGCGGGATCGGAGGATCGGACGAGCCTGAAGAAGAAGGGTCGGAGGTCCCGTTCTACGTGGCTTGCGGTGCGCTCGTGGCGCTCAGCGTTGCGTCGATTGCAACCGTTGTGACTATCAGAATAAAGCAAAAACGCGTTAAGTAATAAATTTGGCGCGTTATGCGTCGTGAGCTGAAATTGAACGAAAAAAAGAAAAGGTCTGCTATCGAGGGAGATAGCAGACCTTTTCTTTTTTTTATTAACCGTTTTTGATCGCCGCCGCAAGCTTTGCGGGGGTGTTGATCTCGGGGGAAAGCTCCACGGTCAAGCCCTCGTTTTCAAGCTCGATAACGAGCTCTGCAAGGTCGAGCGAGTCAAGACCCATTTCGGTGAATTTCTGATCAATGCCGTAATTTTCAACGGGGCGACCCTGATATTCTGCAATGATCTCAATGATTCTCTGTTCCATATACGTTCTCCTATATCAAGTATGTTTTGTCCGCGGACGAAATATTCTATAAGTTATTTTAACATATTTTCTTCGAAAAGTCAATGGTAACAGCGCCAAAAAATGAAAGTTCGGAGGTTTTTTTGATTTTTAAGCGTGACGTTTGTCTGAATGGTGAGATATCTGTGATATATTTGTGTAAAATTAACCAACAAACCCGCAAAAAACCGCGGTTAATTGTGTTTTTTGACGATTGAAAATTGTGAGCGCATATAGTATAATTAATGTAAGAATTATATTTTAGTGAGATCCGACAGGATCATGACGGAGGCAGACGTGAAACTTCTTGAGGACAGAATACGCCGCGACGGAAAAATTTTCGAAGGCGATGTGCTGAAGGTAGACAGCTTTGTAAATCATCAGATAGACGTAGGATTTATCAGCGAGCTGGGAAAAGAATTTTACAGACTTTTCGGTGATTGCGGCATCAACAAGATCCTTACGATAGAAGCGTCGGGGATCGGTATTGCCTGTCTTGTTGCCGCGCATTTCAACGTCCCCGTAGTGTTTGCGAAAAAATCCAAGTCGATCAACATAAGCGCGGACGTTTATTCGTCCAAGGTCGAGTCCTATACTCACGGAAAGACCTACGACGTTATCGTGTCAAGGGAATTTCTCGGCAAGGGAGATAAGGTGCTTATCATCGACGATTTTCTTGCTAAGGGCAGTGCGCTCAAGGGTTTGATCTCTCTTGCAAAAGATGCGGGAGCCGAGGTCGTCGGAGCAGGCATAATAATTGAGAAGGCGTATCAGGGCGGCGGCGACTATATCCGTAACGAAATGGGTGTAAGAGTCGAATCTCTGGCAAGAGTAGCCTCGATGAGCGTCGCGGGCGGGGTCGTGTTCTGCGACTGATACCGCAAAATTTAATATCAAACTACCGATATAATCCCGAATGAGAGAACGTGACATGCGTTCGAAGGCTCGGAAGTTTCTACCGCGCGGCAAATGCGCGACTATTGGTGTTCCGCAAGGGGTGGATTGTCGGCAGTTATTGATATGACTGCTTTTTTGTTTACAATCGGGAGCTTTCCCGGGTAAAAATAAAAATTTTTATGGAGGAACATTGGACATGTTCAAGAAAATTCTCTCTCTCGTTCTCGTAGCAGCAATGATCGCAACCCTCTGTGCAGTATTTGCTTCCTGCGATACCGGCTCCGACGAGCTTAAGGGACTCAGCGAGTCTCCCCTTCCTACCCCCGCGGTCAGCTCGAGCGTTGAAATCCCCGATGATTTCAAGATCGGCTTCATCTGTCTGCATGATGAAAACTCCACCTACGACAACAACTTCCTTAAGGCAGTTACTGCCGTGAAGACCGCGCTCGGACTCACCGACGCTCAGGTTATCGTTAAGACAAACATTGACGAGTCCAACGCTTGCTACGTTGCAGCAAAGGACCTTGCAAGCCAGGGCTGTAAGATCGTTTTCGCTAATTCCTTCGGCCACGAGCCCTTTATGCTTCAGGCTGCAGCAGAATTCCCCGAGGTTGAGTTCTGCCACGCTACCGGTACCATGGCTCATACCGCAGGTCTTGACAACTTCCACAACGCATTTGCTTCCATCTATCAGGGAAGATACCTTGCAGGTATCGCTGCAGGTCTCAAGCTCAACGAGATGATCGAAGCAGGCAAGATCACCGCTGACCAGGCTGTTATGGGTTACGTTGGTGCGTTCACCTATGCAGAGGTTATGTCCGGATTTACCTCCTTCTACCTTGGTGCAAAGTCCGTATGTCCTTCCGTTACTATGAAGGTTCAGTATACAGGTTCTTGGTACGACGAGGCTCTTGAGCAGGAAGCTGCAAACGCACTTCTCGCAGCAGGCTGCGTTCTTATCTCTCAGCACGCAGACTCCATGGGTGCTCCCTCCGCATGTGAGGTTAAGGGCGTTCCTAACGTTTCCTACAACGGAAGCACCTACGACGCTTGCCCTGAGACCTTTATCGTTTCTTCCGCTATCAACTGGGCGCCTTACTACACATACATCATCGAGTCCGTTATCAACGGAACCGAGATCGCAGCAGACTGGTGCGGCGGTATCAAGGAAGGCTCCGTAGTTCTTTCCGGCATCAACCTCGACGTTGCTGCAGAGGGAACCGTTAAGGCTATTGAGGATGCTATTGCAGGCTTCAAGGCAGGCACTCTCCAGGTGTTTGACGTTACCAAGGACAACTACATCACCGTTAACGGCGAGAAGCTGACCTCCTACATGGCAGACGTTGATACTGACGATGCATTCACTCCCGACACCGAGGCTATCAAGGACGGTTACTTCAACGAGTCCGGCGATCGTTCGGCTCCTTACTTCGACATTCTTATAGACGGTATCGAAAACCTCAATACAAAGTATTGATAAGCTAACAGCAAGGGCTGTCGCAATTTGAAAATTACGGGTTGCGACAGCCCTTATTGATTTTTGTTTTTGTATTTTAAGGGTATATAGTTTGAAAGACGGTGTTTCGTTAAAATACAAAAACGTATGCTGCAAGGAGGTACGCTGTGAAAGGCGCAATAGCACTTGAATTAAAACACGTAACCAAGCGGTTCGGAGCCGTTGTGGCAAACCACGACGTCAGTCTGTCGGTCCACCACGGAGAGATACTTGCCGTTCTGGGTGAAAACGGAAGCGGCAAGACCACGCTGATGAATATGATCTCGGGAATATATTATCCCGATGAAGGAGAGATCTATATTGACGGCAACAAGGCGCAGATCCTGTCGCCCAAGGACTCCTTCAAATACGGGGTTGGAATGATCCACCAGCACTTTAAGCTGGTAGACGTTTTTTCGGCGACCGAAAATATAGTTCTTGGTATTGAGGACGGAAAAAAGTTTAATTTAAAGGAATCGTCGGCAAGGATCGCCGAGATCGCCGATAAATACGGCTTTGAGATCAGCCCTGAGAAAAAGATATATAATATGTCGGTGTCGGAGAAGCAGACGGTAGAGATACTCAAGGTGCTTTATCGCGGCGCTGATATCCTTATCCTTGACGAGCCCACGGCGGTCTTGACTCCACAGGAGACCGACAAGCTTTTCGCGGTTCTCCGCAGAATGCGTGACGACGGAAAGTGTATCATCATCATAACGCATAAGATGCACGAGGTCTTGTCGCTGTCCGACAGAGTTGCAGTCTTGCGTAAGGGTGAGTACGTCGGCACGGTCGAGACCGCGATGACGGGCGAGAGCGAGCTGACCGAAATGATGGTCGGAAAGAAGATCGCGCTCAACATCGACAGAACAGACGCGCTTGGGCTTGGTGAGCGACTTGTCGTAGACAAGCTGAATTGCCTGGACGAATACGGTGTCAAGGTGTTGCAGGACGTCAGCTTTTCCGTTCACGGAGGAGAAATCTTGGGTATCGCGGGTATCGCAGGAAGCGGACAAAAGGAGCTTCTTGAGGCGATCGCGGGAATCCAGCCCACCGAAAGCGGAAAAATTTCTTATATCGAACCTGAAAGTAAAGAGCTTATCGACCTGAGAACCAAGACTACCGCCGAGATCAGAGATCTTGGAATCAGACTTTCCTTCGTTCCCGAGGACCGACTTGGAATGGGTCTTGTAGGAAATATGGACGCGGTCGATAATATGATGCTCCGCGGATATGAAAAGAGCACGGTCTTCGTTGACAGAAAGAAGCCCAAGGAGCTTGCCGATAAGATCATTGACGAGCTCGAGGTCGTGACCCCCGGCACGAGCACACCCGTCCGTCGTCTTTCGGGCGGTAACGTACAGAAGCTGCTCGTAGGACGCGAGATCGCATCCGCGCCCAAGGTATTTATGGCGGCTTATCCCGTAAGAGGACTTGACATCAATTCGTCATATACCATCTATAACCTTTTGACTAAACAGAAGGAAAGCGGCGTTGCAGTTATGTTCGTCGGCGAGGACCTTGACGTTCTGATGGATCTTTGCGACAGAATAATGGTCATCGCTTCGGGCAAGATCACGGGAATAGTCGACGCGAGAACGATCACCAAAGAAGAATTGGGTCTGCTTATGACCAAGACCACCTCTGTTTTGGAGGATCAGGAGCCCCATACAAATTCTGAAGAAAAGGAGAGCCTTAGCGATGAGTGAGAATATCGACCGCGTAAACGAGACCGAAGCGGCAGCCCAAGACGTAAAGCACGACGGTCACAAGGATAAAAAGAAGCGCGAGCCCCTTTTCCATATAACCAAGCGCGGACAGCTTCCGCTTATACAGGCGATAGGCATTCGCGCTGCGGCAATAGTGCTGGCGCTTATTGTCGGAGGAATCGTATCGGTCTTTGTTACGGGCAAAAATCCCTTTGATATATACGCTTCCATTTTTGACGGCGCGTTTGGAAACGGCGACAGAGCTTGGGTCACGCTCCAGGAGATCGCGGTGCTTCTGGGAATATCTCTTGCTGTCACACCCGCTTTCAGAATGAGATTCTGGAACACGGGAGCAGAGGGACAGGTGCTTATAGGATGTCTTGCAACTGCGGCTTGTATGTTCTGGGTAGGGGGAAGCGTTCCCGAGTGGCTGCTTATCGTTATAATGCTTGGAGCAAGTATAATAGCAGGAATTTTGTGGGGAGTTTTGCCCGCATTCTTCAAGGCATTCTGGGGAACCAACGAGACCCTGTTCACCCTTATGATGAACTACGTCGCGATCCAACTCGTCGAAAGCTTTTTGAAGATAGCGGACAAGAGTGGATCCAACACCGTAGGTCCTACGATATTGGTTCACGGATGGGTACCCAATCTCTTTGGTGTGCAATATCTGCTCAATATCGTTATCGTAGCCGCGCTTTGCGTGCTTATGTATATCTATCTAAAGAAGACCAAGCAGGGATACGAGATCTCCGTAGTCGGAGAAAGCGAGAATACCGCGCGATACGTTGGAATAAACGTAAAGAAGGTCATCATTCGCACCATGGCTATCTCGGGTGCGATCTGCGGCCTGATCGGATTTTTGCTTGTTGGTGCGACCTCGCACTCTATCGACGCGGACCTTGTCAGCGGACGCGGATTTACCGCGATCATGGTCTCCTGGCTTGCAAAATTCAATCCCGTAATTATGGTCTTTACCTCGTTTTTGCTGGTATTCCTTGATCTTGGAGCAGGGGAGATGTCGTCTGCTTTGGGACTTAACAAGTCCTACGGAGAGATCCTTACGGGAATCATTCTTTTCTTCATCATCGGATGTGAATTCTTCGTGCAGTATAAGATCAACGTAAATAAGAACCATAAGCTCTTTGCAAAGAAAGGCGAAAAGGAGGTGCTGGAATGATCTTCGGATTTCCAATAGTATTGTTTATTCAGCGTGCTATTTTGCAGGGAACAGCACTGCTTTTCGGCTCAACGGGAGAAATTTTGACCGAAAAATCGGGAAATCTTAATCTCGGTATTCCCGGAATCATGTACATCGGCGGTATTTCAGGCGTTATCGGCGGATTTCTTTATCAGAGCTCCGCGGGAAGAACGGTTAATCCCGCACTTGCGATCATTATTCCGCTGCTTTCCAGCCTTTTGGGCTCGCTTTTGGCGTCCTTGCTTTATTGCTTCCTGACGGTTACGCTCAGAGCAAATCAGAACGTTACCGGTCTTGCCCTGACCACCTTTGGCGTAGGATTTGGAAACTTCTTCGGCGGCTCGTTGATCAAGCTGGTAGACAGCGAAGTTCCTTCGATCGCACTCACCAAGATTGCAAAAGTGTTCAAGAAAACATTGCCCTTTGCCGACGATCTCGGCTGGTTTGGCGACATATTCTTAAGCTACGGATTTATGGTATATCTTGCGATAATCCTCGCGGTTGTTGCTTCTGTTTTCCTGAAAAAGACCCGAACGGGACTTTATCTGCGCGCAGTGGGAGAGAATCCCGCGACGGCAGATGCGGCAGGAATCAACGTCTCAAAATACAAGTATCTTTCCACCTGCATCGGCGGTATGATCGCGGGACTTGGCGGCTTGTACTACGTTATGGACTACACCAACGGTGTTTGGTCGAACAACGGATTCGGTGACAGAGGTTGGCTTGCGATAGCACTCGTTATTTTTGCAACCTGGAAGCCCTCGGTCGGTATAGTGGGCTCGTACCTTTTCGGTGCGCTCTACGTTCTTTATAATTACATCAGCGTAAGCATGCCGATGATGCCTATCATTCAGATGCTTCCTTACGTAGTTACTATTATAGTTCTCATCATTACGAGCATGAGAAGCAAAAAAGAAAATCAGCCTCCCGCATCTCTCGGTCTTTCATATTTCCGAGAAGAACGATAGGAGTTTAAGTCGGGGAAGCTTCACCACACGGCGCGGCTTTCCCGATCTTTTCAAAAATCAAGAGCTTTTTTGTTGACAGAAGTGTATCGATGTATTATAATATATTTTGGTTGATCTTCCCAAATTGGTCGGGAAGGTTCTTTTCTGCCGACAAACAAAAAATACTTTATCACGAGGTGAGATCAAATGTTTGAATCCTTAAAAATGAAAAACAGAAGCATTATTCTCGACACCGATATCGGCCCCGATTGTGATGACGTTGGCGCTCTGGCGGTGCTGTTTTCCTATGCCAAAGAATATAATACCGATATACTTGGAGTCTGCAACTGCACGTCAAATACTTACGGAAGCGCTACGGTCGACGCGGTAAAAGAGTTTTGCAATGTCCCCGATTTTAAGATCGGTATGTATTCCAAGCCGGGATTTTTCAGCTTTGATAACCCCGCGCACGTAAAATACAACAAATATATCGCGGAAAAATATTCAAAAAAATATAACGACGGCACGCTTGAGCTGTTGCCCCACGTTTCATTCTACCGCAGTCTGCTGGCAAATGCTGAGGATGACGGAGTGGTGATCGTAACTATCGGAATGTTCAACGCGTTTGCGGACTTTCTTAAGAGTGGGTCCGATAAATACAGTGACCTTAGCGGAATAGAGCTCGCAAAGAAAAAGATCCACGCCGTAGTTTCTATGGCTTCGATTTTGCCCGAGGGAAGAGAGTTCAACGTGTTCTGTGACTACAAGGCGGCAAAATTCTGCTTTGAAAATTGCCCCGCACCTATGTATCTGTCTGATTTCCATATTGGATTTCCCGTATTTACGGGATATGCACCCGAGGAGATGGAAAAGCATCCGAATAATCCCATAGTCGAGTCGTATCAGCTTTATACTCAAGTCTTCCCGAGAGTTGGATTTAATAGCTCCTACGACCTCACCGCCGTTCAGTTCGCGTTTGAAGGAGAGGGAGATCTCTATTCCTTGACCGCCCCCGGCAGAATTGAATTTTACAACGCTGATCCCGAAAATTTCGAGGAGGACGCGAATAGATTCGTCGAGGATGAAAACGGCAAGATCTACTTTATGAAAAAGGTAGCTTCCGACGAGGATATCGCCAAGAGCATTCAGGCGAGAATGGACGAATACGTATTATAATCAGAGAACCCTCCCCGAGCTCTCGGGGAGGGTAATTTAAGAGAACAAAAGGATCTTATGGAAGAAAATATAAATTTATACGAGTCGCGCGAGTTTAAGCGTTCTCGTATCGCATACAAATTGGAATGTGCCTTTGAGTATTTTGCATCGCTTATGGTGGCGGATAGCCTCCTTGCGAAGCTTTTGACTTCGATAGGCTTTTCCGATGCCGAAACGGGAATTCTGTCGTCCTTCATCACGCTTGCATTCCTGTTTCAGATAATTTCAATATTCGTTATCAGGAAAATAACCAACACCAAGCGCTTTGCTGTGCTTTTCCACTCGCTGGGTCAGATGGTCTGCGTAATTATTTTCCTCATTCCGTTTATGCCGTTCGCCAAGCCGATAGGAAAAGCCTTTACGGTGGCTTGCATACTTATAGCGTATTTCGGCAATTATATGGTCTCCACACTTATTTACAGATGGGGAAATTCCTTCGTCGAGCCGACGAAGAGGGGCCGTTTCAATTCGGGCAAGGAGATGCTGTCGCTCTTGACGGGCGTGGTGGTATCTATCACCGTCGGAATTGCCGTTGATAAGTTTGATAAATCGGGCAATACAAAGGGAGGCTTCCTGTTTATCGCTGTCGCCGTGCTGATATTCTTTGCCTTTGACCTCGCGATGCTTCTTATTATGAAAAACGAGATCAGAGAAAAGCAGGAGAAGAAGGACACGGTGCCGATGCGGGTGATCTTAAAAAACACGCTTGGCAACAAAAGCTTCCGAAACGTCATCATTCTTGCGATCCTTTGGAATTGCGCGAGATTTATCACGGTAGGCTTTCTCGGAACGTATAAGACCGAGGATCTTGCGTATACTATGACGGTAATTCAGATCATAAATATATCGGCTTGTCTCGCTCGCGCCCTGATCTCAAAGCCGTTCGGAAAATACAGCGATAAGCGCACCTTTGCAAAGGGAATAGAGCTTGGACTCGTCATAGCGGCAGCGTCATTCCTTTCGGGAATTTTCGCAACCCCGTCCACAAGATTCTTCATCATCGTGCATACGGTTCTGTTCCATGTATGTATGGCAGGCGTGGAGGGTAATTTCGTAAATGTCACGTATAGCTACGTCGACAACCGCTATTTTGCCGAGGCCTCGGCGATCAAAAACTGCATTTCGGGAGTTTTTGGCTTCGGAGCGTCGCTTGTTGGCGGAAGAATATTGGCAACCGTTCAGGCAAATAACAACACCTTGTTCGGATATACCGTCTACGGTCAGCAGATATTGTTTGCGATCTCGTTCGTCCTGGTTCTCTGCGCGATTTTGTTTGCGCATTTCGTTGTCGGAAAGCAAAAGGTAATGATACAGTAAAAGTACAAAAGCACGGACCGTGTATCAACACGGTCCGTGCTTTTGTGTTATGAGACAAGGCAGATCAAGGCTGCTTGCCAAGTCGGATGGATACGGTATTATATTGCCCGTTTCGGCAATACGTCAGAGTGATCTCATCTCCGACTTTAAGATCGTAAAGTATATTTGAAAGCTGGGCAAGATTGTATATTTTCGAGCCGTTGATCTCGGTAATAATATCGCCTTTTTCAAGCTTGCCGTAGACGGCGGAGCCGACAGACACCGACAAAACGTACACACCGCTTGCGTCGGCGCGGAACGATCCGTTGATCGCGTCGGATTCGGTTATTCTGTCAGACAAAAGCTTGTACCAACGCCCTTCTTTTACACCTACGCAGGTTATTCCCAAAAAGGCGCGTTCGTTGGAGATGGAAGAATCAACGCCGTCCGCGCTGCCCGTGGCGATGATAGCCGAGATTATCTCAATCGCGCCGTCGATCGGAAGAGCAAAGCCCATTCCCTCGCTTTCTCCGAGCTTCATAGAGATTATGCCCACGACTTCTCCTCGCGCATTGATAAGCGGGCCGCCTGAGTTTCCTGGGTTGACGGGAGTATCGGTCTGAAGAACGCGCATTGTTTTTTCAAGGTTCCCTTGGTCGTCGTACATCCAAAGAATTCTGTCGACCGTGGAGATTATTCCGTGCGTGACCGTCCACGCGAAGTTTTCGCCCTCGGGCGTTCCTATAGCGTAGACTACGTCTCCTGCGCGGCAGGTCTCGTAGTTTGCAAGCGCCAGAGGAGAGATGCCAGAGGAGGCAATTTGCAGGACTGCAATGTCGTCCTCGAACGAGTAGCCGACAAGCGTTGCTATAACGTAATCACCCGCCTCGTATAGCCTCACGTATATCTCACTCGCGTCTGCAACGACGTGATAATTCGTCGCCACGTAGTCGTAAGATTTGTCCTCGGATACGCCAACTATGAAGCCCGAACCCGTGCTCGTTCCGTTAGCGGTCTCTGCCGAAACGACGACCACCGAATTTTTAACCTTGCTTATGGTGTCGGGTGAAGCGTTGCCGTCAACGACGTCGCTGTTATTGGAGGTCGGAATATAAACGATGCTTTTTTCACCGGAGGGGAAAAGCCCGAGCATAAGCGCGGATGTCATCGCGATCAAAAGAATTATCGAGATCGCAGACAGTATCGCGGCAGCGCCAAATCCGCTTTTTGCGCCCGTGCTTTTCAAGGGCGCAACGCTGACAGCGTTATCAACGATCTCCGGCTCAGCCTGCGGCTCGGTGAAAAATCGATACGTGTGAGCGTTTCTGTCGGATATCTTCTTGCTTTTTTCTGCTATGTGCTCGCTCTTTTTTCTGATACGCTCGTTTTTTTGCTCTGTGCGAGAGCTTGTGTTTGATTTGTATGTATTGCTCATTTCAGGTACCTTTGTAATAATACGCCAACCCCATATTCAAGGTTGGCGTAAAGATGTTGATTTTAATATCAGTCGACAAGCTCGAATTTGTAGCCAACGCCCCAAACCGTCTTGATCACCCATTTTTCAGACGCTTTTTCAAGCTTTTCGCGCAGACGCTTGATGTGAACGTCTACAGTGCGGGAGTCGCCGAGGTAGTCGAAGCCCCATACCTTGTCAAGAAGCTGATCGCGGGTAAATACGCGGTTGTAGTTGGAAGCGAGGAAGTAGAGAAGCTCGAGCTCCTTGGGGGGAATATCTACGCTTCTGCCGCGAAGCTTAAGCTCGTATTTCTGGAGACTGATCTCAATATTTTCGAATCTGATGACCTCGTCGTCAGCCTGCGGAACGTGCGATTGGCAACGGCGAAGCACCGCCTTTATTCTCGACGAAAGCTCCTTGTTGTCAACGGGCTTGACCATATAGTCGTCCGCGCCGAGCTCAAGACCGAGCACCTTGTCGAATACGCCGCCCTTTGTGCTGACCATAATGATCGGCTTGGAAGAATTCTCTCTGATCTCGCGGCAGACCTGCCAGCCGTCCTTCTTGGGAAGGGTGATGTCGAGAATGACTATGTCGGGGTCGTACATCTTGAAAAAGTTGATACCCTCGGAGCCGTCAGTCGCGATCTTGACCTCGTAGCCCTCGTTTTCAAAGTATGTTTTGACAGAGTCGGCAAGTGCCGCCTCGTCCTCAATGACGAGAATTTTAGTATCCATCATTTTTTGTGTCCTCCGAATATGTAAAAGTTATACTTTCCAATTGATCTGCTTTGTGCGATTTTTGAAGCTTACCGTCGTAATTCAAACTCATTATAACTTGCATGTAGGAAATCTATGTGAAAAATGGCTGAATTTTGAACGAATTTTCAATACCGTTAAATTTGTCGACACACGAAAACAGATTAAATTTCAATTCTTGTTAATAATTATACCACAAAAAATTCGATTTGTACAGTAGTTTTTAAAAAATTTTATCGATTTTTTTAATAAAATTCAGACCGTTTTAAAAAACAATTCAAATTTTGACCTTGGTTTTTTAACAAATTGTCTTAAG
Organism: Clostridia bacterium; assembly: GCA_017536475.1. Classification (GTDB taxonomy): domain Bacteria; phylum Bacillota; class Clostridia; order Oscillospirales; family CAG-272; genus SVTX01. The sequence goes on from JAFXHH010000009.1 coordinate 42,679, forward strand.
CGACCTTTTTAAAGGCAAAAATCGTTAAATTTTCACGCATGCGGGAAAAAGTTACGGACCAAGCATAAAAAAGCAAATCTTTGATGCTAATTTCTCTCACACCCCTTGAAAAATCCGCAAAAATGTATTATAATGTATTTATAATAGGTAATTATGCGTATTTTTACGGAAAGCAGGTAATTTTTATATGAAGCTCGGCATAGTGGGACTTCCAAACGTAGGAAAATCAACTCTTTTTAACGCGCTGACCAACGCGGGAGCAGAATCGGCAAACTATCCCTTCTGCACCATCGAGCCCAACGTGGGCGTTGTCACCGTACCCGACAGCCGCCTTGACGTGCTGGCAAAAATGTACGATCCCAAGAAATATACCCCCGCGATCATTCAGTTCGTAGACATTGCGGGACTCGTTAAGGGCGCGTCGCAGGGAGAAGGACTTGGAAACAAGTTCTTGTCCAACATTCGCGAGTGTGATGCGATCATTCACGTAGTCCGTTGCTTTGAGGACGACAATATCATTCACGTCGATGGCTCGGTCGATCCCATGCGTGACCTCGAGACCATAAATATGGAGCTCATTTTTTCCGATATGGAAATGGTCGAAAGAAGAATAGACAGAACCAAAAAGGCAATGAAGGGCGACAAGACCCTCGCAGGCGAGCTCGCGCTCTTTGAGCGCATCTACGCGACGTTAGAGGAGGGCAAGTGCGCGCGCACTATGGAGCTTTCCGACGACGAGCTGGCTTGTCTTTACGACACCCCTTTGCTTACCATGAAGCCCGTTATATACGTTGCAAACGTCAGCGAGGACGACGCGACCGCAGAGCCCGTAAACAACGAGGCGTATATGAAGCTCAAGGCATTTGCCGAGACCGAAAAGAGTGGCGTTATCGCAGTCTGCGCGGGCATCGAGTCCGAGATCGCAGAGCTCGAGGGCGAGGAAAAGCAGATGTTCCTCGAGGATATGGGAATCGAGGAAAGCGGACTTGATAAGCTCATCAAGGCAAGCTACTCGCTGCTTGGTCTTATCAGCTACCTTACCGCAGGACCCGAGGAGGTCCGCGCGTGGACTATCACAAGAGGCACTAAAGCACCTCAGGCAGCAGGCAAGATCCACAGCGACTTCGAGCGCGGCTTTATCAGGGCCGAGGTCATCGCCTTCGACGACCTCGTAGCCTGCGGCAATATGGTCGCCGCAAAGGAGCAGGGACTCGTTCGCAGCGAGGGCAAGGAATACGTAATGAAGGACGGCGACATCGTTCTGTTCAGATTTAATGTATAAGGCGGCACGTGGGGAGAGGGGAAACTTTTGAAAAAGTTTCGCCCTCTCCCCACACCCCACACCCTTTCAAAACTTTCCCAAAAGTAAAACAGCGAGAAAAGATAAATCAAAAATATCAGGAAAAGAATATGAGAATGAGAAAAAAGAAGCACGGCGACGAGAGGATACTCGCCTGTGCAGAATTACTTATAGAAGCTCCCGAAACGCTGAAGGATGATCCCAAAAAGCCCTTTGCCGATAAGGAAAAGTTGCTTTGCCTTGAGATCGGATGCGGAAAGGGCAACTTTGCCGTCGGCACTACCGCAAACGAGCACGACATCAATCTTATTGCAATGGAACGCGTCCGAGACGTCTGCTGTCTCGCGCTTGAAAAGGCAATGGCTTGCAAGGAGTCAAGACCCGACAATCTGCGCTTCATCATCGGTAACGCCGACAACCTCGATGAGTGGTTTCCCGAAAAATGCCTCGATAGAATATACCTCAATTTCAGCGATCCTTGGCCCAAGGCAGGTCACGCGAAGCGCCGTCTGACTCACAGAAATTACCTCGCGAAGTACAAAAAGCTACTAAAGGACGGCGGTCTTTTGATCTTCAAGACCGATAACGTAGGACTTTTCGACTTTTCACTCGAGGAATTTGCCGAGTTCGGCTTGACGGTCGAATGGATGACCCGCGATCTGCACAACAGTGAGCGCGCTGAAGGCAACGTAATGACCGAGTACGAAAAGAACTTTTCTGAAAAGGGCTTTACGATAAATTCCGCAATAGTTAGATTTTAAGAGACACGGGGATGCGTTTCGCAGAACCTTTTTGCAAAAAGGTTCCGCACCTCCAAAAACTCCCCAAATTAGTTTTGAGGCAATAAAACCTAAACCGTAGAATTAATCACTATCCTAATTGGAGTTCTTTTGCTTATTTGTGACTCCATCATTTTAAAACCTAAACCGTAGAATCAATTACTATCCTAATTGGAGTTCTTTTGCTTATTTGTGACTCCATCATTTTAAAACCTAAACCGTAGAATCAATTACTATCCTAATTGGAGTTCTTTTGCTTATTTGCGACTCCATCATTTTAAAACCTAAACCGTAGAATCAATTACTATCCTAATTGGAGTTCTTTTGCCTACTTTTCTTGCAAGAAAAGTAGGGGAATCGAGGCAACATGAAACATTCCGAAATTGATAATCTTCCGGGCGGTGTTCTTGCGATAAAAAAGGCGGCAGGGATGACCTCCCACGATGTCGTAAACAAGATCAGAAGACTTTACAATACAAAAAGAGTCGGTCACGCGGGCACGCTTGACCCTATGGCAACGGGAGTGCTCGTCGTGCTTATCGGCAGAGCCGCAAAGGCTTGCGAGTATATTTCGTCCGATAAAAAATCGTACAGAGCAACCCTGCGTCTTGGATTGACGACCGACACCGAGGACGTGACAGGTGAGGTTTTGACAAAAAGCGACGATATTCCTTCTGCCGAGCAAGTAGAGGCTGTATGCCGTGAATTTGTGGGAGAGTTGAAGCAGACACCTCCCATGTATTCGGCTTTGAAGGTTAACGGTCAGAAGCTTTATGATCTTGCTCGTCAGGGCGTCACCATAGAGCGCGAGGCGAGGGATATTACCGTATTTTCCCTTGATTGCGAGGCGACCGAAAGCAAGACCGACTATATTTTGACGGTCACCTGCAGCGGCGGCACGTATATCCGCACGCTCTGTGCCGATATCGGAGCAAAGCTTGGTTGCGGCGGTGTTATGGCGACTCTTGAAAGGCTTGAGGCTTGCGGTATATCGATAAACGAGTGTCATACGCTTGACGAGATAGAAAAAATGCCAGAAGATGACCGTCAAAAGCTACTGTTACCGACAGAACGGCTTTTTGACGAGCTTGACTCGGCAAAGCTTCCCGCGTTTTTTGAAAAGCTTTTCCGTGACGGTTGCCCCATATATCAGAAAAAAATAAAGACCGATTTTAAGGTCGGTCAGAGGGTACGCGTCTGCTCCGAGAACGGTCACTTTTTCGCTCTGGGCGAGGTGGTCGAGCGCGAGGAGGGAAGCGCGATAAGATCGGTCAAAATATTTGAACTGTAATACAAAAAGGAGAAGGTTCGAAAGCCCTTCTCCTTTTGTTTATAAATTATTTCACAAATTCATTATAGATCGCGTTAAGCGCAGTGTTGAAATCGTGCTCCTCAACACCGACGATGATGTTAAGCTCGCAAGAGCCCTGGTCTATCATACGGATGTTGACTCCCGCGTTCGAGATAGCAGAGAAAACTCTTGCCGCAGTACCCTTTGCCTTAACCATTCCTCGTCCAACGACGGCAACGAGAGCAAGACCGTCCTCTATGCTGATGCTGTCGGGCTTGGTGCGGCGGGTGATCGCCTGAAGCACGCGTTCCTTGTGAGCCTCAAACTGCGCGGTGGAGACCACGACGCTCATCGTGTCTATACCCGAAGGCAGATGCTCGAAGGATATATCGTTATCCTCAAGACATTCAAGTACCTTACGGCCGAAACCAATCTCGGAGTTCATCATATCCTTTTCAATAGTGATAACCGAAAAGCCCTTCTTGCCCGCGACACCTGTGATAACGTGCTCGCTGTCGTAGCTCGATGCCTGCGAAACGATCATAGTGCCCTTGTCCTCGGGACGATTGGTATTTCTGATATTGATCGGTATACCTGCGTAACGAACGGGGAATATCGCGTCCTCGTGAAGCACGGTCGCGCCCATGTACGAAAGCTCGCGGAGCTCGCGGTAGGTGATCGTGTCGATAGGCTGGGGCTTGCTGATGATACGGGGGTCTGCCATAAGGAAGCCCGAAACGTCGGTCCAGTTCTCGTAAAGATCCGCCTCTGCGGCACGTGCGACGATAGAACCCGTGATATCGGATCCGCCGCGAGAAAAGGTCACGATAGTGCCGTTGGGTGCGATACCGTAGAAGCCGGGAATAACGGCATACTTGTGCTCCTTAAGCTCCAAAGAGAGAATGTCGTTGGTCTTGTCCTCGTCAAAGGTTCCGTTTTCTCGGAAATAGATCACGTTTTCTGCATCGATAAAATCAAAACCGATGTATTTTGCGAGAATAAGACCGTTGAGGTACTCGCCGCGGCTCGCCGCAAAGTCACGTCCCGAATTGTGCAGGATCGCGTTTTTGATGTACTCGTATTCGCCCGAGAGGTCAAAGTTGAGACCGAGCTCGGAAATTATTGAATTGTATCTTTCCTTGATCTTCTCGTAGTGCGCGTCGATCACGTCACTTGAAGCGCGGGAGCGAACCAGCTCAAAGAGAGTGTAAAAGAGATCGGTCACCTTAGTATCGTCGGAAAATCTTTTTCCGGGCGCAGAGGGAACGACGTATCTGCGGTCGGGGTCTGACTTGATTATCTCGGCAACCTGACGGAAGTGCTGAGCGTCCGCAAGCGAAGAACCTCCGAATTTAACGACTTTAAGACTCATATTTATCTGCCTTTCTTGCGCCTTAGCGCAACAAATTTTATCAATTTCTCGCCTGTAAGCGACAACGTATACTATATTATATGAAAAATCGGCTTTTTTGTCAATAGCAATTATCCATAAAAAGTTGACTTTAAAGCGCAAAAAGGTGTTTTTATTAACGAAAAAGGCGCGTTTTTTGAGATTTTTTATTCAAACTCTTGATTGCCGAAGCGATTTGTGGTAAAATACAACCAAGGGAAAGGACTCGGCCGAGGCTGCCTTTCCCGACAGAATCCGAAAGGGGTTTATAATGAAAAAATATCTTTATCCGTCAAATATATTATTGCCCGATTTTAACAAGGTCGACGGCAAAAAATGGTCGGCGGTCGCCTGCGACCAGTATACCAGCGAGCCTGAATATTGGGAGCGAGCGTATAGCTTCGCAGGCAACGGTCCGACGGCGCTCGAGCTTATGCTCCCCGAGGCTTTCCTTGACAGAGAGAGCGAGATGATCCCAAAGATCAATCAAAAAATGCGGGAATATCTCAAAGAGCACCTCGTCGAGCACGAGAATTCGATGATATATCTTGAGCGCACGCAGTCGGACGGAAGGATCCGCAGAGGTATCGTGGGCGCGATCGATCTCGAGGGCTACGATTATTCCAAGGGCTCGCAGACTCTGACGCGCGCTACCGAGGGTACGGTGCTTGAGCGCATACCGCCAAGAGTTGCTATCCGTCGCGGAGCTGCGTTTGAAATGCCGCATATAATGATACTTATCGACGATCCCGATCGTACGGTCATCGAACCCGTAGCCGCAAAGGCAGAGAGCTATGCGAAGGCATACGACTTTGATCTTATGGCAGATAGCGGACACGTTAAAGGATATTTTATCTCTCCCGAGGATTTTGACGGAATAAATACGGCGCTTGATAAGCTTGCCACGGCTGACGCTATGAATAAAAAATACGGAGTCGAAGCAGCCCCTCTTCTTTTTGCTATGGGTGACGGAAATCACTCCTTGGCGTCGGCAAAGGCGCTTTACGAGGAGATCAAGGGCGAGATCGGCGAGGGGGCGGCAAGCGTCCACCCCGCACGCTACGCACTTTGCGAGATCGTCAATCTGCACGACGAAGCGCTTGATTTCGAGCCGATATACAGAGTTCTTTTCGGAGTCGATAAGGAAGATTTTACAAGATCCTTTGCCGACTACCTGTCCGTACTTCGCGGCAACGCCGAGGAGCAGGTCATTGATCTCTGGCAGGACGGCGAGATCATAAAAACCTACACGGTAAAGAGCGCCGAGGTTCAGCTTTCGGTCGGAACCGTGCAAAACTTCCTTGATAGTTACGTAAAAGCACACCCCGAGGTGACAGTCGATTATATCCACGGTATCGAGACTGTCAGAGCGCTGACAAGACAGGACAACACCCTTGGCATCACCTTCGACGGAATGACCAAGGATATGCTGTTCAAGACCGTTATCTGCGACGGTGCTTTGCCTCGCAAGACCTTCTCTATGGGACACGCGGCAGATAAGCGCTTTTACCTTGAGTGTAGAAAAATTACTCCGTAAACAAGAAGAAAAACAAAAATCCGACACGAAATCCACTCTACCGGTGGTTGTTTTCTCCTCACTCAACCAACGGTGTGTGGATTTTATGTGCTTTTGCAGTTATACTGTAGGCGAAAGGAGGATAGCGTGAAAATGACTTTCGTCTGAAATATATTTTTTCGCGCGTAAAAATTGCCTTAACGGCGAAATTAGCGATTACTATTTGTGCTGTCGTCAGCGGCAGAATGGAGATTACTATGGATCAAATTAAAATCGGTAAATTTATTGCCGAATGCAGAAAAAAAGCAAGCTTAACACAGATGCAACTGGCAGAAAAATTAGGGATCACAGACAGAGCCGTATCAAAATGGGAAACGGGCAAGGCAATGCCCGATACCGCCATTATGCTTGAGCTGTGCGACATTCTCGGCATCAGTGTAAATGAATTATTAAGTGGGGAGAAAACCAATATGGAAAATGACAATCAAAAAAAGGAACAGCTTTTGCTTGATATGGCAAAAGAGTTGGAAAAGAAAAACAAAAAGATATGGTCTTCTATGTGGGCAATTTTGATCGTAAGCATGACGGCACTGTTTGCCGGCATCTTAATTGCCGCATTTTTGATACCCGAAGGAATATGGCAGCTCGTTACAATTCTTGGAGTTTGCATTGTATTTTTGATACCGTGCTTCTACGCATTAAATCTTGAGATCAGTGTGGGGGCTTACAAGTGCAAAAATTGCGGTCACGAAATTGTGCCTACCTATTCAGAAGCACTGTGGGCGATGCATAGCGGAACGACACGATACTTGAAGTGCCCAAAATGCAATAAACGCACTTGGTGCAAAAAAGTACTGAAAAGATAAAGTCTTTTTAACAAATTACCTCCCGACAGATTAAAAAAATCTGTCGGGAGGTAATTTCTTTATGTGGATCGGTCTTTAATTTTATTCATCAATCCTCGTGATCGAAGATCTCAACGAAAAGTCTGATGATATCAAGCTTGTTGGGGGTCTTGGGGTTCGAGGGAGTACATCTGTCCTCGAGCGCGGCGTCTGCCATAGCAACTACCTTTGACATATACTCCTCGCGAGAAAGATCGGGCGCCGCCTCTTTTATCGAGCGCGGAACGTTCATCTCAACGCGAAGCTCCTCAATATAGCCCATAAGCGATTTGACCGACGCGATGTCGTTGTAGCTTCCTACTCCGATACGGCGGGCAAGGCTTGCGTATTTTTTCGCGATCTCTGTGGGCTCGGTCATCGAGTGGGTCTGATGAGTAACGTCACTGTTGTAGCTGATTATAGCAGGGAGCAGGATCGCGTTTGCACGTCCGTGAGGAATGTGGAACTGTGCTCCGAGCTGATGTGCCATGCCGTGATTAAGTCCGAGTGAAACCGCGTTGAATGCAACTCCCGCGAGGTTGGATCCCACGTGCATCTGTGCTCTTGCCTCAACGTCGTTCGTTTCTTCAAACTTATAGGAACGAACGAGATAATCCTTGCAGATCTGCGTCGCTTTTTTCGCGTACATATCCGAAAAGACGTTAGCGTTCTTGCTGACGTAAGCCTCGATAGCGTGTGTAAGTACGTCCATACCCGTATCCGCGGTGATCGAAGCGGGAACGCTTTTGACCATTTCCACGTCAAGTATTGCCTCGTCGGGAAGCAGCTTATCATCGAGAAGCGCGTGCTTGACGTTCTTTTCTGTATCGGTAATGACCGCAAAGGAAGTGACCTCGCTGCCCGTACCGCTTGTCGTGGGGATAGCTATAAATCTTGGGAAATATGTCGGCTCCATCTTGTTGGCGAACTGACGAACGCACTTTGTCAGGTCGATCGCCGAGCCGCCTCCAACCGCGATGATGCAGGGGGCCTTGTCAGTCATAAGCGCCGTAACTCCCGCAACGACCTTCTGGATCGAGGGATCGGGAACGACGTCCGAGTAAATGGTATATTTAATATTTGCCGAATCAAGAGGGCTTGTGATCTTGCCGATCAGACCGCTTTTAACGGTAAAGGGGTCGGCAACTATGAAAACGCTCTTGTATTCGAGCTTGGCAAGGCGCGAAAGCGCGTTGTCGCCGAAGTGAACGGCAGTAAACAAAGTAAAATTTTGCATTTTTGATCCTTTCGGGATGAACGGTGTTGAAGCTCTAAATAACGATAATACGCCATCTTACCCTTACATTATACCGCAATTTTCCTTTCAAGTCAATAGTCAAATAGCAAAAAAGAACCGACTAATAAAGGCGCTTTGAGCGCGTTTTTCCCAAAAATCGTCTGTGAAGCAAAAAAAGCCGCAACAACGATTGACAAATGAGCAAAATTTTGATATAATAAAATGTAAATCTGTTTTTGTGGAAATTTACCGCAAAGGAAAGGAGGTTGACGTGAAAAAGGTTACGCTGTGCGCGCCGTCGAGAATATACGAGGATCATCCAAACGGACGTTTTTCCTGTTCGTCTATGGTCGATTTTTTCGAGACCGTAGGTCTTGGCGCAATCGATATGTCGTTTGAGTCGCTTTCAAGATACGACGATTCGTGGGAGTCGGTGCTGTATTCGACCGCCCGTAAGGCGCAAAGCAAGGGCATCAGCCTGCCCGTCTGTCATCTCTCCTTCTATATGCCCGACCCGAATAACGCAGAGCTGATGGGAAAGTATACTCGCGAGCTCTTCCGTGGGATCAACGCGGCAAGGCTTATGGGAATTTCCCGCGCGGTCGTTCACCCCATATCGTTCTATTCGTCCGAAAGGACGTACGGAGATTGGGTAAGAGCGAATATTGCCTTTCTCTCTCCCGTGGTCGAGTACGCAAAGAGCAAGGGCGTTCGCTTGTGCGTTGAAAATATGCCGAGCGAGAAGGAAGCCCCCGACAACCACCTTTACGGCTCTTGTGCACTGAATATTTCCGCGCTTGCCGAAAAGCTCGGAATAGGCGTTTGCTGGGACGTCGGACACGCTAACATAAGCGGATATAAGCAGTCCGAGCAGATGCAAATACTCAAAGGCAAGATCGAGGTCTTACATATTCACGATAACGGTGGGCATAAGGACGCACACCTCATCCCCTTCGACGGAAGCGTCGATTGGAGCGACGTCGCAAAGGGAATAAAAGAGAGCGAGTTCTGTGGGATCCTTGACGTTGAGGTCACCGCGTGGGCGCTTTCGGGCGACCGTGAGATCAGAGAGAATTTTGGCAAAACGATAGTCAGCCGTGCCCATAGGCTTATGGAGATGGCAGGCCTGATCGGATAAATTTCGTTCGCCTTCGGCAAAATTCACCGATAACTATTTGTGCCGCCGTTGGCGGCAGAGGAGTCAGCGTGAAAGTTACTTCATTCTTGGAGTGAAGCCCACTTTTTCACGCACGAATTTCGCCTTCGGCAAAATTCACCGATAACTATTTGTGCCGCCGTTGGCGGCAGAATGGAGTGCAGCGTGAAAGTTACTTCCTTCTTGGAGTGAAACCCACTTTTTCACGCACGAAATTCGCCTTGCGGCAAATTTCACCGATAACTATTTGTGCCGCCGTTGGCGGCAGAGGAGTATAATATGTTACTTTACAACTCACTTACGAGAAAAAGAGAAGAGTTCGTGCCTCGTCAAGAGGGCAAGGTCAGCATGTATACCTGCGGACCTACCGTCTATCACTACGCACACATAGGAAATCTTCGCACGTACATTATGGAAGACGTGCTTGAAAAATACCTCTCTTACGTCGGCTATGACGTTAACCGCGTAATGAATATCACCGACGTCGGACATCTGTCGAGCGACGGAGATACGGGAGAAGACAAAATGCTCAAGGGAGCAAAGCGCGAAAAGAAGACCGTAATGCAGATCGCGCAGTATTATACCGACGCGTTTTTTGCAGACTGTAAGAAGCTCAATATAAAGGTTCCGAACACCGTACAGCCCGCAACGGGATGTATCGCGGAGTTCATCGCGCTCGTACAGGGACTTCTTGACAAGGGCTTTGCTTACGTAGCGGGCGGAAACGTCTATTTCGACACCTCAAAGCTTGAGCAGTACTACGTTTTCAACGACTTCACCGAGGAAGACCTCGAGGTCGGCGTGCGCGAGGGCGTTGAGGAGGACGGCAACAAGAAGAACAAGGCAGACTTCGTTCTTTGGTTTACGAAATCCAAGTTCGACGATCAGGAGCTCAAATGGGATTCTCCTTGGGGTATCGGATACCCCGGTTGGCACATCGAGTGCTCGGGAATCAGTATGAAATATCTCGGCGAATACCTTGATATCCATTGCGGCGGTATAGATAATCAGTTCCCGCACCATACTAATGAAATAGCGCAGTCCGAGGCGTTCGTCGGTCACAAATGGTGCAATTATTGGTTCCACGTTTATCACCTTAACACAAATTCGGGCAAGATGTCAAAATCAAGCGGCGAATTTTTGACCGTTTCCTTGCTTGAGAGCAAGGGCTACGATCCCCTTGTTTACCGCTTCTTCTGCCTGCAGTCGCATTACCGCAAATCACTCGTTTTCTCTTACGAAAACCTTGACAATGCAACGATCGCGTACAACAAGCTCATCGCCAAGATCGCTCAGCTCGACGCAAACGACGGAGAGCTTGACGAAGCGGCACTCGCAGAGCTTAAGGCAAAGTTCCGCGCGGCTATGGATAACGATCTCAACACCTCTCTCGCGGTTACTGCGGTCTACGACGTGCTCAAGGCAAAGACCAACGGCAAGACCAAGCTCGCAGCCCTTGCAGACTTTGACACCGTGCTCTGCATCGGTATGCTTGAGGCGGCGGAAAAGGTAAGAGAAGCAAAGAAGCAAGAGGAACAAAAGGCACAGGCGGAGCAGGCATACGATATGAGCGATCCGTTCATCTCAGAGATCGTTGAGCTTATCGAAAAGAGAAAGCAGGCGAAGAAGGAGAGGAATTTTGCCGAGGCAGACCGCATCCGTCAGTATCTTTCCGATAAGGGAGTTACTCTTATCGACGATCGCTCGGGAACCACATTCAAGATAGGAAACTGAAATGGAAAAGATCAAAGAGCTTTGTAAAAAATACCGCGAGATATTGCTGTACCTTATCTTCGGGGTGCTGACCACTCTCGTGGGCTGGGTAGTGTACTTCGGTGTTCTTTGGGCGCTCAAGGGAGCTATGGGATTGCCGGTTGAGGATACGACCAGCGGCAAATACGTCGCGGTGTATACCGCGGCGCAGATAATACAGTGGATAGCGGCAGTTTTGTTTGCGTTTTTCACCAATCGCAAGTGGGTGTTTACCGACGCGGACAAGAACGTGTCTATGGGAGTCCAGCTCGTTAAATTTTCCGCGGGCAGAGTGGTGACCTTCTTCATTGACTTCGTAGTAACCTTGTTCGGTGCTATGGCGCTCGCGAAGCTTATCCCTGCAATGACCTCGGTTTTCCTGCTTGGCAAGGAATGGAATCTTGCCGAGATCGGCGCAAAGGTGGCAGCTGCAGTCATCGTCATCATCTGCAACTATATTTTTAGTAAGATCTTCGTTTTCAAAAATAAAGAATAAACTTTTTGCGTGCAGGCCAACAAAGCGACCTGCACGTGCATTTTTCGTTTACAAAACAACGTGTTTTTTGAAAAAACCCTTGACAATAAGATAAAAATATATTAAAATTAATATATATGCCTTTCGGGAGGGAGAGATCGACAACTCCCGCAGTTTTCCGAAAAATACTTCTGAAATCCGCCCGAAACCGACATCGACGCGGAGGATTGGAACGATATGCTTAAAAGTATGACTGCCTTTGGCAGAGAAAGAGCGCAGATAGGTGGCAAGGACGTCACGGTTGAGATAAAATCTGTAAATAACAGATATTTCGACTGTCAGGTCAAGCTCCCGCGCTTATATTCTCCTCTGGAGCAAAGGATCAAACCGCATCTGCAGGAAAAGGGAATCTCGCGCGGAAAGGTTGACGTTGGAATATTCGTCGAATTCGCCGAGGCGGCGGAGAGCGAGATCACGGTCAATACAGACTATGCCGCAAAATATATCGCCGCGCTCAAGGAGCTCAAGGAGGCTTTTTCGCTGGGCGGTGAGATAACCGTTATGGAGGTAGCGCGTGACCGCGAGGTCTTCGTGCTCAAAAAGCCCGAGGATGATATAGAGCAGGATTGGCTTGAGTTAAAGACTGTGATTGACAGCGCGGCGGAGAAGTTCCTTGCCGCAAGGGCATCCGAGGGAGCAAGAATAGAGGCCGATCTGTGCTCAAAGGTCGAGCATATCAAGGAGATCGTCGCAGAGATCGAGCGACTCTCTGCCGAGGATATCGACGGCTACCGTGCACGCCTTGAGGAAAAGCTTAAAGCGGTGCTGGCGGATAATAACGTCACGGTCGACGAAAACAGAATTCTGACCGAATGCGCCATATATGCAGACCGCGCCGCGATCGACGAGGAGATAGTTCGTCTGAAGTCACATTTTTGCGCGTTTTACGATTACCTTAAGAGCGAGGAGCCGGTCGGCAGAAGCCTTGATTTTCTCATTCAGGAAATGAACCGTGAAACGAACACGATCGGATCGAAATGCGGCAACTCGAAAATAGCGCATCTCGTGGTCGAGATCAAGACCGAGATCGAAAAGCTCCGCGAGCAAGTGCAGAATATCGAATAACGGCAAGGGGGGACGGATATGAAATTCATAAACATCGGATACGGCAATATGGTTGCCGCCCACAGAATAATCACCCTGACGGGCCCCGAATCGTCACCGATCAAAAGGCTTATTCAGGATGCCAAGGACACGGGCAGAATTATCGACGCCACCTGTGGCAGAAAGACCCGTGCGGTCATAATCACCGACTCTGACCACGTAATCCTTTCCGCGCTTCAGACCGAGACCGTTGCAAACAGACTTTCCGGCGACTCCGACGTCATTGACGACGAGGACGAGGACGAGTAACGCACGAAAACACATAAATTTGAAAATTATATGAGCCGCAAATGCGGCAGAATGGAGATATTATTATGCTTTATCCTACGATCAACGAGCTTACAAAGGGCAAGTATAACCGCTACGAGCTTTCCTTGGCGACCGCAAGATGCGCGCGTATCGTTACCGACGAATACGTAAAGCAGAGAGAGGATGCCGAGAAGTCACAGACGGGCAATAAGGAGACCGATAAGCCCATCAACACGCTCATCAACAAGGAGCTTCGCGACGAGAAGGCAGTCAAGACTGCAATCAGAAGGATCCACGACGGAGAATACGTGATCGTTCGTCGTCCCGAGGGTTACGTTTATGAGACCGCAAAGGAAGAAGAAGCGGTTGAGGAGCCGATCGACTTCAAGAAGATGTTTGCAGACGACGCAGGCGAAGACGAGGACGAGATCGAGTCCGAGGAAAACTGATTTTTAATATTTCGTAGGCGCGGCTCGATTTCGGGCGGCGCCATACGGCTTTTTTGACGGATATTTTTCAGGACTTAAAGACATAGAATCATACGAAAGGAGAAAGCGCGTGGAAAACAAGACCTACGAATACGCAAGCGTGTATTTGCTTGACAATCCGTACTGTATCGACTGCACCTACGACTATTTTATACCGCTTGAGCTTCGCGGCGAGATATACGCGGGCAGATTCGTTGCCGTTCCGTTCGGCAGAGGCAACCGCAAGCAGATGGCGGTAGTTAAAGAGCTTTTGCACTGTCCGTCCTTTCGCGACGCCAAGCCGATAGCCGAGGTCTGCACGGATCGTCCCGACCTTAGCGGCGAGATGCTTTCTCTTTGCGAATATATGAAGGAGCAGTGGCTCTGCACCTTTGGCGAGGCGGTAAGATGCGTTATGCCGTCGAGCGTGCTCGGAAAAATGACGGAGTTTTATTACGCCGCAGGCACAAAGGGCCCCGACGCTTCCTCGGGCTTTGATCCGGGAGACCTTTTCGTGTACGATTATCTCTGTACGGCGGGAGGAAGGAGTCTTGATTCCCTGAAAGCAAAATTCGGTGCGGCTGTTGCGGAATCGGCAACGAAAAAGCTGCTTTCAAGAGGCATGGTTCAACGAGAGCTTATTATGGGCAAGACTATGTCCGAGGCGTGCGAGAGCTATTACGCGCTCGCAATAGATGCCGAGGAGTGCAAGAGCTTGCTTGAAAGCACAAAGCTTCGCTCCGACGGGCAAAAAGCGATACTCAGAGCGCTTGCAGAGGCGACTGAGCCGATATTGGCAGACCGCCTTATAAGCGAGCTTGAGGTCACCAAGGCGCAGCTTGATGCGCTTGTAAAAAAAGGACTTATAAACCTCGAGAAGCGTCGCGTGTGGAGAAGATCCTACGAGTCGCAGACCGAGGAAAGAATAGAATACGAGCTAAACGCCGAGCAGACCGAGGCGTTGAATATAGTAAAATCGAAGCTCGACGAAAACGAGGCAAGAGCGATATTGCTCCACGGCGTTACGGGAAGCGGAAAGACCAGCGTTATTATCGGCGCCATCGACGAGGCGCTCGCACAGGGCAAGGGAGTCATTATGCTCCTGCCCGAGATCGCGCTAACGCCGCAGACACTTAAGATCTTCAATTCTCGTTACGGCGACAGGATCGCCCTCGTCCACTCGGGGCTTTCGGCGGGAGAGCGATACGACTCGTTTGCGAGGATCAGAGACGGAGAGGCGGACCTTGTCATAGGCACGCGCTCTGCGATCTTCTCGCCCGTTAAAAATCTCGGACTTGTTATTATCGACGAGGAGCACGAGACCACTTATAAATCCGACACATCCCCAAAGTATCACGCCAGAGATATCGCAAGATGGCGTTGCGCGAAGAACAACGCAGTGCTTCTGCTTGCTTCCGCGACCCCCTCGATCGAGAGCTATACCAAGGCAGTGAACGGTCAGTACACTCTCGTAAAGCTCAAGGAGCGCTATGGCGGCGCCGAGCTTCCCGAGGTCAAGATCTGGGATATGCGAAATGAGCATAAAGACGGAAATCAGTCGCCGATCGGTACGCTTTTAAAGGAAGAACTGAAAAACACGGCAGACCGCGACGAGCAGGCCGTTCTGTTTTTGAACCGCCGAGGATACAATACCTCGGTCAGCTGTAAATCCTGCGGCGAGACGCTCGTCTGTCCAAACTGCTCAATCTCAATGAATTATCACACCCGTCGCGGCGGCTACGATAACGGATTTTTGTTCTGCCATTGGTGCGGATACAAGACCGCCGTTCCCGCAAAATGTCCCACCTGCAGCTCCGAACATCTGGTCAAAACAGGCTTTGGAACGCAGAAGATAGAGCAGGAGCTCGAGAGCCTGCTCCCTGACAAAAAGATCTTAAGAATGGACGCCGACAGCACCTCCGCGAAAAATTCGCTTGACGAGATCCTCACGGAGTTCAAGGAGCGCCGCGGCGACGTGTTGCTCGGCACACAGATGGTTACAAAAGGACATGATTTTCCCGACGTTACCCTCGTCGGAGTGCTCCTTGCCGATATGTCGCTCTATATGGACGATTACCACGCGAACGAGCGCACCTTCTCAATGCTCACACAGGTCATCGGACGCGCAGGTCGATCCAAAAAGAAGGGAACTGCGATCATTCAGACCAATAACCCCGACAACGATACCATACGGCTTGCCTGCAAGCAGGATTACGAGACCTTCTACGCGTCAGAGATAAGACTTCGCAAGCTGCTCGTCTTCCCGCCCTATTGCGACATCGCGCTTTTGACACTCACGGGAGCTGACGAAAAGCAGGTCCTCGTGAGCGCAAAGGTTTTGCGGCAGGAAATAGATAAGCTTGCCGCCCTAGACTTCAAGGACGTTCAAATGATAGTCTTCGGTCCGTTCGAATCGCCCGTCTATAAGGTCGAGAAAAAGTACCGTATGCGGATCGTCATCAAGTGCAGACTTAACCGCCGTAGCCGTGAGCTCTTCTCAAAGCTACTCACCGACTTCGGCAAAAACGGACAGTCCAAGGTCAACCTCTCCGTAGATTTCAATCCGTCTGGATTATGATGGGCGAGACGAGGGGGAACTTTTTGGAAAAAAGTTCCCCCTCGGCCCCCTCAAAAACTTCCCCTAGGATAGAGACAAGTTCTACGGTTTGGGTTTTGAAATAATATAGCAAAAAATTTAAACCAAAAACTTTTTAGAAAGTGAACCCCCTCAAAAACTTCCCCTGGGATAGAGATAGGTTCTACGGTTTGGGTTTTGAAATAATATAGCAAAAAATTTAAACCAAAAACTTTTTAGAAAGTGAACCCCCTCAAAAACTTCCCCTGGGATAGAGATAGGTTCTAC
>JAFXHH010000010.1 GCA_017536475.1 Clostridia bacterium
CAGAACGTCGTGAGACAGTTCGGTCCCTATCTGTCGTGGGCGTTGGATATTTGAGAAGGGCTGACCTTAGTACGAGAGGACCGGGTCGGACGCACCTCCGGTGCACCAGTTGTTCTGCCAAGGGCATAGCTGGGTAGCCGCGTGCGGTATTGATAAACGCTGAAGGCATCTAAGCGTGAAACATGCTTCAAGATTAGATATCCCATCATCCAGAATGAGTAAGGTCACTTGCAGACTACAAGTTTGATAGGTCGGAGGTGTAAGCACAGTAATGTGTTCAGCTGACCGATACTAATAGACCGAGGGCTTGAACCTCCTTTGTTGCTTGACGAAAGTCAACGCTACTGCAACACTGGATAGTTTAAGGTTGTTTGAGTTTCGGTTTCTCATAACTCATTCCTTTTACCTTGACGATTGTGAGTTAATATGCAAAATGCGCGGCAATAGCCGTGTTTTTTGTTTTTATAAGCCTTTTTTGATAACAAAGCTTCCGTGTTTTAATAACACGGGAGCTTTTGCGCTTTCTTTTGGATTAAAAGCAAAAACAGTGTCAACAATTAGATTGAAAGAAAGCAGAAAAGAGGATAAGATATGGCAAAAATAGCGATAGTTGGCGGCGGTGTGTCGGGGATTTCCGCAGGTATCTACGCGCAATTAAGCGGACATACGGCGACCATTTGTGAGCGGCACAATGTCGCAGGCGGCAACCTGACGGGCTGGCAGCGCGGAGAGTATCATATTGATAACTGCATACATTGGCTCACGGGTACGAACCCGAATACCGACGGGTACAGAATGTGGGATACGCTTGGGGCTCTTGGAGACGTGGACGTATATCAACCGCCAACTTTGTACACCTGCGAAGAAAATGGGGTTTTGATTTCCTTGAACTGCGACCTTGAACAAACCAAAAACGATATGCTGAAAATCTCTCCCGAAGACAAAAAAGAGATTATGTCTTTGATCAAAGCAGTTGAAATACTTCAAGGGCTAGTGGGAATCGCGGGAGAAGCACACAATGAAAAATATAGCAAAACACAAATTGCAATCAGTGCACCGACCTTGCTCAAATATTATAACCTCTCAGCAAAAGACCTCGCGCAAAGGTTCAAAAGTCCTTTGCTAAAGCAATTTATCTGCTCTTTTTTGGGTGATGAATTCTCCTCTCTCGCCCTGATCGCGATCTGGGCGCATTTTTGCGGCGAAAACGGCGGCTTGCCAAAAGGAGGCTCGTTGGCTATGGCTAATAGAATGACCGACCGCTTCAAAAGCCTTGGCGGCGAGTTGCTTTTAAAAACCGAGGTCGTAGACATCGAGCGCGAAAAAAACAAAGCCCTTGCCATCAACCTTTCAAACGGCGAGAGGATATTAGCAGACTACATCATACTGACCGCCGACCCTGCAGTGATGTTTGAGAGACTCTTGGACACCCCTATCCCAAAACAGCTCAAAAAGCTCTACAATGATCCCAAATTACAACGTTTTTCAAGCTATCAGTGTGCCTTTTCATGCGATGCTGCCGAATTGGGCTTTTCAGGTGACCTGATGATCGAGATCCCACCCAAATATCACTCGCTTTTGCGCACCGAATCCTTTGCGCTCCGTGAGTTTTCCCACGAAAAGAGCTTTGCTCCGGAGGGTAAGCAGATTTTGCAAACGCTTTGTTTTTGTGACGAAAAAGCATCACGTGAATTTATCAATATGCGAAACAACAAACACGCCTACGACGCAGAAAAGCAAGAGCTTGCCGCAACGCTGAAGGGCTTGGTCGAAGCCAAGCTTCCGCACCTGAAAGATAAATTGACCTGCATCGACGTCTGGACTCCCGCAACCTACCAAAGATACGTTGATTCTGAGATTGGCTCGTTTATGAGCTTTGCCCTACCGAAAGGCAGATTGCCCATCCGACAGAGCAATCGCATTAAAGGACTTGACAACGTAATTTTAGCTACCCAATGGCAACAGATGCCGGGCGGCTTGCCGATCGCGGCGGACGGCGGAAAGAAAGCAATAGAAACGATAAATGAGCTCGAATTTCAAAGATACCAAGCAAAAGAACGATCAGAGAAGACCCACCGCAAAGATGTGCCAGCGAAAACAGCGCCGCAGAGCTCTCCGTGAGCTTTGCGGCGCCTTTTATCTGACAAATTGCAGATCATACTTGACGAAAACGCTTTTTTATAGTAAAATAGACTTGTAATAATAAAGACAAGGTGCATCATGAAAACAAGATTTATAATGATACGCCACGGCTTCAGCGTGGCAAATGATATGCGTCGCTTCGCGGGCAATTTCGACGTGGATCTGACCGAAACGGGCAAAAAACAGGCAAAGCTCTGTGCCGAAGCATTGAAAAACGAAAAAATAGACGCAATATATTCAAGCGACCTTAAGCGCGCATACGATACGGCGGTGCCGATATCCGAGGCGCTTGGTATCGAAATAATCAAATGCCCCGAATTACGCGAGATCAGCGCGGGCGAGTGGGAGGGCAAGCTTTTCGACGAGCTTTGCGAAGAATATCCCGAGGAATATTCGACCTGGCGCAACGACATCGGAAACGCAGTATGCACGGGCGGCGAGAGCGTCAAGCAGCTGTCAGCTCGCATACTGTCAGCGCTCTGCGACATTGCAAAGCAAAATGATGGCAAGACTATCTGCATAACCACCCACGCGACCCCCATCCGTGCAGTCTGTACTGCGGCGGCAGGACTTCCCACCGAGCAAATGTCAAAAATAAACTGGGTCGGGAATGCCTCGTTCAACATCTTTGACTACGAGGACGGCAAGTTCACGGCTATAAAGCTCAGCGATATGACACATTTGGGCGAATTAAAAACAGGACTTCCAAGGAATGTATAATAATAAAAAACCTCGCTACTACGGTAGCGAGGTTTTTGTTTACTGTGAAATCCTCTTCCTTTTAAATATCGACCTTAGATCCTGCTTATGATCAAACCCGTGTATCCAATCCGAGAACAGATAATAGAACAGATAAATGACCGAGCTGATACCCCAAGTCAAAGGATACGCCCAATAAATAAGACCGATATCGTTAAACAAATGAGTTACCAAGGCGATATAAGCAATACGCACTCCGCACCAGATCGAAAGCATTACGAACATGGGCACGAATGCCTTGCCTGCACCGCGACAGACCGCGGCGACCGCGTGAGAAAAGGCAAGCAGGAAATAGAATAGTGCGGCGGTTCGTGCCTGCTGAACTCCAAGCCTTATGACCTCTGCGTTATCGTCAAACATACCGACGAGCTGCGGCGCGAATATGTATATCAGGACACCGATCAGCTCTGCAAGCAAAACCGCGGATATGATTCCGAATCTCGCGCCCTTCTTGGCTCTGTCGTATTGCTTCGCTCCAAGATTTTGACTGATAAAAGTAGTAGTCGCCATATTGAAGCTCATCATCGGAAGAAATGCAAAGCCCTCGATCTTGGCGTGCGTTCCGTACGCCGCGGTGGCGAATTTTCCAAATCCGTTGATCTGAGTCTGCACGATAACGTTGGCGAATGCGATAACGGAATTCTGCACGCCCGAGGGAAGACCGTAAGTCAGTATCTCCTTGAACATATCTCCGTGTATGCGAAGCTTTTTGATCTCCACCGTAAAGATGTTGCCCTTTTTGAGAAGATAGATCATACAAAGCACAACGCTTGCAAGCTGGGAAATGACCGTAGCAAATGCCGCCGACCATACGCCCCACTCAAAAACTCCAACGAAAAGCACGTCAAGAATTATATTGAGCACCGACGAGAAAATGAGATAGTATAGCGGACGCTTGCTATCTCCTACCGCATTCATAATACCGCGGCAGATATTGTACATTACAAGCCCGACCGACCCGAAGAAATACCATCTGAAATATTCGATCGCCTCGGGGAGCACGTCGGGGTCGGTCCTCATCCACACGAGAAACGTGGGAGTAAAGAGAACACCGATAACTGTAAGGAAAACACCGCTGAGTAGACCGAAAACGATATTGGTATGTATAGCTTTTGAAACGTTGTCGGGGTTGTTTGCTCCGAAATAGCGGGATATGACGATTCCCGCGCCCATAGCGGTACCGTTGAAAAAGCTGACTAAAAGAAAGATCAGAGTACCCGAGGAGCTGACCGCCGCCAGAGCGTCAGTTCCGAGAAAATGACCGACTATAAGTGAGTCTGCGGTGTTATATAATTGTTGAAAAACCTGGCTTAGCATGATGGGGAGCGCAAAGGCTATGATATTTGAGTAAATACCGCCCTTCGTCATATCCCTCGTGCCCTTTGCACCGGCAATAGAGGAGTTTGCCATTTTTATGCCTTTCGATAAATTCAAGTCGTATTTTTAACAGAATCTTATCTCAAGATAATTCTGCTTTCGCTTCCCGAGAAGTTGGTTATCACGAATCGCCCCTTTAAGACCGTGAATTTTCTTTTCCATTTAGTCAAGGGCGTTTCTATCTTCTTGATAAACCTGTCCAGCTCCTCGCTCATATCGTCCACATCATCGGTTATCGGGAATATCCGAGTATAGAAGGGAGCACCAAATCCGATGTCATCGCCGTCGGCAAATCCGAGCACGAAGATTATTTTATCCGAGATTATGTCACCTATCGCGCTTATCGCCTGGTCGACCGTTATGGGAGAAGATCCCACCACGTCAGCTATCTGTCCTACAGATATAAGACAACCCTCGTCGCTCACGCTCACGGCAATGGGCATTGACGGTTGCTTTTCGTTGGGATATATGATCTCGCAGAATTCGTTCCCGCGATTGTCCACGTCGTACATCACCTTTTTATCAAAGGCGGGCAGAGCACGACGCAAATATTCGATTTTTTCTTCAATATTCATATATCAGCCCTCCTGCGATTGCAGATATCTTTCGTAATAGAAAAGGTATTGCTGAGCGATTCCTGCGTATTGTCCAAGACTGTCGGGGTCAAAATCCGCGTCAAAATATTTTGCGATCACCTTTTTTATCCAGACGTCGATAGGAAAAGCGTCAAGCTTCGCAAATCCAAAGAGCAGAGCGCAGCTTGCCACCTTCGGACCTATACCCTTGACCGAGCACAAATATTTTACCGCATCGGCGGTATTCATCTTCTCAATCAGATCAAGATCGATCTCCCTCGAAGACATCCGACTTGCCGCATCGTAAATATATTTCGCACGGAATCCGGTCTTAAGCGCCGCAAGTCCTGCGACTCCGAGTTCAATAAGACTTTCGGGAGAAGGAAACGAATAAAAGTTACCCTCGTGCGCCTTGTGCACGTCGGCAATATGCTCATCCATACCCGAAAGATCGACAGGCTCGCCGCATTCCAGAGAAATTGCCGCCACCAGCTTTTTTATCCTCGGGATATTGTTGTTTTGCGAGATTATAAACGAGCAGATCGCCTCCCAGGCATCCTGACGGAGAATTCTTATCCCTGATGCTCTCTCAACCGCGTCGGATAATGCAGAGTTGCTTGAAAGCGAGAGAATATTGTCGTTGATCTCACCGTAATCACGGTCAAGTCCTAAAAAGCTCTTCCATATCGTTTCGTATTCCTCAACCGTCGCGTTGTATATGTAGACCGTGTTGCCGTCCTGCGCTACTGAAATATATTTTCCAAAGGCAACTCCCGCAAATTCGACATCGTGTCGGGAGTCTGAGACTTCGTCAAAGCGAAAGCACTGCCCGCAGTCAAAGACCTTTCTGACGTCAAACAACTCCACGCCGTCGAGCTTTATTATATTCATTCCGTTAGACTCTAGCGCAGAGACCGCAGCCGCCGTGTTGACCATAAAAATAAACTCCGTATTAATAAAATGTACTTGAAAAAAAACAAAAAATATGTTAAAATAGACTATACGTCTATTATACCAATATCGACAAAATATTTCAAGACGATTTTGTAACTAATTTTATATATCCGCAAATTTTTGAAAGGATTTTTAAATGGAACAGATCTATACCATTCCCGTCAACGAAGCGTTTGAAGCGTCTGCGGCAGATAAAAGCTGCGGCTGTCCCTTCTGCGCACTATATAATAAGCTCGAAAACAACGAGCTTGACCTTATCCTCGGTGCGTCAATGATGGAGCCCGATGTGAGAATAAAGACCAACAAAACAGGCTTTTGCCGCACGCACTACGATATGATGTTCGTCCGCAAAAACCGACTTGGTATGGCGCTCACGCTCGAAAGCCACCTCGACCAGCTCAAAAAGGAGCTTAAGGACGGAGGCATTGGCGGCGGAATGGGAAACAAGCCGATCAAAAGAATCGCTGAACTCGAGCAGACCTGCTACGTTTGTGAGAGGATCGCATTCAACTTCGAGCACATGGTCGAGACTGCCGTGCTGCTCTGGAACACCGACGAAAATTTTCCCGCAAAGCTTCAGGCACAGCCATATTTCTGCCTGCCTCATTACAAGATGTTTTTGCAGTACGCTCAGCACCGCCTCCCTAAAAAGAGAATGCAGGAGTTTGCAAAGCAGGTCGAGGAGATAGAGGAAAGATACCTTGAGGAGCTGAAGGACGACGTCAGCTGGTTCTGCAAAAAGTTTGACTACAGATACGATGAGGAGCCTTGGTATAACTCCAAGGACTCAGTCGAGCGCTCGATGAAATTTTTGCGCTCGGACATACATAAGCAAGGACATGGTAAATAATAATGATAGATCTACTCGACCTGCATAAGCAGTTCATCCTAACACACCTCAAGGAAGGCGACGTCTGCGTGGATTTCACGATGGGCAACGGTCACGACACGGAGTTTTTGTCCAAGACCGTAGGAGAGAATGGCCACGTCTACGCCTTTGATATACAGCAGTCGGCAGTCGACTCCACCGCTAAAAATCTCAAGGCGGCAGGCTGCCCCGAAAACTATACTCTCATCTGCGACTCGCATCATAACGTAAAGAATTACGTCAAAGAGCCGATAAAGGCGGGAATGTTCAACCTCGGCTGGCTTCCCGGCGGCGATAAGAGCATAACCACTATGCGCGAGACCACGATCCCCGCGATCGAGGCGGCTATTGATCTCCTCGACAGCGACGCTATCCTCAATATAGCGGTATACCCCGGACACCCCGAGGGAGATGCCGAGGGCAAGCTTATTGAAGAGCTTTTATCCTCGATGAGTCGGTTCAAGGTCTGCGCCACCAAGGTCAAGATCGTAAATTCCGCCACCTCGCCCTACTTTTTTATGATAGAAACCAAAGCAAAAAAGGATTAAAATATGAAAACAAAAATTACGTCCGTAATTTTACTGACCCTTGTTGCGATACTGCTTTTTTGTTCATTAGCGGCATGCAACGAGGAAGAGGATAGTGATAAGCCGTACGCTACGACGCAAGACTATACCTATAAGACCGACGTCGCACCGGTTGCTTCGATTTTGAACACGACCGACGATGCTTATCTCGTCCTTGCAAACAAATCCGTAGTCGTCGGGCAGGACTACGTTCCAAAGAACCTCACCCTGATAAATTCAAAATACACGCGCAACGGCAAGGAACTGTATCTGGAGGGCTACGCAGCCAAGGCGGCTGAAGCGCTTGTCAAGGAAATGACGGCACACGGATACGAGGTCTTCATTACAAGCGCATACCGAAGCTACGAATATCAGCAGACCTTGTATAACACCTATTTCGAGCAGGAAAAGGCAAAACACCCGAACTGGACCGACGAGCAGATAAAACAGGAGGTCTTGACTTATTCGGCATACCCGGGTACGAGCGAGCATCAGACCGGACTTTGCGTTGACCTTATAACCAACGAGATGGAGGGACTTTGGAACTACGGAAGCGAGACTCCGAACAACCCCTACGACAAAGGATTTGCCGAAACGAGCGCTTATACCTGGTTGCTCGAGAACGCCCATAAATTCGGCTTCATCCTCCGCTATCCCGAGGACAAAACGAATATAACGGGATATAGCTATGAATCCTGGCATTACAGATTCGTGGGCGTGTCTGCCGCGACCGAGATCTATGAAAAGGGAATCACTCTCGAGGAGTACCTCGGCAAATGATGAAAAGGGTTATAGTTGTTGGCTGTAGTGGTAGCGGAAAGAGCGTGTTTTCACGCTCTTTCGCTAATTTGACTAAACTGCCGCTTTATCATCTTGACACTATCTGGTGGCGGGAGGATGGCAGTCATATCGAGAGATCTGAATTTGATGCGAGGCTTGTAGAGATACTTGAAAAGGATGAATGGATAATCGACGGCAACTACAGTCGCACTATGGAGCAGAGAATAGCGGCATGTGATACAGTGGTATTCTTCGATCTGCCGACGGACGTTTGTATAGACGGCATCCGAGCGCGCAAGGGAAAGGTACGAGACGATATGCCGTGGAAAAACGCTCTTGAGGACGACGACGCGGAGTTTATGAGCTTCGTACGGGATTATAATGAGACTCATCGCCCTCGGGTAATGTCGTTGCTCGATCAATATTCCTACAAGAATATTGTGATATTCAAAAGCAGAGAAGAATCCGAAGAATATCTTCAAAATTTAACGTAATAAAAAATATCCGTTGTGCAATTATGCACAACGGATATTTTTTGTTTATTGATCTTCGTCACTTTGAGTGTCGTCGGTAGAGTTATCTGAAGTGACATCGGTGTCAACCGATGTTTCCTCAGCCTCGGCTTCTTGAGCCTCGGGCTCAAGAACCTCAAGCTCTTGAGCTATCGGTTCTTCAGACGAAGGTTCTTGAACAATCTTTTCAGCGTCGATTTCAGCCGCCTTGTTCTTGTTGTCCTCAAGGCTCTTCTGCTTCTTCGCCTCAGCGATCGCTTCGATCTCTGCCATTACGGGACATTCGCTTTCCATAACGGCTCTGAACTGATCACCGTCCATGACCTCGTTCTTGACGAGGAATTCAGCAATGAAATGCATCTTGTGAATATCTTTTTTGAGGATATCCTTTGCCTTGTCGTAAGCGCCCGAGATTATGCGATGGATCTCGTCGTCGATCTTTGCGGCAATGTTCTCGGAGTAGTCCTGCGAAGCCGAGAAATCACGGCCGAGGAAGACCTCACCCTGATCGTTGCCAAAGGTGCGAGGACCGAGAGTGTCGGACATTCCAAGTCGCATGACCATTCTCTTTGCGGTTTTTGTAGCACGTTCAATGTCGTTCGAAGCACCGCCCGTAACGTCACCGTATACGATCTCCTCAGCCGCACGGCCGCCGAGAAGCATAGAGATCTCTTTTATAAGAATGCTCTTGTATTCGCTGTATTTGTCCTCTGTAGGAGGATTGAGAGTGTAGCCGAGTGCACGGCCCGAGGGAATAATGGAGATCTGCTGAACGGGGTCAAGCTCGAGATGATAAGCGATCATAGCGTGACCTGCCTCGTGGTAAGCGGTCTTTTTCTTTTCGTCCTCCTTCATCGCTCTCGCCTTCTTCTTGGGGCCTGCGATAATTCTGATGAATGCGTCGGAAACGTCGTCCATGCCGATAAGACTCTTACCGCGTCTGGTTGCAAGCAGAGCTGCCTCGTTAAGAAGATTAGCAAGATCTGCACCGGTAAATCCAACGGTCATTCTTGCGATCTCCTTGAGATCGACCGAAGGCTCAAGAGGCTTATTGCGAACGTGGACCTTAAGAATATCAACTCTTCCGTTAATATCGGGAAGATTTACGGTTATCTGTCTGTCGAAACGACCGGGACGGAGAAGTGCGGGATCAAGAACGTCGGGACGGTTAGTTGCGGCGATAACGATAATTCCTTCGTGAGAGCCGAATCCGTCCATCTCAACGAGAAGCTGGTTGAGGGTCTGCTCACGCTCGTCGTGACCGCCGCCGAGACCTGCGCCTCTGTGACGGCCGACTGCGTCGATCTCGTCTATGAATACGATGGAAGCGGGGGCTTTTCTCGCCGTGTCAAAGAGGTCGCGTACACGGGAAGCGCCTACACCGACGTACATTTCAACGAAATCAGATCCCGATATTGAGAAGAAGGGAACGCCTGCCTCGCCCGCAACGGCTTTCGCAAGCAGAGTCTTACCCGTACCGGGAGGGCCCATAAGAAGCACGCCGTGAGGTATCTTTGCACCGAGCTTTGCAAATTTCGCGGGGCTTTTAAGGAATTCAACTATTTCGATAAGCTCTTCTTTTTCTTCGTCAGCGCCTGCAACGTCTCTGAACGTCACCTTATCTCTGTCCGAGGGAGACGCCATCTTTGCGCGCGACTTGGCAAAATTGTTCATCTTGCCCGCACCGCCGCCGCTGATCTGGCGAGTCATAATGATATACATTACGATAAGCGAGACCACGATGAGAATGATCGGCAGATATGAGAGCCAAGCGGAGTACTGTGCAGGAGCAACGTACTCACCCTGAAGAGTGCCGGCGGCGATCTGGTCTACGATAACATCGCCGAGATCCGCGTGGAAAATACTGATACTTGCAAGGCGGTATTTTGCGATATATACGCCTTCAGAGTTTTTTGCTCCGAACTTCTGTCCGATCTCGGAGCCCTCTGTAAATTTCATTGTGATCACGTTGTCGGTATCGATCTCAAAGCTTGCGACCTCACCGCCCTTGAAAGCGGCGACAACGTCCGAATATCGCATTTTGTCTGAGGCGCTGCTCTGAAACAGGAAAGCGCAGACACCGATGACAACTGCAATCAAAACAATGTAAAAGATTAGTTGTTTTGCGGTTTTTTTCATTTAGTCCTCCATGTATGTTGTTGCGACTGTCGCATTGTGCCGCCCGATGTATTATAAAGCGGCGGTCGATTTCAACTTCATCATTTTATTATATGCCGAAAAAGTCAAATTCAACTGATATACAAATATTTATTTGCTGAAAAATTATAACATTTCAATGTTAAGTTTATGTTACGGCTTTGTGACGGTTGTGGCAAGTTTGCCGCATATTATGAATACACCTCGCGCTTAAGGATAGCAACGTAGGGAAGGTTTCTGTATTTTTCATCATAATCAAGACCGTATCCGACTACGAATTCGTCCTCGATCTCGGCGCCGCAGTAATCGGGAGTAAAGGGGACCTCGCGGCGAGAGGGCTTGTCGAGAAGCGTGCAGGTCTTAACACTGTTTGCGTTTCGGTTTTTGAGAAGCTGAGTAAGACGGGAAAGAGTTCTTCCGCTGTCAACGATGTCCTCAATAATAAGAAGATCGTACTGTTCGAGATTTTCTCTTGCGAGATCAAGGTGTATTTTTATCTCGCCTGAGTTTTTCGTGCCTGCGCCGTAAGACGATACCTTCATAAATTCTATCTCCAGGGGAAGATCAAGCTTTTTGATCAGATCGGAGGCAAATATCATCGAGCCCTTGAGAATAACTATAACGATAAGGGGCTTGGTTGAATTTTGGTAGTCCTTCATTATTTTTTGTGCCAGCTCGCCGTTGATCTTGTCGATCTGCTTTTCGTCAACGAGCACTCTTTCAATGTCCTTAAGCATATTAAAAATCCTCCGATTTGTGTTTTCTGTATATTGAAATTACGTATTGATGATCCGCGGCGGTAGCCTTCACCCTGTCGGCAACTGCACATAGCGGCACGTAGATAGCCTCACCCGATTCGCGAACGATCGGAAGCAGGGTCCTTTCGGATGTCGGGATCTTTTTGTCACACATAATTTTTTTCACTTTTTTGTGCATTTTGTTTTCAAATATCAGATCTCCCTCACACCTGCTTGAAGCCGAGCAGAGCGAAAGATCGATGTTTTTTACGTAAGCTTGCGCGTACAATTCGTAAGCTTCGCCGCCAATGCAAAGCGACTGTAACGGACGTTGACTGCCGACGGAAACGGCAAAATCAGTCCCGTTGATCGTCAAGACACCCTCTTTTAACGAAAGCTCGTAAGAATACGCCTCACCCTCATCTTCTTCAGGCGCAAATTGCAAGCTGCCGCCCTGAATTATTGCCGCAGTTCTGTTCGGCAGAGATATCCTGCCGTTCTTTTTGCCGCCGCTATTGCGGATAAAGCCTAAAATATCCTCAACGTGCACGGCTTCGAGCGAAGAAGACGGAAACGTTCTGCCGTAAGCCGTCATAACGATCCGCTTGGCAAGAGCAGGGTGCAGAGCTGATAACTTGTAAGCGTCGATCGAACCTTTTTCGCAAGACAAAAAGCTTTCCGCCTCAAGCCTTATGAACTCGTCGTCCTCGGACGCGGACCTTGATAAGCGAATACTCGCCCTCTCCGGAGACCCGAAAAGATCCTTGAGCTCGGGCAAAATATTGTGACGAATGCGATTTCTCGTGCAGTCGTTCTCAAGATTCGTCGAGTCGGTAACGTATTTTATTTTGTTTTCTTCGCAAAAATCGAGAATTTCAGACTTGCTTGCCGACAGTATCGGACGAACCACGAGCCCCACTCGGTTAAAATCGCGTTTTTCGGGAATTCCGCACATTCCCGACACGCCGCAGCCGCGGCAAAGATTGAAAATTTGAGTTTCAAGATTGTCGTCGGCATTGTGCGCCGTTGCAAGAAGCTTGATGCCCCTTGAAAGCATTATTTCCTCAAAAAAAGCATACCTTGCGTCTCGCGCCGCCGTCTCAAGACTCTTTCCCTCGCTCTCTGCAAGCATAGGGACGTCAACGTGATGAATGAAAAGCTCAACTCCGAGAGCAGAGCACAGTTCGGCGCAAAATTGCTCGTCGCGCAAAGCCTCGTTGCCGTAATTCTCGGTTCTGATGCCGTGATTGACGTGAGCCGCGTAAAGCGGAAATTTATAGACCTCGCGAAGCCGACAAAGCAGATAAAGCAGAGCCGAGGAATCGGCTCCGCCCGAAAGCGCGAGCAATACGGGCTCATTTTTCGGCAGGTCGGCGATCACATGCGGATCTTTTAAAAAATCAGGTAAT
The DNA here is from genome assembly GCA_017536475.1 of Clostridia bacterium. Lineage (GTDB taxonomy): Bacteria > Bacillota > Clostridia > Oscillospirales > CAG-272 > SVTX01. The sequence continues at coordinate 12,837 of JAFXHH010000010.1, forward strand.
TTTCGGACCATTAAAAAATCTCCGATATTAAAATTGCAAATTAAAGGGTTAGTGCGGCAGATCGCTCTCGTTGACTATCTCGCGGAACTTCGTGTAGCGTCCCGTCCAGCCAACCTTGACAGTGTCGGTAGAGCCGTGACGGTTCTTGGCGATGATGACCTCCGCAACGTTCTGCTCGGTGTCGGGAGATACGTTTTCTCCCTCGGCGATCTTGTAGTAATCGTCTCGATAAAGGAAGATGATAACGTCGGCGTCCTGCTCGATAGATCCCGATTCACGAAGATCGCTTATCATCGGCTTCTTGCTGGTACGGCTCTCGGTGCCTCTGGAAAGCTGAGAACAGCAGATAACGGGAACGTTGAGCTCCTTTGCAAGAATTTTGAGCGAACGCGAGATCTCGCTGACCTCTTGCGTTCTGTTTTCTATCTTACGGTCGGATTGCATTAGCTGTAAATAGTCGATAACGACGAGACCGAGATTGCTGACTCGGCGCAGCTTCGCCTTCATCGCGGTAACGGTGATACCCGGTGTGTCGTCGATAAGGATGTCACAGCCCGAAAGCGATGATGCCGCCTGCGCGATGTGATCCCATTCTTCGCTCTTGAGCTCGCCCGTACGCAGAGAATAGCTGTCGACAAGCGCTTCGCTGGAGATGACGCGGTTTACGAGCTGCTCTGCCGACATCTCGAGCGAGAAGATAGCAACCGCCTTTTTTGTTGCCTTCGCTACGTTTGTGCCGATGTTAAGACAGAACGAGGTCTTACCCATACCGGGACGCGCGCCGACGATAACCAGGTCGGAGTTACCCATTCCTGCAAGCACTCGGTCGAGTGAACGGAAGCCCGTGGACGTGCCTTGAGCCGCATTGGGATCGGTCACCATCTCGCGAAGGTGAGCGTAAACGTCGGTCAGAACCTCGCGGATGTGACGGAAGTTTTTGGTCTCTCGACCCTGTGTGATAGAATATAATCTGTTCTGTGCCGACTCAAGAATTCCCGCGACCTCGTCCTGCTCGGAGTAGGCTTGATCGGAAACCTCGTCGCACATACGGATAAGCTGGCGCAAAACACTCTTATCCTTGACTATTTTTGCATAGTCCTTGACGTTGAGCGCGTTGGGAACGGTCTGCGCTATGACCTTTATGTATTCCTCGCCGCCCGATTTTGAGTATATACCTTTCTTAACGAGCTCGTCGATCAGAGTTACTATGTCGATCTGACTGTTGGTGATGAAAAGACCGTGCATCGCAAGGTATATCTGCTTGTGCTCCTCAAGATAAAAATCGTCGGCAGAGATCATATCTGCAACGAGATTTATCGAAGAAGGATCTATAAGGATAGAACCGAGCAGAGATTGCTCCGCTATTGCGGAGAAGGGCAGTTTTCTGATAATATCTTCAGCCATTTTAAAAATCCTTTTGGGTTGTTATTTTGGAATCTGGACGTTCGGGTTTACCCTTTGGGTTACTTCACGTAGAATGAATCGCTTGGGTTTACCCTTTGGGTTACTTCACGTAGAACGAATCGCTTGAGTTTACCCTTTGGGTTACTTCACGTAGAACGAATCGCTTGGGTTTACCCTTTGGGTTAAGCTTCGCAAACAGAGACCTTCAGCTTTGCACTGACCTCGGGATATACCTTGACCTCTACCTCGTAAGTGCCGTAAGCCTTGATGTTTTCTCCGAGAACGAGTTTTTTCTTGTCGATCTCTACCGCGTGCTGCTTTTTGAGCTCCTCGGCGATATCCTTGGAGGTGACCGAGCCGTAAAGACGGCCGTCCGCACCCGAGGTGGCGGTGATCTTAACGGTAAGAGCGCTTATCTTTTCGGCAAGCGCCTTTGCCGCAGACTTTTCCTCCTTGAGTCTGAACTGCTTGGACTCCTCACGGCTCTTTGCCTCGCTCAGCACCTTGGAGTCGGCCGCAACGGCAAGCTTCTTGGGGAAAAGAAAGTTGCGTGCGTATCCGTCCGAAACCTCAACTATCTGATCTTTTTTTCCCTGACCCTTAACGTCAGCTAAAAGTAATACCTTCATAATATGTTCTCCTGTTTTATAAAATTAATATACGTGTATGCCGATCAGCACATAGTCGTTCGGCAGACCTTTTTATTCAGCTTTTTTGATGTCGTTGTGATCGAATTCAAAGTAATCGTCGATAGCGTCTGTAAGCATCTCACGAACCTTGGCAAGATCCGAGTTTTTGACCTGCGCGCCCGCAACGTCAAAATGTCCGCCGCCCTTGAGCTTCTCGAGGATCAGCTGAACGTTGATAGCGCCCTTTGAGCGTCCCGAGATCACCACGTCGCTACCCATACGGACCAGAGCAAACGAAGCCTCAATGTCCTTGATGCAAAGCAGCTTGTCCGCGACCTTGGAGGCAACGACTCTGTCCTCGGGGGAAGGATCACGGTCAAGATCTATTCCGGTAATAGCGATATGCTCGCGATAGATCTTCGCCTTTGACTCAAATTCACCCGTAAGCAAGAGCTCTTCAAGACTTTCGTTAAAAAACTCTCTTACAACGGTGGTATGGGCACCGCGGGAGTAGAGGTAATGCGTGATCTCAAAGGTCTGAGCGCCCGCGTTTCTCGTAAAGTTATTCGTGTCGAGCATGATTCCCGACAAAAGAACCTCGGCTTCTTCCTTAAGAAGCGATTGACTGAACTTGCTTCTGAGCAATATTTCCGCGACGATCTCCGAAGCGGAGGATTTAGTCGCCTCAACGTACTGTAGGAAGGGCTCGAAGGACAGCGCATTCGCCAGACGGTGATGGTCGAGAATGGCAATGTTGGATATAGTTTGTGCAAGATCGGCCGCTTCGTAAATGTACGGGTTATTTACGTCACAGATAATAAGCACGGTGTCTGCGGAAACAAGATCCTTCGCCGCGTCACGATTAATAAATATTTCATCGTATATTTTAAGCGGGGCAAGCTGCTCGCAGCATATCTTAAACGCTTCGTTGTCTTTGTTGATAACTATCTTGACCTTGGGACGTTTTTCGGGAGCGATACTCTTGTGTTCGTCTTCAATGATCGCCATAGCAAAACGCGCCGCACCGACGCAAGAGCCTATCGAGTCGAAGTCGGGATTTGCGTGTCCCATTATTATCACCTCGGACGCACCGCGGATCTTCTTTTCGAGTATTTCACCGCTGACGCGCGAAACGACGGCAGTATTGTTTTCCATTGTCTTGTGAGTTCCGCCGAAGAAATAGTATCCCGACGAATCCTCTCGTCTGATCGCGATCTGGTTACCACCTCTCTTGATGGCGATATCAAGCGCCTCGAAAGCAGCCCTTTCCTTGTCGCGCAGAGAACCGCTTATTGCGGCGATTCCCATCGAAACTGTGATAGGGAAGCTGTTGTCGCCCATCTTAAGAGACATTATTTGGCTCTGAATATCAAAATCGTTTTGCATCTGCTTGTCGAGCTCTTGCTTGGAGAAAACGGCGATAAATCTGTCGTTATCGTAAGCCTCGATGAATCCGTTCATTTCCTCCACCCAGTTTTTGAGCTTTGTTTCGACTGCTGTTGCGACCGAGCTGTAATCTGCACGCACGTATTGTGCAAGCTCCTTTAGGTTATCAAGCATAATATAAGCTACAACAGGGCTTTCTCTTTTTTCTTTTTCGGCAAGCGAAAGAAGATTTTCGATATCATTGAATACGGTGAAGTAATAGTTCTCGCCGTGCATCTTAAAGATGTACGCCTCTACCTCGTATCTCCGTCCGTCAGACAAACGCGTGACAGTTGCGCCGTTTGCAACGGACTCCGTTTCGGGAAGCTCAAAAGAAGCTTCCCCGAGGTCGTCACGGCTCTTTGCGATAGCGATAACCGACTGCATTGAAACCGAGCAGAATTCCGAAAGATCAATGCCGCTTACCGCGCTCTTGTATCCGAGAATGTCCTGGAGCGCACCGTTCATCAGCTTGACCTTTCCGTTTCCGTCAACGATGGCATACGGGAAGTCGATTATGTAACGAAACATGTCGTAGATCTCGGTTTCAAGCTTGTGAGCCTCGCTCCTCGCCTTTTTGATCTTGTTATCCTTGATGACGAACGAAAGACATATAAATCCGGCCGATAGAACGTAAAAAGCCGAAAAGACGATTATCATCGTCGAAAGCGTTTGCTTGTTCTGCAGATGGAATCCGACTATCGCAAGAATTGCAAACAGAACTACTGCCTCGGCAACGCAAAAGATCATAGGGAGAGACAGGTCGAGATGAAATCTCGATCTTCGACGCGACTGAGAAGAATTTTTGTTATTTGTCGGTGATTTGACAGTCATTAGTTATCTCCTTTATTGTAAAATTCCTTCGCCCAGGAGTCGATCTTTCGCGTGATCACGAAAAATGCTCCGACAAGCGCAAGAAGAATGAAAAATGACGAGAGTTGGTTGAAAAGCAGGATAATGAGCAGTGCTATCGGTATGATGCCCAGAATTCCAAGCTTTTTCGGAAGGATCATTACGGCACCGATACCCGTCAGAGCAAGACAGGGAATAAGCATGAAGGAAATGTTGCCGAAAACGACCGCAATAAAGGACGTGTTGTTGGAGGCATCGGTCGTAAACGACATAATGTGTGCCGCGAGGAAGACCAACGCCGTCAGCGCGCTGACGGATAACGTCCTGCTCTTAACAAGTGTTGCCTGATCGAAGTTCTGCGCCTCCAAAAGATCGTTTTTCAATGAGTGGATAACGAACGATAAGGAAAGGCAAAGCGCAACGATAAGTCCGGGGGCTAAATTGACGTAGGAATTGACCATCTCGGATATCTCGCTGTAAAGCGACTGCGTAAGCTCGGTCTGACCGACAAACGAGATATATTCCTCGGTAAAGGTCTCGAAAAAGATTCGTATATCAGATGCAATGCTTGTCATCGTCTCGAATGAAAGATTGCCGTAACGCGAATATGTTGAGAACGCAAAAATAGCGATCAGCGGCGCTATAAGTGACACGGTACAAGTAAGCACCGAAGCGTTCAGATCCGATCTCAGCAGAGAAGCGAGTCCGAGCGCAAGCGCGGGAATCATAAAGATCAGCGAAAATAATGAACGAACAGGATCAAGAGTGATCACTAAGGATATGGCGTAGCTCAAGATCGGCGTAACGATCGCGAAGAAAACGTTTTTCTTGCCGCAGGCGCAAATAAGAGCAGAGTAGGCACAAACGCCGCAGACCGCACCAAGCACGATCGCGGGAATCAGCGGCGAGCCCGAAAACGAGATAAAGATCAAGCTTATGAGCACCGTCAGAAAGGTCCAGCGGATCTTTTTGACCAGAAGCCACGCGAACAAAACGCACGCAACTACCATAGCCCATGCCCAGATCTCAAGATGAGTTTTAGAGTTGCCAAAGAGCAGAGGCGTCAGCATGGAAAAGAGCAGAGCCGTCACGGACAGCATAAAACAGCACGAATAGGACAGCTTCCCCGGTTCGCGATAATGAAGCTCCTGAATGTCTTTGTGAGACATTGGACGGGCTTGATTTGCAGATCTGTATCCGTTCATAGCGACTCCTTTCTTCAAACGGTGCGTTCAATACAAACAATAACGCATTATAGTATCATATAATTATATCATATAAATGTGAGTTTGTAAACAGAATTTTCGAAATTTGCACAGTTTTATATATATTTAATGAAATATTTTGCCAAAATTACACTTCGCCCGTATCTTTTGTGCTTCCAAAGTAGATCTACGAGAAAAAAAGAAAAGAAATTTTGGAAAAATTTCAAAAAACTATTGCAATTCAAAAAAAAGTATGATATAATACGATGTAGTGTATAGAGAATGCTGGAGTGGGTTGAGAGATCCACTCTTAAATTTTGTCTTGTCACAAATGGGAAAGGATTTGGTTGTATTTATGAAATCTAACGGAAACAAAAATATCGCCTCTGTTGTAAAGGAGCTTGTAACTCCCACGGCAGAAGAAATGGGATATTACCTCTGGGACGTCGAGTTCGTAAAGGAAGGCGCGGATAAATATCTGCGTATCACGCTTGATAACGAAGACGGCATCACGATAGAGGATTGCGAAAAATTTCACAGAGCGATAGATCCCATTCTTGACGAGGCAGATCCCATCAGCGAGGCGTATATCCTTGAGGTCTCGTCCCCCGGAATCGAGCGCGAGCTTAAAACGTCGGCGCATATCGAAGCCTGTGAGGGCTGGGACGTCGAGGTAAGACTCTATGCGGCAAGAAACGGTTCGAAGGTGTTTCGCGGAGTGCTCTGCGGATACGACGAGCAGGATAATATAGTTATCGAATCGGGAAAAGAAAAGGTCAGCTTCAAGCCCGACGAGATAGCAAAGATCGCCACCTACTACGATTTCGGAAAATCGTGACAAACAGAGAAAAAATAAGAATCACAAACGTATAAAGATTGAAAGGATTTTTGGATCAATGAACACAGAGTTTTTTACAGCACTTGAGCTTCTCGAAAAGGAAAAGGGCATTCCCCAGGCGTATATGATCGAAAAGATCGAGGCGGCGCTGGTATCCGCGTTTAAAAAGGAATACGGAAACAATACTAACGTAAGAGTGCATATCGACCCTGCGAAAAAGGACGTAAGAGTATTTCAGCAGAAGGAAGTCGTTGAGGTGGTAGAGGACCCCGCAACACAGATCTCTCTCGTAGACGCAAAGGCTATGAGCAAGAGAAACGTGCTTGGCGGCACGGTCGAATTCGAAGTAAAGACTAAGAATTTCCGCCGTCTTTCCGCGGGTGCGGCTAAGTCTGTTATCATTCAGGGCATACGCGAGGGTGAGCACAGAGCTATGCAGGAGGCGTATGAGTCCAAGCGCGAGGAGATCATCACCGCAACCGTACAGAAGATAGACTACGAAACGGGCAATATCCTTCTTGACACGGGTACGGGTCACGCGACCCTTCTTCGTTCCGAGCAGATCCCGGGCGAATACTATGAGGTCGGCGACAAGATCAAGGTGTTCATTCAGGAAGTAAACAAGGAGCTTCGCGGACCTTTGGTTACTCTGTCGAGAGTTCATTCTGGTCTCGTAAGACGTATGTTTGAGCTTGAGATCCCCGAGATCACAGACGGTATCGTAGTTATCAAGGGCGTTTCGAGAGAGGCGGGCTCGAGAACCAAGATCGCAGTCTACTCCAGAGACGAGAGCGTTGACGCAGTCGGCGCTTGTATCGGTGCTCACGGAATGAGAATAGACAGTATTCTCAGCGAACTCGGCGGCGAGAAGATAGACATCATCAACTATAGCGAGGATCCCGCAGAGTACGTGACCGCAGCGCTTTCTCCCGCAACCGTTATTTCGGCGGAGATGGAGAGTGAGAGATTCTGCCGTGTCGTAGTTGCTCCCGATCAGCTTTCCTTGGCGATCGGCAAGGAAGGACAGAACGTTCGCCTTGCGGCAAGACTCACTGGTATCAAGATCGATATCAATGCCGAGGGACTTGAAAAGGCTCCCAGAAACAACTGATAAGGCTTTTGAAAAAAGTTTATAAAAATGGAAAATAATAATCAGAAAATGCGTAAGGTTCCGATGCGTCAGTGCCTCGGATGCAACGAGCATAAGCCTAAGCGCGAAATGATAAGAGTCGTAAGGACTCCCGAGGGCGCGGTCGAGCTCGATTTCGTCGGCAAAAAGTCAGGCAGAGGAGCGTATATTTGCCCCAAAAGATCCTGCTTTGCAAAGGCGAGAAAGTCAAAGAGAATAGAGAATATTCTCGAGGTAAAGCTCCCCGAGGAGATATACGATCGGATGGAGCAGAGCATTTCGGAGGCAGAGGAACAGAATGGCTGACGAAAAGAACCTGCTTGGGCTTATCGGCATCTGTAAAAGGGCAGGCAAGACCGTCGTCGGAGTGCCGATGATATGCGAGCATTTGCAGAAATACCGTAAGAAGCGTCCGATCGGCGAAGAGAAGACGACCGAGCTGATCGTCATCGAAGCGTCGGACACCTCAAACAATACGCATAAAAAAATCAGCGACAAATGTATATACTATAAAGTGAAGCACGTGAGAATAGAGTCGAGTTGCGAAATTTTGGGCAGAGCAGTCGGCAAGAGTGCTGTCGCGGCTGTGGCTATAGCAGATGAAAGCTTTTGCCGCGCGATCTTGGGAAAGCTTCCCGAGGACAATTAAAACATTGCAGTAAACCGGAAAGGTATGGGTATAATTTATGGCAGTAAAACCTCAGATCAAAGCGAATCAACTTGCAAAGGATCTCAATCTTAAGAGTAAGGAAATAACCGACATAATGGCGGGAAAGGGAATCGAGCTGAAGACTCAGAAAGCACTTGAGCCTCACGAGTTCGACGTTCTTTTCGACGCGCTTACGTCGGCTTATCAGATCGAAGGAATCGACGATTATATAGACGGAGTTACCTTCATTCCCTCCAAGCTTGAAAAGGTCGAGAAGAAGGCTACCGCAAAGGCAGAGCCCACAAAGGAGATTGCCGTTGAGGAAAAGAAGACCGAGGAGCCTGTAAAGGCGGAGTCGGCAGAAAAACCGAATAAGAGCGAGAAGTCCTCTCCCAAGAGCGAGAAGGCGGCACAGCCCGAAACCAAAGCAAAGGAGGCTGTCGCTGCCAAGACGGACTCCGAGCCCAAGAAAGAAAACAAGGAAGAGAAAAAGAATCCCGAGCCCACAGCTCCCGTCCTCAAGACTCAGCCCAAGGTCGACAGAGCAGAGGCGCTTGCACGTGCGGCGGCAATAGAAAAGGCGGCACAGCAGAAGGCGGCGCAGAGAGCTGCACAGGGCGGCAATCAGGATAACAGACAAAGACCTGATAATAACAGAAGAACCGAGGCTCCCCGCCGTGACAGGCCCGCGTTTGAGCAGAGACCCCAGGGTCAGCAGGCTCAGCAGGGACAGCAGCGCAATCAGCCGCAGACTAACGACCGTTTCTCGCGTATGGGAACTCCCAACTTCGACAGACAGGCGGCACCTCAGAGAAGAGACGACCGCAAGCCTCAGAAGCCTCAGTTCAACAATAACAGAGGCGGTATGGATAAGGATGATTATATCCCCTCCGCACCCAGAGAGAAGTTTCAGCCTCAGGCAATAGTCCGCGCACAGACCCCCAAGGGCGGCGACGGCACGAGCAAGAAGGGCGCGGCAAAGACCGTCGATATCCGTACCTCAAGCGTAGATCTTTCCAAGTACGACGAGAAGCTCGATACCTTCGTTTCCGAAAACGAGAGAGACTTCCGCGGCGGAAACCAGAAGCTCAAGAAGCAGCAGAACCAGTCGAGACAGGAAAACAGCTTTGGCGGTAAGGGTAAGAACGGCAAGAAGGGCGGCAAGCCCGAGCATAAGCAGCCCGTGACTATCATCAAGGGTCCCTTGAAGGTTCAGATCCCCGACGAGATAATCGTCAGCGATCTCGCGGCAATGCTTAAGGTCACCGTCGGTGAGGTCATCAAGAAGCTGATGCTTCTCGGCGCAATGGCGACCGCAAACCAGACCATTGACTTCGACACTGCGGCGCTCGTAGCAGTCGAATGCGGGGCAGAGCCCGAAAAGGCAGTAGTCGTTACCATCGAGGAAAAGCTCTTCGACGAGACCGAGGACGCTCCCGAGCAGCTTGAGACCCGTGCTCCCGTCGTCTGCGTAATGGGACACGTTGACCACGGTAAGACCTCGCTCCTCGACGCTATCAGACATACTAACGTGACCACGGGAGAGGCCGGCGGTATTACCCAGCACATCGGTGCTTACAGAGTAAAGATCAACGGTCAGGATATCACCTTCCTTGACACCCCCGGACACGAGGCGTTCACCGCAATGCGTGCCCGCGGAGCACAGTCCACCGACATCGCTATCCTTGTTGTAGCTGCAGACGACGGCATCATGCCCCAGACTGTTGAGGCAATCAATCACGCAAAGGCGGCAGGAGTAGATATTATAGTTGCTATCAATAAGATGGATAAGCCCACTGCAAATCCCGACGCGGTCAAGCAGGAGCTTACCAAGTACGACCTTGTTCCTGAGGAGTGGGGAGGAGACGTTATCTGCGTTCCCGTATCTGCTCTTACAAGAATGGGTATAGAGGACCTTCTCGAGAACGTTCTTCTCGTAGCAGAGGTCAAGGAGCTCAAGGCTAATCCCAACAGACGAGCAAAGGGTCTTGTTATCGAGGCGAAGCTCGATAAGGGACGCGGACCCGTTGCTACCGTCCTCGTTCAGAACGGTACGCTTCATAACGGAGATATCGTCATCGCAGGTACGTCCGTAGGACGTGTCAGAGCTATGACCGACCATAACGGTAAGCTGCTCAAGGTTGCAGGTCCTTCTGTTCCCGTTGAGATCATTGGTCTTGCCGAAGTTCCCACCGCAGGTGACGAGTTTGCGGCAGTTGAGGACGAGAGAATGGCAAGAGAGCTTGCAGATCAGAGAAAGTCCAAGGCTAAGGAGGAATACTTCAAGGCTAACGCAAGAGCAAACCTTAACGACCTGTTCGCTCAGATCAGCGAGGGTATCAAGGATCTCAATATTATCGTCAAGGCAGACGTCGTAGGCTCTGCCGAGGCAGTCAAGGCATCGCTTGTCAAGCTGGCAAACGAGGAGGTAAGAGTCAACGTTATTCACTCCGCAGTCGGAGGAATTACCGAGGGCGACGTTACCTTTGCGGCGGCATCCAACGCGATCATCGTCGGATTCAACGTTCGTCCCGATAAGGCGGCGCTTGACTCTGCAGAGAGACAGGGTGTCGATATGAGAATGTACCGTGTCATCTATCAGTGCATCGAGGAGATCGAGGCAGCGATGAAGGGTATGCTTGCTCCCAAGTTCCGCGAGAATCTGCTCGGTCACGCCGAGGTCCGTCAGACTATCCACGTACCCAACGTTGGTACGATCGCAGGTTCGTATATTCTTGACGGTAAGATCGCAAGAAACGCGCAGATCCGTGTCGTTCGTGACGGTGTGGTAATCTTCGAGGATAAGATCTCGTCGCTTAAGAGATTCAAGGACGATGCCAAGGAGGTAGCGCAGGGCTACGAGTGCGGTGTCGGTCTCGAAAGATTCAACGACATCAAGGAAGGCGATATTCTCGAGGCGTTCGTGATGGAAGAGATCGAAAGATAATCGAAAATATCAATTTTGAATATTCACGCAAATATTCAGTTCTTAAAGCAAATATTCATAAAGATCCAGATATAACCCCGCACAGATCAAAATGCAGGCTCCATATCCGTGAGCCTGCTTTTTGATTTAAAGCTTTAGATGATAGGAGGTGGGAAAATGACTTTTGAAAAATCCTGCGGCGCGGTAGTTTTTCGCAACGAGCGAAAGGACGGTCAGCTTCAAAGATACGTGCTTATGATAAAGCATTCGGTTCACGGACACCATTCGTTCCCGAAGGGACACGTGGAGTTGGGGGAGACCGAGAAGATGACTGCGGAGAGAGAAGTCTTTGAGGAGACTGCGGTTCGTATACATATCAACGAGAAATTCAGACAGCCCGTGTATTACAGACCCAAGCCTGGAGTAAAAAAAGAAGTCGTTTATTTTCTCGCCTTTACAAGACAGACCGAGATAAAAGCTCGTCCGGGAGAGGTCGCAGAGGTCGATTGGATACCCGTTGAACAAGCGGAATCGTTGCTCACTCACGGCAATGATAAGAAGGTCTTGTCGCTCGCGATCGAGTATATCGAGGGCAAGCGCTGATATCCCTTTCGTTCGAAACTAACGGACGAACCGCTGTTCAAATTGTGTATAAATATACACTGTTTGCTGATATCAAACGACATAAAGAAGCGTTCAAGGCATCGAAAGGATAGCCTCGAACGCTTTTTTTGAAAATTTATGCCCCGAAAAGAGCAAAAAGGCCATTTGTCACCATACAGACAACAATACCGCAGATCGTTGGAATTATCACCGCCGCCAGAGTCCAAAGCCAGCTTCCCGACTCCTTTTTTATCGTCAAAAGCGTGGTCGCGCACGGCCAATGGAAAAGCGAGAAAAGCATTGTGCACAAAGCGGTTTTGATCGTCCAACCGTTGTCGACAAACAGCGTTTTGAGCTCAAAAAGCGAGCTGTAATCGGTGAGCATATTTGCCGACGTGTACGCCATAATAATTATCGGAATAACTATCTCGTTTGCGGGCAAAGCGAGAATAAACGCCAATAATATCACCCCGTCAAGCCCCAAAAGAGATGCAAACGGATCAAGAAGATCCGAGCAAACAGCCAATAGACTTGACTCTCCAAAATAGAGATTTCCCATAAGCCAGATAAGGATTCCCGCAGGCAGCGCCGAGATTACAGCCCTGCCCAAAACGAAGATCGTGCGGTCGAAGACCGAGCGTATCAGGGTCTTGCAGATCTGCGGTCTTCTGTATGGCGGCAGTTCAAGAGTGAATGCCGAGGGTAAGCCTCGCAAGAGCGTAATTGAGAGGATTTTTGATGCTAAAAATGTCATTCCCGCGGCTAGAATTATCAGCGCGGTCAAGAGTAAAGCAGATACGAGTGACGACGAAAATCCTACGGCGCCGCCAACGAAAAATATCGACAAAAGCGTTACAAGTAAAGGGAATCTTCCGTTGCAGGGAACCAAAGAATTAGTCAGCATGGCGATCATTCTCTCTCTGGGCGAGTCTATGATGCGGCAACCGACGACCCCTGTCGCGTTGCATCCAAAGCCCATACACATCGTCAGCGCTTGCTTGCCGCAGCTGTTACATTTTTTGAATGGTTTATCGAGATTGAACGCGACTCGCGGCAGGTATCCCGAGTCTTCAAGCAGAGTAAATAAAGGGAAAAATATCGCCATCGGCGGCAGCATAACTGACACTATCCAGGCAAGCGTGCGGTATGCTCCGTCTATCAGGACTCCATATAGCCAATTTGGACAGTTAATGTAAACAAGCAGCTCGCCGAGTCGGTCGCCAAGCCAGAATAATGCGGTTGAAAGCCACTGCGAAGGGTAGTTTGCACCCACGATCGTTATCCAGAATATGACCGCAAGCAGAGCAAGCATGATCGGATATGCGGTCTTTTTGCCCGTGAATAAGCGGTCAAGAAGGCGATCGCGATCTTGATCCTCGCTCTTTTTCCGACGGCAGACCTCGTGATAGATTTTTTCAGCGGTGAGAACCGTTTCCTCCGATTCACCTTCGAAGTTTTTTTCTTTTTCGGACGAATCGCTCTCCGTCGTTTTGTCAAATTCAGACTGCTCTTGCAGAGGAGCTACGTCTGATTTTTCTTTATCTGACAAGTGGTGTTTTGAGTTATCATCTGTCGGTGATGTGTCCAAGAGCTTTTTGTTGATTGATAAAAGTGCTCCAAGCGCTTGCAAGAGATCTCGAAGCCCGTCTTTTTTTCGTGCTATCGCGCCCACTGCCTGCACGCCGAGCCGTTGCCCCAACAGCTCGAGATCTATCTCTATTCCTTTTCGTTTTGCCTCGTCGAGCAGATTGACGCAGATGACGGTCGGTCGCCTCAAAGCAAGTATCTGAAGCGCTAAGATCAGGTTTCTTTCAAGGCAAGTAGCGTCGCAGACCACCACTATGGCATCTATATCGGGGGAGCACAAGACCTCTTTTGCTATCTCCTCCTCGGCAGATCTTGTCGCAAGCGAATATGTACCAGGGACGTCGACTGCAACGCAGGTCTTGCCGTCAAGATCAAAGCAACCCTCTGCCAGTGCGACGGTCTTGCCCGTCCAGTTTCCCGTGTGCTGATTCATTCCCGTCAGAGCGTTGAAGACCGTGCTTTTTCCAACGTTCGGGTTGCCTGCTATCGCTACCTTGATCTCAGGAGCGCATTTGCCGTTCTTCTGTCGGTTCAGGTCTGCTCCCGTGCTCTTTCTCGTCAGTCCCATCGCATTCCACCTCCTTTTCGACCAAAACAGATCTGCAATCCTCGTTCCGTATTGCGATCACGGCTCCGCGTATCAGGTATGCCTTCATGTCGTTGCCTCGGCTTCGGTGCAGACATTTGATCTTCGTTCCTCGTATAAGTCCGATATCTAAAAATCGCTGTTTGATATCTCCGCAGGGCAAGATCTCGACTATTCTTGCCGACTCGCCTGCGGAAATGTCGCACAGTTTATAGGTTTTATTCATAAAATTCATCTCCGGATCGTATATTGGGAGTTTCCCATTATCAGTATAGCTGTCACGGGGCGAAAGGTTACGTATTTTGTCGATAGGTTGCAGATTCTTTCTTTAAAGACATTGACAAAACAGCGATAATGGTATAAAATTATGTTGTTTAATTGAATTGCGAGGTATATGATGAATTGTAATAAAGCAGTTATTTTTGATCTTGACGGAACGTTGCTCGACACCTTGGACGACCTGACGGATTGCGTTAACTATATGCTAAAAAAATATGGATATCCGTCTAAAGATCGGCTTGAGATCCGCCGTTTTTTAGGAAACGGAGCGAGATATCTTATTGAGCGTTCGCTTGACGGAGCGCTTGACGGGGAAGCTTTTGAGCGATTTTTAGAGGAATACAAGGAATATTACGAAAAGAACTCGGGTATCAAGACCAAACCTTACGAAAATATCGTTGATTTGCTCGGTCGGTTGAGAGGACTTGGATTAAAGATAGCGGTGGTTTCCAACAAGCCTGACGGCGCGGCGCGCTATCTGTGCGATCTTCATTTTCCCAAGCTTGTGGACTTTGCGCTTGGTGATAGAGACGATATTCGTCGCAAGCCCTCGGCTGATCCCGTTTTGCTTGCTATGAAGGAGCTTGGTTGCGACGAGGCGATCTACGTTGGAGATTCGGAGGTCGATATCAAGACCGCGAAGAACGCGAATATTCCGTGTGTCAGCGTTACGTGGGGATTTAGGGACAGAGATGAGCTTGCGGCAAGCGGGGCGAGTCATTTTGCCGATAATGCGGACGAGCTTGGGGCAATTTTGCTTGATTTGACTAACACGGGCGAAAGGATTGATTGATATGCTTCCTGAAAAGTTCAAGGAGAGAATGGAAAAGCTGCTCGGTCAGCAGAGCGAGGCTTTTTTTGGGGCGATAGAATCGGGTGAGGCGGTCAGAAGTTTCAGAGTTAACGCTATCAAATGTTCTGTCGATGATTTTGAGGCGGCGAACGTGCAAATAGACAGAAGAAAGGCGGCTTTTCCGTCCGACGCCTATTACACTGAAGAAAAACTCCCCGGAAGACTTTCGTGTCACCATTCGGGAATGATATATATGCAGGATCCCTCTGCTATGGCGACCGTGCACGCGATCGAAATAAAAGAGGGCGCAAGGGTGCTTGACTCCTGCTCGGCACCCGGGGGCAAGACCACACAGCTTGCCGCTGCCGTTGGAAACCGCGGAGTTGTGGTCGCCAACGAATACGAAGCAAAACGATGCCGCATATTGCAGAGCAACGTTGAGAGAATTGGCTGTGTGAACACGGTCATCGTTAATCTCGACACTGCGGTGCTTGCCGAAACTTATCCTGCCGAGTTTGATGTTGTCTTATGCGATGCGCCCTGCTCGGGAGAGGGCATGTTCCGCAAAAATTCACTCGCTATTGACGAGTGGAGTGAGGAGAACGTTAATATGTGCGCGGAAAGGCAGAGGGAGATACTTACGAACGTTGAAAAATGTGTTTCGCAGAACGGATATCTGATCTATTCGACCTGCACCTTTTCGCTTGAGGAAAACGAGAAGAACGTGGAGTGGTTTCTCGACAAATATCCCGATTTTGAGCTTTATGAGGTCGCGGAGGGATTGAAAAATGTCACGTCTGACGGCATCTGCTTTGACGGTTGCCGATACGATATGACGAAGACTCGGAGATTTTATCCTCACGTTTCTGCGGGCGAGGGGCAATTTATCGCGGTCATGCGGAGACATGGTGATAATTTGTGCAAGAATGATCCGCCCGCGAAGGCCAAGGGCAAAAAGGGCAGTGCACAGAGATCTGACAAGCAGGAGCTCGAAGCGATAGCTGCCGCTAAAAGCTTCATTGATGAAAATCTGCTTGCCGATAGCATTGACGAAGAATTTTACGAGCTTGCATACCTGAACGGGAACGTATACATAAAGCCGAAGATAGCTCTGCCGAAATATTCGGTATTTGCGGCGGGAGTTTGCGTTGGAGAGCTTGTGGGGAAAAGACTTGTGCCCCATCATCAGCTCTTCTCGGCATACGGTGCTTGCTTTAAACGCAAGATCTTGCTCGGCGGCGATTCGGTGCAGGCGGCGCAATATTTACGCGGACTTGAGATCGCGGTCGAGCGCTTTGAGAGCTTTGAAGATAAGGCGGACGGTTGGGCTGCGGTGCTGATAGACGGTTGCGCGGTCGGCGGTGGAAAAGTTAGCAATGGAGTTTGCAAAAATCACTATCCCAAGGGGCTGAGGAATCAGCAGTGAATATATAAAAACGGATCGGTCCAGCATAACCGATCCGTGATTTTTTGGCAACGAAATTTTGAGTTGATGTAGGTTGACTTTGATCATTTTACGTTCGAATAGGGGCGCACGTAGCCCGAGACCGAGGACAAAGGGTAGATCAGAGCGTTTGAGTCTATCACGCTGCCCGGGTTGACGACACACGATGCGCCCACCCTTGCTCCGTCGC
Source organism: Clostridia bacterium (assembly GCA_017536475.1). Taxonomy (GTDB): domain Bacteria; phylum Bacillota; class Clostridia; order Oscillospirales; family CAG-272; genus SVTX01. Next base: position 29,376 of record JAFXHH010000010.1, read on the forward strand.
AGATTACAGCTCCGAGATGCGATCTCCCCGAAAAATACGTGCCGTCGGGCATGTTTATCGAAACGTTAAGTGCATCGAGCCTTGTATCCGATACCATTGTTCCTTCTCCGAGTATGGCTTCATAGCCTAACACCGAGTACGACAGAGAATTGTGCCCGCAGAGGCGCGAGCGATCAAAGGTTACGCTGTTTTTTACGGTCGACATCTCGCCAACCGTGCAAAACGAGCCGATTATTGAATGCTCGACGACAGTATGGTTGCATATTCTTGCGCCGCCGCAGATTATTGCGGGTGCTTCTATTTTTGCCGTCGGGGCAAGATATGCCGACACGTGCACCCAGACGTTCTCGGCAATCTCATCGTATTGATCGTAGGGAAGCTTGGAACCGTGTTCGCTTATATACGAGGATATATTGAAGATCGCTTCCCACGGGCGAGAGCGATCGCCAAACGCCTCCTTAGCGATAGTTCTCGAAAGGCTTAGCATAGGATGTACGTTGGATTTGTGGGAAGCACGGTCGGTTGCGGATTTTACGGTACGGCTCATGATAATACCTCTTTGAATATCTTTATTTCGTTTGCGTGAAGCTTTCAGATAAGATTGTTTGACGAGATATAGGGAGGATAATCGTTTGATCAACATTTTTTATCGGCGAAATGATTTCTCCTTGACAAATGAGAGCTGATATGATATAATCTACATTAGAATATGCTGATCGGACCGTGGCCCGACAGTTTTTTTGGAGGATATTTATGAAAAAGATCAAAATTGTTGCTGTGTTCCTTGCTATACTTGTAGCGCTTTCTGTAGCCATTTGTGCTTGCGGAAATAACGGATCGGGCAAAGACAACGAGACGACGGCGGGCGGCAACGCCAACAACGGTACTACAGAGGGACCCGAAGAGACAACTCTTGGCGGCTACGTTGAGTCGGAAGTTATAACTATGGTAGAGATCACTATAGAAGAATAATAATTCATACGGTGCAATTAGGTAAACGAAAATGAAGAGATTTTTGGCTTGTTTTGTCGTTGTCGCGTTGGTCTTGATGACCTCGTGCACGGTGAATCTGACAGTTGACAACGAAGAAAGCACTGCTGCGACAGACGAGACCACCGAACCCATTGAAAATGAAGTGAGCTCGGAGGAAAGCGGGTCGTTGGAGGAATCGAACAGCTCTGAAGAGAGTAGCTCTGAAGATAACAACTCTGAAGAAAGCGATTCCGAAGAAAGCAGCCCTCAAGAAAGTAGCGCTGAAGGAAGCGGTTCAGAGGGCGACAACTCAGAGGAAAGCAGCTCTTGTGAGGAGTCAAGCAGTTCTGCAAACGGCGGCTCAACCGGTGGCAACGAGGGAGATAACTCGGGCAATAGCGGCTCGACCGGCGGCAACGAGGGAGATAACTCGGGCAATAGCGGCTCAGCCGGCGGCAACGAGGGAGACAACTCGGGCAACAGCGGCTCGACCGGCGGCAGCGAGGGAGACAACTCGGGCAATAGCGGCTCGACCGGTGGGAACGTAGGAAACAACTCCGGCAACAGTGGCTCGTCCGGTGGGAACGGAGGAAACAACTCCGGCAACGGCAGCTCGACCGGTGGGAACGGAGGAAACAACTCCGGCAACAGTGGCTCGTCCGGTGGGAACGATTGGGGTCTTGGTGCCATTCCTATAGGTTAATTTTATGAGTAAAGAGCCGCCTTGGGCGGCTCTTTGTTGAAAGGTAAGATATGGAAGCTTTTTACATCAAGTTGGCAGAGCTGAATGTGAAGATGGAAAGCAAATATGATCATACGCGCAGGTATTGCTCGGAGTATATCGTTGAGGCGGCTGACTGTGAGATCGTTGCAACAACGTCCGACGACGAGATCGACGCGGAGCTGCGATTGTATGAGGATCCGCATAGCAGAGAATATTGCGAGGGAATTTGCTTATACCGTTCTATAGCCGAGCAGCTTCCCTTGTTCGATCGGTTCGTCTTTCATGGGGCTGCCGTTTCGGCTAACGGAAAGGGGTATATTTTTACTGCGCCTTCGGGAACGGGAAAAACGACGCACATAAGCCTTTGGATGAAGCTTTTTGGTGACAAGGTCTCGGTGATCAACGGCGACAAGCCTATTGTTAGAATAACCGAATCGGGAGCGACGGTATATTCGTCTCCGTGGGCAGGAAAAGAGGGCTGGAGCACGAATTCCTTTGCCGATATCGGTGGAATATGTCTGATACGTCGCGGCGAACGAAACAGAATAAAGAGAATTTCTCCGTCGGAATATTTCGACGAGCTGATGCATCAGGTCTATATTCCGAAAAACAGCGAGGCGATGCTCAAAACGCTTGAACTTATGGATGCTCTTGCGAAAATAGTGCCGTTTTATCTTCTTGAATGTGATATTTCAGAGGATGCAGCGCGCACGTCGTTTGAGGCGATGGTTAAATAATTAAAAGGACTTACTCACAGCCGTGATTAAGTCCTTTTTGATATTTAAAGCAAGGGAACGTTATGCTCTTCGCATACGCGTACCGTTTCGGCATCCCAGATGCTTGACTGAACCTCTCCGATATGGGCGCAGCCCATCATAAGCATACAGAGTCGCGACTGACCGATACCTCCTCCGATAGTCAGAGGAAGCTCGTCGTTAAGAAGCATTTTGTGGAAGGGAAGATTTCTTCTTTCGTCACAGCTTGCAAGCGTGAGCTGGCGGTCGAGAGACTCGCTGTCAACTCTTATTCCCATTGAGGAAATTTCAAGCGAACGATCAAGGATCTCGTCCCAGAAGAACAGGTCGCCGTTGAGCTGCCAATCGTCATAGTCGGGCGCTCTGCCGTCGTGCGCTTTGCCCGAACGGAGCTTGCCGCCGATCTGCATAATAAAGGCGGTCTTATGCTCGCGCAGATATGCGTGCTCGCGGTCGGATGGGGTGAGATCGGGATACATATCCTCGAGCTCCTGAGTCGTGATAAACGAGACCTCGGGACAAAGATCGGTGCGGAGCTGAGGGTAGCGTACGTGGAGTCTGTCGTTCGTGTTACAGATAGCGCGGACTATTGCGCGGACTATCAGCTTGAGATAATCAAGATTGCGGTTCTCACGGGTGATTATCTTTTCCCAGTCCCACTGGTCGACGTATATAGAATGTATGTTGTCAAGATCTTCGTCGCGGCGGATCGCGTTCATATCGGTATAGAGGCCGTTTCCAACGCTAAAGCCGTATCTTTTGAGTGCGAGCCTTTTCCATTTCGCGAGGGAATGGACGACCTGTGCCTCGGCATCTATTGCAGGCACGTCGAAGGAGACAGGGCGCTCGTAGCCGTTTAAGTTGTCGTTAAGTCCCGACGCTTCGGTGACGAAAAGGGGCGCGGAGACTCTTTTGAGGTTCAGTACCGAAGAAAATTCTTCCTGAAACGTATTTTTGATAAATGCGATGGCGCGCTGTGTGTCGTACGCGTCAAGAACGGGCTTGTAGCCCTCGGGTATGTAGCTTTTTTTCATTGTTGGCTCCGTTTTTTTCGCGAGCTTTTATTGCGGGCGAGGTTTTTGAAAATATATGAATCATTATAGCACAAACATTTTTCTCCGTCAATACGTTTGGAGTATTTTTGTTGTACATGTTGATGAAAAACAGTCAAAAGTGCGAAAAACGCCCTTTTTTGAGTCAAAAAGTGGGCAGATTAGGACTTTTTTATAATTTGGGGGTTGAAAAACGGTTTTGGGTGTGGTATAATTCAAGAGTAAAATGAAATAATCGCGCTTGCGCGCAATACGGAGGACAAAGATATGGCAAAGGAAAGAAATCAGGTCCCTGCAAACCTTAAATGGAGAGTAGAGGATATTTACGAAAGCGTTGACGAGTGGAATAAGGTTTACGCCTCTCTTGAGGATAAGCTCGATTTCTCGAAATATGAGGGCAAGCTTGGCGATCCCGAGCTTTTGCTTGAGTGCTTGCAGGGAATGAATGCGGTTTGGCTTCATCTTGTTCAGCTTGCGGTATATGCTCACATGCGTCACGACGAGGACACCAGAAGCTCCGAGTTTACCGCGCTTCAGGCGCGTCTTGATATGCTTTGGATGAAGCTTATGGGCAGCGTTGCTTTCGTTGAGCCCGAGCTTACCGAGCTTCCCGTTGAATATCTTGAGGGTCTTATCGCGGACGAGAGATTCAAGGATTACGACTACACTATCCGTCAGACGATAAAGCGCAAGCCTCACGTGCTCTCCAAGGAGATCGAGGCGCTTTTGTCGCAGGAAAGCAGAGTTTTTGACTGCCCCTCGCAAGTGTTCGGTATGATAGACAATGCAGATTTCCCCTATCCTACTATTAAGGTGAACGGAGAGAAGGTGACGGTTACGCACGGTATGTACGGAGTTATGCTTCACTCTCCCGACCGCAAGGCTCGCCGTGATGCCTTCCGCGCATATTACAAGGCTTACATAGGTCTTATCAATACGATCACCGCGGCTTACGTCGGCAACGTCGACAAGGACGTTTTCCTTGCTCGTGCAAGAAAGTACAATTCTTCGCTCGAGCGCGCGCTCGACAATGAGGACGTTGATGTAAAGGTATATCAGAATCTTCTCAAGAGCGTTAACAAGGCTCTTCCTCTGCTTCACAGATATTACAGAGATAAGAAGAAGATTCTTGGATACAAGTCCATGCACATGTACGACGTTTACGTTTCTCCCGTTGAGGATGCCGAGATCAAGGTTGATTATGAGGATGCGTTCAAGATCGTCAAGGAGGGTCTTGCACCCTTGGGTGAGGAGTACGCAAAGCTGCTTCAGGAGGCTCACGACAACGGCTGGATAGACGTTGAGGAGACCGCAGGAAAGAGAAGCGGTGCTTATAGCACGAGCGCTTACGGCACTAAGCATCCTTACGTTCTGCTTAACTATCAGAAGACCACGAGCGACGTTTTCACTCTTGCTCACGAGCTCGGTCACGCTATGCATTCCTACTATTCCGATAAGAATCAGCCTCAGGAGAAGGCGGGATACACCCTTTTCGTTGCAGAGGTTGCAAGTACGGTCAACGAGGTGCTGTTGCTTAAGTACTTGATGAAGACCACTACAGACCAGAAGCTGAAGAAATATTTGCTTTCCTACTATATGGATATGCTCAAGGGTACGTTGTTCAGACAGACTCAGTTTGCTGAATTTGAGTATATTGCTCACGATATGGCAGAGAAGGGTCAGCCCTTGACCAAGGATTCGCTCAACGAGGTTTATTACAACCTCAACAAGAAGTACTACGGCAGAAGTGTGGTCTCCGATCCCGAGATCGCATACGAGTGGGCGAGAATTCCTCATTTCTACAGAGGCTTCTACGTTTACAAGTACGCTACGGGTATTATCACAGCGGTATCCATTGCCGAGAGAATTTATAACGAGGGCGAGGCTGCGGTTGCAGACTACTTTAAGTTCTTGTCCTCGGGCGGAAGCGACAGCCCCGTTGAGCTTCTCAAGCTTGCGGGTGTCGATCTGACGAAGATGGATGCTTTCAATTCCTGCATGGCTTCCTTCAAGGCGGCTCTTGAGGAATTTGAGGCGTTGGATTAATTTTACTTGTTGGAGGATCTTATCTTGAAGATCAAGGACGGGTTCGTTTTACGTGAGGTCATGGGTAATTACGTCGCGGTAGCGGTTGGAGAGGCGAGCAAGAGCTTTCGTGGAATGATCAAGCTCAACGCGACTGCTGCTGATATCTGGAACTGCATTTCGCAGGGGATGGACGAGGACGGCATATACGACGTGTTATTTGCTAAATACGAGGTTGACGGAGAAAAGCTGCGCGCGGACATCAAAGCCACGCTCGAGACTCTTGAGGTCAACGGATTGCTTGAAAGATAAAATGAACAAACGAATTGAGGAGCTGCTCGCCGAGGACGGAATCTACGTCAGTACGACGTCCGGAGTCAGCATGTTGCCGATGCTCAGGGACAGGCGTGATACTATAGTTATTACGCCTGCTTGTGAGCGTCTTAAAAAGTACGACGTTGCGCTTTATCGCAGAGGGGACGATTATTTGCTTCACCGTGTGGTAAAGGTCCTGCCCGACTCGTATATTATTTGTGGAGACAACTGTATAACGCTTGAGAAAGGAATAACCGATGCTCAGGTGATCGGCAAGCTGACCGAGGTCCGCCGCGGAGAAAAAACGGTCAGGCTGGACGGATTTAGGTACGGTGTTTATTGCCGATATATAGTTGCGACCTTTTACCCTCGCAGAGCTTTCAGGAGGGTGAAGGGTGCTGTGTATTCTGCCGCCAAAAAGCTTTTCGGCAGAAAGAAATAGGGTTGATAACAACCAATGGAGGTATCCCTTGGAGGACATTAAATCAATTATTGCGGAAAATATCGTGCGGCTCCGTCACAGAAGCGGTATGACGCAGATAGGACTCGCTGAAAAACTCAATTATTCGGACAAGGCGGTCTCGAAATGGGAGAGGGGAGAGTCGGTCCCCGATATTTCGGTGCTTAAAAATATTGCCGACCTTTTCGGAGTTACCGTGGATTATCTTATTGAGTCGGGGCATGAGGATGATGCCGACGACGCGATCGAGGTAGTGGTGGACGAGGCGGCTATCAAAAAGAAGAAGAGAAGCCGGGCAATGATTACGGGAATGAGTGTTTTGCTCGTTTGGCTCGTCGCTTCGGTGATATTCGTGCCGATCGATATTGCTACGACCGAGGCGGTGGCACACTGGCTGGCTTACGCTTATGCTGTGCCTGCGTCTATGCTGGTCTGGCTGATATTCAATTCGATATGGTTTAACCGCAGAAGAAATTATCTTATTATTTCGCTGATGGTCTGGACGCTTCTTGCCGCAATTCATCTGTCGGTGCTTGTGGGTGGATATAACGTCTGGCAGATATACCTTTTGGGTATTCCCGGTCAGCTGATAATTTCGCTTTGGTCGGTTATTGGTAAAAAGATTTAACAAAAAAGGTCTTTCGTTAGGGGCGAAAGACCTTTTCTCTTACTTTTTTCTGGTGCTTCTGTTATAGAGACGCAGGAGTGTGTAGCTCGTGTATCGGAGAATGAAAACGGGAAGGATACTGAGAATAAAGTTGACAACGATGACGGGTATACACACGGAGGGGGCATTGCAGTATGGAATAAACACGATGAGAATGCCGAGCAGAGCGTTGGCGATGTGTATGATAACTCCGTAATTTGCCTCGATTATGAAACGCTCGAGATATACGGGGTCGCTTTCGCTCTTAAGCTCGTTTTTGTGGAAGCTTGTGAAGCCTCCGAGCTCGGGAACCTTATCCTTCCACGCTTTTATCTTTAATTTGTTATAAAAGTTCTTTTCTTTTTTTGACACCGTGAAGATCCTGCGGTTCGGGCGGTACCAAGATTTTGGAGTGAGGCGGCGCAAAATGAGTGCTGAGATGCCGTCAATGGCAAAGGCGGCCACGGCACCAATACAGACTGCGCCTGCCGTTGAGATCAATGTTTCAACGGTAAAGGGTACGAAAAACAGAAGATTCATCAATACGGTGAGTATTATTGATATGAAAATTGCTATCAGGTAGTACATACGTCAAATTCAACCTCGGTGGTGTATTCAAGCTTTTTGCCGTAAAAGCTTTCGTAGGTCTCCTTCCACAAGCGGTAGTTTTCGCGGCAGATGCGCTCGGTGTCCTCACGCACCGTCAGATTTTCATCGGGGAAAATGGGCGGGAGGATATGGACCGTGTAGGCTTGGATGGGGAGTCCTTCTGCGTTTGTTTTTTCGGTGTCCTCAAGCGTGATGAAGATCGGCAGGACGGGGACTTTTTCCTTGACCGCAAGTCTGAAGCTGCCCAGCTTTAAGGGGCGGGGCTTTTTATAGTCGTGCCACATGCCCTGCTCGGGATAGATCAGCACCTTTTCACCACGCTCGAATAGGATGTGAAGTGCCGCAAAAAGCTCCTTCATACACGTTAGCGAGGAGGAGAGAGGCAGGGTGTTACAATGGCGGAAAAGATATCCGTAGAGCCCCGGGAAAGAGGTGTAATTGCCCTCGCGGATGATCTTATAAAGGTCTCTTTTGCCAAGCGTTTTTTTGAGTGCTTTATAGACGGCATAGTTATCAAAAACGCTGAAATGGTTGCAGGTGACGAGCGCTCCGCGGTCTTTGACGCTTGCAAGATTTTCTTGTCCGCGTATTTCTTTGAGCACGACATCGCCGTTTTTCATCATTTTTTCAAAATGGTTTTGTCCGATCTTGTTTGCAATTTTAGAGGCGATTTTGGTCGATAATTTTTTACAGGTGTAGTCGACCTCGCCCGGCTTCAGCGGTTGGGTGGGCGGATCGTCGTTGATGTCTCGGTCAAAGTAGCCCTTTTTTTCATATTCGGCTATTCGGTCAAGTCTTTTTTGCGCTTCGGGGGATATTGGCATATTAAACCTCGGCAAAGATAAGATTTTCTGCGGGAAGCGCAGCTGCTCCCATCGATTCGACCTCGGAGATCGCGAGGTTTACGAGCCCCTCGTATTGCATACTGTCGCGCAGCTTTTCCTCGGCGGTATAGGTCGCCTTCTGATTAAGGAGATCTGCGTAGAAATGGGTATTTTCCGCGTATTTCCAGAAAAGCTCGGCGTAGGGGATGTTGTCGTATCTCCAGGGCTTGAAGTTTATCTTGTAGTGAGCGATCTTGGGGATCATGCGGCGGTTTGAGTCGGGCATAGGCGTTTTATTCCACTTGGTCGCGAGCAGAGTGGTCTTGCGATAGCAGATGACGTTGAGATAGTCCTGATCCTGCGCGACGCGATAGGTCCTTTTGCCGAGAAGGCTTGCAAACTGCTCCTCGATTTTTACGTTTCTCATTTCGGCGAGGTTAAGTGTAAGGATTCCCGCATTGAAATACTCGTTTCTCGGGATGCCGAGCACCTTTTCGGAATATTGAGCGAAAACTTCTATGTCGGTGATCACCTCGTCGGGCACTGCCGCTACGAGATTTTTGCCGAGGGGCGCGTGATAGAGCTTTGCGATGTCGTCAGTAATGACTATGTCGCAGTCAAGGTATACGCCTCGGTCGTACTCGGGGAACATTTCGGGCACGAAGAAGCGATAGTAGGTCGCCTTGGTGTAGTAGTCGCGCATGTGGAGACGCTCGCAGATGCCGCGAAGCTTGTCGGCGACGCTGTAAAAATCAACTCTTACATTTTCGGTCTGCATATCGCAGAGGATCTTTTTGTTTTCGTTGCTGAGCGTGTCGATGAGAACGTGAACTTTATAATCGTATTTTGGCGAGCTGTTCGCGATGAGCGAATTGAGGGCTACGCATAAAAAAGGGACGTAATTGTCGTCGGTAGCAAAAAATATCGGAATCAGCTCTTTTGTTTTCTTCTTGTCGTTCATAATCGTTTATCCTTTCCTGAATCGAATTATCTTATCGTTAATACGTGAAGTCCATAAAATGTTGCAATGCGGCTGCCGATGTCGGCGCCGCGCCTTCCGTATACTATAATATCCCGTTTTTTCGGCGGAGTCAAGGAACTGATCGTTCAGCGGGGTCTACGGCTGGGATATCGCGACTCTACTGCGAGTAAAATGGCGGTTCTACTGTCGGTAGAGATGGCTTGCTGCCTTGTGACAAAAGGGGTTTTGGCATAATATTACAAATGCGGCGGCACGGGGACCGATCGAGCGTCGAATTTTAAATCGAAGAATTTTGAAAAAAGAATTATCCTCATTTTGCCATACATTTTTTGAATTTGTGCGCGACATAATAACATCAGAGATGCAAAGCAGGTCGATCTCACGAGATGATTTGGTCTGACGCAGGATAATGAAAATTTTGCGCCGCAAGTCACCCTCGGTCATCGCAGGGCTTGCGGTGCAGCTCGATTCAATATAGATTTCATTATTAGATATTATTTTTTCGCGCATGCGGAAATTTATTAAGGAGAAAAGCGTGAAGATGATCTCTTGCGGATAGGTGAACAAACCGCTTCACGCGAATGTTTTGCCGAAAGGCAAAATATATTGATTATGTTTTGTGCCGCCCAAGGGCGGCGGAATGGAGAAATATTATGGCAAACAAGAATGCTAAGAAGGCTCTTGAACAGTTCAAGATGCAGGCAGCAAGCGAAGTAGGCGTAAATCTTAACCAGGGCTACAACGGTGACCTCACCTCTCGTCAGGCAGGTTCTATCGGCGGTCAGATGGTCAAGAAGATGATCGAGTCCTACGAGAACTCTCTTCAGAACGGTACTGCTAGATAATTGCTTATTCTGAATTGACTTTGGGTAAGAAAAGCCTCCGCGTCATCGGCGCGGAGGCTTGTTTGTCGTTATGATTGTTTTGTTTTAGACGGTTTCGGTTTCGGGGGTGTCGTCCTGCGGCTCTTTTATATACTCACTCTTTTTGGTGGGCATAAGCAATGCGCCGAGGAGAGCAATCAAGAGCAGTATCGTGACACCAAGGCCTCCTTCAAGGCCGAAGTCGCCGCCGTGAAGAATTGCTCCGACGTTTGATTGCGTGCTTGTGAATACAGAGTCGAATTTGACGATTCCGCTGACGTTAAAGCCAAAGACGTTGCCCTGACAGAAGTTCCAGGCGGCATGGATCGCACCGACTGCCCAGATACTGCCGCGCTTCAGCATAAAGACACCTGCAAAGACTCCGAAAAGGAAGATGTTAATAAATGCGATAAAGCTGAAGCTTGCATTGCCGAGGTGGAAGACTGCAAAGAAGGTCGCGCTTATGAGGATCGCAGGCCAGGTTTTTAATTTGCGAGCAAGGGAGGTCATCAGATATCCTCGGAAGAGCGCTTCCTCTGCCATTCCCTGTATCAAAAACGCAAGCAGGAAAAGTCCTATCATAAGGTAATCTGCATTTTCGGTCAGGGTCAAGGTCACGCTGCCCGTGGCGACGCAAGCTGCGAGGGGAAGGGAGATCATAACTGCGCCGATAACGATGCCCATCAGGTATTCGGGCACGCATCCGCGTGCGGTAAAGCCGAGTGTGTATGCTTTTCTCTTTTCAAAAAGCTTGCAATAGAGCAGGGCGGCAACGATCATAAACGCCGTTGATGCGAGGATCAATACGTAGTACAATGGCGGCAGATCGTTCATAAAGTTGATCGCGTATTCCGTTATAGCATCGGGGTTGAAGGTCTCTGCCATAATGAGATCGTAGTACGCGGGATCGGTCATCATAGCGATCATGGTGTATAAGAACGAAACGATGCTTTGCGGCACCTGGGCGATAAGCGACACGAGAAGAAAGATCAGAACGTCGATAGTGAAAGGTTTTGACCTTTTTTCGAGAGGCAGGCTCATTTGCGCGCCTGCAAGCATTCTCGTCAAACCGATATGATATAGCATAAAACCTCCATTCCTCCGCCATTGCAGCGGTACAAATATAATCGATGAATTTTGCCAAAAGGCAGATTTCACGCGAGAAACAGTTGATTTGCCTATAAATTGAAAGCAACCTTCACGCTAACGCCTCTTTTTTATTGATTATTTTCAGTATAGCACTCAAATATTAAATTTTCAATAATTTTTTATTAAAAGGTGACAAATATGAGTTTTTATGGTATAATTGATTATGGTGCACGGCGAGATCAGCCGTTGCAACTTGATTTTTGAGATCTTATTAGGAGAATTCATTTATGAAAAAGACTATATTGAGACAGTATGCAAAAATGCTCGTCAAGTGCGGAATCGCGGTCAAAAAGGGTGACGTGGTCATCATCAACGCGGGACTCGATCAGCCCGAATTCGTAAAGCTTGTGGTTGAAGAGTGCTATCGCGCTAAGGCGGCGAGAGTTATGGTCGATTGGTCCTATATGCCTCTGACCAAGCTCAACGTGAATAATATGAGTGTCAAGATGCTTGGCACGGTTGAGGCGTTTGAGGAGGAAAAACTTAAGTACAGACTTGAGAAAAATCCTGCAATGCTTTATCTCGTCAGCGACGATCCCGACGGACTCAAGGGCATCAATCAGAAGAAGTTTGCACAGGCGATGATGGCGAAGCAGAAGGTGATCAAGCCCTACAGAGATCAGATGGACAACAAGTACAAGTGGTGCATCGCGGCGGTTCCCGGCGAGGCTTGGGCGAAGAAGATATTCCCGGGCGAGCGCAAGTCGGTTGCTATCGAAAAGCTTTGGAATGCGATCCTTTACACCTCTCGCGTTATCGACAAGGACGGCAATATGCTCGACGCAGTCGGCGAGTGGGACAAGCACAACGAGAGCTTCGGACGTCGCTGTAAGATACTTAACGAGCAGGGTCTCGTTGAGCTCAGATACAAGTCGGCAAACGGTACCGATCTTAAGGTCGGTCTTATTGAGCAGGGTAGCTTCCTTGGCGGCGGAGAGCATACTCTCGGCGGCGAATATTTCAATCCCAATGTGCCCACAGAGGAGATATTTACCACTCCCAAAGCGGGTGTTGCGGAGGGTATCGTTTATTCCTCCATGCCGCTTTCCTGGAGAGGCGAGATCATCGATAATTTCAGCATGAGATTCGAGAACGGACGCGTTGTTGAAGTGCATGCGGAGAAGAACGAGGAGCTGCTCAAGACTATGGTTAGCGTGGACGAGGGTGCTTCTATGCTTGGCGAATGTGCTTTCGTGCCTTACAATTCTCCCATTCGCGAAAGTGGAATTATGTTCTACGAGACCTTGTTCGACGAGAATGCGGCTTGTCATTTCGCGATCGGCGAGGGCTTTACCAACACGATCGTTGATTATCAGAAGTACACCAAGGAGGAGATGCACGCTATGGGCGTCAACGACTCCGCGCTTCACGTTGACTTTATGATCGGAACGGCTGATCTTTCGATCGTTGGTGTCAAAAAGGACGGAAGTGAGTTCGTTATCTTTGAGAACGGTCTTTGGGCGTTTTGATTGTTTTGATTTTTGATTTTTAAATCTTATCGAAAGGGGGCTTCACGATGCCGAGAAGACCGAAGCCGAAGAACACTCTTTCGGCAGGCGAAAGAGTTGCGCTTTTTGAAGCGGAACAACAAGAAAAACAGAAAAGACTTTCGTCGGGCAAGGACGACGTGACGATTGCCTCCGAGGGTGAGAAGATTGCGTCTGCAAGGGATGAGGCGGTTGCGAAAAAAACGGCGCAAAAGAAGCTGCCGAAGCCTCAGCATGCGACCGTGAGGGTCGATTTTGCAATACCCGTGGGCGAGGTGAAGCCGATGCACTCTGCGTGCAACGGACCGAGGTCCTATGGGGCGGATATTTCGGGTGTTTTTAAGGAGATCGGGGTCCCGTTCGTGCGCTTTGACTGCACGGATACGGCTATGTCCGCACGTGCGGTCGATGTTTCGCGGATTTTTAAGAATTTTGATGCCGATCCTTCCGATGAAAAATGCTACGACTTTGAGTGCACCGACGCTTACGTTGAGGCGGCACTTTTGTCGGGTGCGAAGGTAATATTCAGGCTTGGAGAGAGCAGAGATATGCTTGAGCCTGAAAGGAAATTGTCGCAGTTTGACGATCCCGATGCGCTGGCGCGGGTATGCGTGAATATTATCCGTCATTACAACGACGGTTGGGCGCGCGGATACTATCACGGCATTGAATATTTTGAGCTTGGCGGACTTGGTGGGTCGGACGGTGGATTTGACAGATACCGACACGTTGCTAACTCGATCAAGCTTTACGATGAGAATATCAAGGTAGGTGGGCTGAGCTTTGACGGTTTTGGCGCTTCGGCTAAGACGTTTTTGAGATATTGCAGAAAAAATCGCGCGCCGATCGATTTTGTGACTGTCGATTGCTTTGCATCAGCCCCCGAGGCTGTTGGCGTTGAGGCGGAGAAGCTTGTTGCGCTTGCGCGCGAGCTCGGATTTGGCGAGCTTGAAATAATTGTCGGCAAGTGGAGCTATATTGACGGTGATGCTTTGTCGGGTTTGTCGCTCGAGAGGGCGCTTGCGGGTACTGCCGACGGCGGCGAGATACGGAGAAAAATCTTCGAATCGCAGAGGTCGGTGAAGGGCGCGGCGTTTGCTATGGCTTTGTTGCTTCGTCTGTCGCAGATCGACGGGATCAAGACCGCTTGCTTTTACGACGCGCAGCCGACGGTGTCTCCGTTTTGCGCTTTGACCGACCGGTTTGGAACTCCCGAGAATCCGTTTTACTCGTTTAAGGCTTACTCTGAGCTATATCGAGCGAAAAACGCGGTGCTTTGTGAGAGTGAGCAGGTCGAGGGCTTTTTACATACGGGAATTTATGCCGACGCGGCGGTTTCGGACAGTGGGGAAGCAATCGTTGTGCTCTCTTCGTTTGGCGGCTGCGGAGTTATTGATCTGAGGCTTGACAATATTTCCGACGAGCTGTACAATGCCGATATTTACATGCTGGACGGCGTGAAGAATCTGACGCTTTGCGATTCGGTGCCGATATCGGGTATGAAAAAGCGACTTTTGCTCAACGTCAGTGAGTTTGGCGTTGTAATGGTGAGGTTGCATTGATATAAAAAGGAGTCTGCTGAGTGCAGACTCCTTTTTGTGTGGATATGTTAGTCGATGTCCTCTTTTACTGTTTCGGGGGGATTGATGAGGGTTGCGGGGTTTTCTACGTATTTTTTGAAGGCTCTGAATGCGGTTGCATACTGGAAGCCGTCGCAGGTACGCTCGTCGGTAACGACCTTGAGGTCAACTACTTTTTTTGTGATAACGTTGCCGTTTCTGTCGAGCTCATAGACCTTACGCTTCGTACCGTAGGAAATAAACACGGGAAGATTTCCGAGGTTGTAAAGGTGGTGGTATATCGGTTTGATTCCGAGAGAGCCCATGCTCGTAATTATCATCGAGCCCCAGAAGGGAAGGCTTTCGGTGAGAGCCTTGGGACACCAACCGAAATAATCGAGCGCTTTTACTATACTTACTGCTGCTCTGAAGATAAAACGGGGAAGCTTGGAGAAGCCGTTTGCGATGCCGTCTGTTTCATTTTTGGTCGTGGTTGCTCTGATTACCTGCTCATTAAATCTTTCGTACACATCGAAAACCGTATCGCGAGGATCGAAAATGACGTTGATAGACGTTTCGGGAGCATCCATACTCATAGCCTTTTTGACGACCATAAGAACCTCGATCTTGTGGCGGGCGAATATTCTCTGACCGCTTACGAAACGGTTAAGATAGGGATATTGTGAGATCGTGCGGACGTATGCGGCGAGGATGACGTGGAGGAGCGAAAAACCCTCGTTACCAGCCATAAGCTGCTCGCGGACGAATTCGTCTGCCTTGTCGATGTTTACCTCCTCGGCAAACTGATTGCAGGAGTCGTTTCTGTCCTTCATTACGAAGGGGGTTGCGACGTGAAGTCCGTCAAGCGTGCGGAGCTTTCTGCCGTCGCGGCGGTCGCCGAATCTGCGCTTTCTGACTTTATATGCGGGAGTGTCGTAGGTCTTGGGCCCTTTGGGGGCCTCTACCTCGGCAGAGAAGTTATTCTGAACTTCGGTTGTCATATTGTCGACTCCTTTAATTTCTATTGTGAACTATGTTAACATTATATTACATTTATGAACAAATGTCAATAGCGTGACGGAAAATAATTGAATTGGTATATTTTGGTCGATTTTTGACGAATGGCAGAAATTTTTCCAAGACTGCTTGATTTTTGTTCCGAAAGGTGATATACTGATTACGTCAATAAATTTTCAGAGGTGCTTGATGAAACACGTTTACATATATACCGACGGTGCGTGCAGGGGGAATCCCGGGCGCGGAGGTTGGGGTGCGGTGCTCGTTTATGGGGGCAGGGAAAAGGAGCTTTCGGGCGGTGAGGCGATGACCACTAACAACCGAATGGAGCTTTCTGCCGTTATAGCGGCGCTTTCGGCGCTCAAGGAACCCTGCGAGGTCACACTTACGACCGATTCTCAATACGTGGTGAATGCTATTGAGAAGGGGTGGCTTGAGTCTTGGCGCAATAACAAATGGAGAAAGAGTGACAAGAGCGCGGTGCTCAACGTTGATCTTTGGGAGGAGCTCGTTGCTCTCCTCGAGAAGCACGAGGTGTCTTTCGTTTGGGTGAAGGGACACAACGGTCACTCTTACAACGAGCGTTGCGATGCCCTTGCTACCGCCTTTGCCGATAGCTTTGAGCAATAAAAACAAAGCCTTTTCCTTTGCGGAAAAGGCTTTTTGATTTGTGCCGATTTTTGTGGATTGATAATGACCGAAGGATAAGGATATAATTTATTGTAAAAAAGCAAAAAGTCTATTGACAAAGGCTTTTGAGTGTGATATAATATGAAAATGGAGTATCGTTAAAATGCGCTTGGTATGTTCTGTGCCGTTTGCGCTAGTTTTATAAATTTCGGAGTTTAAAATGAACGACAACAAAAGTGAAAGAAAAGAGCTCTATGAGGTTGATGCACTGCAGATAGTGAAGATGCTTCTGAAGCGCTGGTGGGTGGTTGCCATCTCGGCGATCGTAGTTGCCGTCGCGGTTTTTGGATATGCACAGCATACTACCGTGCCGACGTATAAATCTACCGCTACCTTGCTTATCAATGGTGATAGCTCCGTGGGCTCAGTATATCAGCAAATTCTCGTGGGACAGTATCAGTCTAACGATTACCCTTATATTTTGAAGGCTAACGATACGTTGAACGAAGCAGTCGATTTTCTGAATGATTACGATTTTGAGGAAAACGGAGGAGTTCCGTACAGAGTCTACTCTGCAGGCGTGCTTTCGGGTATGGTCTCGTTTGAGGTGGTGGAGGACTCCCGTATTTTCCGTATAACCGTCACCAGCGTTGATCCCGAAGAAGCCAGAATAGTGGCAGAAGCGGTGTCAAAGGTGTTTATTGACCGTGCTGAGTACATAACGAGTGCCGACGTTGCGGTCGTTGACAGTCCTCTTGTTCCTCAAGGTGCTGTTTCTGCAGGATACGGCAGAAAAACCACGCTCGGATTTCTTGTTGGATTGGTCCTTGGTGCAGTGGTCGTCATTGCTTCGGGTCTTATGAACGATACGTTTGATTCAGATGAATGGTTGCTGACTCAGTTCAAGGATGATATCCCTGTTCTTGCGACTGTTCCCGACGCTTACTCGGAAACCAAGTCCTATGGATATTACCGGTCCTCTAAGGAAGGTCACAAAGAAAAAAAGTGACGACGTTTTGATGCGATTATAACGGTATTAATATTCTGTCGGAGATTTGATAAATGTTTAAACTAAACAGAAAAAAAGTGGAAACCAAAGAAAAAAAGCGAAAGTTCGGCAAGGATCTGGACTTTGCATCGGTCGAAGCGTATAATCTGCTTCGAACGAATCTGTATTTTTCCCTGGCTGACGTTGCCGGAGGCAAGGTCGTGGGCGTAACGAGCCCCTGCCCTCAGGAGGGAAAAAGCACTACGTCCTTGAACCTCGCTTATGCACTTGCGGCGGCAGGGCATAAGGTGGTGCTTATCGACGCCGATATGCGCCGTCCTTCCTTGGCGGGTGTTTTGGATATGCCTCTTTCACCGGGACTTTCCAATCTTTTGGTTGATGAAAATGCAGATGCTATACATGCCTCGGTGGTTCACGAGAATCTGTCGGTTCTTCTGTCGGGTGATATCCCGCCGAATCCGTCCGAGCTTGTGGTATCGGATAAAATGAAGGCTCTTATTGAGAAGCTTAGAGAAGCATACGATTACGTGGTCGTGGATCTGCCACCCGTTAATCTTGTGTCCGACCCGATAATGATGTCACGCCATCTCGATGGAATGATAGTTATCGTCAGACACGGATATACGAGACGCAGAGACGTCAACGACGCTGTTCGTAGCTTGAAATTGGTAAATGCTAAGATACTTGGTTTCGTTTACAACGGTGCTAAGACCGCTAAAAAGCGTTACCGCAAATCGAATTATTACCATTACAGTTACTATACGTCGAACAAGAGTTGACCCAGTTGCTTTGCATATAATTTTTAGTAAAATAAATCGATTATCACATACAATGAAAGGACTTATCATGAAAAAGTTATTCAGTTTGTTTCTGGCTGTTGCCTTGATTCTTTCTATCGGCAGCCTTGCGCTTCTTGCAGGTGCAGATTACGTTCCCAGCGTTGAGTTTGACGACGCTCCCATTATCGTTACTCCTTCGGTTGCCGATGAGGATCTGCCCGACGATTACGATCCCGCTGACGAGATCAAGGGTATTGTTACAAATGCCGAGGGTGAGAAGACCTACATTCCCGACAGCAAGCTTGGCGTTATTTCTGTTTCCGAGGCTCACGTTATCGGCGATGCCGAAGCGGATTATGACGAGGCTCTCATTGCGGCAAGCCGTAAGGTCCTTGAGATCTATAACGGTATTATCGATTCTTCCGTTGCAGAGGTAGTTACCGGTCTTGATTCGTTTGCTGCTTCGCTTGGCTTTGTTGCGCCCGAGTTCAGCGTCAAGAACGTGTTTGATCTCGATGCAGGCGTTGATCTTTCTGCCGAGGGTGACAGTATCAGCATCATATTCAAAAACAATATGGATGTTGTTGATGGCGGATTTGTTGTTGCGTGTTACGTCAACGACGCATGGACTATCGTTGATGCGAGCAAGGTAGTATTTGACGGAGAGAACATTACCGTTGAATTTGACGACCTTTGCCCCATCGTTTTCGTTGCTGTTGAGGAGACCCACGAGGACACCACTACTGCAGGTGTTGAGGACACTACCGAAGATACCACAGCTCCTGTTATTGACGACGAAGAAGATAAGCCCAACAACACTTGGATTTGGATAGTAGTTGTATCTGTCGCTGTACTTGCAGCGGGCGGTGTTACCGTATACGTTCTCTGGAAGAAGGGTATAATCCATTTTTAAGTGATAATAGGTATCCTTAAAAACTATTAACGATAAACATTGACGCGCGTAAAAAAGCGCGAATCGACGGCAGTAGCCGAAGCGAACAAAAACAGCTGTTACGCGCTTAACCATTTTGGCGGTGCCTGTATTGGCCTCTGAAATAAGACGAATGGAGTGTGTATGAAGAGAAATAGAAGAACTATCTTGCTTTTCACGGTGTTTTTGTTGTGTGTTGCTTTGGTTGCTGCCGTTTTGTTTAATCTTGACCGCATAATGTCAGCGATAAACGGGTCCCATGGTAATAATTCGGGCGACAGGACGGACACGCTGGATACCGTATATATTGACGGAAAGGCATATCGCCCGAAGAACACGGTCAAAAACTATCTGATCGTTGGAATAGACCAGTTCGGTGCTTCCGAGAGCAATGGATACGCTCAGGCGGATTTCGTTCTGGTATTGTCATTCGACAGCTCGGATAATTCTTATACCGTTATTCCGATAAACCGAGATACGATGACTGAAATCTTGGTGTACGATGCCTTCAGCGGAGAAGCCAAGAAAACCGTGGCGCAGATCGCCCTATCGCATAATGACGGTACGTATACCGAAATAAGTAATACCAGAAAATGCAAAAATACCGCAAAGGCGGTCTCTGATCTGCTTTACGGTATTGATTTTAAAAATTACGTATCGATGACTATGGATGCGGTCAGCATTATAGTTGACTATGTTGGTGGAGTTGAGGTCTACGTCGAGTACGATATGACCTCGGTTGACCAGAGGCTTGTTGCGGGTCAGACCGTAATGCTTGACGGAGAGCTTGCGCTGAAGTTTATAGGTGCCAGAAGCGGAGTGTCCGACGAGACTAACGTGTCGCGAATGGAAAGACAAATGGCATTTTTTGATGCGTTTACCGAAAAAGCGAAAAGTGTGGAGATCGACGAGGAGATTTTGCTTGAATGCTTCGAGGACGTTGCGGATTATATCGTCACCAATGCCGACGACGGCATATTCAGGGAGATGAGCGAAAAGTTCTCGACATACGACAAGAAGGAAACGATCATTCCTCCCGGAGAAGCCAAGGTTGGTCAGAAATATATGGAATTTTACGTTGATGAAGAAGAATTAAAGGATATAGTTATCGATGTTTTTTACAAAGAAGCGAACTGACGGCAAAGAGGGTCAAAAGCCTTGCGATACAATGGATCTGATAGATCTGCATTCGCACGTATTGCCCTGTGTGGACGACGGAAGCGAGAGCGTTGAAAGATCGCTTGAGATGCTGCGTTTTTCGTACGATCAGGGAGTCAGAAAGATAGTCGCTACGCCGCATTTTTATCCCAATATGACTAATCCTGAGGATTTTCTCGAGAAAAGGGGCAGGGCTGCCGAGGATCTTGCGGCGGCAGTTGCGCGGCAGCGGGAGCTAGGGGAGAAATTCCCCAGTGTTTGTTTGGGCGCGGAGGTTGCTTATTTTGACGGGATCTCAAGAAGCTCTGCTGTGTCCGACCTCTGTATTTTGGGCACGAAGCTTCTGATTGTGGAGATGCCGTTTGAACGTTGGAGCGAAACCAATGTTGGTGAATTGATCTCTTTGAAGGCAAGGGGATTTCAGCCCATAGTCGCCCATTACGACAGGTATTGCTCATATCAGGAAAAGGGCCTTTTGGATCGATTGCTTGAGGGCGGAGTTGCTATACAGCTCAACGCTGAAGCTTTTTTGAGATTCGGAACAAAACGGCAGGCTCTTGGAATGATATCGGCGGGGGCAATAAGCTTTTTGGGCTCTGATTGTCACAATATGACGACTCGTATGCCGAACTTGTCGGATGCGGTAAGCGTTATTGAAAAGTCTCTCGGATACGGTTGCGTTGAGGAGCTTATGACCGATGCGGCTAAAACGATCGAGTCTGCTGAAGTAATTGTTTAGATTTGGAGGTTAGATGAAAAAGAGATATTGGCTCGCTATAATTTTTGCACTTATAGTGTGCTTTATATGGGGCAATTCGGTTCTTTCCTCGCAGCTTTCATCTTATCTGAGTATGGCGGTCGGAGAGTTTTTTGCTTCGATATTCGGCACGGGAGACGGCATGACCACGGTTGGCGGCCTTTCGGTCAGAAAGATGGCTCATTTTACCGAATTTGCGGCCTTGGGCGCCGTTGCGTCATTGCTTTTTAAACGTTTTTTGAAAAACAAGGGCATATACGCACTGGGAATTGCTTTGTGCGGTATTTTTGTTGCGCTTATGGATGAAACCATACAGATATTCAGCCATAGAGGCTCGTCGGTCCTCGACGTATGGATAGACGTTTTCGGATATGCCGTTGGTTGCTTTATAGTTGCGATGATCGTCCTTGCTTGTACTAAACTGAAAAATAAAAACGCACATACAGAATGATATTTGTCAAGACCTTTTTGTTCGTTCCTACAATTCCCCTTTTTTTGAGGGAAGAAGACAAAAAAGGTCTTGACAATTTTGTTTGCTTATGATATTATAATATTGTGATATTATTAAGGAAAAATATGGGGATTTCTGCGACTGACGGAATGAGTGGCATAACCACGGTGAAACAGAAATCTATATTGCCGACCGTCTGGGCTCGCTTGTTTCTATGGGGATGAGTGTGCCTTTTTTGATTTTTTTGGAGATTTATTTTTAGATCGATATTTATTCGGAGGTGTGATCTTATGAAAAAAGTTGGTATCGTTATGGGAAGCGCAAGCGATATGCCCGTTGTTAAGAAGGCTATCGATACGCTTGAGGCGTTTGAAGTTCCATACGAGGTGCACGTTTATTCCGCGCACAGAACGCCTGATCAGGCGCGAGATTTTGCCCGAAACGCGAAGGCTGAAGGCTTTGGCGTTATGATCGCGGCGGCGGGAATGGCAGCTCATCTTGCGGGTGCGGTTGCGGCTAATACGACTCTTCCCGTTATTGGAATTCCATGCAAGTCAACCAATCTCGACGGACTTGACGCACTGCTTGCTACGGTTCAGATGCCCTCGGGAATTCCCGTTGCTACGGTTGCTGTTGACGGAGCGACCAATGCGGCTTTACTTGCAGTACAGATACTTGCTCTTTCAGATGACACTCTTGCACAAAGATTGATTGCAAAAAGAGAGGCAGATGCGAAGGCGGTCCTTGAGAACGATGCGCGTATAGCTGCGGAATACAACAAATAATCGTATTTTTTAAGGAGATATGTCTATATATGGGAGGATTTTTTGGAATAGCCTCAAGGCGCGAATGCTTGAGTGACGTTTTCTTTGGAACCGACTATCATTCGCATCTTGGAACAAGACGCGGCGGTCTTGCCGCCTATGATAAGGAGATTGGATTACAAAGAGAGATACATAATATATCCAACGCTCCGTTCAGAACGAAATTCGAACGCATTTTAGAGGAAATGAGTGGTACCAGCGCGATAGGATCGATCAGCGACAGCGACCCTCAGCCGCTTCTCATCAGCTCAAAGCTTGGCACGTACGCTATCTCTACTATTGGTATAGTAAACAACGTCGATAACTTGTTGCAAGAATATTTTTCACATACCACGGGACATTTTAACGCTATGACGGGCGGGCAGATAAACTCTACCGAGCTCGTAGCGGCACTTATAAATCAAAAGGACAGCTTTGCTGAGGGAATCAAGTTCGCCAACGAGGTCGTAGAAGGAACGGTTTCTCTTCTGATCCTTAAGGACGGGGGAAACATTATTGCCGCAAGGGACAAGTTTGGCAGACTTCCCGTGCTCATCGGAAAGGACGAATACGGATACGCAGTCGCGTTCGAGTCCTTTGCTTATCAGAAGCTTGGGTATGAAGACGAGCGAGAGCTTGGCCCCGGCGAGATCGTTGAGATAACACCCGATGGAATAGAGCAGCTTTCTCCTCCACAAAAAAAGATGAAGGTGTGCGCTTTCCTTTGGTCGTATTACGGCTATCCTACTGCGACCTACGAGGGAGTAAACGTTGAAGCAATGCGATACCGCAACGGACAGATAATGGCAAGATCTGATCTTGAGGCTGGTCTTTGCGACGGTATCGATTACATCAGCGGCGTGCCCGATTCGGGAACGCCCCACGCGATCGGATATTCTAATGCGAGCTGCTTGCCGTTCTCTCGCCCCTTTATAAAATATACGCCTACCTGGCCGCGAAGCTTTATGCCTCCGAGTCAGGCTGACAGAAAAAAGGTTGCGAAGATGAAACTGGTGCCTGTACACGATCTTATTCAGGACAAAAATCTGCTTTTCGTGGACGACTCGATAGTTCGAGGAACACAGCTTCGCGAGACAGTTGAATTTTTGTATGAAAACGGTGCGAAGTCGGTGCACATGCGATCGGCTTGCCCGCCTATCATGTACAGTTGTAAGTATTTGAATTTCTCCAGAGCGACCAGCCCTATGGAGCTTATCGCGAGAAAGACCATTATGGAGCTTGAGGGCGAGGAGGGATTTAAATATATTGAAGAATACAGCGATGCCAACACCGAGCGCGGCAAAAATCTGCGCCGAAAGATATGTGAGAAGCTTCACTTGGCATCTCTCGAGTTCCAGTCTATCGAGGGCATAATCAAAGCCATCGGACTCCCCGAGGACCAGCTTTGCACGTACTGCTGGACGGGAAAAGAATAATTGCATTATGATGAGCATTACGAAAGGTAAGGTTTTTTATGAATAATTCAAGATCTGAGAGCTACGCTGCGGCGGGCGTTGATATTACTGCAGGTTATAAGGCCGTTGAATTGATGAAAAAGCACATCGCTCGTACCAAAAACGAGGGTTGCCTCGACGACGTTGGAGGATTTGGAGGCTGCTTCGGTCTTCCTTTGGGCTTGGAGGAGCCTGTGCTCGTTTCGGGCACTGACGGTTGCGGAACCAAGGTGAAAATGGCTATTTTGATGGACAAGCACGATACTATCGGTATCGATGCGGTGGCTATGTGCGTTAACGACATCATCTGCTGCGGAGCAAAGCCTTTGTTCTTCCTTGATTACATTGCTTGCGGAAAGAATATTCCCGAGAAGATCGCCGCTATCGTTGGCGGTGTTGCCGAAGGTTGCGTTCAGTCGGGCGCGGCACTTATCGGTGGAGAAACTGCAGAGCATCCCGGTATGATGCCCGCGGAAGAATACGACCTTGCCGGATTTGCGGTTGGTATCGTTGACAAGAAAAAGATACTTGACAACACGAGAATGGCGGAGGGTGACGTGGTCATCGCTCTTGCTTCAACCGGAGTTCATTCCAATGGATTCTCGCTTTGCAGAAAGGTGTTTGATATAGACAAGAATCCCGATTCTCTTTACGTTCCTTGCGAAAAGCTTGGCGGAAAGAGCATCGCCGAGACGCTCTTGACTCCTACAAAGATCTACGTCAAGAGTATTCTTGCTCTTCTTGAGCAGGTAGACGTCAAGGGTATTTCTCATATCACAGGCGGTGGATTCTATGAGAATATTCCGAGATCTATTCCAAAGGGACTTACCGCGAAGATCGACAAGAGCGCTGTCAAAGTGCTTCCCATATTCGATCTTATCGCAGAGGTTGGAAATATTCCTGAGAGAGATATGTACAATACCTACAATATGGGCGTTGGTATGAGCGTTGTCGTTCCCGCGACTGAGGTAGATAAGGCGCTTGAAATTCTCCGTGCAAACGGTGAAACTGCGTACGTTATCGGTGAGATCGTCAAGGGTGACGAGGGAGTTATACTCTGCTGATATGGGAAATAGAGCAAGAATTGCGGTGCTGGTGTCGGGAGGCGGAACTAATCTTCAAGCACTTATCGATGCACAGCACAGTGGAATAATCAATAGCGGAGAGATAGTTTTAGTAATCTCCAGTCAGCCTACGGCTTTTGCTCTTGAAAGAGCTAGGAAGGCAGGTATTGACAGCGCGGTGGCATATAAGAAGGAACTTGGAAGTCATGAGGCGTTTGAGGCGAAAATACGCAGTTTGATTGACGAATACAAGATCGATCTTATAGTCCTTGCAGGCTTTATGTCTATCTTGTCAGAGGATTTCACCAAGGCTTATCCCAAGAGAATACTTAACGTACATCCGTCGCTCATTCCTTCCTTCTGCGGCGCAGGGTTTTACGGACTCCGCGTTCACGAAGCGGCGCTTTCGTACGGCGTAAAGGTAACGGGCGCCACGGTGCATTTTGTAAACGAGATACCCGACGGCGGCGAGATCGTAATGCAAAAAGCGGTTGAGATAAAAGACGGAGATACCGCAGAGGTTCTCCAAAAAAGAGTAATGGAAGAAGCTGAGTGGAAGATACTTCCGGCGGCGGTTGAAAAGATATCAAAAGAAATAATGGATGCGAAAGGAAACAACTGATATGGCACTTTTTGATCTTACCAAGCTTTTAAGCGAGAATACTTATCCCGGTCGAGGAATCGTTATCGGTAAATCCGCAGACGGCAAGAGCGCGCTTATCGCGTACTTTATTATGGGCAGAAGCGTTAATTCGCGCAATCGTATCTTCGAGCGCTTTGAGGGCGGTATGAGAACTAAGGCATTCGATGAATCCAAGCTTTCCGATCCCCATCTTATAATTTACAATCCTTATCTTTCTGCGCAGAACGGCTCGATCGACATTATAACAAACGGAGATCAGACCGATACAATATACGATTACATAAAGGAAAACGGCGAGGACGGCTGTGCCTTTGTCAAGGCATTGCACACCCGCGAGTTTGAGGACGATGCTCCCAACTTTACTCCCCGAATTTCCGGAATCCTTCATTACGCTCCGTCTGACACCTTCCATTATCAGATGTCCATATTGAAGAGCGCAAACGGAGATGGCTCGGTATGTAACAGATATTTTTACAGCTATACTCCCAGAGATGGCTTCGGTCATTTCATTCACACATACAAGTGCGACGGTAATCCTATCCCCTCTTTCTACGGCGAGCCTGAGGAGGTCGCACTCCCAAATACTGCGGCAGAGCTTGCCGACGTTTGTTGGAATAACCTTAATGATGACAATAAGGTTTCGCTGTTCGTCAGACAGGTTCCTCTTGACGGCAGTGAGCCCACGGAAATTATAATCAACAAGAATAAATAAGGAGAAACGACGATGAAAGAATTTGAGCTTAAGTACGGTTGTAACCCCAATCAGAAGCCTTCCAAGATATTTATGCACGACGGAAGTGATCTTCCTATTGAGATCTTGAACGGCAGACCCGGATACATCAATTTCCTTGACGCGTTCAACTCCTGGCAGCTTGTTAAGGAGCTTAAGGAGGCGTTGGGTCTCCCTGCGGTCACCTCGTTCAAGCACGTCAGCCCCACCAGCGCGGCTGTGGGTCTTCCTCTCTCCGAGAAGTTGAAGAAGGCTTGCTTCGTTGACGACATTGAGGGTCTTGACGAGTCTCCTTTGGCTTGTGCTTACGCGAGAGCAAGAGGTACTGACAGAATGTGCTCGTTTGGCGACTGGGTCGCGCTCTCCGACGTTTGTGACGTTACTACCGCGAAGATGATCGCTCGCGAGGTCTCCGACGGCATCATTGCTCCCGGATACGAGCCCGAGGCGCTTGAGATCCTTAAGGGCAAGAGAAAGGGCGGATATAACATCGTTAAGATCGATCCCGATTTCACTCCCGATCCCGTGGAGAGAAAGCAGGTCTACGGTATCACGTTCGAGCAGGGAAGAAACAATTACAAGATCAGTGCGGATATTCTTCAGAACGTGGTCACCGCTAACAAGGATATGCCCGAGTCTGCTATCCGCGATCTCGTAGTTGCGCTTATTACACTCAAATACACGCAGTCCAACTCGGTTTGCTTCGCGGTCGATGGTCAGGCGATCGGTGTTGGCGCAGGTCAGCAGTCGAGAGTTCATTGCACTCGTCTGGCGGGCGGCAAGGCAGATACATGGTTCTTGCGCCAGAGCGATAAGGTTTTGAATCTGCCCTTCAAGTCTACTCTCGGACGTCCCGACAGAGATAACGTTATCGACGGCTACATCAATCAGAACGAAGAGGACGTTTGTGCTGACGGCAACTGGCAGAAGTACTTTACCGAACAGCCCGCCCCCTTTACCAAGGAGGAGCAGAGAGCTTATCTCGATACTATCGACGGAGTTGCTCTCGGATCCGACGCGTTCTTCCCCTTCAGTGACAATATTGAGCGCGCAAAGAAGTCCGGTGTTAAGTATATCGCAGAGCCCGGCGGCTCTATCCGTGACGATCTCGTTATCGAGTGCTGCGATAAGTACGGAATGGCGATGGCGTTTACCGGAATGAGACTTTTCCATCATTAAGGGGATGCGGGGGCGCGCGCCTTCGGCGACCTACTTTCTTTGAAAAGAAAGTAGGCAAAGAAACTTCCCGTATGTGTGGGTCCTTTTAGGGTGTTTGTTTTCAGCAAGCAGAAAACGAGGATTTTTTACTTCGCTTTGCTAGTTAAAAAAATCCCCATCTTACGTTTATTGATCGATAGGGTATTGAACCTATCAAATATTATTTGTTGTAAAGCTTTAGTTTTAATTTGTGATTGATTGGTTGGGTTCTATACGGTAGGAGGATCAATATCTCAGTAGGTTGAAATTTCGTGTGCGAAATTTCAACGTCAATTCACCTTTGTTAGAACCCAAATATCAGGAAGTTCTTTTGGTTACTTTTCTTTCAAGAAAAGTAACGAAATCCGTGGCATTCGCTAACTATCTAACTAATGGAGAACATAAATGAAAATAATGGTAGTAGGCGGTGGCGGCAGAGAGCACGCCATCATCAAGAAAATAAAAGAGAATAAGGACGTCGAAAGGATATATGCGCTCCCCGGAAACGGCGGTATTGCGGCGGATGCCGAGTGCGTAGACATTGGCGCGAAGGATATTGAAGCGATCGTGAAATTTGCGGTTGATAACGGCATCGATTACGCCGTTGTTGCGCCTGACGATCCGCTGGTGCTCGGTTGCGTTGATGCCCTAGAGGCAAAGGGAGTTGCTTGCTTCGGTCCCCGTGCAAACGCGGCGATAATCGAGGGTAGCAAGGTCTTTTCGAAGAATCTGATGAAGAAATACGGCATACCGACGGCGGCTTACGAGGTCTTTGACGATATGGAGGCAGCGCTTGCTTATCTTGAGACTGCTCCGATCCCCACGGTCATCAAGGCTGACGGACTTGCGCTTGGAAAGGGAGTTATAATCGCACAGACTCTCGACGAGGCTAAGGCGGCGGTCGTTTCGATGATGCAGGACAAGCAGTTCGGCGCAAGCGGCGACCACATTGTTATCGAAGAATTTTTGACGGGTCCCGAGGTATCGGTGCTTGCGTTTACCGACGGTAAGGTCGTGAAGCCGATGATATCGTCGATGGACCACAAGAGAGCCGGCGACAACGACACGGGCCTTAATACAGGAGGTATGGGAACTGTTGCGCCCAATCCCTACTACACCGAGGACATTGCAAAGCAGTGTACGGAGACGATTTTCAAGCCGACGATCGACGCGATGAACGCCGAGGGCAGAACCTTCAAGGGTTGTCTTTATTTTGGTCTTATGCTTACGCCGAACGGTCCGAAGGTGATCGAATACAACTGCCGCTTCGGCGACCCCGAGACGCAGGTGGTTTTACCTTTGCTTGAAAGTGATCTGCTTACCGTTATGATGGCGACCACGAAAGGAACGCTTGATGCGACCGAGGTCAAATTCAGCGACAAGCATGCTTGCTGTGTGATCATGGCGTCTGCAGGATATCCCCAATCCTACGAAAAGGGCTTTGAGATGACTATTCCCACTGATATCGCTCCCGACGTTTACGTTGCGGGTGCGAAGATCTCTGACGGTAAGCTTCTTACCAACGGCGGTCGTGTTCTTGGTGTCACAAGCATCGACGATACGCTTGAAGGTGCTATCAAGGCATCCTATGAAAAGGTCGAAAAGATACGTTTTGAAAACGCATACTTCAGACACGATATCGGTCAGCGTGCGCTGGCGGCGAACAAGGAGTAATTATGGTATACAGAATATTTGTTGAAAAGAAAAAGGAGCTTGCACACGAGGCCGCTTCGCTTTACGCGGAGCTGAAAAATCTGCTTGGCATCAATAATCTGACGAGCGTTCGCGTGCTCAATCGCTATGATGCCGAGAATATCTCCGAGGAGCTTTTTGAGCAGGCTATCGGCAGCGTTTTCTCCGAGCCTCAGCTTGATATTGCTACATCTTCGATTGACTGCGGTGACGACGTGGTATTTGCGGTCGAGTATCTGCCCGGTCAGTTCGATCAGCGCGCGGACTCTGCGGCACAGTGCATACAGATCATGTCCTGCGGCGACAGACCCACTATCCGTACTGCCAAGGTCTACGTTCTCGGTGGCAATTTGACCGAGGAGGACGTAGCAGAGATCAAAAAGTACGTTATAAATCCCGTTGAGGCGAGAGAGGCTTGTCTTGATAAGCCCGAAACGCTTGCGCTTGAATATGAGATCCCCACGTCAGTTGCTACGGTTGAGGGATTTGTGGATATGGATGACGAGGCGCTTGGCGGTATGGTCAAGTCGCTTGGTCTTGCTATGGATCTTGACGACATAAGATTCTGCCGTGATTATTTCAGGGGAGAGAAGAGAAACCCCACTATCACGGAGATAAGAATGATAGATACTTATTGGTCCGATCACTGCCGTCACACCACCTTCCTGACGACTATCGACAAGGTGACCTTTGAGGACGAGCTGCTTGAAAAGACCTACAAGCAGTATCTTGCTACTCGTGAAGCGCTTGGCAGAACGAAGCCGCAGAACCTTATGGATATCGGTACTCTTGCGGCAAAATATCTTAAAAAGACGGGTCAGCTCCAGAAGCTTGACGAGAGCGAGGAGATCAACGCTTGTACTGTCAAGATCAAGGTGACGGTCGACGGAGTAGATGAGGATTGGCTCTTGCTTTTCAAGAACGAGACTCACAACCACCCCACCGAGATCGAGCCCTTCGGCGGTGCGGCGACCTGTATTGGCGGTGCGATCCGCGACCCGCTTTCGGGACGCTCCTACGTTTACGCGGCTATGCGTGTGACCGGTGCGGCTGATCCCACGGTTCCCGTTTCCGAAACTATAAAGGGCAAGCTTCCCCAAAGAAAGATCGTGCAGACCGCGGCGGCGGGATATTCGTCCTACGGTAACCAGATCGGTCTTGCTACGGGTATGGTCGACGAGCTTTATCACCCCGGTTATGCAGCGAAGAGAATGGAGATCGGTGCGGTAATCGCAGCTGCTCCTGCCGAGAACGTCAGACGTGAGTGCCCTCTCGACGGCGACGTTGTCGTTCTGCTTGGCGGACGTACCGGACGTGACGGCGTTGGCGGTGCTACCGGTTCATCCAAGGCGCACGACTCTCACTCGGTAGAAACCTGCGGTGCAGAGGTGCAGAAGGGTAATGCGCCCGAAGAAAGAAAGCTTCAGCGTCTGTTCAGAAACGCGGAGGCTTGCAGAATGATAAAGAGATGTAACGACTTCGGTGCGGGCGGCGTTTCGGTTGCAATCGGCGAGCTTGCGGACGGTCTTGACATCGATCTTAATAAAGTCCCCAAGAAATATGAGGGACTTGACGGCACAGAGCTTGCGATATCCGAGTCGCAGGAAAGAATGGCTGTCGTTATTGAAAAAGAAAATATTGAGAGATTCATGGCTCTTGCCGACAGCGAGAACCTTGAGGCAACGGTCGTGGCTCGAGTTACCGAGGAGCCCAGACTGCGCGTTCATTGGAACGGCAAGACGGTGATCGATCTTTCGCGCGAATTCCTCAATTCCAACGGTGCGGAAAAGCACGTCGAAATTGCTCCCGCTGCGGCGGTTTGCGACTATGAAAAGGACTACGTGGAGGATTTCGCAGAGGGATACAAGGCGCTGGCGGCAGATCTCAACGTCTGCTCGAAGCGCGGTCTTTCCGAAAGGTTTGACTCTACGATCGGTGCGGGCACGGTGCTTATGCCCTTCGGCGGTAAGCATCAGAAAACACCTATTCAGGCTATGGTACACAAGGTATCGGTCGAGCAGAAGCACACCGACACCTGCTCCTATATGTCTTGGGGATACAATCCCTATATTGCGGAAAAATCGCCCTATCACTCGGCTTATCTTGCGGTAGTCGAGAGCCTTGCAAAGCTTATCGCGGCAGGTGCTTCCTACGAGGATGTTTACCTGACCTTCCAGGAGTACTTTGAGAAACCCAAGGGAGATAGCAGACGCTGGGGCAAGCCCTTGGCGGCACTGCTTGGCGCGTTCCGTGCTCAAGTTGAGCTCGGCGTTGCGGCTATCGGCGGTAAGGACTCGATGAGTGGCTCGTTTGAGCAGCTTGACGTTCCTCCCACGCTGGTTTCCTTTGCGGTAACCACGGGCAAGGTCGACGAGGTCGTTACGAACGACGCAAAGGCGGCAGGACACAAGCTTATCTGCGTTGCGCCCAGGTATGCTGAAGATAATTTGCCCGTGGCAAGCTCTTTGATCGAGACCTTTAATAAGGTAACGGCTCTTATGCGCGCAGGCAAGGTATACGCGGCTTATACTCCTACTATCGGCGGTATTGCCGAGGCGGTCTATAAGATGTGTATCGGTAACGGGCTTGGATTCAGATTTGATGAGTCTATGTGCAACAGAGCGATATTCAACTATTGCTACGGTGCGTTCCTGCTTGAAGTCGATGCCGACGAGGAAGGTATGACCGTTGGATATTTCACCGACGACGGTAAGATATCTCGCGGAGATGAACAGGTTTCCTTTGCAGAGCTTGATGCGCTCTACGAGGGCAAGCTTGAGGGCGTTTTCCCGACTCTTGAAAAGGACGAAAACAAGACCTACGAAAATATAAGCTTTAATGCTGAAAAGAGAGCTGCGCCCGCAATTAAGACGGCGAAGCCGAAGGTGCTTATTCCCGTATTCCCCGGCACGAACTGCGAATTTGATACTGCAAAGGTCATGAGAGACGCAGGGGCTGAGGCGAAGATATTCGTTATAAACAATCTGACACAGGACGGCATTCAGAGAAGCGTTGAAAGCTTTGCAAAGGAACTTGAGTCGAGCCAGATGGTATTTGTGCCCGGAGGATTCTCGGGTGGTGACGAGCCTGACGGATCGGGTAAGTTCATTATGGCGTTCTTCCGCAACGCACAGATCAAGGACGGAGTTCACGATCTTCTTAACAACCGCGACGGTCTTATGTGCGGCGTTTGTAACGGATTCCAGGCTTTGATAAAGCTCGGGCTCGTGCCTTACGGAAAGATTATTGATACCGATGCTAATTGCCCGACTCTGACATTTAACACTATCGGAAGACACCAGTCGAAGCTTGTCAGAACGAGAATTGCCTCCAATAAGTCACCTTGGCTTGCGGCTACCGAGGTTGGTGACGTTTATACCGTGGCTATTTCGCACGGTGAGGGTCGATTCCTTGCTTCCGACGAGCTTGTAAAGCAGCTGATCGCTAACGGTCAGGTCGCTACGCAGTACGTTGACCTCGACGGCAACGCGACGAGTGATATTCGCTACAATCCCAACGATTCTGTCATGGCGATCGAAGGTATTACCTCGCCTGACGGCAGAGTCTTCGGTAAGATGGGTCACTCCGAACGTATCGGCAACGGTCTTTATAAGAACGTGCTCGGTCAGTTCGATATGAAGATGTTTGAGAGCGCGGTTAAGTACTTTAAATGAGATATGCGGAACCTTTTTTACCAAAAAAGGTTCCGCGCCTCCAAAAAACTTTCCATAGGATAGATTTTGGTTATACGGTTTGTGAAACTTAAATTTTATTATTAAATATAAGGCTTTTGGGGCAGGGATCCAAAAGGAAAGGATTTCTAAATGGCATATTTATCTGATATTGAGATAGCTCAGGCGACTAAAATGAAGCATATTCGCGAGATCGCGGCGGCTGCGGGTGTTGACGAGAAATATCTTGAGCAGTACGGCAATTACAAGGCGAAGGTCGACTATTCGCTTCTCAAGGAGAGCAACCGTAAGGACGGTAAGCTGATCCTTGTGACCGCTATAACTCCCACTCCAGCAGGCGAGGGAAAGACGACCACGACAATCGGTCTTTCCGACGGTCTTAAGAAGATAGGCAAGAACGTAGTCGTTGCACTTCGTGAGCCCTCTCTGGGCCCCGTTTTCGGTGTCAAGGGCGGTGCGGCAGGCGGCGGATATGCGCAGGTCGTTCCTATGGAGGACATCAATCTGCATTTTACGGGTGACTTCCACGCGATCGGTGCGGCGAACAATCTGCTTGCGGCTATGCTTGACAATCATATTTATCAGGGCAACGCTCTGAATATCGATCCCCGTCGCATTACCTGGCGTCGCTGCGTCGATATGAATGACCGTCAGCTTCGCTTCGTGACCGACGGCCTTGGCGGACGCGTGAACGGCGTACCGAGAGAGGACGGATACGATATTACCGTGGCTTCTGAAATTATGGCGGTGTTCTGTCTTGCTTCGTCTATTGCGGATCTTAAGGCGAGACTTTCGAGGATAGTCGTTGCGTACACTTACGATGAAAAGCCGGTTACGGCGGGCGATCTCAAGGCGGTCGGAGCTATGGCGGCGCTTCTCAAGGACGCCCTGAAGCCCAACCTTGTGCAGACTCTTGAAGGCACTCCTGCTTTCGTGCACGGAGGTCCTTTTGCAAATATTGCTCACGGCTGCAACTCGGTCATTGCGACCAAGATGGCGATGAAGCTCGGCGATTACGCCGTTACCGAAGCAGGATTCGGTGCAGATCTCGGCGCTGAAAAGTTCCTCGATATCAAGTGCCGTATGGCAGATTTGACTCCCTCGGCGGTCGTTGTCGTTGCTACCGTTCGCGCGCTCAAGATGCACGGTGGATCTCCTAAGACCGAGCTTGGCAGTGAAAATCTCGAGACGCTTGAGAAGGGAATTCCCAATCTTCTCCGTCACGTTTCCAATATCAAGAACGTATACAAGCTTCCTTGCGTGGTTGCGGTCAACCGCTTCCCGACCGATACCGATGCTGAAATAGAGCTTGTGATTGAAAAGTGCAAGGCTCTCGGCGTTAACGTCGTGCTTTCGACCGTCTGGGCAGACGGCGGTGCGGGTGGAGTTGCGCTTGCAGAGGAGGTAGTAAGACTCTGCGAAGAGCCCAATGATTTCAGCTTCAGCTATGCTGACGAGCTTTCTATCGCCGAGAAGATCGAGGCGGTGACGAAGCGCGTTTACGGCGGTGAGGGTGTGAACATTACCCCTGCGGCGCAGAAGCAGATCGCTCAACTCGAGGCTCTTGGATATGGCAAGTGTCCTATCTGCGTTGCAAAGACACAGTATTCATTCTCGGACGATCCGACCAAGCTCGGCGCTCCCGAGGGATTTACCGTTACCGTGCGAAACGTCAAGGTTTCAGCGGGCGCAGGATTTGTCGTCGTTCTCACGGGCGATATTATGACTATGCCCGGTCTCCCCAGGGTTCCTGCGGCCGAAAGGATCGACGTTGACGACAACGGAATGATAAGCGGCCTGTTCTGATGTAAATATATCAAAAATAACGGCGCGTGCTCCTTAAAATAACGGGGTGCGTGCCGTTTTGACATCTTGTCCTGAGCATTATTTTTTTGTTGACAAAATAAAGCCTTTGTGCTAAAATAAAAGTGTAATATGATTCGACGCTTCATGTCGGATCTTTTAAAGGAGGACAATATATGTTTAAAGGATCTGTTTGCCCTAAATCGTGTGCAAAGATAATGGCCTTGGTGCTGATTTTGTGCATGATAACTTGCAGTGCAAGTGCAACGTTATCCGTAATTGCTGAAGATTCGACGGAAGCTTACGTTGCCCCCGACTATCTTATCGACCTGGTTAATCCCGACAACGTCGGTTCTTGCTTCGTTGGAGGACATAACGTGTCTGCGGAGGCCGTTGACGGTGCGGCAAAGTTTATCTTTCAGGATAATGCGGGCGGAAACTGCGACGACCCTTATATAACTTTAAGACTTCCGTCTCAAGAGATCGACTGCGAGCAATATCCGTATCTGGCTATGTTGGTCAGGACCAACAAGAGCAATATCAGAGGCGAGATACGCTTTAGAACCACCACGACGGGAAATGACTTTCCCTGTCAGGCTATAAGATATACAGCTTCTGAGGGTTGGCAGCTCGTCGTTTGCAATCTTACCAATCTTTCGACAATGTACTACGCTCCCAACTACAAGGCTTATACCGGAACGTATACCGAGATAAGACTTGATATGTTCGACAATAATATGGGAAAGATCCCCGCGGATACTCAATATTATATAAAGGCAGTTGCTTTCTATAAGACCGCGGAGGATGCTGCTACGTTTGTCAATTTCCAGTCCGATTATAGTGCACAAGAGGATGAGACCTTCGACGTAAATTACGCGGACTTCTGGCTCGGTGAGGACTTTGAAAATCCCGATAACAGCAAGAGAATGAATTGGCTCAGCTACGGCTTCAACGGAAGCACTGCTCCCGTTGATCAGTATCTTAAAGAGGGCTACGGCGGTATCGTATCAAACGTAAACTTCAATCAGAAATATCTTAAAGATCCCAACGAATTTGCTATTCTTAAAAATGTATATGATTATGCCGCAAGCAAGGGAATGACTCTTTGGATCTACGACGAATATCAGTGGCCCAGCGGCAAGGCGTACGGTCTTGTGCTTGACGCGCAAAAGGGTCGCGAATGGGAGTCCACGGGTATTGAGCACGTCGTTCTTACAGGGGTGGGTGGAACTGCGTCCTATACTCTCGGAGATACTCACGGCAAGGATATTGAGATCGGTATCATGCAGGCGGTCCTTACCGACAGCAACGGTGCTGTAAATCTCAACGTTAGCGATAATGGAACAGTTTCGTCCTCTGCGTTGGGCAACTGGACTCTTGACGTATATATTCTTCGTTACACTTACGAGGGAGAAGAGGATAGAACTAATTTCGACACTCTGCGCGACGTTGACCTTCTCAATCCCGACGCTGTTAAATACTTTATTGAGATCACTCACGAGCAGTATAAGAAATACCTCGGAGAGTCCTTTAAGAATATTACGGCGTTCTTTACCGACGAGCCTCAGCTTGGCAACAGAGCTATGGAGGACTACGTCGTATGGACCGCTGGCCTTGCCGAAAGATTCCATGATACATACGGTTATCACATCAATATTCCCAGCTTGTTTGCAGGCTCGACCGATTACGATCGAATGGTGAGAATGAACTACTATCAGCTCGTTGCCACTATGTTCAAGGAGTCTTACATCGATCAGATATCTCAATGGTGTGAGGCCAACGGCGTTGCTTCTTCGGGACACCTTCTCTTTGAGGAGAATATGAACGACCATATCGAGACCTACGGCGGCAACTTTATGCAGGTCGTGGGCGGTATGACGATCCCGGGCGTCGATGTCCTTTGGGTCGACCCCGACCACCTGCTCAGTCAGAGCTATATAGGAGATTATATGGGTCTGCGTTACGTTGCTTCTGCGGCAAAGAACGCGGGTAAAAAGGACGTAATGATCGAGTACAACCCCAATGCAGTTGGCGTTCTTGATTATATCGACGACATTCTCGGAACCTCTATCGGAGGTCTTTCGATAACCCGTTTGCTTGGAACTAATATTTATAACGTCATCAATCCTACCAGAGACTACTCGACTATCGAAATCAACAAGCTCAACACTTATATTGGAAGATTGAACACGATACTTGATGAAACGGTAGAGTGCGGAGAGCTTGCGGTATTCTATCCCATTGCTACCGTTCAGGCATATCACAACGCTGACGACATTCATTCCTCGGAGCACGGCGAGGATACGATCGCGATTGAGCTTAACACGAATTACCAGACCCTTTGTCTGACTCTTTTACAGAATCAGTATCTCTTTACGGTTCTTGACGACGAGAGCATTCGCACCGCGAAGATAAACGACGAGGGCAGACTCGTTGTCGGATCGGGCTGCTATTCTACAGTGATCCTTCCTTATACCGAATATATCTCGGTTGAAGCACTCGAAAAGCTTGCGGCGTTTGAGGATGCGGGCGGATCGGTATTCTTCTACAATGCAGTTCCCACTCATGCGCTTACGCCTGACCTTGAGGATGAGATCGCAGGTATTATGGAAAGCTTTGAAAACGAGGCTATATATTCTGCAAACGCTTTGATGAAAAAGGTAAGAAGTTGTGTTACCACGAATCTTACCGTCAGAGCGTCAGGCGACAACGCTTCGTCACTTATGATGGGCGACTTTGAGTCCGAGGATCGCGACGTCACCTTCTTGGTCAACTCGAGCGATTCTAAGCTGGCTGTCAAGTGGAATTACACGGACGGATACGAGGGTGTTGCTACCATATACTATCCCGGATCGGGTAATATAGTCACCGTTGATATGTCCGAGGGTGTTTGCTCTATTACTATTCCTGCATATGAGGGAGTTTTGATAGTGCGTGAGGATGAAAACGACCTGACTCACGGAATCGAAGAAACTACCGAGGAGACCACTGAGGAGACTACCGAGAACGTAACCGTCGACGCTACCGAGGATACCACCGAGGGTGACACGGTTGATGGCACGAACGAGACTGACAAGACGGACTCCGAGAAGGAGAAGGGCTGCAAGTCATCGTTTGGCGGTGTTGCTGCAGTTATGGCGTCTGCCATCTTTGCGGGTGCGGTGTTTGCAAAAAAACGCAGAGAAGACTAACATAATAATATCTTTCGCCTGTGATGGCGTACGGTTAAAACGATATGCCATAGCCCTTTCGGGCTATGGCATTTTTAAAAACAGATGGAGGGCGGAGCTTTCCGCGACCGAAATTTATGGATAATAAAAAGCTTTGGCTTGAAGAAAAATTTAAAGTTCCTGCGCTTGACAAAAGAATTGCTTGGTTAAGCTATGGATTTAACGGAGATACTGCGCCTGTCGATTGGTTTTTGAAGGAGGGATACGGCGGTATCGTTTCAAACGTTAATTTTAATCAGAACTACCTTAGGGATCCGCGCGAATTTGAGATCTTGAAAAGGGTTTACGATTATGCTGCGGATAAGGGCATGGTTCTTTGGATATACGACGAATATCAATGGCCCAGCGGCAGAGCCTTTGGCCTTGTGCTTGACGAGCAGCCCGATCGCGATTGGGAGGGCACGGGAATCAAGCACGTAACGAAGGTTGGAAACGGCGGTGTTGCCTCTTATCGTTTGGGTGATGAGGACGGAAAAAATATTGAGATAAAGATAATGCGCGCGATTCTGACTGACGAAGACGGCGTCAGGGATCTTGATATCGATGGCGGTACGGTATCTGCTTCGGCTTGTGGCGATTGGACGCTTGACGTTTACGTGCTTCGTTATACCTTTGATAAGGTCGAGGATCGTACGAATTTTGACCTGCTTCGTACTGTCGATCTGCTCAACCCCGATGCTGTCAAAAAATTTATTGAGCTGACGCACGAGAGATACAAGAAATATCTTGGAGAGTCGTTTGGCAATATTAAGGCGTTCTTTACGGACGAGCCAAACCTCGGAAACAGGGAAAAGGCTCGCTATGCGGTATGGACCAAGGATTTTGACAAAAAATTCCGTGAGGAGTTCGGTTATGAGATAAATATCCCGAGCATATTCTCGGGAGATACCGATTGCGACCGCGCGGTACGCCTTAATTATTATCAGCTCGTATCCAAGCTTTTCAAGCAGTCGTATATTGATCAGATATCCGAATGGTGCGAGGCTAACGGTGTTGCATCCTCGGGACATTTGCTGTTTGAAGAGAATATGAACTATCACGTTGAGACCTACGGCGGCAATTTTATGCAGGTGATAGGCGGAATGACTATCCCAGGAGTCGATATACTTTGGGTAGATCCGGATCATCTGCTCAGTCAGTGTGACATCGGCAATTATATGGGCCTTAGATACGTTGCGTCGGCGGCGAAGCACGCCTGCAAGAAAGAGGTCATGATCGAGCTCAATCCCGACGCGGTGAATATTCTTTCTCAGTACGATGGGTTTGGCGTTTCGATCGGTGGATTGTCTATCACCAGACTTTTGGGTATCAATGACTTTACTATCATCAATCCTCAGCGCAGCTACACTCTTGAGGAGATAAATAAGCTCAACGAGTATGCGGGGCGTATCAATACCGTGCTTGACGAGGTAGTCGAGTGCGGAGAATTGGCGGTCTTCTATCCCGCAGCTACGGCGCAGGCACTCCACTATGCCGACGTTTTGCACGCGCAGATATGGGGACAGTGCGAGGGTGAGCTTGTTGACATAAATGCAGACTGCGAGAGAATTTGCCTTGAACTGCTTCAAAATCAGTATATGTATTCGTCCATCGACGAGGAGAGTATTTGTGCATCCGAGATAGAGCAGGGCAGAATGAAGACGGGATTCGGATGCTATTCGACGATCGTTGTTCCTTATGCGGAGTATATTTCGGTCGGTACGCTTGAAAAGCTCGTCGAGTTTTCGAATGCGGGCGGACATATCGTATTTATTGGTAAAACACCCAAGCACGCTCACTCGATGAACGATGACGAGAAAATAGCGGAGCTTATGGGTCAGCTTTCGGACAAGGACCATCTTGACGCTAAGGATATTGATGGATTACTGGCGCTTCTTAAAAATTACGTTGACGTTGAATTTGATACTTGCGTTACGAGTGGAGTTGCTTCGAGGCTTCTCGTTGGGGACTTTAAGTCGGACGAGCGCAAGGTGTCTTTCTTCGTCAATGCGAGCGATCAGCCGATGTCGGTCAAGCTGTCCTGCACTGACGGATACAAGGGAAGGGCAAACGCATATTATCCTGCGACGGCAGATATTCAGACGGTTGATCTTTCTTCGTATCTGACGCTTGATATCCCTGCTTACGAGGGTGTTTTGGTAGTAAGAGAAAATCTCACATAATTTTTTGGATCGGAGGTGGCAGAGTGGAGATAGTAATAAACTTTTTAATACAAACCGCTTTTACGGTTGGAATAATATTTTTGTTCGGTTTATTTATCGCGCTCTGCCGCCGAGGATTTTGCCGAACGATCGGCAGGAAGGGACCGTTACTTCTCGTTATAACGGGCGCGGTGGGGACTCCGATCCACGAGCTTTCTCACGCGCTTATGTGTCTTGTGTTCGGGCACAGAGTCGATGAGATAAAACTGTACCGTCCTGCTGCGAATGACGGCAATCTCGGATACGTGAAGCATTCTTACAACAAGAAAAATATATATCATCAGATAGGAAACTTTTTTATCGGGATAGCGCCTATAATCTGTGGAAGCGGAGTTTTGCTTCTTTTGATGCGACTTACTGTGCCGACTGTTTTTGACGAGTTTATTTCAAATATAGGTCTTATCTCTGAATTTTCGTATTCCGATATCGGTTTTGCGGAGATTTGGGAGATCTTTACGATCTCTATCAGAGCTTTTTTAGCGGTTTTTGATCTTTCCCACGCCGATAACGTTTGGTGGTGGGTATTCTTTGTGCTCGCGCTTATGATATCAAGTCACATGGAACTAAGCGGTGCGGATATAAAGGGCGGTGTTAAGGGGATTTTGATCCTTATGGGAGCGTTGCTTGCCGTAGACGCGGTCTTGTATTTCGTTTCCTTGCCTGTTCTTGCGGCAGTGACCTCGGCGATGGTGACTGCAGGATTCTTTTTGGTCTCTTTCCTTATGATAGCGGCATTTTTCTGCGTGGCTTTACTGATAGTTGCGTGGCTGATCCGCGGGGTTATGATGATCTTTGGAAAATAAAAAACAGTCGGTCGCAAGATGCTGTGACCGACTGATTTTTTGCATTAATCAATCATTTTGACAAAAGCTTGCTGATTGTCGAGATGAAAACTGTTTATTGTGACATTTTTGATAAAAATGCGTCATTTCACTTGACACTACACTTTATATATGATATAATATTATAAATATGGATATCAATGTTTGATAAACGAAACGTTTAACGGAACGGAGGATCAAGATGGCAACTTTTAAGGCTGATATGCAGGCTAAAATGAAAGATAAGGCGTCCTTGGTTAACTGTTTTTTCTCCGCTGAGGGCTTTTCGTCGTTCAATTCTTCGGAATATACCGTTTTTCCCGGTTTTTGTGATGTGCACGTGCATTTTCGCGAGCCGGGATTTTCTTATAAGGAGACTATTGCTACGGGCTCACTGGCGGCGGCAAGAGGAGGTTATACCGACGTTTGCACTATGCCAAATCTCAACCCCGTGCCCGATTCTCCCGAGCATCTGAAGCAGCAGCTTGATGCGATCGAGCGAGATGCGGTTATAGGAGTTCATCCTTACGGCTCGATAACGGTTGGACAGAAGGGCGAGCAGTTGGCAGATCTCGAGGGTATGGCGAAGAACGTCATCGCGTTTTCGGACGATGGACGCGGAGTTCAGGACGGCGGTATGATGAAAGAGGCGATGCAAAGAGCTAAGGCTCTCGGCAAGATGATCGTGGCGCACTGTGAGGTCAACGAGCTTTTGCGCGGCGGATACATACACGACGGAGAGTATGCGCGCTTGCACGGACACAGAGGCATCTGCTCGGAGAGCGAGTGGAGACAGATCGAGAGAGATCTGAAGCTTGCCGACGAGGTTGGATGCGCTTATCACGTTTGTCATATCTCGACTAAAGAGAGCGTCGAGATCATACGCGAGGCGAAAAAGTCGGGCGTTGACGTGACCTGTGAGACGGGACCGCATTATCTGATACTAAACGATATGGATCTTCGCGAAGAAGGAAGATTCAAGATGAATCCACCCCTGCGAAGCGAGGCGGACAGGCTTGCACTTATCGAGGGTATTGTCGACGGCACGGTGGATATGATCGCGACCGACCATGCGCCGCATTCTGCCGAGGAAAAGGGCAGAGGACTTGAAAAGAGCGCATTTGGAATCGTTGGTATTGAGACGGCGTTCCCTCTGATGTACACTTACATGGTAAGAAACAGCGTGATATCGCTTGAGAAGCTTGTTGAGCTTTTGGTATACAACCCGAGAGAAAGATTTGGTCTGCCGATCGGAGACGGTCTTTCTGTGTGGAGACTTGATGAGGAATTCACGGTCGATCCTGCGGAGTTTATATCGAAGGGCAAGGCGACTCCGTTCGAGAACACCCTCGTGTTTGGAAAATGCTACGGTACGCTGTATAACGGAAAAGCTTACAAATTTTAAATATAAAATTGGGAATGCAACTAACCCATCTTCAATCGTGAGATGGAGAAAACAACGGCTATCCTATGAGAAGCTTAAATATATGGCACTAACCCATTTGCAATTATGAAATGGAGAACTTAACAACTATCCTTATGGAAGTTCTTTTGCCTACTTTTCTTTCAAGAAAAGTAGGGATAAAAAATCGAATAATATAGTCACTTGTTGCAGACGATCAAGTGACGGAATGGAGATAAATATGGCAAAGAGAACAGATTTGAAGAAGATTTTGATCATTGGTTCGGGACCTATCGTTATCGGTCAGGCGGCAGAGTTTGACTATGCGGGCACGCAGGCGTGTCTTGCGCTCAAGGAGGAGGGCTACGAGGTAGTTCTCGTCAACTCTAACCCTGCGACTATTATGACTGATACGACTATTGCTGACAAGGTGTATATGGAGCCCTTGACGCTTGAATATATTGCGAAGATCCTTCGTTATGAAAGACCCGACGCTATCGTTCCCGGAATCGGCGGACAGACGGGACTTAATCTCGCTATGCAGCTTGAGAAGAAGGGAATATTGAAGGAATGTCACACCGAGCTTCTTGGCACTTCGAGCGAGAGTATTGAGAGAGCCGAGGACAGAGAGCTGTTCAAGGAGCTTTGCCAGTCGATAGGTGAGCCCACCATTCCTTCCGAGATCACGTACGATCTTGAAGAGGCAAAGGAAGCGGCGGCAAGGATCGGATATCCCGTTGTTCTTCGTCCCGCGTTTACTCTCGGCGGCACGGGCGGCGGATTTGCTTACAACGAGGAGGAGCTTGTCGAGATCGGTCTCAACGCGTTCAAGCTCTCGCCCGTTCATCAGGTGCTTATCGAGAAGAGCGTGAAGGGATACAAGGAGATCGAGTTTGAGGTCATGCGCGACTCGAACGACCACGCTATCACCATCTGCGGTATGGAAAATATAGACCCCGTTGGCGTTCACACGGGTGACTCGCTCGTCGTTGCCCCTATTATGACGCTTTCTGA
Organism: Clostridia bacterium; assembly: GCA_017536475.1. GTDB lineage: Bacteria > Bacillota > Clostridia > Oscillospirales > CAG-272 > SVTX01. The sequence continues at coordinate 72,276 of JAFXHH010000010.1, forward strand.
GCACGACAAGAAGATGCTCAACGATTCGGCTATCAAGATCATTCGTGAGCTTAAGATCGAGGGAGGATGCAACGTACAGTTTGCGCTCAATCCCGATTCGAGCGAATATTATCTTATCGAGGTCAACCCTCGCGTTTCGCGTTCCTCCGCGCTTGCATCCAAGGCATCGGGCTATCCTATCGCGCGCGTGACCGCGAAGATCGCAGTCGGTATGGCGCTTGAGGATATCAAGATCGCTAATACCAATGCGGCGTTTGAGCCCGAGCTCGACTACGTTATCGCAAAGCTGCCCAGATTCCCGTTTGATAAGTTTACCGCGGCTTCCAATCACCTTGGAACGCAGATGAAGGCAACGGGTGAGATCATGGGTATCGGCTCGAATCTTGAGGAGTGCTTGCTCAAGGGCATCCGTTCTCTTGAGACCGGTGTTCATCACCTTTATCACCAGAAGTTTGACGGTATGGAGAGCGAGGCTCTCAAGTCGTACATTTCTGAATTCCGCGATGACAATATTTTTGCTGTTGCGGAGCTCTTCCGCCGCGGCGTGAGTGTTGACGAGATCCACGAGATCACGAAGATCACGGCTTACTTCCTTGAGGCGATGAAGAATATCGTTGATATGGAGAAGGTGCTTGGCGGCAAGGCGTTCGATCTTGAGACTCTCAAGGCGGCAAAGAAAATGGGCTTTGGCGACAAGTATATCGCAAAGCTTTGGGGCTGTTCGGAGCTTGATGTGTTCAAGTTCAGACGTGAAAACAATCTTTTCCCCGTATTTCGTATGGTTGACACCTGCCACACGGGCGCGTACATTCCTTATTTCTATTCCTCATACACGGGAGAGAATGCTTCTGTTTTGACGAACAAGAAGAAGATTGTAGTTCTCGGCGCAGGTCCTATCCGAATCGGCCAGGGCGTTGAGTTTGACTATTCGACCGTTCACGCGGTTACCACTATTAAAAAATCGGGATATGAGGCGATCATCATCAACAACAATCCCGAGACGGTTTCTACCGACTACACCACGGCGGACAAGCTCTATTTTGAGCCTCTGACTCCCGAGGACGTTATGAATATTATCGAGTTTGAGAAGCCCGAGGGCGTTATTGCTTCTCTGGGCGGCCAGACCGCTATAAATCTTGCACAGCCTCTTCACGATCTCGGCGTTAAGATAATCGGTACCGATTGCGCCGCTATCGACCGAGCAGAGAACAGAGATGCTTTCGAAAAGCTGCTTAAGGAGCTGGGTATTCCTCAGCCCGAGGGCCGCGCCGTTACCAAGATAGAGGACGGAGTTGCCGCTGCCGCAAGGGTCGGCTATCCCGTGCTCGTTCGTCCCTCCTTCGTGCTTGGCGGCCGCGCTATGCAGATCGTTGCAAACGAGGAGCAGCTCCGCCACTACCTCAAGACTGCGGTTGAGATCGACGAGGACAAGCCCGTTCTGGTTGACAAGTATATCAGCGGTAAGGAGGTAGAGGTCGACGCTATCTGCGATGGTCAGGACGTATTCGTGCCCGGTATCATGGAGCTCGTTGAGAGGACCGGAGTTCACTCGGGTGACTCGATAAGCGTTTATCCCGCTTTCTCGATCTCCGACAAGGTCAAGGGAACTATTCTTCAGTATGCCAAGAAGCTTGGCAAGGGAATCGGTATCGTTGGTCTTTACAATATTCAGTTTATCGTTGACAAGAATGACGAGGTGTTTATCATCGAGGTAAATCCCCGTTCGTCGAGAACCGTGCCCTTCCTCTCCAAGTCCACGGGTTATTCGCTTGCGGACATTGCGACAGAATGTATTCTCGGCAAGTCGCTCAAGGAGCAGGGAATCTTCTGCCTCTACCCCGAGGAGAAGAACCGTTGGTACGTTAAGGTGCCTGTATTCTCATTCAACAAGCTTCGCGGTCTTGACGCGTATCTCTCTCCCGAGATGAAGTCGACGGGTGAGGCGATCGGATACGACGACAAGTTCTACAGAGCACTTTACAAGGCTCTTCAGGCTTCGGGAATGCATCTGCAGAACTACGGAACCGTATTCGCTACTATTGCGGACTGCGATAAGGAGGAGGCTCTGCCTCTTATCCGCCGCTTCTACAACCTCGGTTTCAATATCGAGGCAACAAGCGGAACGGCGAAGTTCCTCAAGGAAAACGGTATCCGCACTCACGTTCTCAAGAAGATCTCCGACGGCTCGGAGGAGATCGCCGAGTCGATCCGCCAAGGTCATATTGCATACGTTATCAATACGAGCGATCCTTCCTCGTCGGGTGTTACACGCGACGGCTTTGAGATCAGAAAATACGCGACTGAGAACAACGTGACTATGTTCACGTCGCTTGATACGGTCAGAGTTCTGCTCGACGTGCTTGAGGAGACCACGCTGACGATCTCTACGATAGACGCTTAATGATTGAGCCGGCATCAAAAGAAAATATAAGGGAAGATTAATGAAACAAACAATATTTACTATAAAAGAGAATATCGCGCTTACGAGCAACGTTTACAAAATGCTGCTTAAGGGCGACACGAGCGCGGTGACCAACTGCGGTCAGTTCGTCAATATCAAGCTTGACGGATTGTTCTTGCGCAGACCTATCTCGGTTTGCGACTGCGAGGACGGTGTTCTGACGCTTATTTACAAGGTGGTCGGAAAGGGAACCGAGCTTATGAGTTCTATGGGTGCAGGCGAGAAGCTTGACGTACTGACGGGACTTGGAAACGGCTACGACACGAGTCTTTCGGGTGATAAGCCCTTACTGCTTGGCGGTGGTGTCGGAGTGCCTCCGATGTACATGCTTTGCAAGAAGCTTATTGCAGAGGGCAAGCAGGTATCGGTCGTTCTTGGATTTAACACCAAGGATGAGATCTTTTATGAGGACGAGTTCAGAGCGCTTGGCGCACACGTGACGGTCACGACCGTTGATGGCTCGTACGGAGTCAAGGGATTCGTTACCGACGTGATGAAGGATGCCGATTACTCCTATTTCTATACCTGCGGACCCGAGCCTATGCTCAAGGCGGTTTACAGAACCAGCGTTACCGAGGGACAGTTCAGCTTCGAGGAGAGAATGGGCTGTGGATTCGGCGCTTGCATGGGTTGCTCGTGCAAGACTATTACGGGATATAAGCGCATTTGCAAGGAAGGTCCCGTTATGAAGAAGGAGGAGATCTTATGGGAAAGCTGAGTGTGAATCTTTGCGGAATCGAGCTTGACAATCCCGTTATCCCTGCTTCGGGTACCTTTGGATTTGGATACGAGTTTGCAGAGCTTTACGATATAAATATGCTGGGTACGTTCTCGTTCAAGGGAACTACTAAGGAGGCAAGATTCGGTAATCCTACGCCTCGAATCGCCGAGACTCCGAACGGAATGATAAACGCGGTGGGACTTCAGAACCCCGGTGTCGAGAAGGTGATTTCCGAGGAGCTGCCCAAGCTTGCTAAATGCTTTGATAAGAAGGTAATGGCTAACGTTTCGGGCTTTTCGGTTGAAGAATACGTTTATACCTGCGAAAAGCTTGATAAATGCGATCAGGTGGGTTGGATCGAGGTCAATATAAGCTGTCCCAACGTTCACGGCGGCGGTATGGCGTTCGGTACTACTCCCGAGGGTGCGGCAGAGGTGACTCGTGCGGTCAAGGCGGTCACAACGAAGCCGATCATCATCAAGCTCTCGCCCAATGTTACCGATATAGTTGCGATCGCAAAGGCTTGCGAGGCGGCGGGTGCTGACGGCATCAGCCTTATAAACACCCTGCTTGGTATGAGAATAGATCTTCGCACCAGAAAGCCTGTTATCGCCAACAAGATGGGAGGCTTTTCGGGAAGCGCGATCTTCCCCGTAGCTGTACGAATGGTTTATCAGGTCTCGCACGCGGTCAACATACCCGTTGTTGGAATGGGCGGTGTTTCGAGTGCGGAGGACGTTATCGAGATGCTGATGGCGGGAGCTGTTGCCGTTGAGGTCGGCGCGGCGAATCTCGTCGATCCTTACGCTTGTAAAAATATTATAGAGGATCTCCCGAGGGTCATGGAAAAATACCGTATTGACTCGCTTCGGGATCTGAAGATACAGTGATCTGAATACCTGACGGATCGGGTGTGCAGGAGGTCAGATATGATATACGAAAGTTTTTCGCTCTCGGGAACGTGGAGAATGGATTATTGTGAGGACAAATACGAGTCCTCATATCTTCCCGAAATCAAGGGCGCCGTTATAGAAAATGCTGTGCCGGGGTATTGGGAGGATATGACCGAGAGCTTTGAAAAAGCTCCGTTTTTCCATAGCTTGAAGATAAATCCCGAATACAGTCACCAGAAGTATCCTATTGTGGGCACTGCTCCCGATATGCTGCTTCCAAACATTGCCGGCAATTTCTTTTACAGTCGCACGTTTATCTGCGATAAAATTGACTCTCCGTCCTGCCTACACTTCGGCGGCGTTCAGAGCTCGGCTTCGGTTTGGCTCAACGGAGTCTTCTTGGGCAGACACGAGGGATACAGCACGCCGTTTGATATCGAGATACCCGACGGAGTGCTGGTCGACGGCGAGAACACGGTCGTTTTGTCGGTCTGCAATCACAGACTTGAGGGATTTGACGGTCAGCCTGTTTCGGGAATTACGTCGCGCGCGGCGAGCGAATACAGCGGCGGAATTACGGGAGATATTGAGCTTCGTGTATATAAGAGCGCGTTGCGTGACGTGGCGATCCTTGTTTCCGAGGATTGCAAAGAGGTGGAGTGCAGGGTCGAGTCGGTCAGAGAGGTTGAATTTGCTTGGTCGGTGCTTGACGGGGAAAGAGTGATCAAAAGCGGAGAATCGGTCGGTGATTTTTGCTTTCACAGTCAGGATCTTGAGCTTTGGAGTCCCGAAAGCCCGAAGCTGTACGTGCTTAAGATAGTATGCGGAGATTCGGTGCTTGAAAGAGCTTTTGGAGTGCGCCGTCTGACTGTTGACGGACCGCATTTCCGTCTTAACGGTCAGCCTTACTATCTGCGCGGTGTTTGTGAGCATTGCTATTATCCGCTGACGGTGCATCCCGTGCAGGACGTTGAATTTTACCGCGAGGTGATCGGTAAGCTCAAGACGCTTGGCTTTAATTTTATCCGTTTTCATACTCATATTCCGCCAAAGGAATATATGCAGGCGGCGGACGAGCTTGGAATGCTGCTTCACGTTGAGAGCCCGAACAACACAAGCCTTGACGAGTGGAAGGATATCGTTACATTCTGCCGCCGATATACCTCGGTGGTGATATACTGCTGCGGCAACGAGCTTCAGCTTTACGACGATTTTCTTGAGCATATTCATCTGTGTGCCGACGAGGTGCACGGAAGGACCGATTCGCTCTTTTCACCGATGAGCGCTTTGCGCGGTCTTGAGTATAATTTCGAGGCAGAGCCCGAGCTTATGAGCGAGGTCGTGCTCGAGCCGATGAGACACAATCCGCGCCGCTTTAAGATCGCGGATGAATTCAGCGATATGTACAGCAGCTATTCGCTTGCTCATTTCAGCTATGCTTCGACCGATGCCAAGGTCAAGGACGTTAGCGATTGGAGTTTTATATACAATAACAAGCCCCGTGTTACTCACGAGATCTGTATAGACGGCACATACACCGATCTGTCGGTCAAGGAGAGATACAAAAACACGAGAATTGGCAAGACAGATATGTTCGACTCGATCGAGAGGCATCTGGCGGACAAGGGCGTTCTTGATAAAGCGCCGTTGTACTTCAGAAATTCGTGCGAATGGCAAAGACGCGTTCGCAAGTATTGCTTCGAGGCGACGAGAAGATGCGAAAATATGGCGGGATACGACTTTTTAGGTCCTATCGACACGCATTGGCACACGTTTGGCTACGACGTGGGTATGATGAACGAGTTTTATGAGCTCAAGCCCGGTGAAAGCGTGCAGAACGTGCTCAGATACAACTCTCCGACGGTATTGCTCAACGATCTTGAAAGAAAGACTAATTTCTTTTCGGGAGAGAGCTTGTGCTGCGGCATTTACGCCTCCTGCTACGGCTTTGAGCAGATAAGCGAAGCAGTGCTTGATATAAAGCTTGTTTCGGGAGAGAAGCTGATCCGACACGACACGGCAAAAGTCGATCTTGTCGGAGGAACGCTGCCAAAGCTTTATGATCTTGACGTGGAGCTGCCCGAGGTTGACAAGCCATGCGAGATGAAGCTTTACGCTACACTTATAGGCGGCGAGCTTTCGGTTGAGAACGAATGGGAGCTTTATTTATTCCCGAGAGTCACTGCGGTCGAGCCCGAGGGTCTTACGGTTTCGGGTGGTATGAGCGAGGAGGAGCTTATTTCACGTCTTAAAGACGGAGAGGACATTTTGATCTTCGGATCAGCGCCGTTTGTGAATCTGCCGACGTCGTTCAAGATCGCACTTGCGGGAAGAACTTCGGGTAATCTTGCTACGGTTATTTATGATCATCCGATATTGCGCGATCTGCCGCACGAGAGCTTCTGCTCGTGGCAGTTCAACTCGCTTCTCGAGAAGGGACGGTCGATCTGCTTTGAGTCTGATGCGGTGCCATTTGATCCGATCGTGGAGGTAGTTTCGACTCATAAAAACGTGATCCGTCAGTCCGCACTGTTTGAATTCCGTGCACTTGCGGGCAGGCTGATCGTTTGCGGATTCAATTTCAGCGAACTTGATCCTGCGGCGGTATGGCTCAAGAACCAGATCATAAAATACGCGCTGGGTAAGGATTTTGCGCCCGCGCAGGTCGTCGGAGAGAACGAAATACGCGCTCTTATTCACGGAAAGGTGTCCGTGGGGGTTGGCAACACGAATTTCGCACTCAATCTCAACGATAAGACCGCTATAAGAAAGAAAAAATAATAATTTATATACAAGGAGACAGAAATGGGAAAAGACGTAATTATTGCCTGTGATTTTGACAGCGCAGAGAAAACATTTGCATTCCTTGACAAGTTTACAGGCAAAAAGCCCTTTGTCAAGATAGGTATGGAGCTTTACTATGCGGAGGGTCCTTCGATAGTTCGTGAGATCAAAAAGAGAGGACACAAGATATTCCTCGATCTCAAGCTTCATGATATTCCCAACACGGTCAAGAAGTCTATGGCGGTTTTGTCTCGCCTTGACGTTGATATGACTAACCTTCACGCCGCAGGAACAAAGAGAATGATGGAGGCGGCTATCGAGGGCTTGACCCGTCCCGACGGCACTCGCCCTATGCTTATCGCGGTAACTCAGCTTACCAGCACCGATCAGGAGAGCATGGAGAACGATCTGCTCATTCACGAGCCTATCGATAAGGTCGTTATGCACTACGCTCACAACGCTATGGAAGCAGGACTTGACGGTGTCGTTTGCTCGCCGCTTGAGGCAGGCAAGGTTCACGACACCTGCGGTAAGAGCTTTGTTACCGTTACCCCCGGTGTGCGCTTTGCCGACGGCGACATTGGCGACCAGAAGAGAGTTATGACTCCCGCTGAGGCGAAGAAGATCGGCTCGGATTATATTGTCGTTGGCAGACCGATCACTGCCGCGGCTGATCCTGTTGCGGCGTATGAGCGCTGTGTTGCGGAGTTTGTTGATTAAGGGGGATGCGCAAGGGCTTTGCCCTTGACCCACCAAGGAACTTTTTGGGAAAAAGTTCCTTGGATCTTCAAAAACCTTTGATAATGGGTTTTGGTGGGTAGAGAGCAAGACTCTGTCAATAAATAATCTGTGTGCGAAGTTCTTTTGCTTCTTTTCTGTAGGAGCAACGGGTACTAATGGAATTATGGGTAGGGAGCAAGACTTTGTCAATCAATAGCCCATGTGTGAAGTTCTTTTGCTTCTTTTCTTACAAGAAAAGAAGAGAAAATCGTTGCATAAACTAACTAAGGAGTGTTATAATGGAAAGCTATAAGAGAGAATTTATACAGTTTTTGGAGAATGCAGGCGTTCTTAAGTTTGGTGATTTTACCGCCAAGAGTGGAAGAAAGATCCCTTATTTTATCAACGCGGGAATGATAAAGACCGGTAGCGACATCGCTACTCTCGGCGAGTTTTACGCGAGAGCATACTTTGAGAAGCTCGGCAAGAAGAACGCCGTGCTTTACGGCCCTGCATATAAGGGAATTTCGCTGGCGGTCTCTGCGGCGGTCGCGCTTTCGAAGAACGGACTCAACGTACCTTTCTTCTTTAACCGTAAGGAAGTTAAGGATCACGGAGAGGGTGGTGTTTTCGTAGGCTACGTACCCCAAGCAGGCGAGGAGATCGTAATAATCGAGGACGTTATCACGGCAGGCACTGCTATCCGCGAGAGCATGGAGATACTTTCTCACCTTGAAGGCGTTAAGGTTGCGGCTACCTTTATTATGGTCGACCGCAAGGAAAAGGGTCAGGGCGAAAAGGGCGCTATGCAGGAGATTGAGGAGCAGTTCGGATTCCCCGTATATTCCGTAGTTGACGTTTACGATATTATTGAATATCTTGAAGAGGACGAGAAGAACGCGGAGAACGTGCAGAGAATAAAGAACTATCTTGCCGTAAACGGTGCAAAGGCATAATTTGTGCCGAGAAAGGTGAAGTATGAAGCATCTTATTGATATTCAGGAATTGTCCACGGTTGAGCTTGCAGAGATGATAGCGACTGCCGAGGATATTATAGCTAATCCGCAAAAATATGCCGATGCGTGCAGAGGCAAAAAGCTTGCGACTCTCTTTTTCGAGCCGTCGACTAGAACCCGTCTTTCCTTTGAGGCGGCAATGTACGAGCTTGGTGGAAACGTGCTTTCGGTATCGAGTGCGAATTCGTCGTCTGCGGCAAAGGGCGAGAGCATTGCCGATACGGCAAAAACGGTATCCTGCTACGCAGATATTATAGCTATGCGTCATCCCAAGGAGGGCGCGCCGCTTGTGGCTTCGATGAATGCCTCCATTCCTGTTATAAATGCGGGCGACGGCGGTCATAATCATCCCACGCAGACGCTTGCCGATCTTTTGACTATCTGGAGAGAAAAGAGAAGATTTGACAACCTGACGATCGGTCTTTGCGGTGATCTTAAATTCGGACGCACCGTACATTCGCTTATCAGCGCGATGTCGAGATATTCGGGCATTAAATTTGTGCTCATCTCTCCCGAGGAATTGAAGCTCCCGAGTTACGTCAGAGAGGAATTCATTGAGTCGAAGGGTATCGAATACAAGCAGACGACCGATCTTATCGAAGTCATGCCCGAGCTTGATATTCTTTATATGACGAGAGTTCAAAGAGAGCGTTTTTCGAGTGAGGACGAGTACCAGAGGCTCAAGGACAGTTATATTCTGACCCCCGACAAGCTTGAGACGGCAAAATCTGATCTCTCGATTCTTCATCCGCTGCCCAGAGTTAACGAGATCTCGGTTGCTATCGACAGCGATCCCAGAGCTTGTTATTTCAAGCAGGTGCTCAACGGTAAATATATGAGAATGGCTCTTATATTGAAGCTTTTGTCGATGAAGGACTGTGAGAGCGATGCGAGCTATGAGGGCGAGAGAGTCGTTGACACTATCAAGTGTCAGAATCCTCGTTGTATTACGTCGGTTGAGCAGGAGCTTCCTCACGTTTTCAAGCTGACCGATAAGGAGCAGGGAGTTTACCGCTGCATTTACTGCGAGAGCAAGGCGAAATAAAGCAATTATTTTCGGCAAATACTTTTAGCATATTCGTTTCCCATATAATAAATAAAAAATTTTTTGGAGGATTTAGACATGAGCTTTTTGAAGAACAAAACTGCAATTATTACGGGTGCGGGATTCGCGACGCTTTCTGACGGCAGATGCGGATCTATCGGTTACGGTATCGCGACCGCTTATGCCAAGGAGGGTGCAAATCTGGTCATCACGGGAAGAAACCTTGCAAAGCTTGAAAAAGCGAAGGAGGAGCTTGAGAAAAATTACGGCGTTCGCGTTCTTGCTATCGCCGCAGACATTTCTGCCGGAAAGGACAACGAGGCGGTCGCCAAGGGCGTTGCCGAGGCGGCTATAAAGGAATTTGGCAGAATAGACGTACTGATAAACAACGCGCAGGCATCGGCTTCGGGCGTTACTATTCAGGATCACACCACCGAGCAGTTTGATCTTGCGATGTATTCGGGCCTTTATGCGACGTTTTACTATATGAAGGCTTGCTATCCTTATCTCAAGGAGACCAAGGGAAGCATAGTTAACTTTGCTTCGGGCGCGGGCTTGTTCGGAAACTACGGTCAGTGCTCTTACGCCGCAGCGAAGGAGGGAATTCGCGGTCTTTCGCGCGTTGCCGCTACCGAATGGGCACGTGACGGTATCAATACAAACGTGGTTTGTCCTCTTGCTTGGACTGCACAGCTTGAAAACTTTGAAAAGGCTTATCCCGAGGCGTTTAAGGCAAACGTGAAGATGCCTCCTGCGGGACATTTCGGCGATCCCGAGACCGAGATCGGACGCGTTTGCGTTCAGCTCGCTTCTCCCGATTTTAAGTATCTCAACGGAGAAACGCTCACACTTGAGGGCGGAATGGGACTCAGACCTTGATCTGATAAATAAAAAACGGCACCCGACGGGTGCCGTTTTTTCGTTTGCGGATTTAATTCAGAAAATCTATACGTTCCGCTTGGTTCATTGGGAAAGCGGCGAGGCTCGTGCCGTCGAGGTCGGCGGATCTCATTTTTACGCCGCGGATATTGCGGCAGTCGTAGGTGGTGAAATAATAGGTCAGGGTCTCGGTGTCCATACAGGCGGTGTATTCGGTACGTAGCGTTCTTTCGTCGGCTTGGAACAGTCCCGCAGGCTGATTGACGGTACTCATAATGTGGAAGAATCGCGAGATCGTTTCGATCTCACCGTCGCACGTATCGGTGTGATCTTTGGCATTTATTGCTCTGACGAAGCGCGAGCTTGAGGAAAGATCGCCGAGCATTGGTCTGCCGCGTTCCTCGAAAACATAGCATTGAGTGGGGAATTCGGGAGCGTTGGTCAGCACGCAGTAGGGGTTGTCGTATATCTTCAATCCGTCCTCGACCGACTCTATGACGAAGGACGTTTTTCTGTCGCCCACGAGCCAATGGAGAGGGGTTGACGGAAGGTCTTTGGAGAAGCTTTCTGGGGTTATATTGACGTTTTTCATGGCTTTTCTTGCGTCTTCTGCGGTCTCATAATTGCAGAGCAGCCAAGGGATCAACTCAAAGGATGCGAGGTTATCCTTGTCCGATCTTGCTTCGTGATAGGTGGTGAGCTCGGGGAGACGGAGGGCTGCGGCGCACAGCCCCTTTTCGTTCATCGCGTCGTAGTAGAGGGGAGTGTTGTCGACTACGTGTGCCGCGCCGATGATTGCGTAATGCTTGCTTGCGCTTCCTTGATGCAAAAAATTAAAGGCAAAGCTGCGCGGAGTGATCACTACTTGTTCGCCGAAGGATCGCTCAACGTCCAAGGTTCTGCCGAAAAGTCTATTATCGTTTATTGCCGTACACATAAAAACTCCTTTTTTATTTATTATGGACGGAGATCCTATAAAAAATTCAATAGGCTGTGGGCATAAACAAGGGGCTGCGTCATTTAGATGTAGAAGGTGTGATTTGGTTCTCGTCGGCGTACGAGGGTACGCCAGAGAGCCAAAGCGCGACTAAAAAGCCACATAAAATGGGGAAAACCGCCGAAAATTCGGCGGTTTTCGTCATATCAAAAAACAAAAAACTATACTTTTAAGTTGTATTTTGTCTTTTCTTTCAAAAGTGGCTTTTGTTCTACGCTAAATGAATCAGCCCCTTCTATAAAGATATTTATTTATGCCAAAGCAAGCACGCCTACCTCGTTAAGCACGAGAAGGAGCATATACAAGACGTATATTGCAAGAAGTGCAAATCCTTGCCATTTTTTGAATCTGCCTTGAATGATGGTGGGTACGACTGCGACCGCACACGCGGCGATACAAACGGGGAAGTCGAAGACAAGGTTGATCTTTTCAACGGGGAGTGCTTGTCCGTTTATTACAGAGCACAAGGGAAGAATGAGCGTCGTGTCGATAATGTTTGCACCGATGATGTTACCGACCGAGAGGGAATTTTCCTTCTTGCGAATGGCGGTAAGAGTGGTGACAAGCTCGGGAAGCGACGTTCCGAGGGCCATTACGGTAAATCCGATGATGGTTTCGCTGATACCGATCTCCGTAGCGATCGTCTTGCCCGAGGAGACAAGAAATTCCGCACCGAAAATAATAAATGCAGTGCCGAGAACGAAAAAGAGGATCTTTGAAGGAATTTCTTTTTTCTCGTGTGCGTCGATATAGTCTGATTCGGCGCCCTTTTTGCCTTCGATGACGTTGCTTACCATAAACACGATGAAGATCGTCCAAAGAATAAATGCAGACCAAACGGGGAGTGCTCCACTCAAAGAAAGAAGAGTAAGTCCTACGACTGCGGCGAGGAAAAGCCCACCCTTGATAGAGAAGTCTTTTCTTTTGATAACGCCCGCCATAGCTACCAGCGACACGCCCATAATTAGTGTCGTATTAGCGGTGACCGAGCCGATCGCGTTTCCGATGGCAAGCTGTGCCGAGCCGTTCATAGCGGCTCTTACCGAAACCAGCAATTCGGGGAGCGTCGTTGCAAAGGATACGATCGTTGCACCGACTACAAATTTGGGTATTCCAGTCGCTTCGGCAAACCACGATGCCGATTCAACGAACCAGTCGCCGCCCTTTATCGTGAGAATGAGACCTACGATGAAAATACCTGCCGCAACCGCCAGCAGAGCACCGCCCGTAAGCGAGCCGAAAAGAGTGAATCCGAAAAATTCCATTTTTATTCCTCCAGATAACAAAAAACAAGCATAGCCATACTTGGTATTCCCAAAAACGCACAGACTACACGCGGGGTGCAAATATAAAGACCCCTCAAATAGGCATTGTACCATAATTTTCGAATTTTGTCAATAGGTGTTGGAGGGTGAGTGGGGGAAAACAGAGAAGGCACCCGAGTGGGTGCCTTTTGGTGATGATGGGGGGTGTGCTTGACCGCTATCTTCCAGGGCGCAACGCCATGCTTGCAAACGAAGCCTATGTATTATTTCCTCAATGCTTTCTTCTTTCGCTCTACGCCTATTACAGCGGAATCGTCATCTTTATAACCCCATTCGCTTTTGAGGCAAGCGATCAATCTGTCATAGGTTTCAATAGCCTTGTCAACATTATTCATGATGACATATATCGTTGCAATACCATCCAAGGCATCGGTAAATCTTGGCTTTTGATTGCTTCCCTTTTCCCATGACTGTTCATAGAACGCAATCGCCTTCTCATATTCGCATTTGCGAGCATGGTACTGCGCTGTTTCAAAGAGGAAACCAGCGTTATCCGAAAACTCCGACAAGGCAGCATCCATAATACTGTCTGCTTTCTTTGCATCGAATTCCGCAAGCGCGATATACGCCTTGTATACAGGAATCAAGAAAGGTCTATGAGCAGGTAATAACGCGCACTTGTCCAAATATTCCTGCGCCTCACGGGTTCGGTGGTCGGCGATCAAATTGTCAATAAGATCATAGTAAGGCAGGGGTGTGTGGGGAATGACGGCATCGCTTTCGATTACCTTTTTGTAATAATCAATGACATCCGTATGGTTGGAACAATTCCAATCCCAAGCAACAGCCCCGTTTGATTTTTGCAGAAGCCATTGACAGTCCTTGATTTCGGGAGCAAGCAAAATCGCCTCACGGGCATATTTACTAACTTTGCTCAAATATGATTCTGCGCGATGATGATAAAGTCTTGCAAGCAATGATAGAATTTTTCTCCTATCCTCTGACTCTTCAAGTTGAATTTTCAATATGTTTTCATATTCGAGAAACACGTCATCAGAAAGATTTTCCTCGACATCGAGTCTGTTTTCTATTCGTTGCAGTTTTTGATCTGTCGTCAAGTCAAAAAGCTCGTCGATGGTAACACCAAGCTCACTTGATAAGATTGGCAACAGCGTAATATCAGGCATTGTGACACCCGTTTCCCATTTTGATATAGATTGAGCGCTCACACCAATTTTTTCTCCGAGCTGCTCCTGTGTTGCTCCGATTTTTTGGCGCAATAGTTTGATTTTATTTCCAATATCCATATACGATTCTCCTTCGGTTAGATAAAATTCATTTATCAAGTACTTGATGTCTTCATTATAGCATGAAAAGTAAAACAAATCAATAACGCATATTTCGTATCAATTCACCTATTGAGCGAAAAACGGGTAGTGTGGCGGTTCGAATCTGTCTACAGACCAAAAATGCCCGAATGCATCTACAAAATTTCGAAAAACTTTAGAGTCGAAAAAAGCGGAGAACAAAGTGCGTTTAAGCGGTGAAGCAGCCAGATTGGAACTCTTTCCAAGCCGCAGGCGGCTTGGAGGTCTAGTTCAAGCGGCTGCGCCGTCCCAGCCACAAAAGAGGGGAGCGCACTAGCCAATGAGGTGTATTGGGAGAGTGAAGCAGCCAGATTTGAACTCTTTCCAAGCCGCGTGCGGCTTGGAGGTCTAGTTCAAGCGGCTGCGCCATCCCAGCCACAAAAGAGGGGAGCGCGTGCGCTCCCCTCTTTTGTGGCTGGGATGGCCAGATTTGAACTGACGAATGCTAGAGTCAAAGTCTAGTGCCTTACCGCTTGGCGACATCCCAATATTCAACTATGTTATTATATCAAAAAGCTTTCTCATTGTCAAGGGCTTTTTACGATTTTGAAAAAAGATTTGCTTCGATATCGTCAGGGAAAATGGCTTTATTGTCGAATAAAGCCATAAAAAGAATGCTTTAATTGTTTATATTGCATATTGACAAACTTTGGTTGTGGGCATATAATTACAAGGTATGAAATAATGACAATTTTGATTGATCCAGAATGGAGATTTTTATGAATACCACGGTTCAAATATTGCTCAGTCTGTCGGTCTGCGCGCTGGCGGGCTTGCTTATGTCACGTGTTTGCAAGCTTTTGAAGCTTCCTGCAGTCACGGGATATCTTATTGCGGGAATACTTGTCGGTTGCTTCTGCCTTGGCAGCTTTACTCTCCCCGGAGGCTATCACCTAGGCTTTGGCGACAAGGATTTCAAGGACATTCACGCGCTTGGCATCGTTTGCGACATCGCGCTTGGATTTATCGCGTTTTCTATCGGCAGCGAATTCAAGCTTTCCGATCTGAAAAAGACGGGCAAGCAGGCGACGATAATCGGTATTTTGCAGGCGGTGGCGACCACGGCGGTCTGTATCGCCGTACTGTTCGGTCTGCACTACGTTCTGATCGCTGTGACGGGAAAGGACTATCTCCCGATCTCCGCGGTGCTCATCCTTTCGGCGATCGCGACGGCGACCGCACCTGCGGCGACCTTGATGGTCGTTCGTCAGTACAAGGCGAAGGGCCCCTTGACCGATCTGCTTCTTCCCATAGTTGCGCTTGACGACGCGGTTGGTCTCGTTATCTTCGCGGTACTCTTTGGAGTTGCCAAGGCGATCGACGGAGGAACGACGAACGTGACATCTATCGTCGTAGAGCCGCTTGTCGAGATAGTTGTATCTTTGCTCGTTGGCGCTTTGCTCGGCTTCGTTCTCTCGAAGCTTGAAAAGCTTTTCCATTCCAACAGTAACCGTTTGAGTCTGGTCATAACATTTGTTTTCGCGACGGTTGCGGTCACCGAGCTTGACAATCTTTCGATAAACGGAGTACATATCGGATTTTCCTCGCTTTTGACCTGTATGATGTGCGGAACGATATTCTGCAACGTCTGCGAATGCTCCGACGAGATGATGGCGAGAGCAGACGGCTGGACCAAGCCGCTTCTGATACTTTTCTTCGTTATCAGCGGTGCAGAGCTTGACCTGAGCGTATTTACACAGCCGATATTCGTGCTGATAGGTCTTATTTACATTATTGCGCGTTGTATCGGCAAGTATTTCGGTGCGATGAGCTCGGCTAAGATGACGAAATGCTCGCCCAATATAGTCAAATATCTCGGTATCACGCTGTTCCCCCAGGCGGGAGTTGCGCTTGGTATGGTGAGCACTGTCGCGGCGGATTCTGTCTTGAGTGCAGATATCGCGTCGGTAGTCCGTTTCGTCATTCTGTTCGCGGTTCTTGTTTACGAGATCGTCGGCCCTGTTATGACCAAGTGGGCACTGACAAAGGCGGGAGATATTACCGCGAAGCCTGAAAATTCGAGCAGACGACGCAAAAATCAGCTTCCCGAAGGTCAAGCCTGAAAAAATTTAATATCTGATGAATAAAGAAGCCATTGTGTGCAGATAATTCTTTCGTAAAGAAAAAGAAAGGACGTTACACAATGGCTTCTACTAAAAAATTACTTATTTGCACCTTTTTGATCCTCACCTTAGCTCTTATTGCAGGGCTTTTTCCCGTACACGGAGAGGGGGAGATCTACGACACCGTCGTGCGCTTGCACGTGCTTGCCAATTCCGACAGCGACGAGGACCAGGCGCTCAAGCTTTTAGTCCGCGACCGCATACTTGAGGTGGTTGGTCCCGCAGTGGAGAATTGCTCGTCGCAATCCGAGGCGATAGCCGCTATTGGAGGGATAATGGACGAGATCGAGCTCGCCGCCGAGGAGGTCGTGCGCGCTAAGGGATTTGACTACGACGTGACGGTCAGCATTGGAAAGGAATACTATCCGACGAAGACCTACGAGAGCTGTGCGTTTCCCAAGGGTGAATACGTTTCCTTAAAGGTCTGTATAGGTGACGCCGAGGGGCAGAACTGGTGGTGCTGTCTTTTCCCGACGCTTTGTCTTTCGGCGGCAAGCGACGATTCATCAAAGTCGAACGAGGACGCGTTTGTGTCTGCGGGACTGACAAGCGAGCAATACAAGATAATTACCGAAACCGGATCGACGAAATATAAAATAAGATTCAAGATACTTGAGACTATCGGGGGGCTTTTTAAGTGATTTTTCTGTTGACAAATTGAGGTAAATGATATATAATATAAGGGAAGCGATTGCTTTAGACCTTATTTTGAAAGGAAACGGTAATGAAAAGAACAACTAAAAACGTTTTCAGAATTATTATCAGTATCATTTACATCATTTGGGGAATTATGGGGCCCATCTCGGCGATCAATGCGATCATCGCGCTCAACGTTCCCGCACTGATCTCGGCAACGGTCAGCGTTCTTATGCTTCTTGCGGGTATTTTCGGCCTTATTGGCATGAAGAAGATCAAATGCAAGGTGTTTGGCGTGATCATTTTTGTGTTTGCCGCTATTGCGGTAGTTTCTGCCCTTATGGCAGGCGGTGGATTCGTAAATCCTCTGATCACCGCGGTTCTCGCGTGGCTCTTTATTGTTTGCGTCTGATAAATTGAAAACGCAACCGAGGCAACTCTCAATGAGTTGCCTCGGTTTTTTTTGAGTTGCAGTTAAATATACTTAACCAAGTGGTGCTCTTTAAGCTTGTGTTAAACAAACTTAACGCAAATCGACGAGAATAAGTTAATTATACTTAACTAAATTTTGCTATCCGTGTGTATCGTATTTTTTTGACAAGATGTCGGTTGCGAAACCTGATCGGTGTTGACATCCACCTCAATTTATGATAAAATATAGGTTGTATATATATGTTTACGTTTGGACGGTGCGGAAATGAAAAATAACATAAAAAGACCCGAATTGCTCTCGCCCGCGGGCAATTTCGAAAAGCTGAAGGCGGCTTTGCTTTACGGCGCTGACGCTATATATTGCGCGGGGCAGAGCTTTGGTATGCGCTCGGCTGCCGACAATTTTACGGTCGAGGAGCTTTACGAGGCGGTGAAATACACTCACGAGAGGGGCAAGAAGCTTTATCTGACGCTTAACACTATGCCTCACGGAAATGAATACGATGACTTGCGTAAATTCCTTGCCGATATCAGCGGTGCGGAGATCGACGCGTTTATCGTTGCAGATCTTGGCGTTATGGCGACGGTCAGGGAGATCATGCCCGATGCGGAGATACATATCTCGACGCAGGCAAGCATAGTTTCGCCCGAGGCGGCAAAGGCTTACGCGGCGCTCGGTGCAAAGAGACTTGTGCTTGCGCGTGAGCTTTGCTTTGAGGAGATCAAGGCGATTCGCGACGCGCTTCCCGAGGACGTGGAGCTTGAGGCATTCGTGCACGGATCCATGTGTGTTTCTTATAGCGGCAGATGTATGCTTTCAAATCTTATGACGGGCAGAGATGCCAATCGCGGTAGGTGTACTCAGCCTTGCCGTTGGAATTACATAATTTATGAGGAAAAACGCCCCGATCTGCCGATACCGATCGAGCAGACCGAGCTTGGCACGTTCATTATGTCGTCCAAGGATATGTGCACGATCGAGCACATTCCCGAGCTTATCGCTTGCGGGATTGATTCCTTCAAGATAGAGGGAAGAATGAAGAGCGCGTATTACACCTCCGTGGTCACGAACGCTTACAGAATGGCAATAGATGCTTATCTTGCCGATCCCGAGGGTTACGAGTTTGATCCTCTTTGGTACAATGAGCTTGAAAGCGTTTCGCACCGCGAGTATTGTACGGGCTATTATCTCGACGACCCGATGGACAACGCACAGCTCGGCACGCAGACGGGATATATTCGCGACAAGGCATATTTTGCCACTGCGATCGATTATAATGAAGATGAGGCTTGCCGTATCGCGAGCCTTGGCGTTGCTCTTGAAAATGAGAACGGACGGCTTTACCGCTTCATTCAGCGCAACAAGGTCAAGATCTCAGACAGAGCAGAGATGATCTCGCCTATGAAGGTGGGCAGGGGCTTTGAGGTTGGTGAGATCTATCTTACCGATGGCTCGGCTGCCGAGTCCGCGCCCCACCCCTCGATGATCTTCTGGTGCAGAGTGCCCTTTGAGGTCAAGGAAGGCGACATAATGCGCGGTGCGGAATAATTTTGACGGGAGAAAATAATGGGTTTTATAGAAATAATTAAGGCGATAATTTTCGGAGTGATAGAGGGTATAACCGAGTGGTTGCCCGTCAGCTCTACGGGACATCTGATACTTCTCGACGAATTTTTGTCGCTCAACGTGGCGCCCTCGCTTGACGCTACCTTCGCGGACGAATATATGAGCATGTTCGAGGTGGTCATTCAGCTTGGTGCGATACTTGCCGTTGTCGTGATGTTTTTCGGCAAATTAAATCCATTTGCGCCGTCGAAAAGTGCTTTGGAAAAGAAGGCTACTTGGGTCTTATGGTTCAAGGTGCTCATCGCGAGCATCCCTGCGGCGTTTGTCGGAATAGTCGTTGACAAGCTGCTTGAGAATGCGACGGGCAAGGACATTGACGGTTGGATATACAACGCAGTCACGGTTGCCGTTGCTTTGATCGTGTACGGTGTGCTTTTCATACTTGTTGAGAGGTGGCAGGCGAGAAAAAGCGCGACGGTGTCTTCGGTTGAGGAGATCTCATACGGTCAGGCGATGCTCGTCGGTTGCTTTCAGGTGCTTTCGATAGTACCCGGCACTTCACGGTCGGGTTCTACTATTCTCGGCGCGAGGACGCTTGGCATATCGCGTTCTGCGGCGGCTGAATTTTCCTTCTTTATGGGCATACCTGCTATGGCGGGCGCGAGCTTGCTTAAGGGATACGGATTTTTTGACTACGTAAGCGAATCGGGTGTGCAAGTGCCTCCGCTTGCGTGGGTTGTTTTGGCGGTTGCAAGCGTCGTAGCGTTTGCCGTTTCGATGGTCGCTATCAAATTCTTGATGGAATTCGTCAAGAAGCACAGCTTTGCGCCCTTCGGAGTATATCGTATCGTGCTTGGTGCGCTCGTTTTGATCTATTTTGTATGCGGATTTTGATATATGGAAAAATTGAGGATAAATTACCCCATAATAGTTGAGGGTAAGTATGATAAGATAAAGATACTGTCGGTCGCCGACGCTTGCGTGATACAGACCGACGGTTTCGGGGTATTCAAGAACTCCGAGAGGCTTGCATTGATAAGAAAGCTTGCCGAAAAGGACAAGATAATAGTTATGACCGACAGTGACGGTGCGGGCAAGGTCATTCGCTCGCACATCACGTCGGCGATCCCGAAGGACAAGCTTATACAACTGTATATTCCGCAGGTCGAGGGCAAGGAGAAGAGAAAGCAGTCGCCGTCGGCGGAGGGGTATCTTGGAGTCGAGGGTACAGAAGCTGATATTATCCGGCGCTTGCTTGAACCGTTTGCAAGTGACACCCAGCTTCCGTTACGTACGGAGATCAGCAAGGCGGATCTTTACGAGGTTGGGCTCACGGGGGGCGCTGACAGCGCGCAAAAAAGAGACGATTTTGCAGTCAGCATAGGTCTTCCGCGCGGTATGACGCCTAATGCGCTTTTGGCGGCGCTTAACGTACTGATGGGAAGGGAAGAATTCCTTGAGACCGCAAAAACGGCGATTGACGGCTTTTTTAGGCCGCTATGAGTTTTTAGCATATAAATACTGAGTTTTAATTGAAAAACGGAGATCGTTATGGCAGAATTTTTAGAGATCGTGATGATAGTCAGCTTCGGCATATCCTGGCCGATGAACGTGATGAAGTCCTACAAGGCGAGGACTACAAAGGGAAAGAGCCTTGCGTTTATCTTGCTTATTTTGTTCGGATACGTTGCGGGAATTACGTCCAAATTCGTTAACGAGAGCTATATGGCTAATATCGGGCAGAAATGGTACGTGCTTTTCTTTTACGTTCTGAATTTTATAATGGTCAGCGCCGATCTTTGTCTTTACGTGCGTAATTACAGACTTGATAAACAAAGAATGATTGAGGAGGAAGTATCTTTATGAACGTACTTGCAATTGGAAACAGCTTTTCTGAGGACGCGACGAGATATCTGCACGGTATTGCACGCGCAGACGGAATGTATACCGAGATAGTCGGTGCGGCTATAGGTGGCTGCTCTTTTGAGTGGCACTATCGCAATATGCTTGCAGATCGCAAGGATTATATGCTTTTCTTTAACGGATATTATACGGGATTCAAGACATCACTCAAGGAGGCGCTTTTGTCTCGCGAGTGGGACGTTGTCACTATTCAGCAGGTGAGCCATTTGAGCTTCAAAAAGGACACTTATCAGCCTTACGTTTCCGCGCTTGCCGCGTATATCAGGCAGTATGCTCCCAAGGCAAAGCTTTTACTTCAGCAGACTTGGGCTTACGAGGAGGGAACAGACCGTCTTCACAACATTGCGGGATATCAGACGGGCGATGCTATGCTTGCGGATATCAAGAAGGCATACGGCGAGATCTGTGACGAGGTTGGATTTGACGGCATTATTCCCTCGGGTGAGATGTTTGCAGAGCTTTTGAAGCTTGGTATTCCCAAGGTGCACAGAGACACTTTCCACGCGACGCTTGGTCTTGGCAGATACGCGCTCGGTCTTTTGTGGTACCGTGTGTTG
The DNA here is from genome assembly GCA_017536475.1 of Clostridia bacterium. Lineage (GTDB taxonomy): Bacteria > Bacillota > Clostridia > Oscillospirales > CAG-272 > SVTX01. The sequence goes on from JAFXHH010000010.1 coordinate 93,662, forward strand.
ACGGGCAGAAGCGTTGAAAACAACAGCTTTTGTGACTTTGACGAGCCGATATCTGCGGAGGAGATCGCAATAGTCAAGAAATACGTGGATTCGGTTGCTCTGTAAGGAGCTTTGAAATGTAAAGAGAGGCAATGCCCACGAAAATTTGGGCGTTGCCTCTTTGGCATCGGATTTGATTTCTTGGATGAGGGAAGCAAAAAGACCCATCCGGCGACGTTTTGCGTAGCAAAACTCGGTGAGTGAGCGATAGCGAACGTAAGAATCTGAACCTTTGCACAAAATTTGCAAGCAAATTTTGGCGTCGGATCCGATTCCTCAGATGAGGGAAGCAAAAAGGCCCATCCGGGAATCTGAACCTTTACGCAAAAATCACAAGTGATTTTTGGTGTCGGATTCGATCCCTCGGATGAGGGAAACAAAAAAGGAAACGTCCGAACTTTGTGTTCGGACGTTTCCTTTTTTGGTGACCCATCCGGGAATCGAACCCGAGTTTCCAGCGTGAGAGGCTAGCGTCTTAACCGCTTGACCAATGGGCCGTATCTTGACGACTTGAATATTATAGCACACTTTTTTTGAAAATGCAAGAGGTTTTTGAAAAAAAGTTTAAAAAATTTTTTAAAATTTTGAAAAAAGATGAAAAAACCTCTTGCATTACGTCGAACAAGTGAATATAATTGTCGATAAATCCCTTTTGGTACAAAGGGTTACGGGGATATTGCCAAATGAGAATCGGTGCAGAGAAACATTTTGAGTTTCTTGCATATTTTTACTGTTTGAGCCTGTTTTTTTCTCGTTTTCGAGAAATTCAGCAAGGTTTACACCGAAAAATTTGGATTTTGCCTCTTTTTCGCTCCAAAGGCGAGCAAACCCGGACGGGTCGTCTTCGACCGCTTTTTTGTCGGCATCATTAAAAAATCTTTCGGCTATTTTTTTTACGCGGTCATCGGGGAGCAGGGCTGATTCGATATCAACGCCTACCTCCTCCGAGTCCGAGAGCGCGCAAGCGACGAAGCCGCGAGAATGAGAAAGGTTGAATTTCAGCGGCGAATTAAGAAAATAGGGCTTGCCGCGCTCTCCTCGTGCCAACACTAACGCCGAGGTATCTATCGGAACGGGCAACAGAGCAGTCATATCGCAAAGCAGGTTCAAGGCGAACAAGCTTTCACAAGCCGAAAGTTCGTTGTTCTTTTGCTCCAACGCGCTTATATATTCGTCGTTCGCTTTGTTCGGCAGCTTGGCTCGGACGAGCGCGGCGAGCTCTTTTTTGTCGATCTCTTCGGGGAGCTTTGAGCACGAAAGCAATATCATCCGAAGACTCCCATCTGCTCCATAAGTCTCTTGTTGAATTCCTCGGCGGTATTGTATCCCATACGCTTCTGGCGGTTGTTCATCGCGGCGATCTCAAGAATGATGGCGAGGTTTCGTCCGGGCTGGACGGGGATAGTCAGAGAGGAGATTTGGTTTCCGAGGATCTCGACCTTTTCGTCGTCAAGTCCGAGTCTGTCGTACATTTTGCCCTGAACCCACGGCTCGAGGTTTATAACGAGGTCAATCTTCTCGGTCTCCTTGACCGCGCCCATACCGAAAAGACGGCAGACGTCAACTATACCGATGCCGCGAAGCTCGATATAGTGGCGAATTATCTCGGGAGCAGAGCCAACGAGGGTCTTGTGCGATACCTTCTTGATCTCTACCGCGTCGTCTGCGATAAGTCTGTGACCTCGCTTGACAAGCTCGATGGCGGTCTCACTCTTTCCGACTCCGCTGTCGCCAAGTATCAGCATACCTTCGCCGTAGACCTCGACCAAAACTCCGTGGCGCGTTACGCGGGGAGCAAGGTGGGTGTTCAGCGAGCTGATGAGTGCAGCCATGAACGGACTGGTGGTCTCCTTGGTTCGAAGGACGGGAATGCCGTACTCCTTGGCATACTCCTTGAGCTCGTCGAAAACGTCAAGCTCGGAGGTGAATATGATAGCGCGAGGCTTGGCGCTTACGTAGTCTTTTATTTTTTTGTTTCTGTCCTCGTCGTCGAGATTGCTCAGATAAAGGTGCTCGGCGCGTCCGATGATGCTCAGACGGGCTTGGTCAAATATTTCGTAAAATCCAGAAAGTGCAAGACCGGGGCGGTTGACCTCGGGGGTGTCTATTAATATTTCGTCGTAATTTGCGGGAGTAATGATCTTTTCAAGACCGAATTCCTCGGCGATCTTATAAAGAGGGATAGTGTATTCAGCGCTCATTGTTATCTCCGTTCTGCGCGTAGCGCGATTTTTTGATGGATTACAAGATAAGTATAACATAAAAATTCGATTTTGCATAGTCTTTTTTGAAATATCATCAAAAAAAGGCTCATAATTCATAAAACATTCACAATGATATTGTATAATAAAACATTATAATGGGTTATTGTACCGTTCTTTGACTTGATTTGATGATTTTATGAAATTCGGAGAAGATTATGGCTAAAAACAGCAATAGTATTAAAAAAATTTCGGTAACGGAAAACAAAAACACAAAACCGACTAAACAGAAGAAGATCGCGGCGGCTGTCATCATCACGGGAATAGTCTGCACGGTCGTGTTTGCCGTGATAATGTTGGTGTCTTATTTCAACTCGGTTCGTCCTATCAAGAGCACCGAGGAGGAGTCTCGCGTAGTTGGAGAGTGCGGCGGATTTGAGGTCAAATACGAGGAGCTGCGCTACGTTACGCTTCTTTATAAGCAGGCGCTTGACTTAAGACTTGGTAAATACGATACGCTTGACAGTGCAGGCAAGGCTGAATATGAATCCCAGCTTGAAGCTCTCGTGCTTGACGATCTCAAGAGCAACTATATAATTCTCGCGCTGTGTGATGAATACGACATCAAGACCGATTCGCGCAAGGTGAAAAATTACGTAAACGATGAGATGGAAAAGTTTGTTGAAGCTACGTTTGACGGTGATATGGACGAATACAAGGATTGGCTTGCGAAAAACAATCTGACCGACAGTTTCGTCAGACTCATATATAAGGTCGATTATCTCGAGTCGCAGCTTCTTGAGCATTTTATAAAGAACAAGATCGGGATTGAGTATGACGAATACTCGCTGGAGGCGTTCGCGGAGCACATTATGGAGAGCAATGATTGGGCAAAGGCAACCTATGCTTACTATCCCAAGACCTCAGTCACGACCACTTATAAAGGGCAGGTCTACACGATATGGGATGCTAAAAACAGTCTTTCTACAGCAGAGTCTGCCGCAGAAGCGCTTGCGGCAATAAGCAGTGACGCGGAGAGATTTACTTATATGAACAAGAGCGTTATTGGAAAGGCGCCTATGGTTCAGGGCTATTCGATCACGGGAACGGGAGTTTATTTCACGGTCGGACAGATGGGCGAGGAGTTTGAATCTGCCACGTTTGCACTTGATCTTTACGGTACGAGTGACGTGATCGAGTTTGAGGACGGATATTACGTTATTATGAGACTTCCTCTTGAGGAGGACGAGGTCAAGAAGCAAGCCGCAGAGCTGTTGTCATATTATAGGTACGGTGCGCTTAAAAAGTGCGAGGACGCCAAGGAAGCCGAGATAAGCTTCATTGGAAATGAATATTTTGACGGGCTGTCGCTTATCGACATTGAATAATCTATAAAAATTTATACAGAGGAGGGCAGACGCATGGCTCGTGTACGTAGAAGAAGCAGATATTCGCGCAGAACGGTTTTGAACCGAGACCGTTCGCGTTCGTGGATCTATATCTTTGCGATCACGGTGTTCGTCGTGCTTTGCCTGACTATCTCCGTTGGGGTGGGACTTTTGCTAGCCAAGCAGGCGGAGAAGCATGAGAATTCTCCCAAATACGATTTTGATCCAAAGCCGTATTATTCGGGGGACAAGGTCGTCAAACCCGTCAACGCGCGTCCCTACTTGTTCGGAGATTACGCGGGGCTGCTTACGGGAGTCGGCATTACAGATTTTTCGGTTTGCTTGCGTTATTCAAACGGAGCTCTCACGTACGATACAGAATACGACGTTAATTTTGGAGAACAGGTACAAGAGGGAGTTAGTGAGCTTTCAAAATACACGACCTATATTCATGAAAACGGTGGATACGTTTGCGCGTATTTTTATGTGACCTCGTTTGGCGTTGAGGACGAATATTTGCGTGAGATATACAAGGCTTATGAGCTTGCGCTTATCAGCGAGGCGGCTCGCGGCGGAGCTGACGAGATCATGCTTGTTGGTATTGACGTCACCGAAGACAATATTGACGAGATCGAAAGATTCGTTAGTGATGCTTCGTGTTCTGCGGATGCTTCGCCGCTTGGAGTTCTCGTTTCTCCCAAGACCTTTAAGCTTACCGAGGATGGCATATATCACGCGGCGAGGCTGAGATCGGTGTGCGATTTCGTTGCGCTTGATCTGAGAGATCTTCCCGACGATGCCGATGAGGTAGCGATCGAGGGCGAGGCAAGCTTGCTTGACTCGGCGTTGGGAGATATGGAATACTATATCTCGTCTTATTCTATGAGGATAGTTTTCTCCGAGAAGAATTCATCGCTTTGCGACGCGGCGATCGCGCTTGGAGTCGAAAATATACAGATAATTGGCGAATGAGGCTCGCTATTGGCGAATTTTTAAAAATTTTTATTAAAAATAACGCAAAAAAAGATATTTTGTTTTTTTGAGCGTATATTAATATTGCGTGGGTGATTTTTCGCGGCACGACTAATTTGAAGGGAGAGTACGACGTGAGACATAAATTTGATAAAGATATGTGTGAAATATTTACAGAGCGTGAAAAAATGACGTTTTCTCGGTATGCTTTCCTGACCGCCAACACTAAGGGAAGAGAGCGTCCTTACGTTCCTTGCACTATACGCACCGAGTTTCAAAGGGACAGAGATAAGATAATTCATTCGCAGTCCTTCAGAAGACTTATGAATAAAACGCAGGTGTTTCTTGCTCCCGCGGGAGATCATTACCGCACCAGACTTACGCACACGCTCGAGGTAACTCAGATCGCGAGAATTATTGCACGAGCGCTCCGTCTTAACGAGGACCTTACCGAAGCGGCGGCGCTTGGCCACGATCTTGGGCACACTCCCTTCGGGCACGCGGGAGAGTCTGCGCTCCAAGAGTGCTTTGATCCGAATTTTACGCACTACAGGCAGAGCTTGCGTGTGGTCGACGTACTCGAAAACGACGGCGAGGGACTTAATCTCACCTGGGAGGTCCGCAACGGTATCGTCAATCACACGGGCAAGCATATGGCTGCCACGCTTGAGGGTGTTATAGTTAAATACGCCGACAGAATAGCTTACATAAATCACGATATAGACGACGCTTGCCGCGCGGGCGTTCTCAAGAAAGAGGATATCCCGAAGCAGATCACCGATGTGCTCGGTCAGGATCACAGCGAGCGAATAAACAATATGGTAACCTCGATCATCGAGACCAGCTACGACAAGCCGTACATCATGATGAGTCAGGACGTGGGGCAGGCTACCAACGATCTGCGCGATTTCCTTTTTGAGAACGTATATCTCAATCCTATCGCAAAGGGAGAAGAGGCGAAGGCGCGCGAGCTGCTCATCAAGCTGTTTGAATATTACGTTAAAAATCCCGATAAGCTTCCGGGTCTTTACCATAAAAATCTGGAGAATGAGTCTGTTGAGAGGTGCGTTTGCGATTTCGTGTCGGGTATGACCGACAGATACGCGATCGAGACCTATAACGACATCTTCGTTCCAAAGGTCTGGAGGGGTCACGCATGAGATTCCCAAGAGAGCTTGTTGAGGAGATCCGTTCGAGGAACGATATAGTCGAGCTTATCGGCTCTTACGTAAATCTGAAACGCGCGGGGGCGAACTACAACGGACTTTGTCCGTATCACAGTGAAAAATCTCCTTCGTTTACAGTCTTTCCCGCTACCCAGTCGTTTTATTGCTTTGGTTGCGGCGCGGGCGGAGACGCGGTGACGTTTATTATGCGTTCGGAAAATCTTGATTATCCCGAAGCGGTCGAATTGCTCGCCAAGAGGGCGGGAATAACAATAACGTCGGATGAGAAAGAGCAGGGCGGGATCAGCAAAAGAAGGATATACGAGATGAATCTCGCGGCAGCGAAATATTTCCGTAATTGCCTTTTTGACCAAAAGCTCGGTCGGGTCGGAATGGAATATCTTTCCGAAAAAAGAAGACTGTCGCCTGCCGTTATAAAGCATTTTGGGCTTGGATTTGCGCCCGAGAGCTTCGGTTCGCTTACCGATCATATGCATAAGCAGGGATTTACCGACGAGGAGCTGATAGTCGGCTTCCTTTGCGGAAAGAGTCAGAAGACGGGAAGAGCGTACGATTATTTCAGAAATCGCGTTATTTTTCCTATTATCAATACGTCGGGCGATATTATCGCGTTCGGCGGTCGAGTTATGGACGATTCCAAACCGAAGTATCTGAACTCGTCGGATACGCCGGGATTTAAAAAGAGCCGAAATCTGTTTGCGCTAAATTACGCGAAAAATCACTGCTCGGAGAGACTGATTCTCTGCGAGGGCTATATGGACGTTATAGCGCTTCACGCGGCGGGCTTTGAAAACGCGGTCGCGACGCTTGGTACGGCACTGACGCAGGAGCAGGCGAGAATGATGGCGAAATACACCAAGGAGGTCGTTATCTCCTACGACTCCGACGAGGCGGGTCAGGCGGCTACGAGAAAGGCGGTCAGGATGCTCTCGGAGGTAGGTCTTGACGTAAAGATACTCCGAATGGAAGGCGCGAAGGACCCCGACGAGTACATTAAAAAGTACGGCGCGGACAGCTTCCGCAGGTTGCTTGACGCAAGTCGCACGGGATTTGAATTCAAGCTTGAATCGACGCTGCAGAAATATAATCTTTCGGTAGCGCAGGATAAGATAAAGGCTTCTGCCGAAATGTGCGAGTATATTTCGGAGGAATGGTCGAGCGCGGCGAGGGACGTTTATATCGGTGCAACGGCGGCAAGGCTTTCGATCTCTCCCGAGGGCTTAAAGAATGATGTGGAGCTGCTCAGGAAAAAGAAGATCAAAAGCTTCAACGAAAAGACGTCGCAGCAGGCAAGGCTTGGCGCGATGGGCGTTGGTGACAAGATAAACTCCGACGGTATAAAAAACATAAAAGCAAAGGCGGCGGAGGAGGCAGTCATCGGGCTTCTGCTTACGTACGACGAGTATCGCGATGCTATAATTCGCGGCAAGGCAGAGCTTTCGGTTAACGATTTTGTATCCGAGTTCCACGCAAGAGTTTTTGACAAAATAATTGAGCTTCAAAGGGAAAATCAGTTTGATTTTTCTTTGCTCGGCGAGTTTTTTACGCCTGACGAAATGGGCAGGCTTCAGGGTCTGGAGCAAAAGAGACGAGTGCTGACCGAAAACGGTATGCAGGTATTTCTCCAATGTGTAGCGACCGTGAAGGAGGAAAAGATATCTTCCTCCTCTGAAGCGAATGGGATCGACGAGATAAAGCGGTTGCTTGAACAAAAGCGAAACGCGAATAAATAGTATATCAGCGAAAGGAAGTATAAAAATGAGTGATATGTTTTTGGAGGATGTTGAGGTAGACGCGACCCCCGAGGAGACCGAGTCTAAAAAGGTAGAACACCTCATTGAGAAAAGCAAAAAAGCAGGACTTTCAGAGGAAGATTTCGATCAGGCTCTCGAGGAGATGAACTACGACGTCGACGAGCTTGACAAGCTTTACGAGGCTCTCGAGGATAACGGAGTTTCTCTGCCCGGTACGCTTTCCAATGCCGAGCTTGAGGAGATCCAGAAGGAAGTATCCAAGTTTGAAAACGGTGCGAGCATGGAAAAGATACTCGAGCAGGAGGGTCTTTCGATCGACGACCCCGTTCGCCAGTATCTTAAGGAGATCGGCCGTATTCCGCTGCTTGACTCCGACGGAGAGAAGGAGCTTGCGGAGAGAATGCTCAACGGAGACGAGAACGCAAAGATCAAGCTCGTTGAGTCGAACCTTCGTCTTGTTGTAAGTATAGCTAAAAAGTACCTTGGAAGAGGAATGTATTTCCTTGATCTCATTCAGGAGGGAAATCTCGGTCTTATGAAGGCGGTCGACAAGTTCGACTACACCAAGGGATATAAGTTCTCGACCTACGCAACCTGGTGGATCAGACAGGCGATCACGAGAGCTATTGCAGACCAGGCAAGAACCATTCGTATTCCCGTACACATGGTCGAGACTATCCACAAGGTCACCAAATACTCCCGTCAGATGCTTCAGGAGCTTGGCCGCGAGCCTACCGCTGAGGAAATAGGCGACAAGATAGGTATGAGTGCAGATAAGGTCAGAGAGATACTTAAGATCGCGCAGGATCCAGTATCGCTCGAAACTCCTATCGGTGAGGAGGAGGACAGCCATCTTGGCGACTTCATTCCCGACGACGACACTCCCGCGCCTGCAGACGCTGCCGCTTCGACTATTCTTCGCGAGGTCATTGAAAGAGAGCTTCACACCTTGACTCCCAGAGAGGAGCACGTTATCAAGCTTCGTTTCGGTCTTTACGACGGAAGAACCAGAACGCTTGAGGAGGTCGGCAAGGAGTTCGATATTACCAGAGAGCGTATCCGTCAGATCGAGGCAAAGGCGCTTCGCAAGCTGCGCCATCCCAGTCGTGCAAGACACCTCAGAGGATTTCTTGACTGATAAATTGTAAATATTTATTCTTTTTGAGTTACAAAATCGACCCTGTAAAATGTGCACTATTAACAACAGCTTGTGCTTGGTGCACAAAAAGACGAAGAGTTTATTGTGTACGTTGCATATCGAGGGTTGTCGTTTTATAGCGGCGAAACAGAGTTTGTCATTTTGCCTTTATATTTATTAATAATTATTTACTTGACAAAGTGGCACGTTTAGTGTAAAATATAGTTTAGCGTTGATTCTGATATTCGCAAGAACGTTGGAATTCCGAACGGGGATGCTTTTTGGTGTCGCCGTTCACAAAAACCTTGCCCCGTGTGGCAGAAATGGAGATTTAACATGAAAAAGAGATTGCTTTGTCTGTTTATGGGCTTGATCCTTGTGCTGTCTGTGTTCCTTACAGCCTGCTCGTCAGACGATGAAGACGCTGATAAGAAGAACAACACCGGCGCACAGACGATAACTATGTGTGTTATTACCGAAAAGAAGGTATGTAATACGGAAGCCGATCTTGCCGAGTATCTTGAAAAAGAGTGCGGTGGAGATAAAGACAGCGAAAAATACAAGGAAATGCTTAAAGTCATTGAAAACTACGAAGCTGTCGAAGAGGCATTTACAAAGATAACCAAGGAGTCCAAGATCAACGTAGACCTGCTCTTCTACACCGAGGAGGAATACGAGGAGAAGCTTACGACTACTATTGCCGATGCCGCTGAATATGCTCAGGAGGCTGAGCGTGCCGCAAGAGCTTTGGATAAATACATAAGCGACTATCAGGCTGCTTATCCCGAGGAAAAGTATCCCGTTTCGGCTTTGACAAAATCCTTCTACTATCATTTCCCTGAGTTTGAAAAGTATAAGGATTATATAGCACAGTCCGCTATGGAGGACGAGGAAGAATCGGGCGAAGAAAACGACGTCGAAGATATATATCAGGCAGGCGATCTTGGTGTAAAGGAGCTCGTGTATCCCGAGACCCAGGAAAATCAGCTTGATATCATATACGTTTCCGGATTGGATATGTACAGAGAGTATATTGAGAACGATTGGCTTATGTCTCTCGATTCTTATATCTCCTCCAGCGGAAAGAAGCTTAACGACTATATTTCCGGCTCTTTGCTTAAGGGCGTTCAGTACTACGGAAGCACCTACGCTATTCCCAATAATGTTCAGATCGGCGAGTACAAGTATATGCTGGTCGACAAGGATCTCTTCGATGAATGGCTCTATAATAACGAGCAGGTAAGCACGGTCCTTGATCTCGGCAACTTCCTTGAGGACGTATCTAGCACAAATCCCGAGATCCTTCCTATCGACGCTACCTTTGATGAGTGCATAGGTCAGTTCGTATGGTATTGGAACATCGACTGGGTTGAGGATGAGTTCGGAGATAACATTTACTCGATAGGCGACGGCAATAAATTCTCTTTGCTCGGTGCGCTTTACGGAGATGCGGCTACCGCTTCCCGCGGACAGATCTCCCTTGGCTTCAACTCGTTGTTTACCAGCCCAGAATACCGTGACATTTATCTTAAGCTCAAGGCTTACGAATATAACGGATATTACGCTACCGAGGGTGATACGAGAACGAACGCAGCGGTTTCCTTCGTAGACGGTGACTATACTATCAAGGCGTCTATGGAAGAAAATGACGGCGTTTATACCGATGAAAACGGCAAAAAGTATTACGCATACGTAGTAAAGTATCCCGAGGTTGACGAGGCGTCGCTTTACGGAAATATGTTTGGAGTATTTGCAAACTCCTCAAACGCAAGTGCTTGTGTAAAGGTGCTTACGATGCTTAATACCGATCCCAAGCTTCGCAACATTCTTCAGTACGGTATTGAGGGTGTTGACTACACCATCGACGAGGAAACCGGAGTTCTTACTAGATCCAAGGATACTCTCTACGAGATGGATATCGAAAAGACCGGCAACTGCTTTATAGCGCATCCTGAGGAGGGTCTTCCCGCGGATTACTGGGAGAACGCCAAGAACCAGAACAACGACGCGCTTATAAATCCTCTGCTTGGATTTGATTTCAACAGCATTTTCGAAGAGTATGATAACGATCTTGACTATAACCTTTGGTCTTATCTGATGCAGTACACAGCACAGATCTCTGCTGAGATAGATGCGTGTGAGGATATAGACGAGCTTACGAAGCTCGTGTCTGACGAGAAGTCGGGTCTGTGTGTGACGTTGGCGGGTAACCCCTCGATCAGTGTTGAATATGATGGTCAGATCTATAACGACTTCGTACTTCAGTTGTCCAAGCTTACTAATAAGAATTATGACGCTGCAACCGAGGAAGAAGACAGATATGCAGGTGAATCGCCTTACGCGGTATATTACTCCTGGATGCAAACGTACGGTTACGTTCCTGCAGGCGAATAATTTAATTTGAGTTTATTATAGAAAGCCTCCGTCCAAGACGGAGGCTTTTGACACCTGAAAATTATTGTGGAGGCAGCTTTGAAATACACTCATCTCTTTTGGGATTTTAACGGTACTATATTTTCGGATATGCAGGCTGGAATAGACAGCGTGAACCGTATGCTTGAAGAACGCGGACTGCCAATCATAGCCGATATGGAGACATATAGAGAGATCTTTGATTTCCCGATAAAAGAATATTACAGAAAGCTTGGATTTGACTTTGAAAAGGAGCCATACGAGGTGTTAGCTCCGATTTGGGTTGAACTTTATTTGCAAAACTGCTGTACGGCGGGAATCGTCGACGGAGTTGACACGGTGGTCAAGGCGGTGGCAAAGACCGAGACCAAGCAGGTGATACTTTCCGCATGTGAGAAAAATATGCTTTGCGATCAGCTCTCCGAGCTTGGACTTATTGAATATTTTGATGAGATCATCGGTCTTGACGATATTCATGCGGCGAGCAAGCTTCATTTGGCACAGGCGTGGAGAGAAAAGAACCCCGAGGCGAAGATATTGTTCGTTGGCGATACGATCCACGATGCCGAGACCGCCGAGGTGCTTGGCGCGGATTGCTTGCTTTTCGCGGGCGGGCATCAGTCGAAGGCAAGACTTTTGACTACAGGATGTCAGACGATAGACGGTATTGTTGAGATCCTTGATCATATTAAATAGGTAAAAATTCCACCCGGTTTATCGGGTGGGATTTTTGTTTTTATTCGGTTATTATAAGCACCTCATATCCGCCGAGGGTGAACTCATAACGTGTGCCAGACTTGTCGGGGCAGGAGGTAAAGGGCTTGTTTGCATCCTCAAGAGGAGAATAAAGCTTTGCGTTGCCCGTTTCGCGAAGGGCACAGTTGATATGCTTTTCTTCGTTGGTTGAGTTGACGAACATATAGCGATTCTTGCCGCCGATCTTTTTGCAAAGGCAGGCAACACCCTCGTGGATCGTGTCGAGGTCGACCGCGAATCCCTCCTCGTAGCGATCAAATGAGGTCACAAGCGCGGAGGCGGTGGAGAATTTTTTGCCAAAGCCTGCGCTTCCGAGATCGGAGAAGCAGGAGTCTCTCATAATACATATCTTGACTCCCTTGGACTCGAGATGTGCAAACACGCCACTCATTTCGGGGGTCAGCTCCATAGGAGGCAGGACGAGATATTTATATATCTGTCCTTGCTTGCCGAGCAGCTTGCCGTCGCGCACGGGCAGGTTTTTGATGACCTCGAAATCAGCAAAGTCAAAATCTACCTGAGCGTCGCAAAGCTCGTACATTATACTGTAAAGTCCGTCGCGGCAGGCGTTTTCTTCGTTCGTGAAGCACAAGAAGCTGTTTTCGTCGGGTGTGATATGGTTCATCATAAAGGTCTCGATGGGGTAGCAGAGAAGTACGTCTGCCTGGGGCGATCCACCTGCCATTATGTCTCCGAATTTTCCTATTGCGCGGTTGTATTTTTCGTAGCTGTCCTTATCGAAAAGCGTTTCGGGGTAGTAAGAGGTGAAGATGTCGATACCGAAGGCGTACTGGAGCGCGAGCGAGGCATACATCTGATCGATCGTCACGTTGTTGCCCTGCGCGTGAGCCGAGACCTCGCTCATAACGTGCGGACGGTCGTACGCGTGAGCGATCGAGGAGACGAGCTTGGGTGTGAACATATCTCTGCGGACCAGCTCGGGCAGGGAATGGAGCATATCTATGCCAGGGACGTGCATATGACGCAGGAAGGAGAACATATTGCCCTCGAATATTACGTGGTGGCGGATATCATCCTCAAGCAGCACGTGACCGCCGAATCTCGTGCCTGCGTTGGCGCAATAATTCGAGATCTGCGCGTAGAAGCTTTCCTCAAAGAGCTTTGAGGTGGTCTGATGGAAGAAATATCGCACCTTTTTTGCGTGGTTGCTGTTTCCACAGAAGAGGAAGATCAGATTTTTTCTGAAGCTTAAGCCCGAGAGCGCCTCAAACGTGTTTTCAACGTCTCTGCCAAAGTTTACGATGGGATAAAGCGGGATCGTGTCGTCGTAGGGGTCACGAGTGCGTGGGGGATAGAGCCCTGCGTTGATATAGCAACCCATCAGAGAGGGCTCGTCGGTGAAATAGGCTTCGATAAGCCCCGTGCCATTCGTATAGTGCTTTTCTACGTGGGCGGTGTATTTTTCGTAGGTGTTTTTGATAAACTCGCGCACGGCATCCTTGTTCATAAGGTCGATGTAGCGCTGAGCCATAAAGACGTTATGCTCGGCATGTGAGCCCTCGTAAAGATATTTGTCGGCAAAGGCACAAATGACGAGCGGCTGAGACGTAGTGTTTGTGAATGTTACGCTTTGCTCTCCATTACATATCTTTTCCTCGAGTGGCGCGGTGGGATTTATCTTGCCGTTTTTGCTCATTGGATAGGTTGCCGCGTAAAGAAAACGAAGGTGTCCGTGGGGCAGGTCGATCGTCTTGGTTTCTCCGACTGCAAGAGCCTCTGTGATCTTTGCAACCGCGCGGCATTCGTATTCGGGATGTGCCGCGAGCGTTTGACCGCTTGCACTACCGCTTGGGTATCCATGCTCGTCGTATATCCAAGCTCGCATACCGAGGCGATCTGTTTCATCGAGCGCATATTGAAGCAAAGCCCAATCATCTTCGTTGTTCAGGTAGTCGTCACCCCAATGGACGTTGGTGACTATACCTCCGTATCCGAGAGAGGCAAGCGTTTTGAGCCCTTTTGTTATTTCCGCACATTTTTCTTCAAAGGTGGAATCTCCGGGTCTTTTCAATTCGTGAACTATCTTCAAGGGAAGGTGGTTTTTGATTACGATATCCTTCATAAAATCTCCGTTCCGCAGCCGATGACGGCGCAATAATAATCGTTAAATTTGCCGCAAGGGCAATTTTTTTGTTTGGATTTTTATTCTTGTTCGGTGTACTTGGAAATATCTATTGCGGCGAGCTTTGCCGCGTCAATCTTACCCTTCGTGCGCTCAAAATACTGGATATTGTTACGCAGCATAAAGATGAACTGATTGTTTGGCGTTCTGCCCTCTGCCTCGGAGATGTAGATGAGCTTGCGGATAAGCTCGTCGGAGAGACGCACCTTGATCTCGTTTTGATTTTTCATTTTAATTTCCTTTCGCTTGATTGTTTATGCGTTTCGCAGATGCTCTGAACGCACCTGCGTTATATTTTTGCAAAAGCTCGACTGCACGCGCGGGAGCGTCGAAATAAATGATACCTTTGCCGTCCTCGTCTTCGAAAAGTGCGTAGTAGACGTCGGGCGCCGATAGCGACGAGATGCAGATGTGGTTTTTCTGCAAGGACAGCTTGCTGATCTCCTCATAAGCCTTGTCGTCGTATTCTCCTATTTCGGAGAAAGATGAGACCGATGAGGTAAAGATCGTTTTTCTCGACCCCTTGCCGTACAGCTTCGTTATGACGATATCGCCGTTTGCGATAAGGATCTCGTATTCAATGCACAGAAACCGCCACGTGATAAATATAAGGAGCGCGGTCAGACAACATATAAGGATAAGTGCGGGTATAAAGAGGGAGGGGAGAAGCGCCAATACGAATGCGGTCAACACGACGAAAAACACCGCATATCCGACGATCGCGGCGATCCTTTTTAAGAGCAGCTCGCCCTCTGCTTTCTTTTTGATTATATATTCGTATGAGTTTTCAAACATATTATCCTCCGAGACGGTTGATCATCTTCAGTATAGCATAATTTCGGCTTTTTTTCAATCGAATTTAAAAAATACGCGTAAAAATATTTAATTAGATATAATTTTTTGTTGAATTATTCATAAATGTGTAGTATAATTAGAGTAGGATAATATTTCGTACGGAGGTTACGTAATGAAAGCAGTTATAACGGTTACGGGAAAAGACTCGGTCGGAATCATCGCAAAGCTTGCTTCCGAGTGTGCAAAATACGACGCTAATATCGTTGATATTTCCCAAAGCGTTCTTTCCGAATACTTTGCTATGATAATGCTTGCCGATATAGACAAGCTTTCCATTCCTTTTTCTGAATTCGTAGATATTCTCTCGAATACCGGAAGCGAGAAGGGTCTCGCCGTTCACGTTATGCACGAGGATATTTTCAATAGTATGCATCACGTCTGATCGGAGAAATTATGGTTAACGTTAAAGACATTCTCGAAACTATAAATATGATCCGCGAAGAAAATCTCGACATCCGAACCATTACGATGGGTATTTCGCTTTACGACTGCGTGAGCGAGGATGAGGACAGACTTTGCGAGAAAATATACGACAAGATAACTAAAAGCGCTGAAAATCTCGTTGCGACGGGTCAGGATATTGAGAAAAAATACGGTATTCCGATCGTAAACAAGAGGGTTTCGGTCACACCTATCTCGCTTATCGGCGGGGCATGCTCTCCCGAGGGATATTTCAAGATCGCCAAGACGCTTGACAGGGCGGCAAAGGCGCTCGGTATCAACTTTATCGGCGGTTTTTCGGCTCTTGTTCAAAAGGGCATGACTAAGGGCGCCGAGAATATGATATCGATCATTCCCGAGGCGCTTGCCGAGACCGATTTCGTTTGCTCGTCGGTGAACGTTGCTTCTACCAAGGCGGGCATTAATATGGACGCTATCAAGCTGATGGGAAGCACGGTTAAAAGGGCGGCTTTTCTGACCAAGGACAGAGATTCTATTGGTTGCGCGAAGCTGGTCGTATTTGCTAACGTACCCGAGGACAATCCCTTTATGGCGGGAGCTTTTCACGGAATCGGAGAGCCCGAGAACGTCATAAACGTCGGTGTTTCGGGGCCCGGAGTCGTAAGCTCGGCTATTGCACGAGCAGGCGATTGCGATCTCAGTGAGCTTGCTGATATTATTAAGAAGACAGCGTTCAAGATCACCCGTGTCGGTCAGCTCGTTGCGGGCGAGGCAGCAAAGGCGCTGAACGTACCCTTTGGAATAGTAGACCTTTCTTTAGCTCCCACTCCCGCGGTCGGAGATTCGGTCGCTCATATACTTGAAAATATGGGACTTGAGTCCTGTGGAGCTCACGGCACGACTGCTACGCTTGCGATGCTTAACGACGCGGTCAAGAAGGGCGGCGTTATGGCTTCAAGTCACGTTGGCGGACTTTCGGGCGCATTTATTCCCGTTTCCGAGGATGCGGGTATGATCGCGGCGGTTGAGAGAGGCGCTCTGACGCTTGAAAAGCTCGAGGCGATGACGGCGGTCTGCTCGGTCGGTCTCGATATGATAGCTATCCCCGGTGACGTCGACGAGGCGATCATCTGCGGAATTATAGCCGACGAGATATCTATTGGCGTTGTCAATACCAAGACGACTGCCGTGCGCGTTATTCCCGCTTATAACAAGGGAGTCGGTGATTATATAGACTACGGTGGCTTGCTTGGAAAGGCGCCGATCATGGAGGTCAACAGATATTCTCCCGCGAGATTTATTGATCGCGGCGGACGAATCCCTGCACCCATACACAGTCTGAAAAACTAATAAACAAATGCGAGAGCATTAAAATAAAAAATAGGAGGAACAACAAATGGCAAACAATCATGATGTTCAGGAGCTCGTTGTTGAGCAGAAGAAGAACCGCACACTTCTCTTCGTACTTATCGGAGTAGGTGTAGCTATCGTTGCGGCTATCGCAGCAGCAGCTGTATATCTCTCTTCCAAGAACGAGGAAGGCGAGAGACGCGGCAAGGTTCTCGTTGAGAAGATCAAGAGCAAGCTTCCTGCAAAGAAGACCGAAGAGGTTGAGGCTGAAGAGCTTTTTGAGGAAGAGTGCGAGTGCGCATGCGAGATCGCAGTTGAAGACGCTGAATAATTCTGACTTTTGAGCTTTCAGGGGAGTGTCGGCATTTATTGCGGCGCTCCCCTCATTCTTTTTCGTTATCTATTGACTCTTTGCTGAGAATGATGTATAATTAAACAAGTATAATGCGTCTTTTATATGAGGTAGTATGAAAAAATATAAAATACCAAAGGAAAACGCCGACCTACGTATTTACGCCGTCGTAAGAAATCTCAAACGTATATTTTTTTACGTATTGATAGTGGTCGTTATGAATCTTTCTATGTTGTCATATCTCGACAAACGAGTCGCAGGTCTGCCCCCGATCAAATGGTGGGGATATCTCGTTTTCGAGGCGGTCGTCGTCGTGGGCGGCTGGATCGTGTGCAATATGTCGCTTTTCGTCACTGACAGATATACTTCGGGACGGATAAAGTCTATGAGGGCGGTTCGTAGCTACGGTAGATTTTTATCAAGAAACGCAAAGCTTGACGTCGGCCCATATAACTATTTGAAGGTCAAGCTTGCTTGTAAGCGTGGGCGAAGAACGGTAAGAATACAGCTTTTTGAGGACGGCTACGACGGTTATTATCGCGAGGGAGGCACTCTTGTGAAATTCCGTGGGCTTAACTATCCGCTTTGTCTTGAATCAGAGGCGGAGGGTGTGCACGTTTGCGCTGTCTGCGGCGTCAGAACGTGCGATAAAGACGGCACGGCCGAGAAGTTGGTCTGTGAAACCTGCAGACATACCATTATAGACGTCAAGAATTTTGGGGAAAAAGCTTGACAACAAAAAAGGAGAGACTTCATTCGAAAGTCTCTCCTTTTTGTGTTTATATTTTCATCACGAATGCGGGGCAGGGCAGATTTGCACCGTTGCGCAGCGTGATATCGTCGGCGGTGATATTGGTCGACATAGCGTAACCGACGTGGGTGGGCTCAACGCCCTCGGGGACTTCGACCTTGACGGTGTATCGCGTAGTAATAGTGGCGCGCGCCTTCTGTCTGCAATCGTATGCGCCGACGTAGAAGCCGTTTACCTCCATGTCGATGCTTTCGGCCGGGGCGTGTCCCGATGCGATAAGACCTGTGTGTATATTTTCAAATGCTATCTCTATCGATCTGCCTTCGTCTTCAAGTCTTGCATACGTGGGCATGGGGGAGTTTGCCTCGGATTCGCTTCCGATGCCGTACTCTCTGGCAAGTGCGAGGCTTGCTACTCGCTCGGCAAGCTCGAGCTTGCGGGGGCTGTGTGCCCAATCCTCGTAGTCGATGGGTGAGCCGAGGTCCATATCTACGGTCAGGGTCGAGTTTGGGATGAGCTTGAGCGCATCGAACTGCTGTGTTCTCACGATATCGTGGAAGGGGAAGAACTGTGCGCCCTCGGCACGATAGTCGGACAGCTGAATGTTGTAGAAGGGGAAGTTGAAGCCGAAGCGCTCACGCTCGTCTGCAACCAGCACGGCAAGATCATGGGCGTATCTTTCGGCAAAGCGGCGCTCGATGCCCTCACTTTCGCCCTGAAAGTATATCATCGCCTTGAAGGGAAGCTTTAAGAAGGGGTTGACGAGGGTGTTGAAGTATCCCGCCTCCTTGACGTTCGCGCCGAACGTATAGCCCTCCGAGTGCGCGAGCTCTTCAGGGAGATATTCGCGTATGCAAGCGCCGCCCGCGGCGAGCACGATGAGTCCGAGGGGGATATCGGTCATACTTGTGATCTTCTTCGCAAAGTACCAGCCGAGAGCCGAGAACTCGCGCGATGCCGCTTCGTCGGGGCGCTTCCAGCACCACTCGGGGCGGATAACGTCGCGCTGGGGCTCGTTGCAAAGCTCCTGATTTTCGTAAACTATGTGCTGAAACTGTGTGAATACGCGGAAGTTGTCGTTCTCGGAAAAGTCGACGCTTGGGGTCAAAGCGAGGCAGGGAGCTAAAGGAAGAGCTGCGTTGGACTGACCGTGTATCATCCAGACGTCGCCGATAAGAATGTCGTCAAAGGTGACCGTGTGTCCGCGGTCGTCGTTTATCGTCATCGTCTGACCCTCCCACTCGTATCTGCGGGGAGAGAAGCGAAGTGTCCAATTATTATCGTCATCTACCGTTGCTTTGGCGTATTCGCCCATAAAGCTTGCACTGACGGTGCTTCCGGGGGTGTCCGAAAAGCCCCATACGACGATCTCTTTGTCTCTCTGGAGCACCATGTGGGAGGAGAATGCGCCCGAGACCTTGAATTCGGGGCATTCCCACGTGCTTTTTGATATATTTTCGACCACTTTCTTTTCTTTTGTGGGCAGTGCAATTGTTGTTTCCATAATAAATCTCCATTGGGTTATTTTCAACTATTATTTTATCACGAGGGCGGCTTTTTGTCAATAATTTTCGTCAAACTATTGAAATGGCGGCGATTTTGTATTATAATTTATTTATCAGCTTTGAGAGGTTTTTTATGGATAAAACTATAAGATTATTTGATCAGCTTCCGTCCGAGAGCGAGTTTGAGGCAAGAGTGATTTCCTGCCTTCCCGACGGGCAGGGTAAATATGCCGTTGTGCTCGACAAAACCCTCTTTTTCCCCGAGGAGGGCGGTCAGGCGTGTGACACGGGTGTTCTTGGCGGTGTGGAGGTCATTCACGTTTGTGAGAAGGAGAGGGTCATTTATCACACGGTAGCCGAGCCGCTGGCTGAGGGCAGCCTTGTGAGTGGCAAAATCGACTTCTGCGAGCGTTTTCGCAAAATGCAGAATCACACGGGCGAGCATATCGTTTCGGGGCTTATATTCAAAAATTTCGGGTTTAGCAACGTCGGTTTTCATCTTGGCAAGGATATAATGACCGCGGATTTTGACGGAGTGCTGGACGGCGAGCAGCTTTTACTGATAGAAACGCTTGCTAACCGCGCGGTGTTCGAATGTCACTCTATTCGAGGCTATTATCCGTCGACCGAGGAGCTTGAGACTCTCGAGTACAGAAGCAAGCTTGATCTATGTGAGAACGTACGCATAGTTGAGATAGAGGGTGTTGACAAGTGCGCTTGCTGTGCGCCGCACGTTTCAAATACGGGTCAGGTCGGACTTATCAAGATACTTGAATGTGAAAAATACAAGGGTGGCATACGGCTTTATATGAAGTGCGGATTTGACGCGCTTGACGGCTATCGCGCCGAATACGAGCAGAGCCGTCGCATCTCGGTCGCTATATCGGCAAGGCACGACGAGGTTGCACACGGAGTTGATCGCTTGCTTGAGGATATTTCGTCACTCAAGGGTGAGATCGCGGCGCTTAAACGCTCGTTGATGGCTTATAAGCTTGAGAAGATCGAGGCGACCGACGGAAATATTTGCATTTTTGAGGATGCTGGGCTTGATGCGGTCTCTCTGCGCAATATGGCCAATGAGATCAAGAAGCGTTGCGGCGGCATTTGCGCCGTGTTTACAGGTGACGACGAGGGCGGCTACAAATACATAATTGCGAGCGCCACGGTCGATCTGCGCGACCATGCGAAGGAGATAAACGCTGCTATCTCGGGTCGCGGCGGCGGCTCGTCTGAAATGATACAGGGAAGCTGCACGGCGAAGCGTGCGGAGATTGAAGAATATTTCGCTTGAGATTTGTAATAATTTTTGGGGGGAGGTTTTGCTTATGTTGAACACACCTTTTGGAACTATTAAGATTTGTGTAGACGGAGTTTGTACGGATTACGAGGCTGTGGCAATTAATTTTACACGCCCGCCATGTGATAAAAAACCGATATCCGCATGCTACCGTATAGAAATACCTGCAAAAAATTGCGACTCGATTGCCTGCAAATTGGAGCCCGTGGACATCGATATTATCAACACGGGAGATTCGGGCGAAAGCTATTTGAATGCTCAATTTATAAAGGATAAATGCATTTTGACTATTGGAATGGAGGACGACAATCCCGCCTTTGAGTCACTTTGCTTGCCGTTTGGGTTGCAGTATAATTTAATTTGCCCGATTGACAAGGTAGTTTTCGGCATTGCTTGGGCAACCGATTATGAATGTGATGGCGACGTTCGCACTTGGTTTGCCGCCGACCCAACGATTTCATCATAAAAAAACACCCCCGACAGAGCTTCTGTCGGGGGATCCTTTTATTTTGGTAAGTTTTTGCCGGAGGGGAGTGCAGAGGGGAACCTGCTTTTTTCAAAAAGCGGGTTCCCCTCTGCATTTATTTATTATTAGTAACTGTTTCTCTTACGCTTTCTGATGCCGAAGAAGGTGACGAAGCCGACGAGCGAGCCGACGATCGCTATACAGATGATATAGATCGTGGGGCTTACGTCGATATCCGATTTCAGCTCCTCCCAGAGCTCATTGATAAGGGCGAGCTTTTCGGGGGTGAGGTTTTCGTAATAGGTTGCTTCAACGTGGCCAAGGTCATACATTTTTTCAAAGGCGTCGTCCTTGATCTCGTTCATATAGTCACGGTATTCCTCGCTCTCAACGACCTTTGCGTTGGGAGAGGCGTAATAGGTGTATTCGGCGTTCGCTATTGCGGGAGCGCCGTATTTTTCATCTACGCTGAGCATAAAGTTGATGTATCGCTCTGCCACCGTTTTATTCGCGGAGGTCTTGGGGATACACATAGCGTCGACGTAGAGGTTCGTACCCTCGGAGGGGTAGAAAAAGTCGAGGCTCTCGTTGTTTTCGTACATAGCCAGGAAGTCGCCTGCATAGTATGCTGCGATCGCAGCGCTTCCGCCCTCCATCTTGTTGAATATCTCGTCCATGACGTAGCCCTGAACAATATTCTTCTGCGCCTTGAGCTCCTCGAGCGCGCGTCTCCACTCGGCTTCGTTGTCGGTGTTGACGTCGATTCCAAGCTTATACTGCGCGGTGCCGAGTGCGTCGCGGGAGTTATTGAATTGCAGGATGTTGCCTTTGTACTTTTCGTTCCACATGATATCCCACGAGCCGATATCCTCCTCGTCCACCATCTCGGTATTATAGATGATACCGATCATTCCATAGAAGTAGGGAACGGAGTATACGCTACCCTCGTCGTAGTAGTCGTATTTTGCGTTCTCACCGAAGAATTCGGAGTCGAGATTTTCCTTTGCCAAGGGGATGTTATCGTAATTAAGCGGAGCGAGCTTGTCCTCCTTGATGAGTCGCTCGATCATATAGTCCGAGGGGACTATAATATCGTAGCTGACTGCGCCGCCCGAGAGCTTGGCGTACATATCCTCGTTGGAGGAGTAGGTCGAATAGCTGACCTTGACTCGTTCGCCGAAGGTGTCGAAGTACCATTTTTCAAATTGCTCGTTGGAGTCTACCGAATCTTCGCTTCCGTCGGAGATGTATTCACCCCAGTTATAGACGTAGAGCGTGGTCACGTCGCCGCTGTCGTTTGCCTTGTCACAGGCAAAGAGGCAACAGCAGGTCGCGGCAAGGAGAGAAAGGAGGAGCAATGTGGAGATGATTTTTTTGATATTTTTCATTTACGCCACCCCGTTTCTCTTTTTCTTCTTGTTGACCGAGCCCGTAAAGTTGACTGCAAGCAGGATCGCAAGAATGATCGCTACGATAAGGGCGCAGAGCGCGTACATACTGAACTTGACGTTGTGCACGGTCTGGTTATAAACGTAGAGGGGAAGTGTCTGGAAGTTCGGCGAGCTTACAAAATGGCTGATCACGAAGTCGTCGAGTGAAAGTGTGAAGCTCATCATAAGTGCCGAGACGATACCGGGCACTATTTCGGGAAGCTCTACCGAAAAGAATGCGCGGGCGGGGGTACATCCAAGATCCTGAGCCGCCTCGGAGAGCGATTTGTCAAGCTGGTTAAATCTCGGCATAATGGAAAGCAGCGCATAGGGCAGATTGAAGGTTGTGTGCGCTATAAGCATAGTTCCGAAGCCGAAGAATTGCTTTGCGTGAATAAAATTGGCTACCGCCACGAAGAGCAGCATCATAGATACGCCCGTGACGATATCGGGGTTCATCATAGGTATGTTGGTGACCGATTTCACCGCGCCCTTGACATACTTGTTTCTCATGTGGTGAAGTCCAAGCGCCGCAAAGGTTGCTATGCCCGTTGCTATGACCGATGAGCAGACCGCGAGAATAAGAGAGTTCTTCAGTGCGGTCAGAGCCTCTTCGTCGCGGAAGAGCTCGCCGTACCATTTGAGCGATATGCCCGTGAACTCGCTGAGCGAGCCGCCGTCGTTAAACGAGAAGACGATGAGCACCACGATGGGCGCGTAGAGCAGGGCGAATATGATGAACATATAGAATTTTGACAGGAATTTCATCATATGATCACACCTCCTTCGTCGTCGGAGAACTTGTTCATTATCCATACCGAAATGAGAATGAGTATCATCATAACGAGGGAAATGACCGCGCCGACGTTATAGGTGCTGGTGTTCTGGAAGAGTCGCTCGATGGTGTCGCCTATGAGGTCGATCTTACCTGCACCGAGCTTCTGCGAGATGTAGAACGTGCTGATAGAGGGTACGAATACCATAGTCACGCCCGAGACGATTCCCGATGCGGTGAGGGGAAGGACGACCTTTGTCATGGTCTGGATATTGTTACAGCCGAGGTCGTGTGCCGCCTCAATATAGCGGTTGTCAAGCTTTGTGATCGACGTGAAGATCGGCAGTACCATATAGGGTAGGAAATCATAGACCATACCGAGAATAACGCCAAAATCCGAACCGACGATGCGGAGCTTGTCAAGTCCCATGCTCTCGAGGAAGGAGTTAAGCAGTCCTCCGTTGTCGAGCAGAGCCATAAGCGCGTAGGTGCGGATAAGCAGATTGCACCACATAGGGAGCATTATAAGCACCATAAGCAGCTTTTGTGTTTTCGGCTTGCTTCTCGCCATAAAATACGCGAGGGGATAACCAATAAGCAGGCAGACTACGGTTGCTATCAATGCAAACGCGATCGACAGGACGAACACGTTGCCGTACTGCGAGAGCGTTGAAATATTTGAAAGGGAAAAACGTCCGTCTGCATCGGTAAACGCGAAGTAGAGGACGAACAGCATCGGCGCCACGATGAACAGGACCATCCAGACGATGTGGGGAGCCGCCGCCATTTTCTGAAAGAGCGAGCCTTTTTTCATTCCTCTCCCTCCTCCTTTTCGGGCTCTGTGGGGTCGGCAAGCTGGTCAAGCTCGTCCGAGAATGAGGAATAGTCGCCGAACATACCCGAGAATTCGGACTTGTTCATAATATGTATTGCTTCGGGCTCGATGAAAAGACCGATATGCTCGCCTTCTGCTACAAAATCGGTGGTCTGTATCATCCACTTGAAGCCGTTGATATCAACGATGATCTCCCAGTGCACGCCCTTGAAGGTGACCGAGGTGACGGTGCCCTGAAGCATACCCTTGTCGGCCGAAACTACGTCAACGTCCTCGGGACGCACTACTACGTCGACCTTCTGATTCTTTTCAAATCCAGCGTCGACACACTCGAAGGTGTGGCCCGAGAAGCGAACCTTATAGTCCTCGAGCATAATTCCGTCGACGATGTTACTCTCGCCGATGAAGTCTGCGACGAATGCGTTTTCAGGCTCGTTGTATATGTCGGTAGGAGAGCCTATCTGCTGTATCTGTCCGTTTGCCATAACTACGACGGTATCGGACATGGAGAGAGCCTCCTCCTGATCGTGAGTGACGTATATAAAGGTGATACCCGTTGCCTTCTGGATCTTTTTAAGCTCGTTCTGCATATCCTTGCGGAGCTTGAGGTCGAGTGCGCCGAGAGGCTCGTCGAGGAGCAGCACCTCGGGCTCGTTGATAAGAGCTCTCGCGATCGCAACTCTCTGCTGCTGACCGCCCGAAAGGGTGCTTACGCGACGGCGCTCGAAGCCCTTGAGGTTGACCATCGAGAGCATTTCCTTGACCTTGGTGCGAATCGTTTCCTCGGGCGTCTTTTTAAGACGCAGACCGAAGGCTACGTTCTCAAATACGTTGAGGTGAGGGAAGAGTGCGTATTTTTGGAAGACCGTATTTACGGGTCTCTGATGAGGGGGGACTTCCTTGACGCTTTTGCCGTCAAACTTTACGTCGCCCGTGTCAGCTGTCTCAAAGCCGCCTATTATACGCAGAGTCGTGGTCTTGCCGCAGCCCGAGGGACCGAGAAGAGTCACGAATTCTTTGTCGTGGATCTTGAGGTTGATGTGGTCGAGAACTATCTCGCCATCAAAGGATTTTGACACATCAGTCAGGTTGATGATTACTTCTTTTTCCATTACACATAAAAACTCCTTTTAAAATCTGAGATTAGCGTTCCCCTTTGCGATGGTTGAAAAGCTTGTGCGATAAGGGTCTCGCCGAAATTTTTGATGCGTTTTCCGACAATGTGTGGCGCGCAGGTCTTGCCTTGCCGTTTCCGTCTTAGAACGACAGATACTTCCTTTTATTGTTTATAGCATAATAAGGACAGTATAACAGCATACATTTTATCATAATTTTACACTAATTGCAATAGGTTTTAAAAAAATTCTCCAAAAATCACGGTTTTTTGTGAAAAATCCAAAAAAATCGGCATCGGTTGCGAGTTTTGGAGATTATTTTTGGAAAATCTCCAAAATGCTCGCTTATGCTCTTTTATTCTCGCGAATTTAAAAAATAACTCGCTGAAAAAATGAATATTTTTGTGAATATTCATTTTTGTAGTTGTGTATTGAATTAAACGCGGTACTGCCTGACTATATCGCGGATTGCAAGACAGAGGCTATCGACCTCTTTTTCGGTGTTGAAGATGCCAAATCCGATGCGGACCGCGCCGCCGTCGGCAGTCCCGAGCGCTTTGTGGGCAAGGGGAGAGCAGTGGTATCCCGTGCGAAGACAGAAGCCGCGGTCGGAGAGCAGTTCTCCAACGTCGTCGGCAGGGATACCGTTTACGTTGAATAGCAGGACGCTGCCCTCGGTGTCGTCGTAGATCGTCAGATCCTTGATAGAGGAGAGGCGGTCGTAGGTCTGCCGCCAGAGCTTGCGCTCGTGGCCCCCGATGGTATGAAGTCCGAAGCTTCTGATGAATTCAATGCCCGATACAAGACCTGCTATGGCAGGAGTGCAGAGCGTGCCGCCCTCGTACCTTTCGGGGCTTTCGTTGCCCATTGAGAGCTCGAGCGAGTTGACTCCGTTTCCTCCCTCGGTGAGAGTCGCGAGCTTTTGAAGTCCTTTTCGCATTATCATAATGCCGCAGCCTTGGGGAGAATAGAGTCCTTTATGGGCGGGGAGGCAGAGGATATCGATGCAGTCCTTTTCCATATTGATCGGCAGGTGTCCTGCGGATTGGGCGGCATCCACGCAGAAAAGGATTCCGTGGCGGCGGCAGAATTCTCCGATCTCGCGAATCGGGAGGGAATAAGAGCAGATATTTGACGAGTGGATGCAGGTCAGCATTTTCGTGTCCTTGCGGAGCTTGGAGATTATGTTGGTGATGATTTCCTTGGTACTCAGAGGCTTTGTCTTGTCGTAAGCCTTGAAGATATCGTAGCGCAGTACGTTATCCCTTGCCATTCTTGCCGCCGGGCGCAACACGGAGTTGTGCTCCATATTGCTGATGAGCATGTGGCCGCCGTTGCTCATAACCCCTTTTATCGCCATATTGAGAGCGTAGGTGGTGTTGAGGGTGAAGACTACGTTTTCGGGGGTGCTGCCGAAGAAATCGGCGACGGATTCTCTTGCCTCAAAGACCTTTTCGGCGCTCATCATGGCGATCGGGTGAGAGCCGCGCCCAGCGTTTCCGCAATATTCGCTCATACATTCATAGGCTGCGTTCAGTACGCTTTGAGGCTTTGGAAAGGTGGTGGCGGCGTTGTCGAAATAGACGATGTTTTGTAGCATTTGGAGGACTCCTCTCGTGATATATTTTTTGATAAAAAACGCCCCTCACCGAAGATCTTGGAGAGGGGCGGCGATCATCGCAGATATTCTTTGACATCGACTCCCGCGCTTGCAAGCGCGGAGCGAACGCTAGCGTAGGCGGCGCAATCAAATTCTACGCCGTATATACAGCCCTTGCTTTTACTTCCTATGCCGACCTTGACCACCTTGGCACGCAAGGCTATTTTGCCGAGCGCTCTTTGCGCGGTCATTGCCGACGTCATTGAACCCGTCACGGCGGTACATACCGCCTGCGGTCGGTATGATATATCGTTTCTCATTTGGGTCTCCTTGTTTCTGCCGTTTGGTTGTGAGGACACAAATTCCTCCGGAATTTGATTTGAACCGTCCTCGATACCATTATATGCGCGAGGGAGAAATTTGACAGCTTTTGTCGGAGGGTGCGGGCGATTGTTGCTTGCGTGGAGAAATGATGTAGTGTTGGGGGGAGTAAAAAAGCCCAGCGCCGCAACCGCGGCGCTGGGCTTTTTTGAAAATAGACGTTAATTTTAATTATTTGCTCGACACCATTTTAAGAATATTTATATTCGTATTTTGAATCTGGTATCAAGTTGTATTCTTCACATGCCTTTTCGATAACACCAGCAAATTCATCGGGACAGTATAAATAAATCGAATCAGACTGCCATTCTGATTTTATTTCAATAAAGTATGACTCCTCATATTTTACAATGCAAGCAATCCAAATAAGATAGTCGTATTGCTCTATCGGAAATTGGAGTCTTAAAATATTGCCGTCACTGTCAACCAGATAACTTGCTTCTTCGCCCCACTTATAGTATTCATCTGTAAAGTATCCATCTGCATCTCTAAACTCGAAGTGTTCGGGAGAATCGGCGGTTATAACATTTACAAGTTTCTCTGCAAGTGTACTATCAATTTGTGACACTTCTTTTTTCATAATTGTTTGTCCATAAGAAAGCCAATCGTCCTCGGAAAAGTTAACATCGCAACCGCCTAAAAATAATTTTGCGGAGTCTATGTTAAGCTCTAAAGAATGCTCGAAATCTTTATGCTTCATAATAACGGGCCATTGATCTCCCCCTGGTCTTGTGTCAATTATCCTACAAGCAACATATTCATTGATAGGAACATCTGGAATTTTATAATAGTATTTGCGGGGAATTATAGAAGTTTTTCTTATTTCTTTGTCATTCTCAAACTCCATCCAAACTATATTTTGACTAACTACAGTGTAGTCTGCCGGTTTCATAAAAAACGATGAACACCCGATTAAACATATCGTTACAAACGAAAGAGTCAATACAATAGCGGATATGCCTGTAATAAATCTTTTCATGAGACTATCCCTCCTTGTGCTTTTCTCCTTGTTTTTATTTTACCATAATTGTTCCGATTTGTCAACGATTTTTAAATTGCTGACTAATACGGATGCAATTTAAGGCCTTTTTTGCAATTTAGTGCCATTTTTTGCAAAGCACTTGATTTTTTTGTTGAGATATAGTATAATTAAATAAATATACGCTAAATTTGATTCGGCACTGCCGAAAATCAATATAAGTAGGAGATTGTTATGAGCAACGAGAGAGTTTCCAAGCACAATTATTATCTTGATATCGCGCAGACTGTTGCGGAGAGAGCGACCTGCATGCGCCGCCATTTCGGCGCTATCATCGTCAAGGACGACGTTATCGTTTCGACGGGCTACAACGGCGCGCCCAGAGGCAGACAGAACTGCACCGACATCAACTTCTGCATCAGGGACAAGCTTCAGATCCCCCGCGGAGAGCGATACGAGATGTGCCGTTCGGTTCACGCTGAGGCGAACGCGATCATTGCCGCGCCCAGAGACAGAATGCTCGGTGCGACGCTTTATATGGTTTGTGTAAATCCTGCCGACAGCTCGCTTTATTCGGGCACTAACAGCTGTATGATGTGCAAGCGCCAGATAATCAACGCGGGTATCGAGACGGTCATCGTGCGCGACACAAAGGACGAATACAGAATTATTCCCGTTTCGAGCTGGATCGAGGACGACGATTCGCTCTCGGGCAAGTTTGGATATTGATCAAGGATTTCAGAGTTATGGAAGAAAATATTAAGGTTGGCGGCGAAAAAAAGGCGAGAAAGAGGATCTATCCCGAAAGGCTGACTGCCGATGCGCTTGACGGAGTAGCGGAGCTTGAGAAGCTTTGCTTCAGTCAGCCGTGGAGCCGCAAAAGTCTTGAATTGCTGACGAATGAAGGCATCGGCGTTGGCATGGTCTGCCGCAAGGACGGTATCGTTTGCGCTTACGGCGGTATGATGTGCGCGGTCGACGAGGGTCAGATAACAAATATCGCGACTCATCCCGACCATCGCAGGCAGGGCTACGGCAAGGCGGTCGTTGAGGCACTTATAAAGTATGCTAAAAACAATCATCTTGAGTCGATCTCACTTGAGGTCAGGGAGTCCAACAAGGCGGCGATAGAGCTTTATTCAGCGCTTGGCTTTAAGGTCGAGGGAAAGAGGAAGGATTTTTACACCAAGCCCACCGAGTCGGCACTCGTTATGGTGCTTAAAGTAAAATAAAGCCGAAACGGCGATTTGGCGTGGAAATATACCTCATTCTTCCGAGCCTTTGAATTTTATTGAAAGTTTTTGGAATCCAAAACCTTTTTCCCAAAAAGGTTTTGGCAGGTGCAGGACAGCGTCCTGCGAAAAAGGAATCATATGTACATTTTAGGAATGGAAAGCTCCTGCGACGAGACGTCGGCGGCGGTGGTTGAATACCGCGACGGAGTGTTTGAGATAAAATCGAATATAGTAGCGTCTCAGATCGAGACGCACCGTTTATACGGCGGTGTAGTGCCCGAGATCGCGAGCAGGGCACACATTGAGGCGGTATCGTCGATCACAACCGAGGCGCTTGAAGTCGCGGGAATAACACTTGGAGAGCTTGACTGCGTGGCGGTCACGACACATCCCGGGCTTATCGGCGCGCTTTTGGTTGGAGTCAACTTTGCAAAGTCGCTCGCGTTTGCGAATAATATTCCGCTTGTGTCGGTCAATCACGTGCATGGACACGTGGCGGCGGCTTATTTGACGGACAAGACCTTGAAGCCTAAATTTTTGTCGCTTGTCGTGTCGGGCGGTCACACGTCGATATACGTTTGCGAGGACCACAGAACGCTTCGCGAGATCGGTACTACCCGTGACGACGCGGCAGGAGAGGCGTTTGACAAGATAGGTCGCGTGATCGGTATGCCGTATCCCGGCGGCGCGGCACTTGACAAGCTTGCCTACGAGGGTGACTCAAAGGCGATCAAGCTTCCGTCGCCCGCGCTTATGCACACGCTTGATTTTTCGTTCAGCGGTATCAAGACGGCGGCGCTCAATTACCTCAATTCTGCTTCGCAGAAGGGAGAGCAGATCGTTTGCGCTGACGTTGCGGCGTCCTACACCAAGGCGATCGTGGACGCTATAGTTAAGCAGACCTCGGCGGCGTTGGAACAGACGGGGCTTGATACGCTCGTGCTTGCGGGCGGCGTTGCGGCTAACTCGCATTTGCGTGCGGCGCTTGAAAAAATGTGTCAGGGCAGGGGTGTGAAATTTATCGTGCCTCCGAGATCGTTGTGCGGAGATAACGGCGCGATGATCGCGGTCGCAGGCTGCTTTGAGTATCTTGGCGGGAATTTCGCTGATACTTCTCTAAATGCTTCGGCTTCGGACGAGCTCTGACGGCTCGAATAGAGGTTCAGTTTTGCATTTTCGGGTGTTTTCAACATAGGTTTTCCACAGATGTTGGAAAGTGCAAAACCCAGATGACTTTTTTCGACAAATATGTATAAATATTCGTCGGTGAGGTTTTGATTTCCTTTATTTGTCAATGATTTTTGTGGATAAGTTTGTGGAAACTGTGGATTAATCGAACGCTTGAACGGTTGTGGAAAACTAAAAAATGTCGATTTTGGGTGTTTTAGCAGGCTAAAATATACCATTTTAATTTGAAATTTTTTGTGAATTGTTTGATAACTAATTTGTTATAAGGATGTGGAAAGATGAACATTTACGACAACGAAAGCATGGGCAAGATGACCGAAAAGCAGAGTATTTCTCCTGCGGTCATTCGTAGACTGCCGAGATACTATCGCTATCTTTGCGAGCTGATCGCAAAGGGAAAGACTAGAATAAGCTCGGGCGAGCTGGCTCACATGATGAACGTTACCGCTTCGCAGATCCGTCAGGATCTTAACTGCTTCGGCGGCTTCGGTCAGCACGGTTACGGCTACAACGTGAACTATCTTTTTGCAAAAATAAGCGAGATACTCGGAGTCAGTGCGGGCTTTAACGCTATTATAATCGGCGCGGGCGACCTTGGCCGTGCGCTTGTTCACCTGTCGATGTTCGAAAAGAGAGGCGTTGATATCAGCGCGCTCTTTGACACGGGCAACGATGCCGAGGGCAAGGATTGCGCGGGTGTGCCCGTATATCCTATCGCCGAGCTTGAGAGCTTCTGTGCGGAGAACAAGGTCGATATTGCTGTGCTCGCTTGTCCCAAGCAGTACGTCAAGGAGATCGCGGATAGGTGCGTGAAGCTCGGTCTGAAGGGCCTTTGGAACTATATGGGAGTTGAGCTTGACTACACCGACGACGATATTATCGTTGAAAACGTGCATCTCGGAGACTCGCTGATGATAATGAATTGCCGCATCTGTCGCAATATGAGCGACGATAAGTCGGCATCCGACGGCGACGTTTCTGAGAACGAATGGCAGGACGACAAGGAGAGTGAATTTTAAGTGAAATATATAATCAATTACGGTAGCAAGGTTGCCGTTGTGCCCGAAAAGGCGCTTGAGGTAAGCGCGAGGGCGGGTGCGGTCGAGCTTCGGGTCCTGCTCGGGCTTTGCGCTCTCGGTGGCAGCGTTGATATAAAGAAGCTTGCGCGGTCGCTCTCTATCTCCGAGGACGACGTAAGGAGCGCGTTGGCATTCTGGAGAGGCGCGGGTGTTATTGAACTTGGCGACTCAAAGGAGGCTATTTCGGATGAGCCTGCGGCAGAGGTTGTCGTTGCTTCTCAGAAGCCCGAGGAGAGGACTGTTGAGGCTACAAAGAAGCTTCGTAGAGCCGACGAGCTGCCTCAGTACACCTCTGATCAGCTTTCCGATATTTTGGAGCAGAGAAAAGAGACTGCGACTCTGATCGACGAGTGCCAGAATATTATGGGGAAGGTCTTTAACGTCAAGGAGATCAATGTTCTGATGGGACTCGTTGATTATCTTGAGCTTGATTGCGAGTACATAATGATGCTTCTTTCCTACTGTGTTTCGCTTGGCAAAAAGACGTTGCATTACGCCGAAAAGCTGGCATTTGCGCTTTACGATGCGGGAATTACTACGGGAGAGCAGCTTTCCGAGGAGCTTCGTAGACGCGAGCTTGCATCTGACGCGGAGGGCAAGATCAGGGTGCTTTTCGGAGTCGGAGAGAGAGCTTTTACCACGAAGGAAAAGAAGTTTATCTCCTCTTGGATAAACGATATGAATTATTCGATAGAGATAATCGAGAAGGCTTACGAGGTCACTGCCGACGCGACGGGCAAGGGATCATTCCCCTACGCGAACACGGTTCTTGAGCGCTGGAATGCGGCGGGGCTCAGGACTCTTGAGGAAATAGAGGCTTCGTATAAAAAGAATGGCTCGGAGAGTCCCGCAGTCGGCAGCTTTGATACCGACAGCTTCTTTGAGGCGGCGGTCAGACGCAGTCTCGGTAATAATTGATCTTTACAGGTGATTTTTATGGGATTTAACAGAGAAAATTATGCTAAAATAAAGAGCGAATACGACGGTAAGTATCTTCGCGCGGTCGAACAGGCTCAATTCAGGCGCGCAGAGATACACGCAAAGCTCCCCGAGGTCGCGAAAATAGACGGTGAGCTGTCTGCTGCGGGTATGAGAGTCTTTGAGGCCTCGGTCAGCGGCGATCGTGCTATGGTCGACAGGATCAATGAGGAAAATCGCGATCTTTTGAAGAAAAGAGCTGATATTCTCGTTGCGGCGGGATTCCCTGCAAACTACACCGAGATAAGATACGAGTGCTCGGAGTGCGGTGACACGGGCACGGTGGGTTACCGCATGTGCAGATGTATGCGTGACAAGCTTATCAAGGCGGGGCTTGAGTCCTCGGGAATGTACGAGCTTATAAAGACACAGAGCTTTGATAATTTTGAGCTGAAGTATTACTCGGGCGATGCGCTTCCCAGAATGAAGGCTATTTTTGATATTGCAAAAAAATATGCAGAGGACTTTGAGGCCGAAAAGTCGGGCAGTATTCTGATGATGGGCGGTACGGGACTTGGAAAGACGCATCTTTCAAGTGCTATGGGCGCTCTTATCATCGAAAAGGGAAACGACGTTTATTATGCCAACGCTGTCGATATGCTTGCTGATTTTGAAAAGGAAAAGTTCGGCAATCTGCGTTCGGGTGACGCATCGGCGGACACCGAAAAGTATTTTTCTTGCGATCTTCTTATAATCGACGACCTTGGAACAGAGCT
The DNA here is from genome assembly GCA_017536475.1 of Clostridia bacterium. Taxonomy (GTDB): domain Bacteria; phylum Bacillota; class Clostridia; order Oscillospirales; family CAG-272; genus SVTX01. The sequence goes on from JAFXHH010000010.1 coordinate 126,941, forward strand.
TGTAAGTCAGTTCAGTACGTCCTGTCTTTACAATCTGATCAATTCCCGTATTATAAGGAAAAAATCAACTATCATCAATACAAATTTCACCAAAGAGGAAATGAGAAAGAAGTATCAGGATAGGATCACGAGCCGCATTTTCGGGGAATATCTCGTTTTGCCGTTTGCGGGTACTGATATTCGCGAAAAGAAGCTTTTTGCGAAATAACATTAAAAAAGCAACGAAAAATCAAAATTTTCGTTGCTTTTTTGCATATTTTAAAAAAATCGTCGCATACTACTCTTGAATTCACTTAGAATTGTGAAAGGATTTTGTAGATATGCAAGAATTAAAAACCAAAGAAGCGGAAATGCTCGAACAGTTATATAAAAACGTTAAGATGGGCTCGGATTCTATCGTGAAACTGCTCCCGAAGGTCAGCGACGGCAAGTTCAAGACCGATATTACCGATCAGCTCAACGGTTATGAATCGTTGGCATCGAAAATAAAGGCACACCTTAAGAATATGGGTGTTGAAGCCAAGGAAGAAAACGCTATGGTAAAGCTCTGGAGCAATATCGGAATATCCGTCAACGCGATGATGGACTCCACCGACAGTCATCTGGCACAGATGATCTCCGAGGGCTCGAATATGGGTATCACTGACTCGATCAAGCTGCTTCGTGAATATGAGAACACTAACGTATCCGAGGCCGCTTTGAAGCTTGTTCGCGAGGTCATTGAGTTTGAGGAGAACAATCTCGAGCGCGCAAAAAATTATCTTTGACATCAAATAAAAAAGTGGGCATCCTGCGGTTGCAGAATGCCCGTTTTTTGTTGTTTGAAATTATTCGCCAAGAGATTCGAGGTATGCGCTCGTGTCCTCGCACATTGCTACGAATGCGATGTCGATTGCAAGTCCCGTGGGAACTCCGTCTGACTGGTTGAGCGCGTCAAGGCGGATATATTTAGCGATATATTTGCCGTTTGCATCAGGTGCAAAGGTTTTACCCGTTGACGCGTCGAGAATTACGAGGTGCCATTCACCGTCTGCCACAAGAAGCTCTTTGCCGAGCGTGTTGACGTGGTCGCCTGCGGTCGCATCGGTGTTGCTGGTGCTCGTGAAGCACTCGATGAAAAGATTCTCGGTAACCAGAGCCGCATGCTCGGCGGCGATGCGGTACTTAATTACGATATACTGACCCGTCACTTCATTTCCTCCTGCGTATATGTTGAGGAAGGCTTCGGGTATGCTCTTTTCCGTGCCGATGGTCACGTAGCTTTCGTCGTCTGCAAGAATTTTGGAAACTCCCGAGTTTCCGACTGCTGCGGAGATAGCAGAAGCATCGATGAAGAGATCAAAATAATCTGCGTCACTTGCTTCACCCGTTCCCGTGGAAACGTAGATCACGGAGCTGGTGTTTTCGTTCTGTACGAGATCTACGGATACCATGTCCTGATTGAGCTCGAGAGCTGCATCAATGCTGTCGCAGAGAGCTATGTACTGAAGATCAATATATGAGGTGGTTGACATAACTGCGTTGAATATATCGAATCTGAAGTACTTGGTAGAATAGCTGCCATCTTCGTTTGCAACGAAGTTTTCGAGGTTAAATGCCTTAAGATCGATCACCATAACGTGCCATTCGCCGTCTTTCTTGACGTCGCGTGACAGCATCCAGTCCTTAGAGCCGATGATGTCAGTCGCTTCGGTGCCGATATATACCTGGAAGAGACCGGGATCGGTATCGTTAGTAGTGGGAACTCTGTACTTGACGACTACGTATCCGCCTGTGGTTTGGGCAGTAATGGGGAGAGAGAAGCACTTTTCTACGCTTGTGCCATCACCGTAGATACGAACGCAGGTGTCGTCCTCTTCAAGAGCAGCGCCTGTGATTAGCGAGATATCGGATGCGCTCCAATAGTTCTCTATATCGGGGGTATCGTCGGGAATTTCGGGCTCGACCCAACCTGTGAATTCCTCGGAGGCTTCTACCTTGAAGGTTCTGGTCTGGTCGCCTGTGAGCGTGGTTACGAAGGAGTAGGAGAAGGTTCCGTCTCCGTCATAGTGTACTGCATAGCCGTCGTAGAGGTGAGAGTTGCCGTATTTATCGGGAGTCGTGGCGGAGCTTACGTCAACGAGTACCCATTCGCCGTCAACGAGCTCGTAAAGCTTGGGAGCTGTGAGAAGATCAAATCCGTATACACGGAAGGTCACGTTGTTCTCTCCGCCCGAGAGGGTGAAGGTTGCGTCCTTACCGTTGGTGGTCTTGATCGAGGGGAGGAACTCGCTATCAAGAACGGTTGCGTTCTCAACTGCGATTGCCTTGAAGGGATCGAGAAGCGAGTTCTCACGAACGTCTCTTACGTTCTGGTCGGGAGCAACGGAGGTGTCACCGTTTCTGTACGCCTGGTTCCACCAAGGCATAATGATCGAGTTGATGGTGATGGTTGCACCAGCCTTGATAGTCTGTGTGCCGTCGATATTGAGGGTGAGCGATCCCGTGCCGTCCTCCTCGTATACTGCAAAGTTGACACCGTCGTCGCTGCCGTCGGCATTAAGGTCAACGAAGGAGTTATAGATAAGGAAGGAAACGTCTGCCATTTGCGTACCGGGGGTATTGGAGGTCTCGTACATATCGAAATAGGGACAATCGGTGCCGAGAACGTACTTGGTTCCTTCGGTCATGGTAGCTATTTCAGCAACTGCGCCGTTTTCGCCCCAATATCCAAGCTTGGAATATCCGTCTCCGTATCCGCGGACAGAATAGAAGGAGAAGTTCTTGTAGAACTCGTTGATGGTAACGTCCTCCTTGACGGTGTACTTCATAGTGTAGTACGCTCTGTTCTCGTCGAGCTGAGGCATTTCCATATGAGTGTAGGTAACCTCGATCTTGCCGTCGTCGGAGAAGTAGGTCAGGTCGATATCTGCGTAGGTAGGTCCTGCCGCCTCGATGTTGTTGACGATGCTATCCGAATTCACGAGGTTTCCGTCGCTGTCGGTATACTGCAGGAAGTAATGGAATCCGCCGTTGTCGTGCTGGGGATCTCCTGCCCAAAGGGGAGCAGACGCTGCTCTGTGGTCGGGGAGGGTCTGGAGGTCCTTATTGTAAACGTAGTAGTTCGCAATACAGTTACTCTCGGTTACACCTGTAGAAAGGTGATAGTAGGGAGCAAAGAACTGAATGGAGGATATTTGCTTAAGCGGATATTTACCCCAGTTCATATAAAGCTGAAGCACGGTGAGCTCCTGAGTCACTCCTGCGGAAAGCGCTACGGGGAATCTTACCTCGCTGTACTTGATATCGCCCCAAGCCCAGATCGGCTCCTCGAATTCGTTTGCGAAGTTCTTGGAGACCTCTACGGGTATGGGAAGCATCATATCGTTACCGTCGAGCACTGCACCGCACTCGATGCTGGTAGAGTATGTGTATGCGAGAACGTACATATTACGGTCGTAGTCATCACCCTTCACGGAGAAGGATACTGCGCCGTGGAAGTTCTGTTCGTGGTAGTATGCGGTGTTGAAGCCTATGTTTTCAGCTACGGTGAACGCGTAGATTCCGCGCAGGCCGTCGTAGCCGTCGAAGGTTGCGTTAACGGTCTTATCGGTGTTGATAACGATGTTTTCACTCGTAAGGGGGTTACGCTCGATATACGCCTGCTCAAGAAATTCTGCGAAGTCGTGAGAAGCGTCGGTGTATATTCTCTGACCGAAGAAGAAGTCGGTCTTGGAGCTGTAGATGTCGGTGCTGGTGCCCTGGAAGCCTGCAACGTCGTTCTGAGAATAAACGGTGTTGTGAGCCTCGAGCTTGCCGCCCTCGGGAACGGTGGTCTGCTTGATCACGTAGCTTCCGTCCTCAAGAGTTACCGTAAGAGTGCCGCTGGTCTCGTCCTTTGCGAGTATGTATCCGAAGATACCTGCGTCCTTGATATCGAAGCCGACGTACTCGGCGCTTGCCCAGTCGATGCCCTCGAGATCGTAGTGGAGGCCGTTCTTATCGTAAACGACGAGCTTATCTACGGTGTCTGCCGCGATCTTGGTGACCATACCGATCTCCTTGATTCCCGTGACGTTCTCGGTTGCGATGAGGCGGGCGATCTGATGGAGCTTATCGGTGTAGGTGTGGAGGTTTCTGTCAAGCAGGATCTTGGGAGCTCCGTCGTCGTTTACGTTGACGAGCTTGACGCTCGAGACCTCGATCGTTTCGCCTACCTCGCCGTTAAAGTCGAAGCGGAAGCCGTTGATGTTTCCGTCGAAATTCTTAACGGTGCCCTGATCCAAGCGAATGGTGTAGGTGTGGAACTCACCGTCGTTCTTGGTGTAGAAGGTTACGTGCTGATCGTTGGTGTAGCTGTTGATACCGCCTGCGGAGAAGTATACGTCGACGTTGGTGGTCGAGGTGACCTTCATAGTGATCTGAAGCGCGTTTGCCTCGGATGTGGGAACCTTAAAAGATCCTACTTCCGTATAGAAATAGGGGTCGCGGTTGCTTTCAATCGTGGATTTGAGAACGCCGCCCGTAGGATCGGGTCTGGTCATATCGTTCGACTTCTTAAACAGCTTCAAGCTGATATCCTTAACGTCGGATATGGTCGTATCTCCTGCGAAGTTCTGTCCGTAAAGGCGGATATCATAGTAGTAGTATCCGTAACGGAAGATGTTCGACTCCGCGTCGTAGAACGAGCCCGAGGAGTAGTAGGTCTTTCCGTTCTCCATAGCAACGTACACGTCCATAGTGTCGGTCACGTATGCGTTACCCTTCTTATTTGTGATGGTAACGAGCTGTTTTTCGGTGCTCGTGAGGGGATAGGTGAGATTCATATTACCGTTCTCTACGCGATAGTGCTCACGCGCAGGATCGGTGAAATACGAGGTCACGCCGTTCTTGAGAGAATCGGCGTTTTCGATGAGCTCGGCGTAGGGACCTTCAAGTTTGGGTTCGCCCAAGTCGGTGGTTTCTTCGGTGGTATCCTCGGTGCCACCTGTAGTTCCTTCGGTGCCGTTAGTAGTTCCCTCGGTGTTATCCGAGCCTTGCGTTGAGGTCTCTTCGTTTCCACTCGGAGTATTGCACGCAGCAAGCATACCGACGGTCATGACCGCTACGAGAAGGAGAGCGATGAGAGCTAAGCTTCTTTTTTTCATAATAAAATCCTCTCTTTTAGAGTAATAAAGGTGCACAAGACCCTATGATACTATTCTACTTGTTTTTATGCAATGTGTCAAGTAATATTTTTCGGTATTTATAGCACAAATTTAATCACGTGTTTAAAATATTTCTTTATTTAAGAAACCCGTACAAATACTCGATAGCTACTTTATATCCGTCAAAGCCAAGGCCCATAACTGTTTTTTGCGCGGCGAGGGAGATATAAGAGTGCTTTCTGAATTCATCGCGAGAATTTATGTCGGATATGTGGACCTCGACTGTCGGTATTGAAACCGCTTTGAGTGCGTCGAGGATCGCAACGGAGGTGTGTGTATATGCGGCGGGATTTATTACGATCCCGTCGAATTTTCCGTAGGCGTCCTGGATCTTATCGACTATTACGCCCTCGTGGTTGGATTGGAATATCTCGTGGTCAATTCCGAGAGCTTGGCAGGTCTTGTCTATAAGGGCGCAGAGCGAGGCGTAATTTTTGTTTCCGTATATCTCGGGTTCGCGGAGCCCGAGCAGGTTGAGATTTGGTCCGTTGATTATCAATATTTTCATTTTTTATGCCTTTCCGTATTTTTGGAGTATCTCGGCGGCACACTTCTCGGGTGTTGCGTCGTTTGAGACCTCGAAGTTGCATATTTCACGGTAGAGGGGAAGTCTTGCGCGATACATCTCGTCGAGCTTGTTTTGCTGAGAAAGCGGACGGTCGGCGGTCGGGAGCTTATCGATGCTGCGGTGGATGAAGAATATTTTTCCGTTTTGTCGCAACGGATCGAAGTTTTCGCGTCTTGTGACGACTCCTCCGCCCGTTGAGATTATCATTCCACTCATTTTACCCGCGTTTTTGACCTCCTTGTGCTCGATCTGACGGAAAATTTTCTCGCCGTCGGCGGTGATTATTTCGGAAGGAGATCTTCCTTTCGATGAGGTTATCATTTCGTCGGTGTCGATGAATTTGCGCCCTGTCATTTCTGCGAGCAACTTTCCGACGGTGGTCTTTCCGCTTCCGGGCATTCCTACGAGGATAATGTTTCCCGTTTGATTGGCGATCAAAGCGTTTATACGACCTATTTCGCTATCCGCGATCTTTTCGCCGAGAAAAAACTCGCATGCCTTCTTGGCTTGGGCGACAAGCATTGAAAGCCCGTTGGCAAAAGGAATACCAAGTCGCTCAGCATCGAGCAAAAGCTTGGTCTTTGCGGGGTTGAAGATCATATCAAGGACGCCTTGACAGCGCTTGAATTTTTCAAGCGTCACGGGGGATTCTCCGTTGGATTTCGGATACATTCCAACGGGGGTGCAGTTGATCACAACGTCGGTGTCGGGGCATTTTTCGTAGACGTTTTGGTAATTGATCTCACCCGAGCGCGAAACGAAGGTGATCTTTTTTGCGCCGAGGTCCTCGCTTACGGTCTTGGCGGTCAGCGATGCGCCGCCCGTGCCGAGAATCAGGACATTTTTATCCTTTATTTCAATGCCGCTTTGATCTACGGCGTATTTAAATCCGTAGTAGTCGGTGTTATAACCGCATTTTTTCCCGTTTTCTGTCTTGACTACGGTGTTTACCGAGCCGATCCGCTTTGCCTCGTCGGAAATTTCGTCAAGGTAGGGTATAACGGTCTTTTTGTAGGGTATGGTCACGTTTATGCAGTCGTATCTGTCACTTTCGAGAAAGCCTTCGACCTCGCTCTCGGACATTTCAAAGAGCTCGTAGGAATAGTCGGCAAGCTCTCCGTGTATCTGCGGTGAGAAGCTGTGACTGAGCTTCTCGCCGATAAGACCGCATCTCATATTCTGTTTTCCTGTTATCATTTCGGTCTCTTTCTGCCGTCTTGGCGTCAGACTATTTCGTTGTATGCTCCGAGCAAACGGAGCTTTTCACCTCTTGCTTCAAGCTCGCAAAGCAGGGGCTTGAGCTGGTCTGAATAGACCGATAGGGTGAAATCAAAGTAGAACATTGATTCAAAATCGCGCTCGGGAATGGGGGTGGACTCGAGCTTGGTCATATTGACACCGAGGGAATTGAAGCAGGAGAGCACGTGATAAAGTGCGCCCGGCTTGTTGTGAGTTACGAGCATTATCGAGAATTTATCCGCGCCGGGATAGATCTCGGGCTCCTTGGAGATGCAGATGAATCTCGTGTAGTTGTTGCCCATGTCCTGAACCGCGCCTGCGAGAGTGTCGAGACCGTAGAGGTCGGCGCAGAAGCGAGAGGAGAGCGCGGCGAGGTCATTTCTGCCCGATTCGGCAACGGCTTTTGCCGCCATTGCTGTATTTGCAACTACGGTTATCTTCACGTTGCCGAGGCTTTTGAGAAAGCTCTCGCTTTGGTTGATCGCCTGCTCGTGTGAGACTATTTCTTTGATGTCCGAGAGCTTTGAGCCTCGGTTTGCGAGCAGGCAATGGTCGATCTTGAGGCGAAGCGATCTTACTATATGGAATTTATGGTTTATCATCAGCTCGTAGACCTTTTTGACCGAGCCTGCGGTGCTGTTTTCAATAGGCAACACTCCGTAGCGACACTCGCCGTTTTCGATGGCAGAGAAGACGCTGTCAAACGTGGGGCAGTAGCTGATAGAGGGAAGCTCGAAGAGCTTTTCTGCCGCTATCTGCGAGTATGCGCCCTCGACTCCCTGACAGGCTACCTTGGCGCGAGAGGGGAAGGTTCTTGCGGTCGATTTGAGAGCTTTTTGTATGCCGTTATATATCTCGGACGAGCCGCCGAGCTTTGTGTGCTGATAGGCGCGTGAGACGTCGAGCATCGTGTGATAGAGCGTGCGCGCGTAGCCGTCGAATTCTTCTCCCGCCATATCCGATACGCGACAGAGCAGGGATCTTTCGCGCGCCGCGTCGAGCACGGGGAGTCCGTGCTCACGCTTATACTCGGCGACGCTTGCGGCGATTCCCATACGCTTGCGGAAGAGCGCGACTATTTCCTCGTCGGTTTCGTTTATTTCTTCTCTTAATTTATTGAGATCGAGTTCCATTATAAGTTCCTTTCTGAATATCCCGAACGGTTGTGTCGGGAGGACAGCGCGTGTGGCTAAAGGCTTGGGGCTTGCGTTATTTATCAAGCATCATATCGACAAGCGCGATCGCGGCAGCCGCCTCGAAAACGGGGACGGCACGGGGGACGATGCAGGGGTCATGTCTGCCCGAAACCGTCATTTTGACGTTTTCCATACGGGAGAGCGAGACGCTGTCCTGCTCCTTGCCGATGGAGGGTGTTGGCTTGATGGCTGCGCGGAAGATAAGGGGCATTCCGTTTGTCATACCGCCGAGGATCCCTCCGCAGTTGTTTGTTTTGGTATATATGCGCTCTCCGTCGGTCTCAAAAGGGTCGTTATTCTGCGAGCCGAGGAGTGCCGACGAGCCGAAGCCGAGTCCGAATTCAACACCCTTGACGGCAGGGATGCCGAATACTATCGAGGAAATTCTGCCCTCGACTCCGCAAAACATGTGCTCGCCCCAGCCGACAGGGAGTCCGATCACGGCACATTCAACGGTGCCGCCGACCGAGTCGCAGTCAAGTCTTGCTTTTTCGATCGCCTCGCGCATTTTTGCTCCTGCTTCTTCACTTATTGTCGGGAAGCTATGGGAACGTAGCACATCGAAGTCGGATTTTGAGACGGTTACCTTGTCAAAGGTCTCGTCGGCGAGGTTGCCGACGCTTGAAATGTGAGCTGCGATGCTTATGCCTCGCCTTTCAAGCATTTGCAGGCAGATGCCGCCCGCGATACACATGGGCGCGGTGAGTCTGCCCGAAAAGTGTCCGCCTCCGCGCAGATCTACCTTGTCTCCGTATTTCATTCTTGCGGCGTAGTCAGCGTGAGAGGGGCGCGGGGTGTCGGCAAGCGACGAGTAGTCACCCGAGTGTTGATTCGTGTTATATATCACTGCCTCTATACGCTCGCCTGTGGTCACTCCGTTTTCGTCGATTCCCGAGAGAAAGACGGGGGTGTCGGGCTCTTTTCTTTTCGTGGAATAGGGATCGTTGCCCGGCGCGCGACGCGCCATAAATGCGGCGAGGGCGGTCATATCTACTTTTTCGCCTGTGGGGATACCGTCAAGCGTCATTCCGATCCTTTCGTCGTGTGAGCCGCCGTATATTTTCAGTTTCAGGTTGATTCCGTACGTATTCATTTGAAATTCTCCGCAAAGGTGGGGTAGGATTTGTTTATCGCTTCAAAGCGCGTTATTGTGACGCCTTCGGTCGATACAAGGGAGGCTATCGCGGCGCTCATCGCGATACGGTGGTCGTTATACGAGTCGACGGTGCCGCCGAGAAGACCTTTTTTGCCGTTTATTATCATTCCGTCGTCGGTCGCGGTTATATCTGCGCCGAGGGCGGCGAGAGTCGCGCAAACGCTCTCGATTCGGTCGCTTTCCTTGAGTCTGAGTCTGCCTGCGTTGTAGATTCTCGTTTGCCCATCGGCTACCGAGGCTACGGTTGCGAGGATCGGCACGAGGTCGGGAATCTGCGCGGCATCTATTTCAATCCCGTGCAATTTTGATGGGTAGACCGTTATTTCGTTGTCGCCGTGCTTTGTGTGGGCGCCCATTTTTTCAAGGATCGCTACTATTTCGCGGTCTCCTTGTCTTGATTTTTCGCTGATTCCGCTTACTGTGACTGCGTTTTTGCCTATTGCGCCTGCGGCGAGGAAGAACGCCGCGTTTGACCAGTCGCCGCCGACGGTCAGCTTTTCAGGGGAGTGCAATTTTGCTTGTCCTTCGATGGTAAAGCGGTTGCTTTCGATATCGAAGTCGATCTTCGCGCCGAATGACCGCAGAGCGTCGGTCGTCATTTCTATGTAGGGCGCGGATTCGATCTTCCCCTCAAGTGTCAGGGTGCTTTTGCCGTTTGCAACCGAGAGCGCGAACAAAAGTCCGCTTATATACTGCGAGGAGATATTCGCCGCGACGGCATAATTGCCTGCGCCGAATTTTCCTTTAATCGTCAGGGGATTTTCGCCTTGAGGTGTAAGAGCTACGCCGTTGTCCCTCAACATCTCATATAGAGGGGAGAGGGGGCGGCTTGCAAGTCTGCCGCGCATATTGAAGCTACAATCAGCTCCGAGGCTTGCCGCAAGCGGAAGCATAAAGCGCAGGGTCGAGCCCGATTCGTTACAGTCGAGCATTTGGTTGCTTCTTGTATCGGATGTGGGGGTTACGAGAAAGCCGTTTTCTGTGCGCCTGATATCCGCGCCGAGTGCGCGAAGGCAATTTGCGGTCGCGTCGATATCGGCATTAGTATCTGTGCACACTATCTCGGTAGGGCTATCGGCGAGCGCGGCGCAGATCAGATATCTGTGCGCCTCGGATTTCGAGGAGATAGCCCGAACCTGATCTTTTGCTTGACTATTTTTAAAGGTCTTGTCCATTTTAATCTCCATTTCGCCGCGTGCGGCGGAACAAATGTAATCGATGAATTTTGCCGAGAAGGCAAAAATCGTGCGTGAAGCAGGTAACTTCCTTGTCGGTTTGAAGTAACTTTCACGCTGTTGTCCTTGATTCGTTAAAGTCCTGCGGCGAAGAAGCCCTCGAGGTCGGTCACGGGGATCATGTGTATTTGCGAGCTGCCGATGCCGAAGGGCACGATGAGATTTATCGTGTCGCCGTTGCGCTTTTTGTCGCGGAGTGCCACCTCGGCAAGCTCGCTTGCGCTATAAGGACAGTTGGTTGGGAGTCCGTATGACTCGAGTATATTTAGGATCTGCTTTGTGTCGCTTTCGGGGCAATAGCCGAGCTTTGCTGCGGCGCGCGAGATGATCGCGGTGCCTATTGCTACCGCGCTTCCGTGCGAGACCTCAAAGTGAGACAAGGCTTCGATCGAATGTGCCGCCGTGTGCCCGAGATTGAGGAACTGACGCACACCGACGTCGCGCTCGTCGGCGTTTACCACGTTGCGCTTGTCGATAACGCAACGCTCGATGATCTCCTCGATATGACTGTTTATGGGGGATTTCAGCTTTTCGAAAAGCTCTTTGTCGTTGATGATTCCGTATTTGATTACCTCGGCGCAGCCGTCCGCGAAGATATCCTTGCTCAGTGTATCGAGCGTTTTGGGATCGCAAAGCACGAGCGAGGGCTGATAGAACGCTCCCACGAGGTTTTTGCCTGCGGGGATGTCGATCGCGGTCTTGCCGCCCACAGATGAGTCTACCATGGCGAGCAGGGTCGTGGGAATTTGTATGAATCTGATGCCGCGAAGGTAGGTTGCCGCCGCAAAGCCCGCGAGGTCGCCGACAACTCCGCCTCCGAGCGCGAAGATGCAGTCGGTTCTTGTGATCTGGTTCTCAGCCAAAAAGTTAAGGAAACTTAAATACGACTCTGCGGATTTTGATTCTTCGCCCGCTTTTATCGTAAAGCGGAGGGGGAAATATCCTGCATTTTTGAGTGAATTTTCAAGTCTTTCGGCATAGAGTGGCGCGACGTTTGAATCGGTGAGGATCGCCGCCCGACAGGGCTTTATTAGCTTTGCCGACTCGGCTCCCACACGGTCAAGTATTCCGTTATCTATGATCACGTCGTAGGTGCGTGAGGCGGTTACTGTTACTTTTTTCATTTTGACACCTGTTTCTTATTTGTGCTTGAAGCTTTTAGTCTGTGATTTGATTCGTTCTTTCGGATTTACCGTCGATCTCCTCCTTGGCGACACGGCCGTCGCGGAGAAGATTTTTCATTTTTTCGCGATCGTTTTCGGTTAGCGCGTCGCGGTATTCGGAGAGAGAGCTTATGATCTGATCGATCTCATAGGTGAGGGCATTTTTGTTCTCGAAAAAGAGCTCGGTCCACATAGTCTCGTTGAGCCAGGCTACGCGGGTGAGGTCCTTGTAGCTTCCTGCCGAGAAGCCTTTATGATTTTTTGCCGTCGGGCTCTTGACGTACGCATTTGATACGACGTGAGCAAGCTGTGAGGTGAAGGCGATCATTCGGTCGTGCTCGATCGCCGTGGTGAAGGAATACATGCCGAAGCCTGCGGGCGAGAGCAGCTGCGTGAGCTTTACACGGAGTGGGATGTCGCCAAGATCCCTCGGGACAAAGACCATCGGAGCGCCGTGGAACATATCCGGACGTGAATACTTATATCCTGATTTGTGCGTTCCTGCCATTGGGTGACCGCCGACGAAGGTGTAGCCGTACTCATCGGCGAGCGCGAAACAGGCGTTGCAGATGAGCTCCTTGGTGCCGCACAGGTCGATCACGAATGCGTCCCTGCGGATGTAGGGCGATATTTGCTTGACGTATTCGATCGAGGACTCGGGGTAAAGTCCGACTAAGATGAGGTCGCAAAGCGGCACGGTGCTCTCGTCGAGCCGTGCGGTGATAGTACCGTCGGCGATTGCCTCGTTTAATGTCGCTTCGCTTCGGTTGTAGCCGTAGATTTTGAAATTGAGTCCGCTTTCGTTTGAATATTCTCTGTATGCTTTTGCCATTGAACCGCCTATGAGTCCAAGGCCTACTATTCCTATCGTCATGTTTTACCTCGTTTGATTTACCGCTTGACTGCTTGCGGCTATGCGATTTTTTTGCATCGCGTATTTAAGAAAATAATACTACATTATACATTATAGCAGAAAAGCCTTGATATTTCAAGGGTTTTGAGAAACTTTCTGACTTTTTTGAGCTTTTGGAAGATCTGCGACTCGGATATGGAGATTTTGATGCATTATCATAAACAATAAGTAGAAAAATAAATTAAATATTGAATAAATAACGACTTTTTATGCCGAATGGCGCTGAAAAACGACCGCATAGTGATTTTGTATTGACTTTTTTTCGCTCGGGAGTATAATAAAAGTGCAAGGCGGCAGAGCCTTGCGGTCGGCTGATCTTGGGCTGAAAATACCGTGTGACGAGAGCGCAGCGCGGCTTTCGGGGGTGCTTTTATGCCCGATGCTCTTTGGAGGTAAAAATGAAATATAAGATTTACATTGATCGCGAGCGAGAGGAGGAGATCCTGATATACGCTCACGAGAAGAATGCTCTCGTTAATCGCATTGAGGAGCTCATTCTTGAGCAACAGAGGGATATTATTGCTTTCGGCGACGGTGAGGTCGTCAAGCTTTGCGAGGGTGAGATATTCTGCTTCGTCGTTGAGGAGGGCAGGGTGTTTGCGCTGACTGACGGTGATAAGCTTCAGCTTAAGATGAGGCTTTATCAGCTTGAGGAACAGTTTTTGGAACGCTTCGTGAAGATCAATCAGTCTTGTCTTGTAAACGTGGATAAAATTGCTCGGTTTGACGCTTCGATAGGAGGCGCATTGATGGTCACCTTGAAGAACGGATACAAGGATTATATCTCGCGCAGACAGATGCGGGCGGTCAAGGATAGGATCGGATTTTGATATTTAGGAAAGGATAGGCATTTATTATGAAAAAGAATTATGTTAAGGAATTTTTGCACCGAGGATTATTGTTCGGTGGGTTTGGACCGATAATTGCGGGAATCGTATTTTTTATACTGTCGCTTACGCTTGACGACTTTTCTTTGAGTGGGCAAGAGATGCTTTTAGCGATAGTTTCGACCTATTTACTTGCGTTTTTGCAGGCGGGGGCGAGCGTTTTCAATCAGATCGAGAGCTGGTCTGTGGCGAAAAGCATGCTTTGTCATTTCGCGACGATATACTTGGCTTACGTCGCATGTTATCTGATGAATTCGTGGATACCCTTTGATATTAAGGTAATATTGATATTTACGGTGATATTCGTCGTTTTGTATCTTGTGATCTGGCTGTCCGTATTCTTTGCGGTCAAGGCGACGAGCAAAAGGCTTAATGCAAAGGTGAAATAATTGTGCAAAAAAGGAGCGCGCGGCTTTACTAAAAAGTCGCGCACTCCTTTTTTATTTTGCGTTGTTCGTTCGTTTAAATCTTTTTGCGTATCCGCATTTGCGGCACAAATCCTCGCAGGCGCGGCGGCGCGTAAACCCGTCGTAGATATTTCTCGCGCGCTCGGAGGAGAGAATATCCTCAAGATTACTTTCAAAGAGGTTGCCGAGGGCGAGGCTTCCGTCGGCATCGAGGCAACAAGGAACGACCGTGCCGTCTGACAAAACGCCGATCTGATCGCGGAGAGCGAAACAGAATGAATCGGCATTTTTATCGTCCTCGGGTGCACTCGGGTCGGGCCAATCAAAGTGCTCGCCGTATTCGAGAAAGAGTCTTGGTGCTATTTTGTAGCCGTTGTTGCTTCGCACGGTCTCCCACTCGTCAGGGAAAAGCTCGCGCATTTTTTCAAGAATGTGCGAGTTATCGGCATTCGTGCCAAGATTCCAGAGGCGGAGAGCGACGATACATCCTCTTTGCGACGCTTCCTTTGCGAAATTCAGGCAGTTATCAAGGTAGCCTTCGTCGGCAAAAGCGGGGTTCGCGTCGGGCGCGTGGAGCGATATATTTACTTTGTGGGGCAGACATTCAAGCAGAGTACTGCTTTTTGTACCGAGCAGGGAGCCGTTGGTGGTTAGCATCGGAAGAAATCCTTTGCTTTTTGCTGTTTCTATGAATTTTGGCAGCAGTGGGTGCAACGTGGGCTCTCCCATAAGGTGAAAATAGAGGTGCTTGGCCTTTCCGCTAAGCTTGTCTGTCAGGAACTCGAATTCCTCCTCGGTCAGAAGCTTATGTGGGCGCTTTGTTTTGTGGCAGAACGAGCAGGAAAGGTTGCAGACGTTGGTTATTTCAAGATATATTTTTTTGAGCATTTTTTAATCCTTTTGGGGTTGATGGATATATTTTACCATAAAATTTGTTCGATTGCAATAGAATTTAGAGTTGACAAGCACAAATTTAAGTGATATAATCTTCTTATAGTTATAAAACTAAATAATTTGTGCCGCCGTGGCGGCGGAAAGGACTTTATTATGAAATATTGTACACACTGCGGACATCAGATTGAAGATGATGCTGTGGTTTGCGTCAACTGCGGAAGAATGGTTGGCGATCCCGTTAATTTTAATCAGCCTGCTGCTGAGCCTGCCGGTCCCTCCAGCCTTGCTATTGTAGCCAAGGTATTTATGATAATCGGTACGGTTGCGATGGCTCTGTGTACTTGTGGCATTGGTCTTGCATGGTGCCTGCCTATGACTATTTCGTACAGCAAAAGCATAAAGAACGGAACTCCTGTCAGCACGGGATTCAAGGTCTGCACGCTTTTGTTTGTCAATACTGTTTCAGGTATATTGATGCTGTGTGATAAGCAATAAGCTATCGGTAGACTTCGTATAGTTGAACTACATATAACGTATCAACAAAAAAGGCATTGAAAACATTACGTTTTCAATGCCTTTTTGTTTAGTTGTAATTATACATTTTAACTATAAACGAAATCGTGGCGACCTCGTTTCCCGCTTTGACGACGAAACTGAATTTTCCGGCTTCGATAGTCGACTCCTGATACAGTATCGAATCAAGGTAATAGGGGTGGAATTTGAGTGCTTGCGTGTCGGGATCGTAGTAATAATTTCCTGCATCAACGACGCTGCCTTCAAACGTTACCTCAATAGAGGAGGGGTCCTCAAAATTGAAGATAAACGGGCTTGTGTAAATGGAGGAGCCGTCGTTTGAGAGCGTTCTGTCGGGATATTCAATGACTGCATTCTCATCCTCGGCGGTGTCTCTGTCAGCAACGTTCTTTCTTACAAATTGAAGCACGCAGATGTGACCGTCATTTCGTTCGATGAAATAATTGTCCTTCATATCCGTATTGCCAGCCAATTCGTAAAGTGCTTTATCATACAGTCCGAGATAATTTGTGTCAAATCTGTAAGTGAAATTGATAGCAACGTCCAGAATGACCTCGCCGTATTCGTTTATTATGATGTCAAACCAGGACGAGCCCTCTGCAAATCTTTGCTCGACTCTGACATTATAGATGCCGTCGCCCATAAGTTCTATGTACATCTTGAATTCGACGCCCTCAAACGAAGCGTAATCATCGGACGTAAATCCGTTCAGATCTGCAAAGCCGCCAAATCCGATCTCAAGGCGGGTGGATTCAAAGGTGTCGTAGTCAAGTCTGTATACGTAGTTATCCTTTGTAAACAAGATCTTACCGTATCCGACCGCGACCGAATCTACCTCTATGAATTGGTCATGGGCTTTGTTCCAGATCTTGTAGCTCAGTCCGTCGCCTTCGATCGCACCATTGAAGCTTTCTACGGGGGCGGTTCTGTATTTCAGCGACTGTTCCTCTCGCTCGCTTGACAGAATGTTCGTCATTATGAGAGAATCGTGATTGCTGAAGTACTCGTACAGAGTGTTTTGTACCGTGCGCTCATCGTTGATGCAGTACAGGTCTGCCGAAGAATAGATCCTGCCTTGTTCGTCTCTGAGGTGGATAGTATCCTCGGCAGTCTTTAATAATGACCAGCCCTTTGCGAAATAAGCATAATCAACCTGGCAATTTACCAGTTTGTCTTTTGCTGAATCGAAAAGATAGGACTTGCCTTCGGCATCGATCACGAAATATTCGGTTTTGCCAAGATATTCGACGTAGGAATATTGGCAGGGGAGGATCTCTTCGCCCGTTTTTACGTCGATAAGTCCTACCGTGCTCGAGGTGTACGCGAAGCGTCTGATATGCTGGACGTTTGTAAACAGTGTATTGCTGTATACGATGTCTCTGCCTATCGGGGAGGTGATGTGACCGTAAGGATTGTCGAGCATTGTAGTTTCCTTCGCGGAGATTGCAATGCCGTTGTTAGTCTCATCGTGGATCATTTGGTATCCAGGCTCGACTACGTACTCGCCCTTCGTGTTGATGACTCCGAAAAGGATCTCTCCATCGATCTCAACCGACACGATCGCGTATCCGTCTATGAAATAGGTAGCAGTGTAGAAGCGGAGATTGTCATTCTCGTACAAGGGGGAGAGGGTCTTGGTCTCCTCGTCGTAAACGAGATATCCGAAGAGGTAGCTTGACGTGTCATCCCAAAGCGACTCGACGCTATCGTCGGTGGGGTTGCCCACGATGATCATATTCTCATTCATTGAGGATATTGAGAAAAAGCCTTCGTCCTCGCCAAAGTTCCAAATATACGTTCCGTCACGGTGTCCGATGCCTTTTTTGTTCCAAGCGAGGCTTCCGAAATCCTGAATAATGAACAGATCGTTTCCGATATATCCCGAAACGAAGCAATCTTCAAGCTCGTATTCATAGCCTTTGATCGTAGTGTTAAGATCGGGGGCGGCGGTCGTTTCCTCGGCAGTCGTATCCGAGGTGTCCGTTTCGGTTTGAGAGGCGGTTTCTGTTTCCTCTGTGGTGGGTTCTTCGGTTTCTAAAGAGTAGGTTTCCTCGGTCGTAGTGCTTTCAAGCTCTAATGGCGAAGCCAGCCTTGTTGCAAAAGGATTTACAAGGATATGTCGAGAGCTGTGAGCGTACGCGGGGGTCACTTTTCTGTTCATGCCGATCGTTTTTTCGGGCTGGTGAGTAGCTCGGATGCCGCTTGGAACTGCGCGAGCGTTGACGTTGTCACCGTTGGAGGACTGGTCCTTTCCCGATTGAATGATCGAATTGGAGACGTAATCCTCTTTTTCCTCGACGAAGAAATCGTCGGGCATTTCGGCGTTTATATTGTCGCCCTCCGAAGAGTCGGGAGCATTCGTTTCATCGTCCGAGTTGTCGGGAGCATTCGTTTCGTCGTCCGAGTGATCGGGAGAGGTTGTGTGATCGTCCGAGCTGTCGGGAGCTTTCGTTTCATCATCCGAGCTGTCGGGAGCCTTCGTTTCGTCATCCGAGTGGTCGGGAGCTTTCGTTTCATCATCCGAGCTGTCGGGAGCTTTCGTTTCATCATCCGAGCTGTCGGGAGCCTTCGTTTCGTCATCCGAGTGGTCGGGAGAGGTTGTTTGGTCGCCCGAGTGGTCGGGAGAGGTTGTTTGGTCGCCCGAGTGGTCGGGTGTGGTTGTTTGGTCGCCCGAGTGATCGGGAGAGGTTGTTTGATCGCCCGAGTGATCGGGAGAGGTCGTTTCGTCACCCGAGGGGGCGAAAGTTGTGGTTTCCTCTCCTGAGGGACGAGACGAGGAGCTCGGGGAGCATGCCGCAAACGACAGACACAGGAGTGCTGCCAAGAGTAGAGAAATAAATTTTTTCATTTAAGTTTTACCTCATAGTTTCTGGTTGAGAAGTTTGGATTTTTACAAAATATTGCTTGGAAGGGAGGTTTTTTTGATTAAGGATCATTATTGTTGTTTTTTGTGTGTTTGCTTTTGCCTTGGTGGCACAATGTAAACGCGTTTTTCTGCCTATGCGTATATGATACCATCTTTACACCTTTTTGTCAATGGGGATCATCAAATAAAAATCTCAAAAGGGTATGAATTGAGTGGGACTTTTGCCCCACTCTCTTGGATATGTAATCTTCCGGAAGATGTACCTAATAAATCCTCCGGTTTAGTTTTATTGGTTGAAAAATTTGTGTTTTTATGGTATTGATTTTCGCCAAAATTTGTGCTATAATGATTTTGTCAAAAAAATCAATATGGTAGGAGAAAATTATATGGCAAACGTATGTGTAATCACCGGCGGCGGAAGCGGTATGGGCTTTGAGGCTGCAAAATTTATGCCCAAGGATAAAATCATCGTTATTTCCGGCAGAACTCTTGCAAAGCTTGAGGGTGCAGTTGCAGAATTAAAGGCTCTTGGATACGAGGCATATGCAAAGGTATGCGATACCTCCAAGCGAGAAAGCGTTAAGGAGCTTGCAGAATATGCGGCATCTCTCGGCGAAATAAAGAACGTGATCAACTCTGCGGGTGTTTCTCCTGCAATGAAGGGTACTCCTGAGGGAATCCTTCGCATCAATGCACTTGGAACTGTTTACGTAAATCAGGAATTTTCTAAGCTTATGGGGCCGGGAAGCGTTATTGTTGACGTTTCGTCTAACTCTGCGTACATTCTCCCTTCGTTCATAATCAACAAGAAGCACTACGCGTTCGCCGAAACCGACGAAGAATTGTTCCTCAAGAAGCTCATTAAGAAGAGCAAGATGGCAAAGGGCGATTATCAGCAGAAGGGCTTTGCATACTCGCTTTCCAAGAACTTCGTGGTTTGGTATGCTAAGAAGTGCGCGTTTGAGTACGGTCCTCGCGGAATTCGCGTAGTATCCCTCAGCCCCGGACTTATTGCAACCGATATGGGTAACCTTGAAAAAGAGGACGGCGGAATGCTTATTCCTTTCTCCGCGGAATCGAGAATGGGTAAACCCGAGGAGCTTGGATTTGCACTTGCAACTGTTGCTGATGAGCGCAATGGATACCTTGCAGGCGTTGACGTTCTTTGCGATGGCGGAAGTACTAACGGTATGAAGGAATTTAAAAAATCCAAGAAGAAATAATTCTAAATTGCGATAGCAAGATGATAAAAATATTGGACACATCACCAAGGCCAAAGCCTAAAATGATGTGTCCAATTTTTTATGAAAGTTTTTGCGGAGCTTTTTTCAAAAAGCGACCGTAATTTCTCTTACTTGCTTGCTTCTTCGATAGCAACGGCAACGGTTATCTCAACAGCCTGTGGTTGTTGCCAAGCATGGGGTTGTTTTACTTGGAAGCTTCCTCGATCGCTACAGCTACTGCTACCGTCATTCCTACCATAGGATTGTTGCCGGCACCAATCAAGCCCATCATCTCTACGTGTGCGGGAACCGAGGAGGAGCCTGCGAACTGTGCGTCGCTGTGCATTCTTCCCATAGTATCGGTCATACCGTAGCTGGAGGGACCTGCTGCCATGTTATCGGGGTGGAGGGTACGGCCTGTACCGCCGCCCGATGCAACGGAGAAGTAGCCAACTCCGTTTTCCTGGCACCACTTCTTATAGGTTCCTGCAACGGGGTGCTGGAATCTGGTGGGGTTGGTGGAGTTACCGGTGATAGAAACGCCGACGTTTTCCTTCTTCATGATCGCAACGCCCTCGGGAACGTTGTCGGAGCCGTAGCACTTAACGTCAGCTCTGGGACCCTTGGAGAAGGGAACTTCACGAACAACGGTTACTTCCTCGGTGTAGGGATCGAACTTGGTCTCTACGTAGGTGAAGCCGTTGATTCTGGATATGATGTAAGCTGCGTCCTTGCCGAGACCGTTAAGGATAACGCGAAGGGGCTTAACTCTTACCTTGTTAGCGTTGAGAGCGATCTTGATAGCGCCCTCTGCTGCTGCGAAGGACTCGTGACCTGCCAAGAAGCAGAAGCACTCGGTCTCCTCCGAAAGAAGCATCTTGCCGAGATTTCCGTGGCCAAGACCAACCTTGCGGTTTTCAGCAACGGATCCGGGGATGCAGAATGCCTGAAGTCCGATACCGATAGCGGCAGCGGCATCAGCAGCCTTGGTACAACCCTTCTTGATTGCGATAGCTGCGCCAACGGTGTATGCCCACTTTGCGTTCTCGAAGCAGATGGGCTGGGTCTCTTCTACGATCTTATAGGGGTCGATGCCCTTAGCGTCGCAGATCTCTTTGCACTCGTCGATAGAGTTGATTCCGTATTCCTTAAGAGCAGCGAGGATCTTCGCTTCTCTTCTTTCGTAACCTTCAAATTTAGCCATTATACTCTACCTCCTTGATTATTCCTTACGGGGATCAATGTACTTTGCAGCATCATTGAATCTACCGTATGTGCCCTTTGCCTTTTCGTATGCCTCGTTGGGCTCGATGCCCTTCTTGATCATATCGGTCATCTTGCCGAGAGATACGAATTCGTAGCCGATTACTTCGTTGTTTTCGTCAAGTGCCATTCTGGTGCAGTAGCCCTCGGTCATCTCGAGGTATCTTACACCCTTTTCCTTGGTTCCGTACATCGTACCAACCATGGAACGCTCGCCCTTACCGAGATCTTCCATGCCTGCGCCGATAACAAGACCGCCCTCGGAGAATGCAGACTGGCTTCTGCCGTATACGATCTGGAGGAAGAGCTCTCTCATTGCGGTGTTGATAGCGTCGCAAACAAGGTCTGTGTTGAGAGCCTCAAGAATGGTCTTGCCGGGGAGGATCTCTGCCGCCATTGCTGCGGAGTGGGTCATACCCGAGCAGCCGATGGTCTCTACAAGTGCTTCCTCGATGATACCGTTCTTAACGTTGAGGGAGAGCTTGCAGGCACCCTGCTGAGGTGCACACCAGCCTACACCGTGGGTGTATGCCGAAATGTCGGAAATCTGTTTTGCCTGGATCCACTTGCCCTCTTCGGGAAGGGGAGCAGGACCGTGGTCACAACCCTTTTTAACTACGCACATGTGCTGAACCTCAAGGCTCTGTGCGTAAGGGAATTCACTTACGTTGCTCATTGTTTTTATCTCCTTATTTTAATTTTTTATTAGTTAGTGAATGAAACGATTTTTCCGCTTTCTCGAGAGAAAGCTTGGCAAAGAACTTCCCGATATTGGGGTGCTTTTAGGGTGACGCAGAATTTTTTGCGAGCAAAAAATTCCTCACTATCGGTTATTTTTGGAAGGGTGTTGAGCCCAAACCATAAAGTATAAACGGAAAGTTTTGCGATTATTTGTTAGAGAGGATCTCAGCGATGAGGGGCTTTACTGCTTCAACATAGAGCTTGGCGATGAATTCTGCGCCGTTTTCGTTGGGGTGGACACCGTCTCTTGTGAAATAGTGCTCGGTTCCGTAATTTTCATCGGCGTGGATGATCTCGTCGAGCTTGATGTAAGCGTCGGCGTATTTTTCGGCGAGGGAATCGACGATCGGGATCACTCTGTCAACGTCGGGCCTCATAAATGCCTGATCATTACCCTCGGTGAAGGGTTGAAGCATAAGTATTTTTGCATTGGTTGATTCTTTTACAACGTCAAGGATGCATCTGTAGTTCAGCGAGATCTGCTCATCTCTGGTGGGAACGAATTCGTACTCGTAACGGTGCCAGATGTCGTTGATTCCGATGAGGATGGATACGATGTCGGGCTTGATCTCGATGCAATCAGGGGTGATACGGTCGAAAAGCTGACCTGTGCGGTTGCCGCTGAGTCCGAGGTCGATGAATTCAAACTCTACGTCGGGGTATGCTTCCTTAAGCATTTCGGCTGCATAGAGGGCATATCCGAGTCCGAGATCGTGGTAATCACTGCGGTCTCTGCCCGCGTCGGTTATGCTGTCGCCTTGAAAGAGTATTTTAATTTTTTTCATAGTTATGTGCCTTATCTTTACAATTAACTTCATGGTCGAGGGATAAATGATCGTTTAAAACCTGTTTCCACACGATTCAGGAAGCTTTTTGGACTGCTTTCTTTGTAAATCGACTTCAATGTTGAGTGGGATGTCGAGGGCGCCGTCCCCTACGGTTTTGTTGAAAAGCTTCACGGCCGAGGGATAAATGGTCGTGTGCCATATTTCTCCACACGATATCGGAAGCTTTTTGGCACACCTTTTTCTCGAAAAAGGTGTGAATTAAGCCAATATTTCGCCGTAGATCTCACCGAATGCGCAAGCGGCGTTGCACTCGTCGGTATCGATGTGCATTGCGAATGCGTAGGAGTCGGAAACGCGGCAAACTACGTCGTCGAAGATGGTGGTTCTGTCGCTATCGATCTTTACCTTTACGATCTGCTTGTCGGAGATGCCCATTTCTTTTGCGGTTGCGGTATCGAAGTGGATGTGTCTCTTTGCGATGATGCAGCCCTCTGCGATCTCGATCTCGCCTGAGGGACCTACCATTTTGATTCCGGGTGTGCCTGCGACGTCGCCAGACTCGCGTACGGGAACGCTCTTAAGTCCGAGAACTCTTGCATCGGTGTAGGAAAGCTCAACCTGATCTGCCTTTCTCGTAGGACCGAGAACGCTGACCATAAGCTCGCCCTTAGGGCCTACGAGCTTGATCTTTTCGTTTGCAGCGGCAAACTGATCGGGCTGGGAGAGCATTTTCTTGGGCTCAAGCTTTGCTCCTTCGCCGTAGAGGACAGCCACTGTCGCGTCGGTCAGGTGGATGTGTCTTGCGGACGTTTCAACAAGGACTTTCTTTTCCATAGTTGTTACCTCACTTATTTAATTTGATTTTTATTATCGGTTGGGGTCATAAATCCCCATTCTCATTCATTTTATCACATTTTGCGCCATTTGTAAAGATGATTTTTAAACAAATCGGTAGGATTATCGAAAAAATTTATTGGCAATACTAATAACAAGCGGATTTTGGATAAAGGGGCGGCGCTTGGGTGTCGCCTGTGCAAAAAACGGCGGGAGCAAGCCCCGCCTACGTGTTTGAATTGAATTTTCATTATAAAGGGAGAGACCATGAAAAACAGAGAAGATAAAATAACAAATGAGAATGACGGCGAAAACGAGGAGATAAACGAGCGCAAGCTGACCGAGCAGGATCTGATCGGGGAGAGCGGCGGTGTGGTGGCGAAAAATAGCGAGCACACCATTCACTGTCTTTCGATAATCGGGCAGATCGAGGGGCACTATATTCTGCCTGACGGTCAGAAGGCGACGAAATACGAGCACATACTGCCCACCCTCGTTTCTATCGAGCAGGACGAGGAGATCGACGGTGTTCTGATACTTGTCAACACGATGGGCGGCGACGTTGAGGCGGGGCTTGCGATAGCCGAGGTCATAGCGTCGATGACGAAGCCGACGGTCTCGGTCGTGCTTGGGGGAGGGCACTCGATAGGTGTGCCCTTGGCGGTGTCGGGAAAGAGGTCGTTTATCGTGCCGAGCGCGACGATGACTATTCATCCCGTGAGGATAAACGGTCTTGTCGTCGGTGTGCCGCAGACCTTTACCTATTTCAACGAGATGCAGAAGCGGATAATCAATTTTATCTGCGCTCACAGCCGCGCGGACAAGGAAAAGCTTTACGAGCTGATGATGCGCCCCGACATGATGGCGACCGACGTGGGATCGATCATTGAGGGGAGGGAGGCGGTCGAATACGGCATTATTGACGAGGTCGGCGGTCTTGACAGGGCACTTGAGGCGCTTCGGAAGATGATTGAGGAGAAGTAGAGATGTGGGGAGGGGAGAGCTTTTTGAAAAAAGCTCTCCCCTCCCCACACCCCTCATCTTTCAAAAACCTTGAACAAGGAAGATTAGGAGGGGGATTTATAGAAGGTGAAATAAAATTTTTACACGTGTGACATTGTGGGTTCTGAGATCGTTTCCTCGGGTATGGGCCGGGCAGGTCGGTGCTTTTTGCGGGTTGCCGCGCTGTAGATGAGGTAAAATGCCGTGATGTAGATATAGAAAAGAAGCACGACGAGGATGGGGTAGGCGATCGCGTTGCCGCCGACGAGGTTATAGATTATGTCGTAGGGTGTGCCGTCGCCGCGCATAAGGAACATATAGTTGTAGTCGAGTGCGTGATTTGCGCCGTATGCGGCTACGCAAAACGCGGAGAGAATGGCGAAGCAGAAGGGAATATTGCGCTTTTTCATACTCGCCATGCCCGAGATGACTATGTAGAGGGAGGAGAAGCCTGCAATCGTGTGGGTGATTCCCGAGATCACGTTGTCAAAGCAGAGGACGGGGTAGCAGGCATAGTTTTGTCCTGCACCGTAGGTGCCGAGTATTGCTCCTAAAATTCCGAAGATGAACACGAAATCGAGGGAGACCTCCTTGAGCCGTCCTTTAGAGAAGGCGGCAAGGGGAATTGTGATAAGCTGGATACTGCAAAGGAAGAGGGGGAGGTCATACAGCCACGCC